>JAWKJB010000001.1:0-600000 GCA_041393965.1 Acidimicrobiia bacterium | reverse complement strand
GATCGGTTCCAGGGGGCATCAAGCTTCTCACCGTTGCGTCGGTTCCGACGATGGCTCGCACGACATCGGCCCAGATCGTCGTGGTCGCCACGATCACGAGCCCGCCGCCATCAGGCGGTTCGGCGTCGGAGCACGCGGCCAGCATGAGACTCACCGTGACCACCACGACAAGGAACCGTCGGGCCCGAGTCGAGCCGATCTGTCGCCATGGGTTCTGCATCATATCCGTCCTATAATGAGAACGGTTATCGTTCTTATCTGAAGCATAGGGATGCACCGTGACCGTTCACACACAGATCCGTGATCGCCTGACGCGCAGCGGCATTCGCTACACGCCGGGTCGCCGTGTCGTCGTTGACGCCCTCGCCGACGCTGACGGACCGCTCTCGGCCCAGGAGCTCGGCGACAAGCTCTCGGTGCCCCTCTCGTCGATCTATCGAACCCTTGCAACGCTCACCGATTCGGGCGTCTTGACTCCACACCTGTCGACAAAGGGGCTTGCCCGCTACGAGCTCGCCGAATGGCTGACCGGCCACCATCACCATCTGGTGTGCACCGAATGCGGGTCGGTGGAGGATGTGGACCCTGCATCGGTGCATGAGCACGACATCGAACGAATCGTCGCTGCGATCGCACACGACGCGTCGTTCAGCGTCACGAATCATGCGCTTGAGATCGAAGGGGTGTGCGCCGAATGTCGGTGACCGCGGTTGTCGCCGAACGCATCGTGCTCGCCTACGGCAAACACATCGCGATCGACGAGTCCTCGTTCACGGTTCCCGCCGGATCCGTCACCGCCGTCATCGGTCCCAACGGTGCAGGGAAGTCCACCATCCTCAATGGCATCGCTGGCCTCATGCGTCCCGTCCGAGGCTCCCTGCACTTGTCCGGCATCGGAGACGATCGGCGTCGTATCGCGTATGTTCTCCAGACAACGAAGGTGAACGAAGCCCTCCCCATCTCGGTCCGTGAGGTCGTCACGATGGGCCGATACGCCTCGGTCGGCTGGCACGGGAGGCTCACGGCTGCCGATCGTGCTGCCGCTGCCGCCGCGATGGACAAGATGGGCATCACCGACATCCAAACGCGGCACCTGCGCGAGCTCTCCGGAGGTCAACGCCAGCGCGTCTTCGTTGCTCAGGGGCTTGCCCAAGACCATGATCTGTTACTCCTCGACGAGCCGCTCACGGGGATCGACCTTCCGACGGCTCGCGCAATCGACGCCGTGATCCACGACGAAGTGGCCGCCGGGGGCACGGTGATCATGACCACCCACGACCTGTCGGAGGCCGCGGTCGCGGACCATGTGCTGCTGATCTCGGGACGCGTCGTGGCCGAGGGCAGGCCCGACGATGCGCTCACCGTTGCCAGCCTGACCGAGGCGTACGGCACCACGCTGCTCCATGTCGGGGACGAGGGCGGTGTCTTCGTCGACGACCCAGCGCATGCACCCGTCGCGGGTCGTCACCTGCACCGTCATCGCACGATCCACACCGAGAGCTCACCAACCGACCTCCACGGCGAATAGCTTCAGCCCGGGAGATCGCGGCGAACGAACACGAGTCCCGCGCACCCGAAGACGGCTGTCCCGATCGCCCCCATGATGGCGATGAAGCCCCAGTTGACCCCGTGGATGAGCGGGTTCTCTCCCCAGTAGTAGTACCAGGGCGACAGCTCGGCCCAGCCTGCCGCCTGATCGAAGAGCGGCAGCATCGATGCGGAGATGTACGCAACCGCGGCGATGGCCCCAACGACCACCATGGCCTTCGCGCGCTTTCCAACGAGTGCCGATACGGCCACTGTTGTCGCTGCGGCCATGAACCCGAGCAGTGCGAGATGCAAGGTGGCGCCCCAGATGAGGTTCGCGTCGAGGTCCAGACCGATCACGATGACCGCCAGCCATGACAGCAGCCCCATGAGAGCCGATGCCACCAGCATGTGAACAACCACCGCCCCCGATTTCTCCGCGAGGATGCGAGTCCTGCTGATCGGGTTCGCGGCCAGCATGCCGATCATCCGCTCTTCCTCCTCGGATCCGACCGACCGCGCACCGTCAACGAGTACGAGCGCGACAATCGCAAAGGGCGCAACAATGCTCCACATCTCGGCCGAGAGCCACCCGGCTGGTGTGGCGAGGCTGGCTCCACCGAAGAAGTCGGCAAAACCGGACCCGAGGTCGAGCTCTTTGAGGGACTCCTCGAGCGACGGGAACATGGCGGTGACCGCGAACGCCATCAGCCCGACACCGACTCCGGTGAGGACCGTCATCGTCGTGCGGTCGGCGAGGCTCTTGGCAAACACCGACCGGATCGAGACCCGTCGATACCACGAGAGCGGCACAATGCCCGAGGTCATGCCTTCATCCCTTCAGGTCCCTGCGAACCAGTCCGAGCGGCGCAAGGTAGGTGAAAAAGGCGGCGGCACCAAGCGATACGGCGAGCGCCCACCACGAGATCCCGTTGTTCAACGGATCGGTACCGTCGTACAGGTACCAGGGGGTGAACTGGGAGACCGTCGCAAGCGACGGATTGACCGCGAGAATCGTGGTCGACAGCCACGACGCGGCCACAATCCCCCACGCGACGCCCATTCCGACGCCGGATCGGCCCGTCCACGCGGCAAGCGCCATGGCGAAGGCACCCATCATCAGGCCGAAGCCGATCAGCATCACCGTGAGTGCGAAGAGGTCACGGTGACCGGTCGGTTCGCCGATGATGAGAATCGTCCCCCCGATCCCGATCCAGGTGGCCACGGCAATGGTTGCGGTTCCGAGCGCGACGACTGCCCACTTCGACCACGCCACCCCCGCACGGGTGACCGGGTTCGCAAGCAGCAGGTCCAGTGTCCCGTTTGACTCTTCACCGACGGCCGCCGCGACACCCCCGCTGATCGCGAATACGAGGACCGTCGCGGGTGCAATGATCGCGTACACCGCACCGACAGCCATCCCGACGGCAGTCCCATCGTTGGCGCCGTAGACAGCCCGAAGTGCCTCGGGCATGCTGTCGAACAGGCTCGTCATCGCGTCCCCGAACCCGTTGTAGGCGAAGATCGCGACGCTGCCGTAGAACACAACGAGCACAACGGCTGTCGCCGCGGCCCGGGAGCGATCGAGGATCGCCTTGGCGAAGACACTACCGAGCATGGAACCGTGCCCCGCCACCCGTTGGATCGCCCTCTTGGGCCCGATTGCCGCCCGCGTGGTCGTTTGCCTGATCGTTCCGGTAGTAGGTGAGGAAGATCTCCTCGAGGTCGGCGTCGCGGCTGTGGATGTTGAGCACCGAGTGGTTTACGACCACTCGCAGCAGATCGCCGACAGGTCCATCGAATGACACCGAGACATGGGTACCTCGTGCGTCGACGCTGCGAACACCGCTGACGCCGTCGAAGACCGACGCGGCAACATCGTGTTCGAACTCGATGTCGAGACGCCGGATCGCCTTTCGTTTGAGGTCATCGACGCGCTCGACGACGACGAGGTGGCCAAGCCGAAGAATGGCAACCCGGCCGGCAACCCGCTCCACCTCACCGAGCGTGTGGCTCGAAAGGAAGACTGTACGCCCCTCATCTTGCGCCTCGCGATACATAGCCTGGAGCTCGGTTTGGACGAGGGGATCGAGGCCGGTTGCGGGTTCGTCCAAAAGCAGCACCCTCGGCTTGCTCATGAATGCCTGAATGAGGCCGATCTTCTGCTTGTTCCCGGTCGAGTAATCCGAGATCTTCTTGGTGAGATCGGCTCCGAGACGCTCGGCGAGCGCGTGAACATAGGCATTGTCGACACCGCCTCGGAGGTTGGCGAAGTACTGGAGGTACTGGCCACCGGTGAGGTTTGGATACATGGAGTATTCCGCAGGCTGGTACGAGATGTGTCTCCGAAGCTCGACCGATTGGGTAGCCGCGTCCATCCCGAGCACCTCGGCGGACCCGGATGTTGGCGTGATGTAGTTGAGTACAGCCCTGATCGTGGTGGTCTTGCCGGCTCCGTTCGGACCGAGAAAGCCGAAGATCTCACCTTGCTCCACTTCGAGATCGAGATCGTTGAGTGCCTTGGTGTCGCCGTAGTGCTTGGTCAGCCCCATGGTCCTGATCGCTGGAGGTTCAGCCACTCCGTGCACCCTTCCGATCTCGCTCCGCATCGTGAGCGTATCGCGTCGATGCACGGGGCGGCTTCGCCGCCGTGTCTCGGCACGCGACCATCGCGCATCGACGGCGATGCCAAGGTCCGGCATCGACGGTCGGTGCGACGGTCAGGAACGCGTCGCCCGTCGAACCACCCAGCTGGCTGCTGCCACGACGATCACCGATCCGATCAATGCACCGACGATGCCGCCCCAATCGAACTTGTCGGCATCGCCGATGCCGAGGAGCCCCGTGAACAGCCAGTAGCCGACGAGCGCGCCGACAAGACCGAGCACGATCGACGCGAGCCACGACTTCCATCCGGCGAGTCCACTGAACGCATCGTTTGGGACAAGGGCTCGTGCGACTGCGCCGCACACAAGGCCGAGCAGAAGTGCCCCAATCATCGGTGATTCCGGTCTATGGGGTGCGCGAGCAGCCCATCGGCGCCGAGCTTCGGAATCGCCCCGTTGTGGAGCGTCACCAGGTTCGGCTCGTCACGCCTCCGAGCAGGACGG
This sequence comes from Acidimicrobiia bacterium, assembly GCA_041393965.1. Classification (NCBI taxonomy): domain Bacteria; kingdom Bacillati; phylum Actinomycetota; class Acidimicrobiia; species Acidimicrobiia bacterium. The sequence goes on along the minus strand of JAWKJB010000001.1, from coordinate 595,363 downwards.
ACATGAGAACGCCGAGGGGAAGCACCTCGACATACCCCCAGCTCCAACCCACATTGCCCGCAAACAGCATGAACAGCCAGGTCGCGGGGAAGGTGAAGATCGCGAAAGCGACGACCATCACGATCAACGACTTGATGAAGTCACCCATCTGCCACTCCTCCGTCTCGCTTGCCCCGAAACGCTACCACGACGACCTGGCGGTTTGTTGGATCGCAGTGGTTTGTGCTTTGACGACCGAGACGATCGGCGCGACGATATTGTCGTGATCCCAACAGTCATCGCTGCCGGTTGCATTTTCGGCTTCTGGGCTGGCCTCCGTCATCAGCCGCGGAGCGCTGTTGCGGGTCTGGTGCTGATGATGGTGTTGTGGCCGATCGCCCTGTGGGTCGACGATGTCGCCCCGTCCAGCGGTTGGTTTCCATGGGTCATCGGTGCCGCCTTCCTCGCAGGCGCAAACTACGGCGCTGGGGTCCTGTTCGGGGTGGCAGTCGTCGGTTCCGTCCGGTGGGTCAAGAACCTGCTTGCACCGAATCGTCGATCCGAACGAACAGCTGACACCCCGCCTCGTGCGGATCGCGCGGCGTGAGCCCCTCGATCGAGATGCCGTCGAGGCGGTCAGCGACACCCTGACTCATGCCGAGATGTAGCCCACAGATCGTATCGGCATCTGCCGCCGCGGCCTCGGCAAACGGACACGCGTCGAGAACGATCTCAAGGTCAGAGCCATGCGCAACACCAACGGGCTCGAAACCCCCGCGGGCGATCGCTGCGAGGAGCCGGTCGACAGCGGAAGAGCCTTCGGGAGCTCCGACCTCGATCCGATTCCCTGCGCGACGCCCCACCTCGACGGCGTCGTCGCCGGTGGCAAGCATCTCGAGCAGCAGCATGGTGAGGCGTTGATACGGGCCGTCGACATCCCAGCGCGAATCGGCCGATGGATCGAGCGAATACAGCAGCTTCGGACGCCCACGCCCTTCTGCCTTTGCCGTGGACTCGACCACGAGACCCACCTCGACGAGTTTCGCGAGGTGTTGACGGATCGCGTTGTGGCTGACCCCGACCGAGTCGGTCAGGGCGCCAACGGTCACCGGGTCCTCGGCATGCGCGACGAGACGGAAGATGCGATACCTCGTCGGATCGCCGAGCGCCCTTGCTTGCTGCTGAATGGCCGCCTCGGACATGTGCCTCCTACTTACTGAAGATCACACGCCAGCTGTTGGGAGCCAGTTCGTCGACACGGTGTGTGAACCCCTGCTCGCCGAGGACACCTTCGAGTGGCACCGGTTCGAACGGTGCGTACACGACAAGGACCTGACCGTCCTCAACGGCGGAAGCCGCCGCCATGATCTCGCCGAAGGGCTCGCCACCGGCGGCGATCGTCGGCCTCGCATCGATCACATGCGCGACGCTCGTGATGTCGACCTCCCATCGGTCGGGACCGCTCTCGACATACTCGAAGACGAACTGATCCGGGTATTCAGCCTCGATCTGATACTTGAGTGGAACCGGGTCGTGGTCGTTGACGAGGGTCAGCTTCTCGCCCGCGGCGAGTTCGTGCAGCTTTTCGAAGATGCGAGGGTGCTTATCCTTCGGCTCGATCACCCGCACATCGATGGTGGCTGATGCCATGGCCTTGCTCCTTGGGTTGGCCAACAGTATTTTTCTAGTGTATACTTGTTTTATTCCAAAGGCAAACGGACGAGATCGATGACCCAACCCGGCATTCCCCTTGCGGCTGCTCCCGGCAGTGGCCCCGCCGCGGTGCCGCCTCAATGGATTCCTCTCGGATTCATGCTCGCGGCTGGCGTCGGATTCACCGGTGTGGGCTTCTCGACATGGTTCGGCGCAGACAAGTGGGTGCTCTCGCCGTTCCACAGCGCCGTCGTGTCAACGGCGCATCTCGCGATGCTCGCCTTCCTGACGACTGCCGTCCTCGGGGCGCTGCACCAGTTCGGACCGGTCGTCGGTCAGCGACCCCTCCGGTCGATTCCGGTTGCCGTCGCCACCATGATCGGCATGATCCTCACCGGTTGGCTCCTCCCGATGGGTTTCGCGCACGGCCCAGAATGGCTCGTTGCGACCGGCGCGACCATTGGCGTCACCACCGTCATTCTTGCGGCATGGAACCTGTCGGGGCCGTTGCTGTCACGCGTCGGTGGAGTGCCGGTCGTTGGGCTCCGAATCTCGGTCCTCTATCTCCTCGTGACCGTTTCGTTCGGCATCGTCTACGCGTTCAACCGAGAAGGTGGCTGGTTTCCTCTTCTCCCGACGAAGATCCTCGCCCATGCCCATCTCGGACTCCTCGGATGGCTCGGCCTCACCTACATCTCGGTTGCCGAGAAGCTGTGGCCGATGTTCCTCCTCGCTCACCGGCCTTCGAACCGATCGGGCGCGGTCGCCGTCGCGGGCGTCGCGATCGGTACCCTCCCACTCGCACTCGGCCTGTTGTACGCCAACCCCGTGGCAGCCTGGATCGGGGCGGTGTTCGTTGTTGTGGGGCTCGCCGCCCATCTGATTTCCCTTGCCGCTTCGGTCCGGCACCGCCGACGAAAGCTCGAACTCCTGCATGCATTCCTCTTCGCGTCCACGGCCTTCCTTATCGCCGGCGTAGCCCTCGGGGGAATTGCGGGATTCGGTGGCGTCGATGCACCGCTACGGTTGAGGATCGCCGTCGCCGAGATCGTTGCCATCGCCTCGTGGCTCGGCCTCGCCATCGTCGGACACGCACACAAGATTGTCCCGTTCATCACCTATTCGATGCTGCGGGCGAGAGGGATCAGGAACCATGTGTCCGGTCGTCCGCTGCTGTTCAGCGATCTGTACAACAAACGCGTCGCCTGGGTCGTCCTGTTTGGTTGTGCCATCGGATTCACCGGCGTCCTCGTCGGCACCCTCATCGACTCGTCTTCCGTCGTCGCCGTCGCCGGGATGCTCATCGCGGCGACGGCCGCCACGGTGACCACGAACTTCATCGTCGGAACACGGTCGGCACCCGTGTCGCCACCCGATCCATCCTCGATTGATCACACCACCATCCCCGTGAAAGGAACCGCATGACACTGCCAACCGAACCGATCCGAGCCGAGCACCGGGATCTCTTGCCCCACCTCGAGCACCTCGAAGCAGCATCGCGCGAGCTCCCGTCCTGGGATGCCGCAACGGCGGCCGCACGGCTGCCTCGCTATGTCGAGTTCCTCAGCGGACATCTCATCCCACACGCCGTTGCCGAAGACGAGCATCTCTATCCGGCGATCAACGAGGTCGCAGGATCCCCGGTCGCGACCGCGACGATGCGGGCCGACCACGATGAGATCGCCACGCGCGTCGGTTCGTTCGCGGCATCCGTCGACGAGGCGCTCGAAGACTGGGATGGCGGCACACACGCCGGCGCCCTCGCCCATCAGCTGGCCGGGCTGTCGGCGATCGTGAGCCTTCACTTCAAGAAAGAAGAGGAGGTCCTTCTCCCGCTTCTCGATGAGGCGATGACACCAGCCGAAGTCGCCGCCATCTACCAGCACATGGGCCACGCGCACGGTGACCACGACCATGGGGAGCACGAACACTGATGACCACCGACACCGACGCCATCAAGACCCGGGTCCTCGACGCGCTCCGCACTGTCTGGGATCCCGAACTCGCCATCGACATCGTCACGCTCGGACTCGTCTACGACACGCGCGTCGTCGACGATGCCATCGAGGTCGACATGACCCTCACCACACCGGGATGTCCCGTATCCGATTCACTTCCTGCGGAGGCGACAGCGGCCCTCCAGAGCGCGTTCCCGCAACGGAAGGTCTTCGTGAATGTCGTGTGGCACCCGCCGTGGGACCCGTCGCGGATCGGTGCGGACGGGTCAAACATCACGGGCGTGCTCGGCGGCATGTGAATGTGCGAATTCTGCAATTGCAGGCGGTTTCCTGAGATCGCCCGCCTCGGTGCCGAACACGACAAGATCGGGCTCATCGCAGACGACATCCTCGACCCCCCAGCCTCTGGGGAAGCCACCACCGGCGAGTTGCTCCGGGAGCTTCGCGACCACATCGAACCCCATGTCAGCCGAGAGGAAGACGGTGTGTTCGTCCAGGCCCGCTCGGTTGGGATCGCGCAGAACTACTGGGTCGAGGACCTCGAGAGCGATCACCGGCGATTCGCTGAGATCCTTGAGCGGTCCGAATCGCTGACGCCCGATGAGATCGAAGCATTCCTCGATGACCTCCATCGTCACATCGCGATCGAGGAATACGACCTGTTCCCCGCCCTTGCCCGCACACTCGACGATGAAGACTGGGCCGCGATCGAACAGCGACTTGGGAACGCGGGTACCTGATCTACCGCGGTGGGGGCTTGCGGAGCGACGCGAGGCGTCGACCAAGATCGATGATCCATAACGCAAGGAAGACAGTTGCGACCGGAGTCCATCCCGCAACGAGCGCGACACCAGCCGCATTTGCCAGGATCACCGGCAGCCACGGATTCCCGGTCATGCGGTCGAGGTTCGCACCGATCGGCGGTCCCACCAGAACAGGAACCAGATACGCCACCGACCCCACGATGACCTGCACCACACCGACGACGACCGCCGCAGCGGTCCATCCCGAGAAGTGCCCGAGTGGCTGTTCGGTGAGGAGCCCGAAAGCGTCCACGCACGCCCACGCCACCAGCCAACAGACACCGGCGAGGACATGGAAGAAGGGCAACCCTCCCCGAAGCCCCTTCCGTCCGAGCCTCCCAACGATGCCGACGACGATGGTGGTGGCCGCTGCGGCGACAAGCAGCGTCCCGGCACCGATCGTCCACAAGGGTGCGAACAACCCGGCAGCGATCGCCACGACGCCGCCGACCCCGAGCCACCACGCAATCCGCGCCTCACGCCTGCTCACCGCCCGATGTTTGACGAATGTCGGCAGCAGCGTCGGGAGAGTTCCGACGACCGTGAGACCGATCAAACCGACAAGATTCAGATGCAAATGCACCTGTCGGAAATCGCCATATCGGGACGCCACCGACCCCGTTCCCAGCAGAACGCCGAGTGTCACCCCGATGACACCAGCAGACAACGCAACGAAGTAGAAGCGTATCGAGAGGTCGAAGCGGCGAAGCAACGACCGTCGAATGGTGCCAAGGAGCGCGGCACCGAGCAGGATCAGCGCCACAACCACCGCGGTCCCGCCCGACCAGACGATCCAATCCCTGTTCGTAGGAATGCCGACAAGTACAAGAGCCACCCCGACCCACAGGACGACACCCTGTGTGATGATGAGAGGCCGCCGCGGGGCCCTCGCCGACGACCAGGTGATCGTGAACATCTGGGTGGCCCCCGAGATCGCCGACAACGCCGCTCCCGCCATCAGGGCGTGGATCGGACCCCACCACGAACCGCCGCGAATCGCCACGCCGATCGCCCACGCCACGCCAACGACTCCGAACACGCCTGCGGCAAGGAGCATCGCGGCCAGCAGCCGGTGCGATTCGACAACGCGTGCCCGTCCCTGCCCGCGATCACCGGTCCTGATCTGCATGCCTCAACCTCTTCGACACCGCTGCCCATGATGGTCGAATCGGGGAACCTGCCGACCGATGGCTCACAAGCGCCCGACCAGAACTTTCGATCGGACCGTGGGACAACCCTGATGTCACTCGGTAACGATCGGTCAGATCCCGGCGAGGGGCCCATCGTCGACCAGGTGGCTCTCGGCGCCGCAGAACTGGCATGTTGCCCGTCCCGCAGGGACCATCGAACCGCAGGACTTGCATTCGGATGCAAGCACCGTCTTCTTGCCGTCCTTCGAACCGTCGGCCATGTCGATCTCGGCGATCCTTCGGCGCAGTTGATCCTCGGAGTAGCCACCCTCCTCAAGCAACGACCACATCGCCTCCACCACGAGCAGGAGTCGATCGACCCTGTCGTGGACCTCGAGAACCTCGATCGTCGACGCACCCGGCGCGCCCGCCGCCGTCGACGCGAGCCTCGCAGACTGCGTCCCATGCTGGCCCAGGACATATCCGGTGAGAAACGGCAAACCCATCGTGTTGGAATCGACGCATCGGCGGCTGGACTTGAACGATCTCGACGCACAGCGGTACCGGGGACTCGGGGCTCGTGCGCCAACGGCGTGTCCCGTCTGGGAAACCAGCGATCGGTATATTGGTCGCTTGGCATAGGAGAATCTCATGGCGCCATCCAAACTGCCAGGCAAGGTCATCGGCTGGCGCGAATTCATCGATCTGCCGGATCTCTGCCCGGTTCCGATCAAGGCGAAGATCGACACCGGTGCGAGAACCTCGGCGCTGCATGCGTTCGGCTTGCGGGTCAAAGAAGTCGAAGGCATCCCCGTCGCGAGGTTCGAGATCCATCCGGTACAGCGATCGTCCCAACGAGCGGTTCGGGTTGCGGTTCCGGTGCACCGCTGGCGCCGGGTGAAGTCCTCCAACGGTGTCACCGAGCGACGCCCGTCGATCATCACCCGCGCCCATGTGGGCAGCACTGCCTGGGACATCGAATTGACCCTCACATCGCGTGACACGATGGGGTTCCGGATGCTGCTCGGACGGTCGGCGATCAGAGGGAGGTTCCTCGTGCACCCAAGCCGGTCCTTCATCCTGTCGGAGAGACCCCAGCAGGTGAAACGAGGCTCTCAATGAAGCTTGCGATCCTTTCGCGAGCGCCGTCTGCGTACAGCACCCGTCGCCTCAAAGCGGCAGCAGCCGATCGCGGGCATACGGTGCGTGTCCTCAACACCCTCCGCTTCGCCATCGATCTATCCGGCGACGAACCCGATCTGCACTACCGGGGCAAACCGCTGTCGGATTACGACGCGATTCTGCCCCGAATCGGTGCTTCGATCACCTTCTTCGGGATGTCGGTGGTGCGCCAGTTCGAACAGATGGATGTCTACACACCGAACACCGCAGCGGGGATCGCCAACTCGCGGGACAAGCTCAGAGCGATCCAGATCCTGTCACGACACGAGGTCGGTATTCCGGGAACCATGTTCGTCCGGCACAAGGCCGACATCCTCCCGGCGATCGAGCAGGTCGGCGGAGCACCGGTCATCATCAAAGTCCTCGAAGGCACGCAAGGCATCGGCGTGATCCTCGCCCCCGACACGAAGGTCGCGGAGGCGGTGATCGAGACACTCCACTCCAAGAGCGAGAATGTCCTGATCCAGCGGTTCGTCCAAGAGAGCCGCGGACGCGACATCCGAGCGTTCGTGGTCGGTGACCGGGTCGTCGCCTCGATGCGGAGGAAGGCGGTCGGCGACGAGTTCCGTTCCAATGTCCACAGGGGTGGGACGGCCGAGGTCATCGAACTCGCCCCCGAATACCAGCGGGTGGCCGTACAGTCGGCCCAGATCATGGGCCTGCGGGTTGCGGGTGTCGACATGTTGGAGGGAGCCGACGGACCACTCGTGATGGAAGTCAACAGTTCCCCTGGCCTCGAGGGGATCGAGACCGCGACCGGCCTCGATGTGGCAGGCGCCGTTGTCGACTTCATCGCGAGCCAGGTCGACTTCCCGGATGTCGATGTGCGACAGCGCCTGACCGTCAGCACGGGATACGGAGTTGCCGAGTTGCTGGTACGCGACGGTGCGAAGATCACCGGACGCACGATCGCGGACTCCGGACTCCTCGACCGCGACATCGTCGTGCTCACCCTCACACGGGGCACGACGGTGATCCCGAATCCAAGGACCTCCCGGGTGCTCGAGGCCAATGATCGGTTGCTGTGCTTCGGCAAGCTCGAGGAGATGCGGGACCTCGTGCCGGAACGACGCAGACGCAGAGCCCGCCCTAAGGTGCAGCAGCTTCCGAAGGATCCTCTTGCGGCACCCAAGCATGACCCCTTGGCCGGTTCAGATGGTTGACCGGGTCCTCGGTCCTGAGCCGTTTACGATCGCGGGCACCGTGGTACAACCCGGCACCCGCCACAAGCTCGAGATACCGATCGCCAATCTGATGTCGGGGACCCCGGTGTCGTTGCCGGCGCTCGTGTTTCACGGCGCTCGAAGGGGCCCAAAGCTGTGGCTCACCGGCGCGGTGCACGGCGACGAGCTGTGCGGTGTCGAGATCATCCGCAGCGTGCTCTCACGATGCGAGCCGGCGTCGATGGCTGGGACCATCGTGGCGGTCCCGATTGTCAATGTGCATGGGTTCAACACCGGGAGCCGGTATCTGCCGGACCGTAGGGACCTCAACCGCTCGTTCCCCGGCTCCCTTCGTGGCTCACTCGCCGCGAGAATCGCGAGGCTCCTGATGACCGAGGTGGTGGAACGGTGCGAGATCGGCATCGACTTCCATACGGGATCCGACGACCGGGAGAACCTCCCACAGATCCGCGCCAACCTCGACGATCCAGCCACCGAACAGCTCGCGAGGGCGTTCGCACCTCCCGTCATGATCCATTCACGACTCAGGGACGGATCGCTCCGCCAGGCCGCAACCGACCTCAGGGCGACCGTCCTGCTGTACGAAGGAGGTGCGGCCGAACGCTTCTCGTCAGCGGCGATCGCGGCAGGCGCGGCCGGGACTCTCCGAGTGCTCTCCCATCTCGGCATCCGCGACGGGGAGACGGCGAGGGGGGCAACGACCCTCACCGCCCGATCCTCGTCGTGGGTGCGCGCGACACGCTCGGGCATCCTGCATCTCGATGCCGCCCTCGGGGATCAGATCGGTCCAGGGGATGTGATCGCAACGATTCACGATCCGTTCGGAGCGCGTCTCGGGAAGGTCGCGGCACGCAAGGGCGGCCTGGTGATCGGGCGGAAACTCAACCCACTCGTCAACCGTGGCGATGCGATCGTCCATGTGGCCGCGCTGTCGAGCCCCTGACTACGCCGGTTCCTGCTCGATCCTGATCGGATCCGTGATCACGGTTCGTCCCGTTGGGTAGGCGAGTTCGACGGTGGGTTCGGCCGCGATCAGATCCAGGAGACGGCGCCAGATGGCATCGTCGACGCCACGACGGCTCCTCGCCTCGACGAGAAGTCTCCCGGTGAGGAGAACACCGCTCGCGGTCGTCGAGACATAGACGGTCGGTTTCAGCTCGCGATAGGTGATCAGGTAGTCCCGAGCCGCGCTCGCGGCACGCTGATGGGTTCGCAGCTCCTGTTCGGAGATGGCGACCGGTGCGAGACACTCAAGGATCATCTGCTCGGCGCGGGACCAATCCGATTCGAAGGTCACCAGCACGGGGACCTCGTGCCAGATGTGGAAAAAGCCCTCGGTGAAGTTCGCGGTCGGGTGCTTGAAGAGGGAGCCGTTCGGGATGTGGACGACTCTGCCGGTGGACTGGTCGGCATCGACCCAGTTGCGGATCTCGAGCACCGTGAATCGGAAGGCGCGAACATCGATGACATCGCCAGCCGTCCCGTTGATCTCGATGCGGTCGCCGACCTTGAAGGGACGCCGGAAGACGATGAACAGCCAGCCCGCAAGGTCAAGGAACACATCGGCGAGAGCGATCGCGATACCGGCGCTCACCAGGCCGAGGAAGGTCCCGAGATCGTCGAAGAACGGCAGCCACAGCCATGACATCGTGACCACGAAGATGACCGTTGCGACATAGGTCGCCGTCTTGCGGGCCCTGAACATGAGCTCGGGATCGACGATCTTCTTGCTGATCCAACGCGCGACGAGCCATCGCGCAACGAGCAACACAATCAACACGACGACGGTTGTCGTCACCCGGTACGCGACATCGGCAGAAATGCCGAGGGTGTCTTCGATCCACTGTCTCACGATCCCATCGTAGGGACTCCGCAACCGGCACGACCGCAAGGAGCCCAGGGAGCTTCAGATGCCATCCCCAGCTCTGGGGAACGGTCCCGCCGCTGCGGGCCATGGTTACTCTCGGAACGGTGATCGTGTGCTGTGGTGACGCAATCGTCGATGTGATCTCGGACGCCGTCCCGGGCGGTTCCAACCTCAACACGGCTGTCGCCGCCGCGAGGCTCGGCGCCCCGACTGCCTTCTTGGGACGAATCTCGACCGATGCCGACGGGGCGATGCTGGTCCGACACCTCGAGGATTCCGGCGTCGACCTGCGGCTGGTCGAACGCGGTCCGGAACCAACCGCACGAGCGATCGTGACGGTGGATCCGACGCCTTCGTTCCGGTTCGAGGCCGACGGTACCGCAGAGGCGAACCTCGAATCGGCGAGCCTCGATGTCATCGGACCGGGACCCCACATCATCCAAGGTGGGACCTTCGGCATGTATCGGGGCGCGACCGCTGCGACGCTGCACCGCCTCATCGCAGACAACCCGGGGCTTGTCGTCCTCGACCCGAATGTGCGGCCTTCGATCATTCCCGACCGATCGCTGTGGGATCTGTGGCACGAACGGTGGCTGGATCACACGGCGCTGTATCGCTGCTCCAACGAGGACCTCGACTGGATCTGGGGTGGGCGCTCGGAATCCTCGGTTGCCGGGGAGCTCCTCGATCGGGGAATCGCCGCGGTGGTTGTCACCAGCGCCGACGGATGCACCATCCACACTGCGGGCTGGGATGCCCGAGTCCCCGGTGTTTCGGTCGAGGTCGTCGATACCGTCGGGGCAGGCGACACCTTCACCGGGACCCTCCTTGCCGGGTTGCATGAGTCCAAGGTTCGCCAGCCCGAAGCCTTGCGGTTCCTGAACAAGGCGTCCTTCGTCGCCGCTGCCGAAGCGGCCGTCATCGCCGCCGGATTCGTGTGTACCCGCCAGGGCGCCGACCCGCCGTGGAAGGACGAACTCAGGGAGTTTCGGGCCCGGCTCGGTCGATGACCCGTGAGCCGGGGATCACTCCGATGCCGTCCGAAGAGCCGCCAGCACCTGCTCTTCGATCGCGGGCTCGTCGGTCCAGCGCTCCTCGAGGTTCTCGATTCCGACGAACGCCATCAGCGCCCCTCTTGCCTCGTCCCCGAATGCTGCGACCGCGTGGGGCAGGTGTCCGAGCCGGGCGAGGCGGTCCCCGATCTCGGATGCGAGCGCCTCGTCGATCGGGACAAAGACGAGATCTGACGGCCTCGGGAACAGCAGCCGGTGAATCTCGCAGAGACGCCCGAGTTCCACGACCGGCTCTGGGTGATCGTCGACCCGGAGATCCACGGCGACATCGGTGTCGCCGAGGTACCCACCACCTTCGCGAACGATGAGGATCGCTGCCGACTGGCGCCCGCGACGGTCACCTCCGGCGCGGTCCCCTGCGAGCAGCGCAGCAACGAGACGCGCTGTGAGGTCACCGGGTTCGTGGAACGCAGCCACCATGGCGTCGAGCACTTCGGGACCGGTGAGGATGTTGCCTTGGCAGGCGTAGCCGTCCCCGGTGCGTCCGCCTGCCCAAGGGAGGCACTCACCGCCGGTGAAGGTCGCTGCGCGCCCGCGGGCATCGACGACACCGAACTGGCGGTGTTCCCGACCGTCGTCGTTGGCCGTGAGGAGCTCGACCACGGCGCCAGGCGACATGCCGTTCGCGAGCAGCTCGAGCCCTCGTACCCCGTACCCGATGTTGGCGAGCGCCTGGGTCGCGATGGCACCGACGCCTGCGCTGGCCCATGGAACGACCGAACCTGCGGCGAGGAATTTTGAGGCCACCGCAACGCCCCATTCGGTGCCGTCGGACGCATCCGGGTCGTGTGCGACGATCGAAAAGGTCATGGAAAGAGACCAGTAGGGCCTCGCTCCGGGGCTACGACTGCGACTGCTTCCACGCTTCGTATGCCTTCGGGTACTTGTCGGGGTGGGAGCCGCGGACATGGGCAGACAGGCCGACCATGCCCTTGGTCACCCCTCCGCAGAACGGGCAGGCGACAGGTGGCTTCGGGGCGCTGCGGCCGTCACGCTTTGTGGATCCCGTCTTCGATCGAGTCTTGGATCGTGTCGGCGGCGTTGATGACACCGACTCGAGAGCCGCAATGGCCTCATCGATGCGGGCACACTCCTCGCCGAGGCGGTTCCGCTCCCCGTACAGTTCGGTCAGTGCTTTTTCGATGCTCATGACCACGAGCGTATCAGGTGCGTAGCGGGCTCGTCGCCGCCGCCGGGGTTCCGGGTGCCGCGTTCATGCGATGAATCGGACCGCCTTCGAGATCGGCTGCTCCTCGCGACCTGTCGGGTCGCGGGTTGCGCGGCCGGGGAGGAGCACGGAAAAGCAGGCCCCACCGAGTAGCTCGGAGGACCGGTAGGTCGTGACCCCGCCGTGGGCTTCGGCGATCGCCCGTACGACGGCGAGGCCGATACCGGATCCGGGGACGATCGCGTTGAGACGGTTCGGGCCACGCTCGAAACGCTCCCAGACTCGCATCTCGTGGCGACGCGGCACTCCTGGACCGTTGTCGTGAACCTCGACCGTGATGTCCGATCCGTCGGCGGTGATGCGCACGATGCGGCGTTCTCCCCCGTATCGCTCGGCGTTGGTGAGGAGGTTGACGAGGACCTGTTGCATACGGGACCGGTCGACGAATGCCCCGAGCGCTGGCTGACATTCGACTTCGACGCTTGACGGATCGATCCCTGCCGCGTGGAGCGCCGCCACCGTGAGGTCGACAACCCGGACCGGTTCGATGTCGAGGTCGATGCCCCCGTCCGAACCGCGGGCGAGCATCATCAGATCCGACACGATCGTCGCCATGTAGTCGGCCTGCTCATGGATGATCGACACCATCGACCGTTGCTCCCGCTCGAGCTCATCGTCGTTCTCCATGAGCAGATCGAGATAGCCGACGATGGCTGTCAGCGGGGTACGCAGTTCATGGGAGATGGTCGTGACGAGCAGATCCCGCTGCTCTTCGATGGTTGCGCGGTTGTCAACGATCGCAACACCTTGCCGTGCGATCACGAGCAGCCCGACAACGATGACGGCAACCACCAGGATGGGCTCGACGGTCTCTCCACCCCCGACGACTGCTTCGGCGACGAGGACGCCGAGCATGCCCACCGCGGGGACATACGGGGCAACCTGTGTCCACAGGGGCGGGTTGCGATCCGCATATTCGCGGCCGATGCTCGGCTGGCCTACCAGCGAAGCGGACGCGAAGTACAACCCGATCGCGATGAGGTTGATGACATACAGCGGGTTGGCGTCCTGGAACGAGCCGGTCTGACCAGAGGCAAAGAACGCGATGTCGCCGACCACCTGGAAAAACACGCCTGCGGTGAACAGGGCAACCCGGACATCGAACCGATGCCGCGACCGGCGAAGAAGCACCGACATCGCAACGGTGAGAACCGCGAGGTCCAAGAACGGGTAGAGGGCACCGATCGTCCGCGTGAGGGCGGAGGCGCCCGCGAGTCCCATCGTCATGTCCGCGAGCAGGAACACCCACAGCAATGCAGCTACCGAGACCGCTCCGATCAGCCCGTCGAGCAACATCCGCGCCCGTTGGAGGGGAGAACCCTGCGAGTAGGGAAGTGCCGCGGCGCCGACGATCACAAGGAGATAGGTCGTGAGGAAGAACAGGTCGGTCCAACCGAACGCAGGGGCATCGCCTTGAACGAAGTAGACGACCGCAACCACGATCACACCCATCGACGCGATGCACAGGCCCACACCGATGAGAGACCAAGCGACGCGTTCTCTGCCTGTGACCGACCGGGCCCGGTGGATGAACAACCAGCCGGCGATCCCCGATCCGACGAACACACCGAGCGCCCCTGCGGCGTCGGCAACATCTTTCGAACCGATGAGTGTCACGAGGCCGCAGAGCCCAAGGAACCCGAATACGGCCAGCGCGAAAGGCCCAAACCGCTGTTGGGTGCTGATTCGCTTCGCGCGCGGACGCAGGGATCGTGCCACGATTGAGTTATCGGTCGGGTCGACTCAGGAATGTAGGAGTTCAGCGCAGGTCGATGTGCCACTCCACAGGCACCACGAGGCCTTCGATGTTGCGTTTCAGGGAGGCCGTGAACCGATCGATATCGCTGTCGGGCTGAAACAGGGTTGTGGTGAATCGAATGCCGTCCATGCCCTTTGGCACAACCGGAAAACCCGACACATTCGTGTAGTACCCATCCACCATCATGCGTCGCCCGAGTTCGATCGCGTTCTCGGGTGTGCCGACCCTGACATACCACAGGGGTGTCCGCTCGAGGGAAAGGGCAGGAAGCTGATGCGCAACGAGGCGTTCACGCATCAGGTCGATCTTGGCGAGGAGTCGTTCCTCTCGCTCGTCGCGCTCGGGCGACAGGTGGATGTCGGCAGCAGCGACCGCAGCTCCCAGCTGCGCCGGATGCAGCGGTCCGGAGAAGGTGAAAGTGGCCCCGGCGAGCAGCACATGCTGGGCAAGCATCTCGTTGGGGAGCACGACGACCGACCCACCGGCTCCCCACGACTTCGCGAGGGACCCGATCACGATCATGCGTTCGTGGAAGCCCGCCTCGGCAAGCACATGGCCGATACCGTGCTGGCCCTTCCAACCGACGCCGTGCGCATCGTCGTAATACACATGGAGGTTCTCGAAGTCGTCGAGCAGCGACCGAACCTCCTCGGCGGGAGTCGTGTCCCCGTACATCGAGTACACGCCGTCCGCCAGATACCAAACGGCTCGGTGCTTGGGCGCGTCCGATTCGAGGGCGCCTCGCAGCGCACCCATGTCGTTGTGTGGGAGATCCCGCACGGTTGCACCGATCCCCCGCAGGACCCCTGCGGTCAGCTGAACCGAGGCGTGCACCTGGTGGTCGAGCAGGACAAGGTCTCCCGGTGCGATGAGCACCGGGAGCACCGACAGGTGCCCGAGTGTGGTGGTGGTCGGAACCAGGAGGCGGCCCTCAGGGAAGATCTTGCCGAGGCGGTCCTCGAGGTCGGTGTACAGGTCAACGGAGGTGTACGCGGCAGACGAGGAGAAGACGGGGCCGTACTGGTCGAGTGCCGCCTTCGCCGCGTCGATGAGGCGCTGGTCCGTGTTCAGTCCGAGGTAGCCGCACGATCCGTAGTTGGCGTACGGACGGCCACCGACGGTGATAGTTCTCCCGTCCCGCGACTGGTCCTCGACGCGCAGCCGGATCACCCCCCCGCGGACCGCCATCCCCAGGCGTTCCCTCACCAGTTCGAGCGCCCTGCGGCGATCGTGAGCAACCTTGGAGTCCACGGTCTCCTCTCTCTGTTGTCGGCTGGCCCGACGGTGACGGCACGGAGACCATACCCCCGCCAACCAGGATGCCCGCGGATTCCGGTGTTCACGCGTACCCAGGGCTCCCGTTCAACGAAAAGGTCAATGTGATGTCGCGGGACATCCCTCACACTTTTTGGCGATGTCGCGGGACATCCCTCACAGTTGGTTTGCCTGGTCGATCGTAGAGGGGTTGGGTTCTTTGGGTGGGGTCGAGTTCGAGTTGGCGGATGAGGTGGCCGTCGATGAAGATGTGGCATGTGGGTTCGGTGATGATCACGGTTGCTTGCATCGTGTTGTAGGCCGCTCCGATGGTGATGGTGAATCGCCCTGGGATTCTTGGAGGCTCTTGAGTGTGGAAAGATGAGAGTCATGTCAAGGGAAATCACACCAGGAAGGCCGACGACTCGTCGGTATACGAAAGAGGAGAAGGATCAGGCTGTCCGGCTGGTTTTCGAGCTCCGTAAGGAGCTTGGGACGAGCCAGGGCACGGTGGTTCGCGTCGCTGACCAGTTGGGGTATGGCCCCGAGTCTGTGCGTCGTTGGGTAGCTGACGCTGAGATCGAAGCAGGGGATGCCCCGGGCATGTCTGCTGCTGAGCGGGCAAAGATGAAGAAGCTGGAGCAGGAGAACCGTGAGCTGCGCCGTGCGAACGAGATCTTGAAGCGGGCTTCGGCTTTCTTTGCGGCGGAGCTCGACCGCCCACACAGATAATGGTCAAGTTCGTCGACGAGAATCGTGACGAGTTCGGGGTCGAGCCCATCTGCACCACGCTGGAGGTGGCCCCCTCAACGTATTACGACAACAAGAAGCGGCCCCTGTCCGCGAGCGCTGCGGGATGCGGTGATGATGCCGATCCTGTTGGCATTGTGGATCTCGAACCGGAAGGTGTATAGGGCTCACAAACTGTGGAAAGCAGCCCGGCGTGCCGGCCATGACATTGGCCGTGACCAGACGGCTCGTCTGATGAAACAGCTCGAAATCCAAGGTGTGTCACGGCATCGACGGGTTCGTACAACACGACCCGACGAGTCAGCCACACGCCCCCAAGACCTGGTGGATCGTGACTTCACCGCGGCTCGTCCGAACCGTCTGTGGGTAACAGACCTCACCTTTGTGTCGACCTGGTCGGGGGTGGCATACGTGTGTTTCATTGTTGACGCATTCAGCCGACGGATCGTTGGGTGGAGGGTTGCTTCCAACATGCGCACCCAGATGGTCCTCGACGCACTCGAGATGGCACGCTGGTCAGAGGCACCCGCCTTGAAGGCCTCGTTACGCATTCCGATGCCGGATCTCAATTCACGAGCGTCCGATACGGTGAACGTCTTGCCGAGATCGGAGCGGTGCCTTCGATCGGGTCGGTCGGTGATTCGTTCGATAACGCCCTGGCCGAAACAGTGAACGGTCTCTACAAGACCGAGTTGATCTACGGACCAGACCAAGGACCGTGGAGAACGGTCGAGGAAGTCGAACTCGCCACCTTGGGGTGGGTGCACTGGTACAACACCGAGCGGCTCCACAGCCACTGCAGCGATATCCCACCAGCCGAATACGAGGAGGCCCGCTACGCTGAACTAGCCACAACTGGCAAGTAAGGAAACCAAACAAAACGGTCTCCATCAAACCCAGTGTGATTCAGGTGGCGGCGGGTGTTCGGTGTCCGAGTCGGGCTTGGTGACGGTTCCGGTTGTAGAAGGTTTCGATGTATTCAGAACAGGACGGTGCGCAGCTGGGAGCGGGTCATCTGTGACCAGTCGCCCTAGATGTGTCGGATCTCGCGCTTGATGGTTGCCCAGGTGGTCTCCATGGCGGCGTTGTCGTAGCAGTTCCCGGTCCTCGAGAACGATGGTGCAATGCCCCAGCCGGCCATTCGGTTCGAGAACTCCAGGCTCGTGTATTGGGATCCCCGGTCGGCGTGATGGATGAGTTCATCGTCTGGGTGGCGCCGGCCGAGCGCCATGACCAGGGCGTTGACGGCCAGGTCGGTGGTCTGACGCACCCCATGGACCAGCCAACGATCGACTGATCACAGAGGTCCTTGATGCCTGCGAGGTAGAGGGTGCCGTCCCAACAGGCGAACTCGGTGATGTCAGCAACCCATCGCTGATCCGGTGCCTCGGCGGTGAAGTCGCGTTGGAGCCGGTCTGGTGCTGGTGCCGTGTTCGGTCGTCCTTTCCGCCACTTGCGGCGCCCGTGAACACCCACGAGACCCTCAGCAGCCATGAGGCGAGCGACCCGCTTGCGGCCTACCTGGATGCCTCGATGCCGTAGCTGGCCACAGACCCGCGGTGCCCCATAGGTGCCGTGAGACGCCGTATGGATATCGACGATCTCAACGGTGAGTGCAGCGTCGTCGCGGTCACGTTGGGACGGCTCCCGGCTCCGCCACTCGTAGAACGTTGAACGAGGCACCCCAGCAAGTGCACAGAGCCTGGTGACCGGATACCGATCGGCATGCTCGGAGACGAACCGTCGGCTCACCTGTTCGTCTCCCGAGCGAAATACGCTGCCGCCTTGCGGAGGATCTCCCGATCCAGACGCAACTCTCGATTCTCCTTCCGGAGCCGCTCGAGCTCAGCACGCTCATCAGGATCAAGACCCGACTCGGCTTCGGCACGAGCCGCCTTGACCCACGCTGCAAGCGTGTTATCCGAAATCCCCAACGACCGAGCAACCTCGACCCTTGGACGGTCAGACGACCGATACAACTCGACAGCTTCCCTCCGGAACTCCTCCGGATACTTGCTTGGACGACCCATCGAAGGGCTCCTTCCCCTGAGACTCACCCCAGGATCGGGTGTCCAACAAACCGGGTCAACTCCAAACGAATCACAACCACAGGTGTGAGGGATGCCCCGCGACATCAACATCGACAGTGTGAGGGATGTCCTGAAACAGCACATCAACGAAAAGGTCAACTCTGGCCCACAGAACGGGGCTGACCGCAGTTGCCAGGTCCCGCAAGGGGTCGGACAGCCGTGATCGGTCCAGCGCGGCGTCGCAGAGCCCGTGGTCGGACGGCACTCCTATGATCGCGACATCAGCTTCGATGTGGCGGGCAATCCTGCTGCGGCGGACCACATCGGACCGAAGGTAGGAAGGAAGTCTGCATGGCCCGGATACGCCCCTTGACGAAAGAAGAGGTGTCAGGCGAGGTTCGCAAGGTGCTCGAGGCCAGCGAACGATGGCTGGGTGAACCAGTCGTGCCGACCGGCATTCAGGCACACTGCCCTCCGATCCTCCAAGCGAGCCGTGCACTCGGCGACGCCCCGGCGAGAAGTGGCCTGCTCGATGCTCAGCTGCGGTCCCTCGCCTGTCTGCGTGCTGCCGAGATGGTGGGGTGCCCCTTCTGAATGGATACCAACACTGCCGGGAGCAGTGAAAACGGTGCATCCGACGCCAAGATCGCGGCGCTCGGGAGCTTCCGCACCAGCAACCTCTTCACGGAGGCAGAACGAGCTGCCCTCGAGCTCACCGAGGCGATGACACGCACACCCGCGAATGTGACAGACGAAATCTTCGCAGCGGTCCGTATCCACTTCGATGAGGCCCAAACCGTCGAACTCGTCGCGACGATCGCGATGGAGAACTATCGCGCTCGCATGAATCGGGCGTTCGGTGTTGAAGCGCAGGGACTGTGTGAGCGACGAGGCATCACGCCGCCTCCATCGTCGTAGCGACAAGCGTGAGCCGGATGACGCCGCTCCGAGACCCCCGCGCCTCCATACCCAGGGTATCTGGCCACCGACATTTCGCTTGAATTCTCCCTACGCGTGTAGTAGTAATAGAATTAATAGTTCTAGCGAACGATGGAATAAATGGGATGACCGCCCCAAGCCAGCTCCCCGGCATGAACACGATCCCCGCCATTCACACCGATCTCGGTGAGGGCATCGACCTCGGCTACACGGTGGAGGTCCGTACCTCGACACCCTTCCTCCCGAAGGTTGCGTTCGTGACGATCACCCTCGCATCGATCGCAGGGGCCATCTTCACGGGGCGCTCCTTCGGACTCGGATTGGGCCTCGGGCTGATGCGCTGGTTCATCCTGTGGACGATGGCGCTGACCCTCGGGTTCGCCGCCTGGAGAACCATGTACCTACGAACCACTGAGAAGGGACTCAGCGACGAACGGATGCGACCTCTGGCTGACAGCGCCCTTGCGCATGCCCGGCCCATCAGCCGGATCCTCGCCGCCTTCGCCACCGTTTCGACGGCCGCCGTCGCGTTCGTCCCCTACTTGAGCACGACCCAGCAGCTCTGGCTGATGATCGCCACCGGCGCCACAGCCGCACTGCTGTGGCGTGGAGTGGCAACCCGCCGAAGCGGAGCGGTGATCGTTGCAGGAGCCGCCGCCCAGGCCGCCATGTGGGGGTCGTTTGACGCGGCTGCCGGTCTTCCCGAAGTCGTCAGGACCCTCCATCTCGTCGCATTCGGACTCTGGCTCGGAGGCGCCCTGTGGAACCTCGGCGTTGCGATCCCCGCGGGACGCGATCATCCCACCATCGAAGCGGTCATCGCGCTCGCCCGACAGCTGCAACGGTTCCGTTGGGTGGTGCGGTTCGCGATGCCCACGGTGATCATCACGGGACTCATCCAGACCGATGTGTACCGCGCCATGCCGGCGGACTGGTGGATGTCGATGCCGGGGATCCTCATTCCTGCCAAGGTGCTCTTGATCGTCGCCCTGATCGGGATCTTCATCACCTGCCCGCTGTACCGGCAATGCTCGCCTGTCACCGGGGTGTGCCGGGTCGAGGACCTCGACGACACGGCCCCCGACCGATGACAACGGCTCGACCATGACAACGGCTCGGGACAAACGGCTCGACAATCGAAAAGCACCATGCGCTACAGGGCTGATCCGCGCTGACAAGCTGATGCGATCCCTGCCGTCCGGTTCCCGCGTCGAAATCCTCAGCCGGGATCGTTTCGCGCCGACCGAAATCTCCTTGTGGGCCGAACGCGACGGGTACCGAGCCCTCGAGGCTGATCGCGCAGGCATGTGGCCATTCCGCTATCACCGCTTCCTCGTCGCCAAGTAGGGCACTCCCGACCGGGAGCACCAGCGGCAACGCTTGCGTCGATCCAGTGTGTCCGGTGATCAGGCCAGGCTTGTGAACACGACTCGAACCAAGTCGCGGCTACTCGGAGAGGACCTCTCGCCGGCGGCGGTACTCGTCCTCGTCGATCTCGCCTTTCGCAAACCGCTGTGCGAGGATCTCGACGGCACTCGGTGGCGCGGGGGACGATGCGCTGGATGCCGACGACCCGGATGCTGCGATGCTGCGGACGATCGCCCAGATAATGGCTGCGGCGACGATCGTCCAGAAGCCCATCATCAGCCACCATCCCCCTCCACTCATATGTCCGTACTCGAAAGTCATTGCCATCATGCCGTGTCCAATCGACGGGAAGCTCCACTACGACTCTAGGTAGTAGATCAGCGTACTGTGCGAACGCTCATGGTGGGTACGGCTCGAAGCCGAAGATTCGCTGATTCTCCCTCACGAAAGCGATGATCGCGTCAAGATCGTCGTCGCTCAGCCCGGGTACCGGGGCCATGTCACCGAACGGCCAATGATGCTGTGTGACGCCGTTCCTTGCTGCGAGTACGAACGCTGCATCACCGTGATGGTTCGGTTCATAGACAACCGAGAGGTGGGAGGGCCCGGTATCGGTTCCTCGGAGATCGGATCCGTGGCATTCGGCACAGTGTGCCTGATAGAGATCATCTCCTGCCGCGACGAGGTCGGGGTCTTGCACCGGAATCCCGGTGCCTGCGTCGGTGTCGGACGGGGATCCACTCCCGAAGAACACCACCGCGACGACCATCACCACTGTCAGAGTTCCAATCGCGATCCAGGTGGCGTGCTTCTTCAAGCGATGCTCCCGAGGACGAGGGCCAGCGGTGCGGATGTGGTCGTTGCCGATGTCGCTTTCGAGTTGGCCATGTCGCTTCCCTGTTCTCGTTTGGTCTAGAGGAACCAGAATCGGACGAGTGTCCACGCTGACACCCCAGCG
Source organism: Acidimicrobiia bacterium (assembly GCA_041393965.1). Taxonomy (NCBI): domain Bacteria; kingdom Bacillati; phylum Actinomycetota; class Acidimicrobiia; species Acidimicrobiia bacterium. The sequence goes on along the minus strand of JAWKJB010000001.1, from coordinate 574,248 downwards.
AGTGTGGACGCTACCGCGTACAATGCTGCCCGAAGAGCCGCATTCGGTGTCTCGGCTATCGCCAGCGCGTCGACCCGGTCGGCAAGGTCGCCCGATGTGAAGGCTGCGACTCCCGGATGGGGGTTCATGCCGCTCAGCGTGAGAAGTGCCGACCTTGTCGCGGCATGATCCGATGTTGCCGCATCCGCAGCCCGTTCCAACCCCGCGCGGGCCACCTCGGTGAGTCGCCGCAACGGTGCAAGCACGACTGACAGCGGTTCGACCATTGCGATGAGTGCCAGGTCGGAGCGATGTCCGAGACGGAGATGTGCGGCCTCATGTTCGACAACGGCGACAAGCTCTCGGACACTCAGCTTCGCCATGAGCCCCTCCGAGATCACAATCTGGCGGTGCTGTCTCGTGCCGACGGCATAGGCGATGCTGTGTGCCGTCGCCAGGATGATCAACTCATGGTCACCGCGGTCAATGTGGATGCCAAGCGACGGTTCGACCGCGAGGATTCGCTCGAGGTTCCGGGTCCGCCGGTACCCGATCGCGAAGGAACCGACCACCACGAACGCAACAGCCGCCGATACCCATCCGACGATGGCATCTCCCGGGAAGAAGTGCCGATCAGGCAGCTCGACGCCGGCAATGGCTCGTGCGACCGGAACGGCGCATGCGACGAGCGCGACGAGCAGGAGCGCAAGGCCGGTGATCATCGTCACGGAGTTGTACCGGGTGAGTTGGGTGGGGCTGAACGCCGTCCTAAACCGTCTGGACACGAGCGGCATGGCAACGAGACCGATGGTGGCGACGAGAACTCCTTCCGCGAGCAGATCCTGGATCATGGGCCCTCCAGATACTCGCGGAGGCGCCTGCGCTCGGACGCCGACAGTTGCTCGGTGAACCGCGCCAGCGCACGACTGCGATCACCAGCAGTATCGAGGATCTCCTCCATTCGTGCAGCGGCATGTTCACTGCGCGTGAGGACTGGTTGATACGAGTAGGCCCGCCCTGAGCGCTCGCGTTCGACGCGGCCCTTCTTCCACAACCGCGCGAGGACGGTCATCACGGTGGTGTATTGAACGGCATGCTCAGATGGCAAGTCCTCGAGAACTTCGCGGGGTGTCATCCCACCTGCCGCGCCCCACAGAACCTCCATGACAGCGTTCTCAAGAAACGGATCTTTGGCCATGGCGTACGCCCTCTTCGTGCTTTGTCGCCTCGGGCAATGCTACTACACTGCGTAGCACATTGGGCGCGAACCGACACACGGCCGATCGGCACGGAGTAGAGCCGACCTGTGTGCTCGGACGGATGAAAGAGTAGGTTTACATCATCGGTGACGGATCTGACGCCAGTGCGGATCGTGACAGCGTGGCGGTCCTTCTTTCGGCGTGGTTCGAGCGCGCAGGAACGGCTTCGATGGAACTGCCCACCGGCTGGTTTGGTCGACCCCGTGACAACATGCACCGGCTGACATGGTCCACCGTTCGTGATCACAAGGTCTTCGTGGAGTTCGACGGCCAAGTTCACCTGCTCCTCGCCGATGCCGAAGTGATCGAGGACACAACACCAGTGCTTGCACTCCGGTGCAGCCAGCTGGTTGTCGATTGGCGTGAGTTCGGGACGAATCGGCGTCACGCTGAAGTTCATGACAAAGGCGGCGTGGTCAGATTCCACGCGTCCGACCCTTGAGCAAGGGAGACACACAGATCGCAGCGCATCTCCGTGTTTCGGCAATCGTTGCTGGATTCCGCGCTGGTACCGCCAACGATCCGCCGATTACGATGCCAGACGACGCCGCATCATCAGGAGACCAATGGCACAGTCGGAGAAGCGGGCGTGGGTTCCTCCACGATGGTTGGTTCGATTCGCCTGGTCGACCCATCGGGGTATCTATCGCATGACCGGTGGCCGTATCGGTCTGTCTCGCCCGAAGCCTGGGAAGTGGGGCACGGCCCGGCTCACCACCACGGGACGCCGCTCCGGCAAGGAGCGAAGCGTCATGATCGGTTACTTCGAGGATGGCCCAAACCTCGTCACGATGGCGATGAACGGATGGTCTGCCGGCGAACCGGCCTGGTGGCTCAACCTTCAGGCGAATCCCGCCGCCGCCGTACAGCTCGCAGACGGACGACAGACGGTGAAGGGCCGCGCCGCAGCCGGAGAGGAGCGGTCGCGACTGTGGGACCGGTGGCGCAGCATCGATGACAACCTCGATGCGTATGCCGCGCGCCGATCGGGCGAAACTGCGGTGGTCATCCTCGAACCCACCGAATAGTGCGGCGCTTGCGGCGCGTTCGCCCTTGCGACGATCCGCTCGTGAATGACGGCGGCTCCCCGGTGAACTGCGAAGCCCGCGTCCGAAGACTTCGCAGCTGAAGTCGTGACGGCGACATTCAGTGTGGTTTCCGCGATGCGCTGCGTCGCCGCCGTGATGCTGATCTGGGGAGTCGCATCGCTGTACATCAACCACGCAGGCACAAGTGGCCGCTTCGGTCTCTTCGCAGCATTCGCCACAGTCGCATCACTCGTGATGCTGTCCGGCGGATACTTCACTGACCTGTTCACTGCACGATCGATCAGCCCCACGCCCCCGAGGTGCTCAACGGCGCCGTCGACACGCCATCGGTCGGTATCGGGTTCCTGCTCGTGTGGGGTCTGCTGATCGTCGCCTTCGTGCTGCTCGGTGTCTCGCTGCTGCGCTCGAAGGTGTACGCGAAGTGGGTGGGCTACGCAAGCCCGGATGGCTCCCAAGCGGCAGAAGGCCAGCGAGCTTCCATCGACCTAAGCCCTTGCAGTACAAGCGTGGCGCTTGGGATTTCACCTCACGACGGTTCGCGTCGTTGACGGTCGTTTTCCAGTGTCTCGCGGCCCAGCCGCGGCCCAGATCCCTGGGCACGGCGGACGAGAACGAGCTGCGCCGCGGCACCGGTGCCTTGGTGAAAGGCCCCTCCAACGTGAATTTCACCCATGAGATTTCACATCTAAAGCGTTAGTTGTGATATTCTGCCTTGCGAATGCACGATGTTGTGAAATCGGACCCTCGAATATCACAACTAGAGCATGGGGTATGCATGAAGCCATGGACATAGACCGATTCCGCGACTCCCCTATAGGAACACTTGTTCCCATCACAGTCGAACAGCATGGGCGCAAGATCAGCCACCACGCCTTCCAACCGGACCCGCTCCCGAAGAGCATCGATCTCACACCCGACACATACTCAACGATCGAAGCGGCAGCGATGGAGCTCGGTCGGCTCGAAGGGGCATCTACCCAACTTGACAGGCCATATCTCCTCACACGCCCGATCATTCGCCGCGAGGCGGTGAGTACATCGGCCCTCGAGGGCACGTTCTCCACACTGGAGGACCTCTTTGCCTCGGAGATCGACGAGATCGAGCTGACGCAGCCGATTCAAGAGGTGGCGAACTACGTAGATGCTGCCGAGATGGGAGTTCGCGAGCTCGCCACTCGTCCCGTGTCCCGCAACCTGCTATGTGAGCTCCACGAGGTGCTGATGCGCGCGTCCGAGAACGAGTCGTCTTCGGGTCGCCTTAGATCGACACAGGTTGCTATCGGACCGCGTGGCTCCCTGATCACCGAGGCTCGATTCGTGCCTCCACCGCCTGGACCGGGTCTAGAGGAGCTGTTCTCAGATTGGGAGCGATGGAATTATGAAGAGGACGCGCTACCCCTTCTCGCCCGCATCGCTGTCAGTCACTATCAGTTCGAGACGATCCATCCATTCATCGACGGCAACGGCCGGATTGGGCGACTAGTCGCGATCCTCCTGCTGATCGACCGTGGACCGTTGTCCAACCACTACATGGTTCTCTCGCCATACCTGGAGCGACGTCGCGAGCGCTACGTAGAGCTTCTCGCCCAGACAACGGCGACAGGTGACTTCGATCCGTGGGTTCGATTCTTCTCGGAGGCGATCCGAGCTGAGGCGAGCGTCGCCCGTTCGCGCATCACCGCTCTGATCGAGTACCGGACCAACACCGTTGAGCGTGTTCGTCGAGCAGGCTTGAAGGGAACCATCATCACGATCACGGAGCAGCTGATCGAACGCCCCGTCCTCACCCCTTCTGCCATCGCAAAGCGCCTCAACGTGCGATATCAGACCGCGAATCGCGCAGTGTCAAAACTCGTCGAGGAAGGAATCCTCGAGGAGACCACCGGCCGTACGTACGGCCGAGTCTTCGTGGCGAGAGAGGTCCTGAGACTCTTGCGTCTCGGCGCTGACTGACTGATCTAGCGCTCCACGTCCGGCTCGATGAGATCCGTCTTCACCCAACAGCGGAGCTGCTGCCTGCTGATCGCAGCGAATCTCAGCGGCACGGTTGTCGGGAACGGCGGTGAGCAGATCGGCATCGGTCATGGCGCTCCTCGGTCTCCCGTCGGGGTGCCGGCCGCCAAGGACCGATCCGGGCTTTGGGACGGGGTAGGTCAGCCGAATTGAAGAAGGCTCGGCGGAACAAGATCCCGGTAGGCCTGCTGTTCGCGTCTCTGCAGCTCCGAGAACGCCGGACTCCCCGAGGGTCTGCGCATCCACGACCCCAGGCATACATGCACCAGTCTGTTGATCTCGGCTAGCGCCAACCCGAAGTCCGTTCAGGTGCATCTCGGCCACTCGTCGATCGCCGTCACGATGGACCGCCACAAGCACCTGTTCCCATCCGACAATGAGGCGCTGATCGGCCGCCTCGACGACGTCCGGAGCCGCGCCCTCGCGGCCCCACCGCGGCCCAGCCGCGGCCCAAGGGTCGTCGGTCTCGACCGGACATGAGAGAAGCCCTTGCGGCACGCCCGGAGGGACTCGAACCCCCAACCTTCTGATCCGTAGATCTCCAAGCCCTGTCCATGGGCGTCCACCCGGGTCCACAGATGCCGGAACGATGCGCTTTCGCGTCCACCGGCCTCCACAGCCGTCCGCAGCCATCCACAGAGAATGGCTCCCAACTTGGCTCCCATTGTCGGCGCCGTGGCAATGGCGGTACTGGAGCGCAGGTACTTGGCCCTCTTCGCTCCCTCCGACCCGGGTCTGCTCGCAACTCGCCCAGCCGTACGAGGAGACACTCGGCGAGGTGTCAGACCGACTGGGTACAGTACTTACGGAAGTGTCATTCGTCGGCAGGAAGGCAGGGCATTGGACCAACTCACAGTCGACCGACTCAAGAGCGAGGCCAAGGACTTTTGTACGCAGTTGACGGGTCGGGCGATCCCCGAGCTCTACGGAGCTACCGACGGCAAGGCGGTCGGAACCTACGTTGAGCATGCGTTCCGAGACCACTTGGCCCGCCAATACGACTTCGAGTTGGGTAGCTCTGCATCCGGCATCGACTTCCCATCGTTGAACGTTGATCTGAAGGTGACCTCCATCAAGCAACCGCAGTCCTCAAGCCCCTTCCTGGACGCTACGCAGAAGGTCTACGGACTCGGCTACCACCTCTTGGTCCTCGTGTACAAGAAGGAGGACGACCAGTCCGCTGAGGCCGCTCGCCTAGACATCCTCCATGCCTTGTTCATCGATGCGAGGCGGACGTCGGACTATCAGACGACAACAGGGATTCTCGGCATTCTCGACCGTGACGGCAACAACGACGATCTGACTGCCTTCTTCGAAGAACGCAACCTTCCATTGGACGAAATAGGCCGTCGCCAGCTTGCTGACCGCGTCCTGAACGAGGCGCCGAACCAGGGCTACCTCACTGTCTCGAATGCACTCCAATGGAGACTCCAGTACGGCCGGGCTATCGGCCTTGCCGCAGACGGAGAAGCAGAAGGCTTACAGGAGCTGCTGTCGTGAGTAGGGACCTTGGCGATTGGCAGACTCCTCCAGAGCTATCAGCGTCTGTGCTCAACTTGCTGGCGCGCCGAGGAATCAAGTGGTCACGTGTTCTCGAGCCCACATGCGGCACCGGAAGCTTCCTCATGGCAGCCCTCAGGGCGTACCCGGAGCCTGACGAGGTGATCGGAATCGACGTCCAGGCTCGCCATCTCGCCGAGGCGAGGGAGGCGTTAGGGAATCCGACTACACAAGTGCAGCTTCTGCAGCGCGACATCTTCAGTACCGATCTCGGGCGGGATCTCGACTGGCGTACAGACGGACCCATGCTGATTGTCGGTAATCCGCCGTGGGTCACCAACGCGGAACTTGGCTCGCTTGGGAGCAACAACCTGCCTCGGAAATCGAACGTCAAAGGCTTGACTGGGCTGGATGCCGTTACAGGCTCCGCGAATTTCGACATCGCGGAGTACATAACACTCAAGCTGATGAACGAGCTTTCCTCTGAACGGCCGACAATCGCGCTGCTTGTGAAAACGATCGTTGCTCGGAACGTTCTCAGGCACTCGAAAGAGATGGGGTGGCCCATCGAGAGCGCATGCATCTACCGCTTCAATGCTCACAGGGCATTCGGCGCGGCTGTAGATGCCTGCTTGCTGGTCATGGAGTGCGGCGGAAGCGATGTGATTCGGGAGATACCCGTCTACGCCTCGCTTGAAACCGACGAGCCATCACATGTCATGGGCTTCTCTAACGGAGATCTGGTGGCGGACATTCATTCATACCGACTGGCACGCCGCATGGATGGAGCGTCACCGCTCACTTGGAGGCAGGGTGTGAAGCACGACGCGGCTCCCGTGATGGAGTTGGAGAGCACACCGAGCGGGCTGCTGCAAAACAAACTCGGCGAGGTTGTGGACGTTGAGGCCGACTTCGTCTTTCCACTTGTGAAGGGCACACAACTCAATAGGGGTGACACTCACGACACGCCGCGATGGGTCATCGTGCCGCAACGACGGCTGAGCGACAACACACTGTGGCTCCAGCACAAGGCCCCCAAGCTATGGGACTACCTCACGAGCCACCGTGATGTGTTCGACGGACGACGATCCAGCATCTATCGCGGCAAGCCGCGATTCGTCATATTCGGTGTTGGCGACTACACGTTCACCGACTTCAAGATCGCCGTGTCTGGACTCCACAAGGAACCGCGGTTCCGACTGCTGGGACCAATCGCGGGCAAGCCGGTGGTACTGGACGACACGTGTTACATCCTGCCTTGCCACGACCGGGATCAGGCCGATCTGCTCTTGCAGATTCTCAACGGTCCTGATGTCAGGCATCTGCTCGAGGCACTGATGTTCCCCGATTCAAAGAGGCCGATCACGAAGCGTCTGCTTCAACGGATCGATCTCGGGGCTGCTCTCGATTGTGCGGGATATCTGACCGCGCGGCCCGATACCGTAGACCGCCTGAAAGAGCGGATACGTGTTCGAGACGAAACGGAGGCATCGCGTGGTCAATTGGCTCTTCACATGGACTGAGTGACCGGCGGGCCTTCGAGCAGGAGCCCAGGAGGCGGGGTCGTTCGCATGCTCGTTGTAAATAGCGGCGTGCAACGCCGTTCGCCACGAGCCGTCAGTCAGACCCCGGGCGACCGAGGACGGCCCGCTAGGGCCGCCCGCAGGCCGGCCTCTTGATTCTGTAGAGAAAGTCCTCACAGGCGGGGTCGCGCCTCGGCTCGATGTGCCGTACGGTGGGAGGCATGGAGCTGAGGACATGGGCGGAGGCTCACGCCGGAGGTCTATTGCGGCCACTGCGACGACGTTGGCGGCATGTGCAGGCGGTGGCCGAGGTGGCACGGGAGATGGCAAGCGGCTTGACGCCGGAGGACGCCGACGTTCTGGTGGCGGCGGCGTATCTCCATGACATCGGCTACGCGCCGGAGCTTGCCGTCACCGGATTCCATCCCCTCGATGGCGCTCGGCATCTGCGGGCGCTCGGACAAGAGCGTCTCGCTGGCTTGGTCGCTCACCACACACGATCGCTACACGAGGCTCGGTTTCAAGGTCTGGAGTCAGCGCTCGCCGACTTCGATGACGAGGACAGCCTCGTTTCGGCGACGCTGGCGTACTGCGACCTGACCACGGGACCGAGCGGACAGCGGATGACGCCGGAGCGGCGACTCATCGACATCGAGGCGCGCTATGACTCAGGGAGCCCGGTGACCCGAGGTCTACGGACGGCGTGGCCTGAGCTGATGGAGGCAGTCGAACGGGTGGAGGCGCTCGCACGAGTCGACGCTGGTGCGGTCGTCTCTCAGCCGAGGTAGGGCTCCGCTCGCTTCTCCAAGAAGTGCTCGATTCGCAGCCGGATCGAGGGGTGGATGTTCAAGTCCTTGAGATCGGCGGGGCTGAAGTAGCCGATTTCGCTGGTCTCGTCGCTCGCCGCCAGTTCACCGCCGACACGTCTGCACGTGAAGCAGACCGAGAACTGCTGGCGCACCTCGCCGTCGGAGTACTCGACGATGTGATTCGGGTTCGAGTAGATCCCGACCAGGGACACAACCTCGACCTCGAGTCCGGTCTCCTCTTTGACTTCTCGGATTGCCGTCTCAGCAATCGATTCGCCCGGCTTCATCGTGCCTCCGGGGATCGTCCAGAGCGAGTTGTCGGTGCGCTTCGCCAACAACAAGCGTCCTTCGTCATCGACGACCACTGCCGAGGCGGCCGGGACAAGCCTGGTCGGGCGAGGAGCGCCGGGGTCGTTGAAGTGGTCGATACGTGTCATGGTGTCGGGATCGGCTCTGAGACCCCCCAGACCCGCTCGAAGTGAGCCCGGAGGCCGTCGAACATGCCATCGTCGGCGAGACGCCGGATGTGGAGCAGGGGCGCGCGGTAGCCCTTCAGACCGTAGAGGTGGGGGGTCACGAGCATCTCATCGTCTCCTCGGAAGACCGAGTTGTACATCCTCGTCTGGTGAAACCGCAGATCGACGCCTTCCACCCCGAACAGCGGCTTGAAGTGGTCGATGGTGGTACGTATCCGATCGGAGAGAGTGCCGCCCAGGCATTCCTCGTCGTCGCGGTCGGCCACGTAGGGGGAGTCAGGGTTGGCGAGGGCAATGCGGATTCGGCATCCGGAATCCGCCTTGTCGATGAGCAGCCGGTCGAGCCGGGTGTGGTCTTCGGGTAGGAACTGCATGGCATAGCCCAGCAGGTCGATGCCGGTCTCTGCTGCCGCGAGCACCGTCCACCAACGCGACTTGGGAGCGTCGGCACGATGTGCCCATACGGCGGCGACCTCCTCGGTCACCTGACGATCCTCTGGGACCGAACCGTTCCGTGTCGTTGCCGGCCACAGGTCGGCCTCCGCGACATTGAGCACGTCCGCGACTCGCGTCTTCAGCCCAATCCGTCGCGGGACGACTCCCTTGTTGGTCCAGCGCCACACGGACTTCGGGTCGACGCCTACAGCCTCAGCCAGGCGGTCGGCCGATACACCGGCCTGCACCATCACCTCACGGAGTCGGTCGTTGCGCTCCACTCGAGCCTCCAAAGACCTAAGGGGCGCGCGGGAAACGCGATCGCGACGCGAACTCGCGTCTGCAGACGTCTCACATCCGCGGTTGTGCCGTCCACTGCACCTGGCGTATCTCGTCGGAAGGCACCGAACATGCGCCGGGAAGGAAGGTGGAGGTGAAACTCCCGATCGACACCGCGGGGATGACGTTCCTCGCGGCCGGACCACCCGAGCCGGTGCTCGACTTCGAGTCGAAGGCACCCAAGGTGGACGAGAGCGGCGCGCCACTGCACTCGGTGCAGGTGGTGGCGCTGAACGACGGCGGGGCCGAGGTGATCGCCGTCAAGGTGGCCGGTCAGCCGAAGGGTGTCACCCAAGGCAGCACGGTGAAGATCACCGGACTGGTGGCGACCCCGTGGACCATGGGCGACCGCAGCGGCGTCGCCTACCGGGCCGACCAGATCGAGCCAGCCCAGGCCGCCAGGTCCGGGTCGTAATCGAAGGTGGCCTCGATGACTCGCCCTCGTGTCACGTATCTCAGAGTTCGCGACCATGCGTAGCCAGGAAGAGGATGTGGCTGAGGAGATCATCGAGGCCTTCCTTCGCGCCCTGTGGGCATTCCGTGTCGAACTGGGTCTCGCTCTCATCGGTGCAGCGCTGTGGTTGGTAACCCGGCACTACAACGGCGAGACGGAAGCATGGATCGCGGATGCCGTCGCCGTGACCCTGGTGCTGGCGGTGCCGCCGATTCGCCGCCATGTCAGACGCCTCTTGCGCCACGCGCGGGTGCGACGACAGTGGGCTCGGGCCGTGCGTTCAGCCCGGATTGCATCCCTCGAGGACCGCGTGCCGACGGTGCGCAGACTGAGAGACATCCCGGCAGGGGAACGGTTCGATGTGCGGGTCCCGGCCGGAAGCAGCGTGCCGGAGCTCGAACGAGCCTCCGAGGTGATCGCCGCGGCCTTGCGTGTCCGTGACCTGCGCGTGCGTCGCCATCTCGGCAACGCCTCCCTCGCCGAGGTCGTGATCGCCCGCCGAGACCCACTCGCCGTGGGGCCTCCACTGCGCTGGCCACATACGGACTTGCCCCAGCCAAGCCTGTGGGAACCCATTCCGGTCGGTGTCGGTGAGAACGGCGAGATCGTGACGGTTCTCCTCCCGGAGCGAAACCTGCTGCTCGGGGGCGAGCCAGGAGCGGGTAAGTCGGTTGCCCTCTCGATGCTGGTCGCGACTGCTGCGCTCGATCCGACATGCCGGCTCTGGCTACTCGACGGGAAGCTCGTCGAACTCGCCATCTGGAGGCGGTGCGCATCGGGGAACGCCGGCGTCAGCTGCGCAGAGGCCATCGAGGTGCTGCACAGCTTGCAGGAGGAAATGGACCATCGGTATGCACGGCTCCTCAGCTCGGGACGACGCAAGGTGTCCCGCGGCGATGGGCTTGCTCTCCACATCGTGGTCATCGACGAGCTGGTCCACTACCTCACCGCTTCGGACCGGAAGGAGCGCTCCGAGTTCGCCGAAGTGCTCCGTGACCTCGTGTCGCGGGGCCGAGCAGCCGGGATCATCGTGCTGGCTGCCACCCAGAAGCCCTCCGCCGACGTCGTTCCGACCTCGATCCGCGACCTCTTCGGGTTCCGCTGGGCGATGCGCTGCTCGACGCCTCAAGCATCGGACACGATCCTCGGGTCCGGTTGGGCGTCGGCGGGCTACTCGGCCGCAGACGTCGACCCTGCAACGCGCGGTGTCGGCTACCTGCTCCACGAGGGAGGCATTCCACAGCGGATCCGCTCCTTCTACCTCGACGACTCTGATCTGGCGGCCCTTTCGAAACGGGCCGAGGCCCTCCGCGCCCACCCATCGATGCCCGAGGAGGCGTGACGTGTCGGCCGGGTCGTCAGGTCTCAACTCGCTCCTCAAGCGGGCAGCCGACCCGGAGTCGTTCGAGCGATGGCTCGAGCTGGCCCGGTCCACCGGCTGGTGCGAACACCCGGTCAGGCTCGCCGGCACCACGCACCAGATCGACCCTGCGACCGGTGAGCTCTACGCCAGCTACTCCACCGACATCGAACCCGACGGTCATCTTCTCAAGGCCTGTGGGACAAGGAGGGCGACGGTGTGTGAGCCGTGCTCAGCGAGGTATCGGGCGGACGCCTGGCACCTCATCGTCGCCGGGCTGCGCGGCGGGAAGGGGGTTCCGGAGGATGCCTCAACGCACCCAATCGTGTTCGTGACCTTCACGGCACCGAGCTTCGGGCCGGTTCACTCACTGCGGATGGGGGATGGCTCGGCCCGGAGGTGTCACCCGAATGGGCGCGAGCGATGCCGCCACGGACATTCGATCCGCTGCCGGGAGATCCACGAACCGGACGATGCTCGTCTCGGTGAGCCGCTCTGTGTCGACTGCTTCGACTACGAAGCGGCGATCCTATGGAACGCCCACGTCACTGAGCTGTGGCGTCGCACCACCATCGGCATCCGCCGCGAGTTGGCCAAGGAGATGGGCATCGGCAGCTCGCGGTTCGCCGATCACGCCCGGGTGTCGTACGCCAAGGTCGTCGAGTACCAGGATCGGGGACTCGTCCACATCCACGTCGTGGTCCGCCTCGACGGGCCGTCCGGACCGATCTGAGCCGCCCCCAGGCGAGCTCAGCATCGGCCACTTCGAGGCCGCGGTCGTCCGCACGACCCGGCGGGTCCAGGTCACCTATCCAACTACGCCGGGGATCAGCGGCACAGCTCGATGGGGCGAGCAGGTCGATGTCCGGAGAGTGGCCCTCGAGTCGACGTCTCCTCGCGCGGTGGCGGCGTATATCGCCAAGTACGCCACCAAGTCGACCGACGCCTTCGGTCGTCTCGACCATCGCCTCCACGAGTCGGACCTGGTGTCGCTCGATCTCCGACCACATCTGAAGCGCCTCGTGACCACGGCATGGGACCTCGGCGTTCGGCCCGAGCTCGAACATCTCAGACTCCGCCAATGGGCACACACCCTCGGGTTCAGAGGCCACTGGCTCACCAAGAGCCAGCGCTACTCGACCACACTTGGAGCCCTCCGCGCCGCCCGTGCCGAATGGGCGAGGACGCGCCGAGCTTCAGCCGATCGGCCCTCGGCGGCAACAGCTATCAAGGACTGGCGCTACCTCGGCCGTGGATGGGATAACCAGGGTGACGCCTGGCTGGCACGGACCGCGGCGGCCGAGGCTGCCGAGGCGCGGAAGCTGGCACGCGACGCGCGACTGGCCGAGAGAGGGCTTCGACGGTGAAGATGGACAAGCTCCTCCTCACCCCCGCCGAAGCCGCCCAGGTGCTTTCGATCAGCCGATCCAAGCTCTACGAGCTGATCGGCCAGGGTCGGCTCGACACCGTGCTCATCGACAGCTGCCGACGTGTCCCGAAGCAGGCGCTCGACAAGTTCGTCGGCCATCTTCAACACCAGGAGGCCAAACGTGAGAGGTGAGCCGCAGAGTCTTCTCGGGACAGGCGCATGTCCAATGCGAGATAACACTTTACACGGTCAAGAGTTAGCGCGTATGCTCCCCTCCATGACCGATCATCTCGTCGGACTCAGCGAGATCGCCTCGATGCTGGGACTCACCCGCCAGCGAGCCAGTCAGCTCGTCCGGGACTACCAGGACTTCCCGCCACCCGTCGCTGAGCTCGCAGCCGGTCGGGTCTGGGAGACGGCAGCCGTGGAGACCTGGGAGAAGGCTCATCCCGAGAGGCCGCCCGGTCGGCGGGTGAAGGAAACGGGATCGTGACGAGGAACCGGCGAGGCTGGGGCGAGGATTCGGTATACCAGGATGGCGATCGGTGGCGGGGAGCAATCTCGCTTGGCCGAACACCTGATGGTCGCCGCCGCCGAGTCAAGGTCTCCGGCAGTACGAAGGCCGAGGTCATCGCCAAGCTGAAGAAAGCGCGCCGCGCCCTCGACGCCGGAGTGGAGAACCCGACCAGTCGCCTCACCGTCGGTGCGTACCTGGATCGATGGATCGAAGGCGTGCCGGCACGAGTCGAACAGTCCACCGCAGCCGACTACGCCGACACCGTTCGCCTCCACCTCAAGCCGGCCCTCGGCTCGAAGATGCTGACCAAGCTGTCCGTCTCCGAACTGAACGCCCTCTGGGCTGCGAAGCGGAAGGCCGGGTACAGCGCCAACAGCATCCGCATCATGCGCACCGTGCTCCGATCGGCGCTCCACCAGGCCGAACGGGAGGGCCTTCTCGTTCGCAATGTGGCCGCGCTGTCAGATCCACCCCAGCTCGACCCACCTGACGGACGATCTCTCACCCTCGCCGAGGCGAAGAGCCTGCTGGGTGCAGCGAAGGGCGACCGTCTCGAATCGCTCTACGCGGTCACATTGACATACGGTCTCCGGCGTGGTGAAGCCCTCGGTATCTCGTGGACCGATGTGGACTTCGAGGCCGGTTCGCTGCACGTGCGACATCAGCTGCGGAGGGAGTGACTCTCGCCGGAGGAGGCGCAGCGGGCGGGCAGGCGAACTCAGCTCGTCCTGCGTCGACTGAAGACCAAGCGATCGCGACGAACGCTCCACATCACACCGGCGCTCGACAGTCTCCTCCGAGCCCATCGAGTACGGCAGGCACAGGAGCGACTCGCCGCAGGACCGGAGTGGGCAGACTCGGATCTCGTCTTCACTACAAAGAAGGGCACGCCCGTCGATCCAGACAACTTCGCCCACTACTTCCACCGCCTCTGTGCCCGCGCCGAGCTCGGACACTGGACCCCGCATGAGCTCAGGCACTCCGCAGCCTCGATCATGCTCGCCCAGGGCACACCGCTGTGGGTCGTCTCCGAGGTGCTCGGGCACGCCTCGCTGGCTCTTACCAAGGACGTTTACGGGCACCTCCTCGGCGAGGAGAAGAAGGGGGCGACGGAGGCGATAACGGACGTGCTGTTCGGCTAACGCGACGCCTCAGCTGCGGCCCGGGCTCAAGGTAGCGACCACATCCTCGAAAAGGGACCTGTCTTGCCCCAGTCCATGAGCAACACCTCGCCGACCGCATTGGTCCAAGAACCAACCAGGACGGCCACCTCCACGGGCGCGGCCAGGAAGAGGTCGGCCCGGTCAATGTCGGATCGATCCGCCAGCGTCACGAGCGTCGCACCGATCTGGTGCGCCCAGGAGTCCGCTGTGTCGGATCCATCGACGGCACTGCGCGAAGGGCCTCCCACCGGCTTGAGTGTCAATCGGTGTCTATACCGGTTGCCCTGCCTGACAAACGCCAGCACTCCCGCCTCCACATCCCGACTGATGGAGGCCTCGAGAGACGCCACTCGCGCCTGGACTGGCCCCTTCAGAGCCTCCTCACGTATCAGATCGTTCTCACTCATGTGAACTGCGCATGCAACCCAGTCATCCCCATCCCGACGGTGGAGCCGGATGGTGCACCCAGTCGGTCGGGCGAAGGCATGGCCCAATGCGACAGCGAGCGGCAGATGTGCTTTGACGGCGAGCGTCACCTCGCAGGGGTTTCGCGCAGCACGCCCGGAGGGACTCGAACCCCCAACCTTCTGATCCGTAGTCAGACGCTCTATCCAAATTGAGCTACGGGCGCCGGTGAACCCATACGGTAACGGTCAACCGCCACAGAAGACAATCGTTTCGAGCGCCATGTGCCACAGAGAACCTTGAGCCAGGGTTTCACATTCCGCTCCGTCGGGTAGACCGAACCATGAACGCTGCACTTCACCAACGCGAACCACTCCGTATGCCCCTTCGCCCCGTGATGCTCATCGTCGGCGCCATTCTGGCCCTGGTCGGGCTGACCGCCTGCACCACCGTTGGTGACACCGAGATCGACGCGGACGATAGCGGTCAACTCCCATCTTGGATCGACGAGGTACGACCCGCCCCAGGTGCCGACATCAGTGCCGCTGACGGTGTCGCGGTGCACTACCGGCTCACCGATCCCGACCACGACGTACGGCTCTTGATCGACGGCGTCGATGTCACGGCCAACAGCGTGGACGCGGCCGGTCTCCTCCGTTACACCGACGACGGTGTCGCGATCGTGATTCTCGGTGTCGGAGAGCACACCGCAGAAGCCCAACTCGTGACACACGAAACAGCAGGGGTCGATGCTGTCATCACCGACTCGTACCTCTGGACCTTCCGAGTCACATGATCGCGATTCAGCCGCGCGCCGACGGCGGGAGCCTCGCGCTCGGGTTCGGAGCCATCGGGCTCTTGATGTCAATCGTCGTCGCCGTCGCGGCCTGGCTCCTCGTCGATGCAGCCATCGACACTATGGCTGAGTCGCTGGATGTGACGGCCGATGTGCTCGTCACGGTGGACGACAGCATCGTTGTCATGTCCGATACCCTCGACCGCTCCCTTGCAACGCTCGATGAGATCGTTCTCCTCTCGGAAGATGTGCGGAACACGATCAAGACGACATCGTCGATTCTCATCTCCGCAGATGTGACAATTTCACAAACCGTGCCGTCCGGCATCGACGCGATCCGAGCGCCTCTTCCCGAACTGCGCTCTGCCCTCGCGAGGGTGGAACAGGTTCTCGGCTCGCTGTCGTTCGTAGGCATCGACTTCACACCTGAGCCGGGCATGACGGAGTCGCTTGATCGGATCGATGACGAGCTCGCGGATCTTGCGGCACAGTTGACGGATCCCGACCTTCGGCTCACTCAACTCGAGCCTGAGCTTGCCGAGATCACGCACCGGCTCGAAGAAGTTGAGACACGCATCGAATCCCTGCGTATCGAAGCGGAAGAAGGCGACAGCTTGTTCGAGGCCTACGAGGACTCCGCATCACGAGCAAGCCTCGTCGTGGAGGACAGCAGACGGGCGATGGATGATCGACGGACGCTTGCAAGGGCGCTGGCTGTTGCGGTCGGGCTCGCCCTCGCGCTCGCTAACGCAGGTGTCGTCCTTTCCAACCGGTAGGGTGCTCGCGGGGGACTCGTGGTGGCTCACCGGTCACTCAAGCACATGTCTGGATCAGCTGACAGACCTGCGTGTCACCCTTCGTAGCCGCTGGCTCTGATCGCTCGACCCTGCTTGTCGGCCTTGGCCTTTGCAGCCTCGCGACTCTTCTGATTGCCCGACTCGTAGTGGTACTTCTTTCCGGAGTCCCCCCACTGGTAATAGGGGCCGTCCTTGTCCTTGCCGCGATGGACCGGCATATCCGACTCCTTTCCGTTCGGAGCGTGTCATGGCGTCAAAGAAGCCCGAGGAACTCGATTCCTGCGCCGGCATGATCCGGTTCAGGTTCAACGGATATCCTCGCTCGTTTACGAGGTCTCAGCCGGGAGATCCCGACTCTCCGAAAGCCCCTCGGGCTTCAACTGATGTCATACCCGCAATCGAGGAGGCCCAAACATGGCTTCTCGGGTATTTGGAGTCTCTTGCTTCTTCTGCGCGACAGAACCCGCCGACGAAATGGCGGGTCCTGTGTCTTGGAACGATCTACCAGTAGTGGCCTCTCGGGCCAACCTGGCGACCCATTGCACCGAGAAGCCACAATATGACACCGACGACGGCGAGCACCGCACCGATGGTGTAGAGGATGCCAATGTTCAACAGTATTCCTAAGACAATGAGAATGACCCCAAGGACGATCATGCGTGTCTCCTTTCATCGATGATCCCCAATGCTCTACCCTCTCGGCCCCGCGTCCAAACAACCATCGGCGCTTGCGGGTCGATGCCTGACTGAGCCGGGAGCCCGGGGATGGGTGAGTACTGCCGAGATCCGATCCAATGATGAGACACATCCTGGGATGCCGATGCCGCCGAGCAGGTGGAAGCCATCCGTCGGATGCGCGAGCTGCTGGCACCGGTCGAACCTGAGATCGTCATCTGGAGCTTCCTGTGGGACCCACTCGCCGTGGTCCCTTTCGACACGATGGGTCTTTTCGACGCCGGGACTGATCCGTCGTCTCCGGCTTGGGACGCCTGGCGCAACCCGCAACCGCCCTGACCCCTTCGCTACCCGCGACCTGTCAACCTGCCAGGACCTCGCCCAGCGACGGCCAGATCACACGGCGGTCCAGCGGATCGCTCGCAGCGTGACGCGGACCGAACCGGACTCCGAGGTGAGCTCAACACCCGCGAACAGGTCCTGGAGGCTGACGGTTCCTCGCAACTCGACCTGTTTGATCGACGCGCCTGCCGAGCAGGGTATGTCAGGGTCCCCGAAGTCGGGTGCTCCGCCCCGATTGATATCGACCACGATGGCCACATCGTTCATCGTCGAACCCACATAGGGCACATGGATGCCCGGCCGAATCCCGTCGTCGGCGTTGGTGATCGACAACGGTCCGGCCGACGGCAGACCGCACGCCCAGGAAACGCCGCCGCATGCACGGGAGAAGACGGACCAGCCGCTCGCTCCGACTTCGGATTGCACCCCGGGCAGTCGCAGCCAATCCACCTCGGTCGAACCAGGGAAGAGGAACCGGCGGGGCGCGTCCGTTCCTGCCAAATCCGGAGTGATCGAAAGGGGGCTCATCCGCAGATGGTGCCAGAACCCGTCCGATGGCGGCGTGACCTCGAGCGTACCGACCATCTCGAGCCGCAGCGCGGGGGTGAGAGCATCGAAGGTGTTGGTCGTCCAGTCTCTCGTCGCAGGATCGAGCAGTCTCGTCGGGCGACCCGCAGCATCTGCTCCGTTCACGACGATTCGGTAGCTCTCGAACAGGCACAGGTCGTGGAAGGTGAAGCTGTGGGTCGTGGCGGGCTCATCAGCGCGGTAGGAGCTCGGCAGACCAACGAAGCAGGCGTCGCCACCTTCAGCGTCCGAGACGATGTCCATGGACAGCGTCACCGGCCGGTCGGCCCTCACCGTCACATCGAGCTTCGCGCTCGCCGGGGCCCCCGTTGTACCATCGCGAACGACCGATGCGGTGGATGACGCGTCGATTCTGGGGTCCTCCGGTACCGGTGGGGGTGTATCCGTGAACCCCTCCGTGTTGCCGATGCTCCAGCGGGTGGCGCCGTTCCCCGGGGTGGCGTCAAAGGAGATCTCGATCAAGGCGTTCCCGGCACTTCGCATCGGGATCTCGTCGTCGCATCCAGAACCCCACCCTGATCCGCACAGTCTCCGTACGGTGGGCACATCCGGCAGCGGAACCAGCGCGATCTCGCTCGAACGGGCGGGACAGGGGGCAGTGACACACGACAGGTTGACCCGGAGACGGTTTCGTCGCTCGAGGCTCCCTCTGCTGACCTCATTGGCGATGGTCGAGATCGGGATGCCGTTGAGGTTCCAGTCGGTGAGCTGTGTCGAACGCTCGCACAGCACGACTGACGGGTCCAGCCGCCGTTCCGACTCGAACCGTCCCTCGAACGCCATGTAGTGGCCGGAACAGTCAAGGTCCCACATGGCCGCCTGTGCACCCTCCACCTCACCGAACAAGTTGACGAATCCGTGCAGCCGGATCGTTGGTCGATACGCTTCGGGCGTCGAGACATACGCAGCTTCTGCCTCCTCGACAGCGACAGGCTCGAAGCTCGGACCGCCGACGGACAGCCAGTACACGCAGACGAGGTAGTCCGTTCCCTCGGTGAGATGCATCTGGGTGAGCACGCTGCGGGAATGCTCTCGGAAATAGGGATACTCGGGATCGGTAAGGACATCGCGAGGGATCTCGTCGTCGGCGATCAGGCGCCCATCGAGCCTGCCTTCTTCCCTCAATCGGAGGCTCGCTGGGTCGCCTCCGGTGTCACACGATTCCGTGCCGTCGCGTTCGTAGGCGGCGACCTGGAGGACCTGATCCGGCTTTCGGGTCGCAGCCACATAGAGCCGATCGATGCCGTATCCGACGAGGGAGACGGGTCGACGTCGGAGGACGCGCACGGCACCGTCGGCATCGGGGACACGGAACCGCATCGGGCTCCTCGTGTACACGATCGTTGGGTCGTACTTGTCGGTGAAGATGAACCGTGCGATGTAATCGCCGGGGGCAAGATCGGAAATCTGCCTGCAGTGGTGGATCCAGTAGCGGGGATCGTCATAGCCTGCGGCTTCGTCCTCGACCCATGCCACCCACGGGGCTTCCGCCGCGGTGGGTGTCATTACCTCGAAGGACTCGATCGGAAGGTCGGGGTGGAATGCGCCCCAACTCGTGAGCCCGTCAGGTGGTGGGGGAAGCAGGTGGGGACTCGTCGGGTGGTATTCGACCCGCGTAGTTGCCGGCCGGTTCGTTGTGATTCCGAGTTGCACGGTGCCGGCCGTGGGAGAGACGGGGGGGCATTCCGGGTAACCGTTGTATGGGGCGGCTCCGGGAGGTGAAGGCTGAAAGACTCCCAGCCCGACAAGGTCGGGGAGTGACCTGATCGCAAGGACGGTTCCGCCCACCCCTTCGGGGCACGACGCCGGGGTTGGGTCCTCCGCACAGCCGTCCTCCATGTGGGTGTCGGCTGGATCGGTGTCACCGGGGGGATGCATCGGGATCCCGCCACCGTCCGGCTCATCGACCGGGCCTCCTGCGGGGTCCCCAGGAGCTGCGGGGTCCGTCGGATCAGGCGGAGTTCCCGAACCCGCGGAGGCAGAACCGGGCGACCCGTCGTGCGCCGGCACGACGGGCTGGGCCACCATGTCGCCTTGTTCGAGGACGACGCCGAGCTCGCTTGCTGCGGTTCGGCTCGCGTCGTCGATCGCCGCCAGCTCGAGACCCGCTTCCCACGGATGGTCCCCAAAGACAGGGGTCGGAACCACGACGAGCTCGTATTCCCCGAACTCCGGAAGGGCCGCGGGAGGTAGAGCGGTTTCGCTTGTGAGGGTGGTCGCGATCCAGAAGGCGAGCGCACCCGCCGCGATCATCGACACCAAGGTGGCTGCGACGGTGACGAGTCGGCGGCTCATATGAAGCATGTCCCGACTTCGGTGACGGTGACCTCGACCTGTGCCGCCGCGGTGTTCCCGACAGCGTCCTTGGCCGTGATCGTGATCGTGACCTGATGCTCAAAACCGGGCTCCCATGGAAACGGGTCCCACGTGTCAGCCTCGTACGGACCGAAGACCGTGGTGCGGGTGACGCCGCCAGCCATAGGCACCGTCTGGGTCCCTGACGGGTCGGTCCACGATGCGGTCACGGATGCGACGGCCACATTGTCGGTGACGGTCGCCGAAATGATCGACTCACGGGGTGTGTTGGGTGGGCAGCTGATGAAGTCCGTGTCCTCTTCCCAGATGACTTCCGGGACCGCGGATGTGTTGCTGATCCGGGGAGCGGTCGTATCGGGCACCGTCGTCGTCGGAGCTGGCACGGTCGTCGTCGGAGCCGGCACGGTCGTCGTCGGAGCCGGAATCGTGGTCGTGTCCGGGATCGTCGTAGTGGTCTCCGGGACGGTGCTCGGCGGGGCCGTGGTGGGAGGCGGCGAGCCGACGACGAGGATGCCGTGATCGTCGCAGTCGCGCTCGGGGAGATGCGCCACATCCGAGTCTTCAACAACATGGCTGGCCCGGATGAACACCGCCTGCCCGGAACCGCGCACATTGCGCACTGATAGCCACGACCCATCCGCCGTGCGGCCCGTGATGAAAATCCGGTCGCCACGGTGGAGCGTGCCGACCTGACCATCTCCAGGGCAGGCGTAGACCGCAACACCGTCAAGACCGACCACCGCCGGTGCAGGTGCACCACCGCGGGCGGACAGGCCGAGGACCGCACCGAGGATCGCAGCCGCTACCACACCGATGGCGATCCACATGCCGGCACCGCCGAGCCCGGGACCGGGGGCGGGCCTCGAAGCAGCCTTGATGATCTCGTCGGCAAGCCCGTCCCGAGGTTTCGCCGGCGGGAACGCGTCGTGGATGGCTTCGCGCAAGCGGTCGTCGAGGTTCATGGTCGTGCCTCCAAACCGAGGGCTTCACCGAGCGTTGCTCGCGCACGGTGGAGTTGGGTCTTGACCGTTCCGCCCGAGATCCCCATCGATGCAGCGATATCGGCGACCGACGCGTCCAGGTAGCAGAAGAGCATGACGATCTCTCGTTGACGATCCGGAAGGTCAGCGATCGCCTTGCGAACATCGGTCGCAACAGCAACCCCTTCGAGGCCCCCATCGGCGGGTTGAGAGGTTCGTGGCGAGACACGGCGTTCGGTGAGTTGGCGGCGCTGCACCCGGCGCACCTCGTTGGTTGCAACAACCGTCACCCACGCAGCGAGATTGTCAGGGTGGTGACCATCGCGAAGCACCTTGACCAGCGCCTCTTGCACCGCGTCTTCGGCGCCGTCGGATCGTCCCGTCGCGGCTCGGACAGCAGACACGACCTTGCCGTACTCGGTGTCGACGAAGGCCCGAATCCGTTCCTCCATGGCGAGACCTCCGATCCGCTCCAACCGTACGCGCCCGAATGCGGGATGGCAATGCGCCGTGATGGTCATACCCCACGATGCACGAAAGGACGCTCCGGGTTGACAGGCATTTGGACGCCAATCGCAAAGGAGACGACTTGTGATCCAATAGGCTGGAACGCGACCGCCACCGGAGGATGAATGAACAACGACCTGCGGGCACTTGCCGACGAGTACTGGGAGTACTTCCTCGAGCGCAACC
This sequence comes from Acidimicrobiia bacterium, assembly GCA_041393965.1. Lineage (NCBI taxonomy): Bacteria > Bacillati > Actinomycetota > Acidimicrobiia > Acidimicrobiia bacterium. The sequence goes on along the minus strand of JAWKJB010000001.1, from coordinate 552,411 downwards.
CCACCGAAGCGCACCTGTTGGGGGACTACCGGTACATCGACCGGATCGAAGATGCTTCGAGGGAAGCCGAGGACCGCGACATCGCTGCCTATCGCCGCATCGCGCACGAAGCGCAAGGCATCGACCCCGGTTCGCTCGATGCGCCAGACCAGGTGACGCGCGAAACGCTCATCTACGAATGCAGCACCGCAGCGGGTGTCACCGAGACGCGCCAGGCGGAGTTCGGTATCGACCCGACATTCGGGCCTCACATCGTCTTTGAGATCCTGATCCCGCAACTGTCGGTCGAGACTCCAGAGCACGCCGAGGCGATGCTCGACAAGTATCGCGCCATCGCAACGATGTTCGACCAGCTGTCGCAGCGACTCCGTGAGGGCATCGCGACTGGTCGCGTCAACGCGAGGTTCGCCGTCGACAAAACCGTTGCGGCCATCGACACGCTCCTCGACACGCCGGTCGCCGACGATGCGTTCCTCAGGGCTGCCATGCCCGACTCGTTCACCGATACCGACATCGCGGCGTGGAAGGAACGGGCTGCTGCCATCGTCACCGACACGGTGCGCCCCGCGCTCGGCAGGTACCGTGATGTCATCCGCGACGAGGTTGGGCCCGTCGCTCGATCCGACGATGAAGCGGGCCTTGCCTACCTCCCCGACGGCGACCTCGTCTACGCACGGCTCCTCGAGAAGTACACCACCATGCCAATGCAGGCAGGGGAGATTCACGAGATCGGCCTTCAGCAGATCGATCGCCTCGCCACCGAGTATCGAGCGATCGCGGGTCCGATCATCGGCACCGACGATCTCGCCGGGATCTTCACCGCGCTCCGTGACGATCCGGCGCTTCACCACACGAGCGGCGCCGATGTCGTCGCCCAATCCGAAGAGGCGTTCGCCGCAGCCAAAGCGGCGATGCCAGACTGGTTCGGGCGTCTCCCACAATCGAACTGCTTCGTGCAAGAAACCCGGCACGGCGCCGTCGCCTTCTACTACCCGCCAGCCGAGGACGGTTCACGCGAAGGCACCTTCTTCATGAACACGGCGGATCCGACCTCGTGGGCGACCTACGAGGTGCAGTCCACGGCGTTCCACGAGGGAATCCCCGGCCACCATCTCCAGATCGCCATCGCGCAGGAACTCGGTGACGCGGTCCCCGCCTTCCAGCGCAACGGGTTCATCTCCGCGTACGGCGAGGGGTGGGGCCTGTACACGGAACGCCTCGCCGACGAGATGGGCCTCTATACGACCGACCTCGACCGCGTCGGGATGCTGTCGGCAGATTCGATGCGAGCGTGCCGGCTCGTCGTCGATACCGGCATGCACGCCCTCGGGTGGTCGCGACAGCGGGCGATCGACTACATGGCCGACAACTCGCCGATGACCATGCATTCGATCATCGAAGAAATCGACCGGTACCTGTCCGACCCCGGCCAAGCCGTGTCCTACATGATCGGTCGGCTCGAGATCCAGCGGATGCGAGCCGAAACGCAACTGGCGATGGGCGAGTCCTTCGACATCAAGGGGTTCCACGACGCGGTGCTCGGGTCGGGGCTTGTCACGCTCCCGACCCTTGACCGTATCGTCACCGAGTGGAGTACCCGCGCCGCGTCACCGTGACGGGATTCAGCCGCCATCCCCAGTGTCGGCGTGGTCGGATGCGGCCACAACCTCCGAGACATCACGCATCCCGAGACCGATCAGGATGAACAGGATCCCGACAAGGATCGCCATGCCAGCCACACCGAAGGCGACGACCGAAGTGAACAGCGACGCCTGGAGGAACGCCGAGTTCATGGCAACCTGGCGGAGCGGATCGTCGCGGTCGAGCTCGGCGTAGGTCTTGCCACCGGTGGACTCGAGGGTGTGGTCGTTGATGACCTTTGCTTGGCAGTAGGCGCTGAACGGTCCGTTGACATCGTCCCCTGCGAGACAGCTCGCATCGTCGGCGACGGTGATTTTCTGATCCGCGAGGGTGTTGCTCACGACGATCCATGTTGCGACGCCCCCGATGATGAGTACGACACCGACAACGATCGACGCGATGAATGCGGTCTTCCTCATGATGACTCCTTTCTCGCGCCAAGTCTACGCGATCGCGGGGCAGGATCCCGTCACAGCACGGGTCGTTGGTCGGCTTTGACTTGTCAGGGACCAACGACGAAGATCGACACCCACCGAGGCCAAATTCTGTCAACTCCCCTGGAGGTAGCGATGGATCGATGCTGCGGTTACTCGCAGACCGCCGGTATCAGGCCAGCGCGCGTCATGGCCGATCAGGCCATGCCACCTTCAGGCGACGATAAGACTGCGAGGTATGTTGGGACGGAGCGGTGCTCGGACGCTGACCAGGAATCCGTTGTGGCAACAACCATCGAACGACAGGTGTACACCGCCGCGATGCGGGCTGACATCAGATCGTTGTCATGAGACGCTGGGTTGTCCTCGCGGTCGTCGTCGCGATGCTCGCGGCTGCGTGCACCCGCACCTCGTCGGTGACCACCACAACCGCACAGCAGGGACCGGGCCCAACGGTCGAGAACCCAGCAAGCAACCCCCCGCCGCCGCCAGCCGAGATCGCCCCCGTGCTTCGTCGACCGGGTGTGCCTGGGGACCTCTTCTCCGGAATCCCGACGCTGCTCGACACGATGACCTTCGCCGCGAACCCGATCGTGCGCGTCGAGCTGTGGAACGCCAATGATCTGATCGAGTCCTACGAACCGGGCGAGCCCGTCACCGAGCTCCATCACATCTGGGAATGGACGCCGCAAGGTGCCGGATTCCAAGGGATCGTCCTGCGGGCGTACGACACGACCGGCGCCTCCGCTACCTCATTACCCCTGTGGACGCGCATCCACGAACCTCCCGCCGAACTCGCACTTCAAGCGTCGGTGCCTGCGCCGATGCCGGCACAGCGAGCGAACAACCTCATTGCCCCGCAGCCGGCGATCGCGATCGACGCCAAGACCTGCATCGCCTCGGTGAACTTGCCCGCCGTGCAAGACGCCACAGGGATCCTCGTCAACGCCGCCGCGTTCGGTTCTGCCGGGTTCGTCCCCCTTCCACCCGTGGGAGGGGACGGCGGTTTGGTGAGTATTCCGCTCGGCGCATCCCCGGTGATGCTGTTCGTCGAGCCCTACGACGAAGCCGCTCGCAACCCCGGTCCGCCGACGCTGATCGAGCCTCCGGCGGAATGCGCAGACAGTGGCTGGTCGGGCGACCTGGACTTCTCCGACGGGCTGCTCCACGCCGCGGTCGATCGGGCCTATCTCTATGTGACCACTGATGGGAACACCTGGGATCGGGTCCCACAGCAGGAGGGCGCCTTCGTCTCCAAGGGGCCCGACGGTGCTTTCAACTTCGGTCCCCTACCGAGCACCGACACCGGAACGGGGCCGGTGATCGTGGAGGGTTGGGGATGGTCGGACGGCACGCTTGTGCCCCTCGGGCGCTCACAGTGGCAACCGTCGACGGACGGTGCGACCAGTGGGTTCGGTAACGCCGTGGAGATCGCCGACCTGGGATCGGTGATACCCGACAGCAGCCTCGACTGGATCATCAAGAGCACACCGGTGAGGACCGGGACCATCTGCACCTACGACCCTCCGGCTCCGACCCCGACAACAACGACGAACCCGATCAATGTCGTTGGCAGCACCGCGGCCCCACCCACAACGGCGCCTTCGTACATCGCGACGCTTCCGGAGCCGTGCACCAACTACCTCCCTGGCTCGTATACGAACGCCTTCCGTTGGGCACCACTCGCAGGCGGCACCGGGCTCACCCACGGGCTTGTTCAGGTGAGCACGACGCCTCCCCCGGCGGATCCGGCCCTCAACTTCCCTGGCATGGTCCTCACCCAGACCGTTCCACTTCCGCAGGGGGAATCATCAACCGACTTCTCGGTGGATCTCGGGCCAGCGATCGATCCTCCCGCAACCGAGGTCACCTCCCAGGATGTGTGGCAGACGATGACCTACAAGGCCTTGCCCGGTCTCGGGAATCCAACAGACTCGAACGCTCCGACGAGGAGCGCGGCCGTGGCCATCGACCTGCTTCCTCTCCTGCCGTGGCTCACCACCGACACCCTGTGGGTGCGGGTGGTCCCGTTCGCCGGGAAGCAACTCGTCGCAGGGGAGTCGAACGAGGTCGTCATCGACCTACTCCGAGAGCCGCCACCCCCGGAGCCGGATTCGTCGCAACCCGCCTCGATGAGCATTCAGGTGCGGATGACACCTCCGAGCCTTCCGAATCCGTCGTACTCGCGCTGTGTGCGGGTGGTGTCGAATCCGTTCGGGAGCAACAACCCGGCCCCGTACGAGACTCCCTTGTGGTACATCATGAGGGGCGAGCCGGTCCCGACCCAGGGTGCGTTCGACAAGTTCTACCAATGGGCAGAGGACCAGGCTTTCGTCTACGAGAACGGTGTCAAGGTCCATAAGGGCATGGTGCCGGGGTCGACCGTCTGCGCAGGCAAGCTGTCACCTCCGTCCAAGCAGTGGTGGGACTACATCGGGGACGCCATCGGCTATGTCGGTTGGGTGTGGGACCAGTTCGTCGCCGTGTGGGAGTTCGCAAAGGACCTCACCGCTGAGCTCCTCGCGACCGTGACGGGCTGCAACACGATCGTGGCTGCGACCGGCAAATCAGACGAAGACGCCAAGAAACTGTGCAAGGGCTGGAGCAAGACGGCGATCAACGGGGTGCTGATGTACTTCGGGGTGCCGCCAACGATGCCCCAGTTCAAGGGCCTCGCCGAGATCGGGAAGGGTGAGCTCGAGGCCTGGCTCGTCAAACAGGCCGAAGCGCAGGGCCTGTTCGACAACTGCAGCGTTCTTGCATCCGAGTGCAAAAAGCTCGCCGAGGACCTTGTCGACAAAATGCTCGACGAGATGCAGATTGCCGCGACGAAAGCCGTCACACAGGCAGCGACGACGGGTAGCCAGTGGATTCTCAACATCCATCCCGGCATCTATGTGGTTCCCGAGCCTGCCGGGACGATGGCACCCGCCATGTTCGAGGTCACGATCACCCGCAGCGCCGACCCGAGTGCCCCTGCGCCTCCCGCGTTGTGCACCTACACGGGACAAGTATTCGGACAGAAGAGCTCCTACTCGTGGCAGAACTACGGCACCGGGAAGTGGATCCAGAGCCAGCCGGTGGGAGGCTATGTGATGTTGCCCGAGTCGATCTCGATCGATCTCAGCGGCCTTGCTCCCGGCGAGAGCCGCAAGACGGTGCTCGCCCTCGACCAGATCGCCAAGTGGTATCTCCCCGGTCAGAGCCCGCAGCTGCCCAAGACACCGTGGAACATCGACCCGAAGCCGTGGATCTTCCTGACCTGGACCGGTGAAGGTGCGACCACGCTCACGACGAGCCTCGCCGGATCGGCGGGATGCGGATGGGCGAGCCAGACCCATCCCGTCGACGGGAAGTACACCGAACCGTGGGAGATCCCGTACCCATGAGACGCACCACCGCCGTCGTCACCGCCAGCCTCGTCGCCGCCTCGGTGCTCGGCATTGCGCTGCGGTCCGGGGCTGCGACGCCCGGAACGAGTCGCTCGTGGATCGATGCACCACTCGACGGGACCGTCGTGACCAAGGCCGCGGTCGAGGTGACCGCGCACGCAACCGACCCATCCGGTGTCACCGCTGCCCGACTGACCGTCAACGGAACAGACGCTGGCGAGACAGACCTCGGTGGCGAAACACTCCACACCGTCGCATTCAGTTGGACCGCACCAGGTTCGGGACTGTATACCTTCGAAGTGGCAGCCCGAAACGCTGATGGAGAGTGGGGCGCAAGTGCCGCCGTCGATGTCCTTGTCAACCTTGGCGACCTCGTGGACACCACCACGACAACCGACGCTTCGACGACCACGACCGTCCCAACGACGACAACGATCCCACCAACCACCACAACGATCTGCGCGCTTGGGGTGCCCGTACCCGGTTCGGTCACCGGTACGGTGCTCTTGACACCGACCGTGCATTGGAGCTACAGCGGCTGCCGGGAACCGGAGGAGTTCGAGATCGAGGTCTCCCGTGACCCTGGCTTCCTTCGCAACGAGTGGCTCGGGTACGCGGGAGGAGAGGAGCGTCAGGTCACGATCTCGGTTGGCACCTACTGCGCGACCTACTACTGGCGGATCCGCACCCATGACCTCGGTGATGAGGGACCGTGGTCACCGGTCAACTCGTTCTTCGTCGGGAACCGCTGCTAGCGGATCCCGGGCATCCGATAGCACAGCGAGACCTGCACGCGGTTCGAGCCTTCCGAGCATCTGCGGGTCAACCAGATGGGTCACCGAAAGCATCGTAGGGGTGAGCACAACCAACAAAGGAGTGCCAATGGCCTATCGAAATAGGCTCGCTGTCATCACCCTCGCCCTCGCTGTCTTCACTACCGTTGCTGTCTTCGCGATGGCTCCGAAAGCCATCGCTGACTCGGTGTTCGACGGGATCCCCATTGGGGGTGACCGCCCTTGGCATCACGATGAGCGTGTGGACCCAGATGCCTACGACGCTGTCGTGTTCGAGGGCACCATGACCATCACCGACTACGAATGGATCGGCGCCAATGAGGTCGGGACCGACTTCTTCTACAGCTCCGTATCCGTACTCGACCCTCCCCGCCCAGGACACCCAGCCATGCCGTTCAGTGCGATCGTCGCGCGGCCCTGTGTCGGAGGAGACCCGAACCCACCGTTCCGTCGATAGAGATCCCTCGATGGCGGCATTCGACATCCTCGGGCGACGGACCCTGAAGACAGTTGTCGCGTACGCTAGGTGGGTATAAAGGAGAGCCATGGCAGAAGACCAATACCGCTGGATGGCCGAAGCGGGCAAACAGGCGTCCAAGAAAGTGCAGGTGCCAGGGGTAGCCGAGGTCCTCGGACACTTGGCCGTTGCTGAGTCCATCCATCGACTCGCCGCAGCCATCGAAGCATCCAACCGGAATCGCTAGGGCCGCCGCCACGACGGCTTCATGCCTCGGGCGACAGACCCGTGGATCTCACTCGCCACGAACCGAGGGGTGACATGCCGACATGTCGCCCCTCGGTGTGATCGATGCTCTGGTCCCTAGGAGGAAGTGGTTTCGAGCACCTTGTGGCTTCCGGTACCGATTTCGATCTTCTGCGGCTTCGCCTCTTCCTTGACGGGTAGCACGACGGTCAGAATCCCAGCGTCGTAGTCGGCTTCCACAGCAGATGCGTCGAGGCTGTCGCCAAGACGAACCTGACGGCTGTTGATTCCGGTCGGACGCTCACGCAGAATCCAGTTCGCTCCCACGGTGTCCTCCATGGTGCGTTCGGCGGTGACCGTCAGAACCCTGTCTTCCACCGTGACTTCGATCTTGTCGCGATCGACGCCAGGGACATCGAACCGGAGAACATACGCGCCGTCCTTCTCGTACGCATCGAGGGGCATGACCCCTCCGCGCCAACGGCTGCCAGCGCCTGCAAGCATGCGGTCCATCTGTTCGAATGGATCAACAAAGCGTGCCATTGAGCTCCATCCTTTCCTGTGTCTCGGCGGGCGCAACTGACGCCCACGCTCGGTTGCTCATCAGAGATTATAGTACCACTGCCTAGATAACTTGACAAGTGTCCGCTTAGATTTCATGGTCTAGAGTTTGGGGTATTTCGATGCCAGACGCGGTATCCCCACCATCGAGAGGGGACGCGAACCCCGACGCGAACCCCAAAGTCGCAACCATCCTCCACCGTGATAGCCACGGACGGAGCGTGCGATGAGTCGTGCAACACGAATCGACAGCGCAGCCCGTCACCCACATCGACAATGGGCGATTCTCGAATGGAGCCTTGCGTGAGCGGAGAGGGAGGGATTTGAACCCCAAAGTCGCAACCATCCTCCACCGTGATAGCCACGGACGGAGCGTGCGATGAGTCGTGCAACACGAACTTGTGTCGCAGCGGTTTCCCACACTAACAATGGGTGATTCTCGAGGGAAGCCTCGCGTGAGCGGAGAGGGAGGGATTTGAACCCCAAAGTCTCGACCCAAGACATGCCGTGCCCCTCAACGACCTTCACAATGAGTCGTGCAACACGAATCCACAACCACCATCCGGTCCACATCGGAGGGCGGTGGGTCTCGAGGTGAGCCTCGCGTAAGCGGAGAGGGAGGGATTTGAACCCCAAAGTCTCGACCCAAGAAGTTCCGCACCCTCTCGAAGACGCGCACAATGAGTCGTGCAACACGAACTTGTGTCGCAGCGGTTTCCCACACTAACAATGGGTGATTCTCGAGGGAAGCCTCGCGTGGGCGGAGAGGGAGGGATTTGAACCCTCGAGGAGGCTTAACACCCCCTACTCGCTTAGCAGGCGAGCGCCTTCGGCCACTCGGCCACCTCTCCCGGGTGGATGGCAGGATATCAGGGGTCGTCACCGACGCGGCGAGAATCGTGCTACTCGCCGACCACCTGCCAGGTTTCGCTGTTCCAGGTGAAGCGCGATGCGGTCCCGTTGTGGACGGCGCCGGTCACGGCTTGGTCTGCGACGAGAAGGAAGCTCGACCGAATGAACAACGGGATGACCGGCAGCTCGGTCGCGAGGATCTGGTCGGCCTCGGCAGCGAATGTCGCGAATTCCACGGGATCGACGGTGGATCGGGCCAGTGAGACGAGTTCTGAGAACCTCGAGGATGCGTCCTCAGAGATCGTTCCCCACCCGTTGAGGCCCGCACCCGCACCAGCAGGATCGAAGCGGTCGAGGAGCTCAAGGGTCGCGGCGTAGCCGCCGTCGTTCTCCCATGCCCACAGACCGAGATCCCAAGCGCCAGAGGGGAGCGTATCTCCGTAGAACTGGATCGAGTCGAGCAGCTTCGTGCTGTACCGGACACCGGTGTCGGCGAACGCCGACGCGAGCGCATCGGCAATGGCGGGACGGTCCGGTCCGTTGTTCGTGGTCGATAGGACGCTGGCGACATCGGTGGGGTTCGGCAGATCCATGATGAAGTCCGTTGCGAGCGCGGCGTTGTGCACATATGCGGCCCATGGCGAAACGCCGGTCGGCGCGATGAGGCCGGGAACGGTGGCCGCCCATGGGACACCGGCCTCATCGAGGGTGGCTGCACGGTCGACGGCGTGTGCGATTGCGGTCCGGAACGACAGGTCGTCATTGCGCGATGCAGGGTTGGCACGGTCACGGTCACCGATGAAGTTGAACGAGAGCTGCTCGATGAACGGTGTCGGTGCGGATTGCATGCGGCCGATCCCGTCGAGTTCCGCATCGGGGATCCCGGTGAGCTCCTCGACCATTTCGACTTCTCGGTCCTTCACAGCCTGAATCGGGTCGCTGACCACCCGGAACTCGATCGCGTCGGCGTATGGGAGCTGTCGATGCCCGTCGGTCTTCCAGTAGTTCGGATTCCTGACCAGCGTGGTCGGGTCTTGTCCGCTGACCATGAACGGGCCACCCGCAGGCCACGAGGTCCCGTCCGATGCCGTGACGCTCTCCCCTGCGAGGACATGGGACGGCAGGATGATCCACAGAGCATCCTCGAAGGCGAGGGAGGGATGGTCGAAGGTGATCCAGGCGACCTTCTCGACGGCGTCGGCATCAACGACCGAGGCCATCACCGGATCAACGGCCGGATTCCCCGCTCGCGCGAGGTCACGGAGGGTCTGCGCGGTGAACGCGAGATCCGCGCCCGAGATGGGTACGCCGTCGCTCCATGTCGCTCGCGGAGCTATCTGGTATTCGACCGTGACGGTGCCGTCGCCGTTGTCGACGACCGCGCCGGGAACCTGCGTCGGGAGGGAGGTGACGGTGTCGGGGATGCGTTCCCAAGTTGTCGGATCGATGTCGTAGACAGTTGCCCACACCGCTGCACCGATCAGTGAGGTTTCGCCGGTCACCGTCGTCGAGAAGGGGTTGAGGGAGCCCACCGGCGCCTCGATACCAACCGTCACCGTTCCTCCGAACCCATCCGGCGGTTTCGTTGTGGTGGTGGTCGACGGGTCGAGGGAAGAAGGTGTCGACGAGACCGATGTCGTGGTGGTTGCTCCTCCCGATGTGCACGCCGACATCGCGAGCGCGATCGCTACGAGCAGCTGGGCAGATCGTGACATCGGGCCACAATACTGACCACACCAACCCGAGCGATTCCTTCCGCAGGCGGCCTGGCCACCGGTATCGGGTTCAGGTCCGCTCGGGACGACCCGTAGGCTTGTGTGGTGCCACCTGAGCTCCCAAGCATCCCGGATACTCGAGTCGTGATGCCAGCGACCGCGGCGGGAACCAACCGGGAAGCGTTCGGATCCGCTGAATGGGGTCTTGCGGCGGCGATCGCACTGATCTGGGGATCGTCGTTCATGTGGATCGACATCGGCCTCGAAGGTCTCCATCCCGGTGTGATCACCCTCGTGCGGATTGGTCTCGGCATCGCAACGCTTGCTGTGTTCCCACGGTCCCGGGCACCGGTTGACCGGGAGCACCTGTCGCGCATCATCGTGCTCGGGGTGATCTGGCTTGGCATTCCGCTGACCATCTTCCCGGTGGCGCAGCAGTGGATCGACTCGTCGGTGAGCGGCATGCTCAACGCAGCGATGCCCATTTTCTCCGCGGTGTGGGCGACGATCCTGCTTCGTGCGTTTCCCGGTTGGAGACAGGTTGTCGGAATCGCCGTGGGGTTCGTCGGTGTGACCGCGATCCTGCTGCCGGAACTCGCCGACTCGTCCGCGACGGCACTGGGCGTTGCGCTGGTCCTCGTGGCGGTGATCCTGTACGGGCTGGCAGCGAACCTCGCCGTACCGCTCCAGCAGCGCTACGGGGCGCTCCCGGTGCTGCTGCGCGCCCAGCTTGCCGCTGCGGTGATCATCACGCCGTACGGTTTGCTTCAGATTCGAGGTTCGACCTGGGAGTGGGACTCTGTCCTTGCCATGATCCCGCTCGGGGTTCTCGGAACCGGCCTTGCCTATGTCCTGATGGGGACCCTGGTCGGGCGGGTCGGGGGAGCAAGAGGATCGATAGCTATCTACTTCGTCCCGATCGTCGCGGTCGCACTCGGTGCCACCTTCCTCGGCGAGGAGATCAACCCGATCGCGATCGCAGGGACCCTCCTCGTCCTCGCCGGAGCCTGGATCGCATCCCGCCGCGAAATCTGAGCCCTGTTCACGCGTACCCAGGGTTCCCGTTCGACGAAAAGGTACAAACTGGCCCACAGAACGGGCTGCTATGCGTCGAGTTCTGCCAGGACGCCTCCAAGCCACTCGATCGACTGAATCGTGATTGGGTCGACGACGAGCTGCACCTCGTCGATACCGATTGCAGCGAATCCGCGCAGCACATCCGCGAGCTGTGTCGTGGAGCCCGTGATCGGGTCGGAGGTCGCTCGGTTCGGGCTGCCGATGGGTCGGCCACCGGTGCCAGGAGCACCGACGAGGACTGCCACGGTCCTCCCCACGGATTCGGGCGGTACGCCAGCTTCGACGCATGCTGTGTCCACCTTGGCCATGAGCCGCGCCGCGCCGTCAGCGGAGTTGCCGTACCAGGCGTGCCACCCGTTCCACAACCGGACATGGGGAAGAGCCGCTCGCAGGACGCGTGGTCCTTCCGATCCGATCATCAGTGGAATCCCCTCGGCTCGAGCCGGGGGCGCAAGGATGCAGTCTCGCGCTGTGTAGTACCTGCCTTGGAAGTCGATCTCGCCGGTTGTGAGCAGGGTTCGGATGATCGTGAACGCCTCCTCGAATCGGCTCGCCCGGTGATCGAAAGGAAAACCGTAGGCGTCGTACTCGATCTGGTTCCATCCGGCACCGAGACCGAGGATGAATCGACTATCGGAGATCTCGTCGATCGTCGCGGCCTTCTTCGCAATCATTGCCGGGTTGTGGAACGAGGTTGCCGCGACGAGAGGCCCAAGCTTGATGCGTTCGGTGCACGCGGCGAGAGCGGCCAGAACGGACCATGCCTCCCAGGGACCAGTGGGGCCAGCCGCTCCTTTGTAGAGCAGGTGGTCGCCGACCCAGATCGAGTCGAAGCCGGCACTTTCCGCAGCGCGGGCCATGTCGCGCATCTCGGGCCATGGGACAAACCGTTCGACTTCCGGCAGTTGCACACCGACCCTCAACGGTCGAGCCATCTCGGACCTCCCTTCTTCTTCGTTCTGTGGGCCAGTTTGTACCTTTTCGTTGAATGGGAACCCTGGGTACGCGTGAACGCGGAGGGAGTGGGATTCGAACCCACGGAAGCTTGCGCCTCGCTGGTTTTCAAGACCAGTACTTTCGTCCGCTCAGTCATCCCTCCAGATGCGCAAGGGTACTTGGGTGTGCCGAGCGAGTATTTCCTTCCGGCGCGCCGAATCCCAGCGTTGGCTGCGGCGCGGAAGAGGAGCGCCGGCCGGCGCTCCTCCTGCCTTTGCGAACAAGTCTCCCTCTAGGAGAGCAACTTTGCCTTCTGGGTATCAAACTCGGCACTCGAGATCACACCCTTGTCGCGAAGATCGGCGAGCTTCGCGAGCTCGTCGGCGGTTCCTCCCCCTCCGGCAGCTTCTTGAATGTACTTACGCGCCGCCTTCTCTTGGTCAGCCGCCTGCTGCATTGCCCGTTCATGCATCGAGTTGCCATTGACGATGATGTAGATGAGCGTTCCCAGCAGCGGCAGGATGATCACGAAGAGGACCCAGAGCGCCTTGACCCAGCCGCTCATCTCCTTGTTGCGGAAGATGTCGCTGAAGATCGTGATCAGCAGCCAGATCCAGATGACAAACATGAAGAACCAGAGCATGGTCCAGAACAGGTTGAACAGCGGCATGGATTTCCCTTCGTCTTCTTGGTGCCTCGCACCAAACCTCTTGGGTTTCCACTATATAGGAGTCGGGAATGCCAGTGGTGAGTCCGTGTGGCGGAGGGGGAGGGATTTGAACCCCAAAGTCGCAACCATCCTCCGCCAGACAGTCACGAACGGAGCCTTCGATGAGTCGTGCAATACGAATCGGCAGCGCAGCTCGTCACCCACATTGATTATGGGTGATTCTTGAGGAGAGCCTCGTGTGGCGGAGGGGGAGGGATTTGAACCCCAAAGTCGCAACCATCCTCCGCCAGACAGTCACGAACGGAGCCTTCGATGAGTCGTGCAATACGAATCAGCACGCAGCTCGTCACCCACATTGATTATGGGTGATTTTGAGGAGGCCTCGTGGCGGAGGGAGGGATTTGAACCCCAAAGTGCAACCATCTCGCCAGACAGTCTGAGCAGGCCTTCGATGGGTCAGTCTGTACGAATCAGAAAGCATCAGCTCAAATCACCCGGTGACAATGGGTGATTCTTGAGGAGGCCTCGTGTGGCGGAGGGGGAGGGGATTTGAAGACCCCAAAAGTCGCAACCATCCTCCGCCAGACAGTCAGAACTGGAGCCGCTGGATAGTCGTGCAATGCAGATGCGACATCGCAGCTCGTCACCCACATTGACAATGGGTGATTCTTGAGGAGAGCCTCGCGTGGCGGAGGGGGAGGGATTTGAACCCTCGGGACCCCGGAAGGCCCAACGGTTTTCGAGACCGTCACATTCGTCCGCTCTGTCACCCCTCCAGAGTGAGCGAGTGTACCGGGGTACGATCGTCCAGAGCAGCCCCGTTCTGTGGGCGTGCGCGTACCTTTTAGTTGAACGGGAACCCTGGGTACGCGTGAACCTACCGGCCGGAACGCTTTGCCTCGAAGAAGTCGGCGATGAGCGCGCGGCATTCGGCTTCCCGGACTCCGGCCGTTACCTCGATCTGGTGGTTCAGGCGCTCGTCCTGGGGGATGTTGTACAGCGACCACACCGCACCAGCCTTGAGGTCGGCGGCTCCGTACACGATCCTGTCCACCCGTGCCCACACCGCCGCCATCGCGCACATCGCGCAGGGTTCAACCGTCACGACGAGGGTGTGGTTGATGAGGCGCCAATCCCCGAGCTCACGAGACCGAGCCGAAAGCACGAGCATCTCGGCGTGAGCAGTAGCGTCCCCGAGCTGTTCCCGACGGTTCCGGTCGGCGGCAACGATGCCTCCGGCACCGTCGACCAACACCGCACCGATCGGAATGTCCCCATGTTCGGGGGCTCTTCGTGCCTCACCGAGCGCGACCCGCATCGCCTCGTCGTAGGCCGCTACCTGGTCTTCCACTTTCTCCCATCTGAGGGCGTATAGTCTGCTGTCGCACGCCTGGAAAGCGTGTATGCGGAAACGCATCGAGGGTTCAAATCCCTCTCCCTCCGCCAACGCGGGGCCCCATCTGAGAATCACCGACTGCCAACCTGAGCACCCGGTACCACCGTTCGCCACGCCTCGAGCGGTTGGTCTTCAGCGTGGAGGATGGTCGAGACTTTAGGGTTCAAATCCCTCTCCCTCCGCCACGTGGGGCCCCAAATTGAGAATCGCCCTTTGTGAACGTGGGTGACGGGCTGCGATGTCGATTCGGGTTGTACGACTCATCGGACGCCCCGCTCGTGACTGTCAGGTGGAGGATGGTTGCGACTTTAGGGTTCAAATCCCTCTCCCTCCGCCCACGCGAGGCTCCCCTCGAGAATCACCGACTGTGAATGTGAGTGACCCACTGCGATGCTGATTCGTAGTGCACGACTCATCACCATCGGGATTCTGGTATGTGTCCCGTGAAGTGGTGGAAATTGGGTAGGTCCTTTTCTTGAAGGGGTCACCGTGTGACTCTCAGCGAGTTCATCCACGAGCTCGTAAGGAGATACACGATGACCCGCCATGATGATGCCTCAACGTTTGCTGATGTGCTTGCACGTTTCGGTGATGACGGCACCAAAGAGCTGTTCGGGCCTTTTAGAACAACGCTCCAGGACCTGATCGAGCCGAGGTGACTGCCAGATCGGTGCCGGCGCGAACACGAGTCTGTTCGAATTATCGCAACGGGACCCGTGAGCGTGCCTTGTCGACTCAGGCAGGCGATGTCGGGTTTGCGGATCGAAGCTGCAGGCGGGTCGTTCTTCCGTCGCTTCTTGAACCCGCCGCCGGGTCGACAAGGCCCTGTGCGGTGATTATGACAGCGTATGTCACGGGCACCTCGACGAGAGATTGATCTCGTCAGCGCTCCGGTGTGACACCGGGGTGTCGAAATCCACTGTCGTCGTATCTGGGCGAGATCGACCAACGCATTGCCGTGTTCCGTACCCGGTCACTGGATCACCTGGGATTCCCATACGTATATCTCGTACTATGTCAAGCCTGCGTCGATCACCACGTCGTGTCAAGGGCTGTAGTGATCGCAGCCAGTGTCGCTTCGGACGGAAACAGGAAGTGTTGGGCTCGATGTTGGCGATTCAGAAGACGAGGTGTTTTGGACCCAGTTCCTGCGATCGTTAAAAGACAGGGGTCTTGGCGGTGTCAACTCGTGATTCAAGACGCCCACCCGGACTCAAAAACGCCATCGGGCGAGTGTTCCAGGCGCAGCGTGGCAACGATGCAAAGGCATCTGTGCCTGCCTGATAGCTCACATCCCCAGGACAAACAGATGATCGGAGCAACGTGCGGACCATCTTCGTACAACCAGACCCGAATCGCTCGTACCCAACTCGGCAGGTCGCCTCGATGCTCGAAACCCGATATGTGGCTGCCGGGCTTCCTCACCGATGCGGAACACGATGTCTAGCGTATGCAGAGTTCCCGCAACCACACTGGTCAAGATGCCATAACAAACCCACTCGAGCGGGTCAGCAAGAGATCAAACGTCGTTCCAAGTCGTAGGAATCTTCCCCAACGACGAATCCGTGATCGCCTCGTCGGTGCCGTGCTGAAACGAAACCCACGACGAATGGCGACACCGAACGCCGCTACCTCTCAGAAGGATCCTGGGCCGTCGGACAACCACCACAGGAGGTCAACGCGCCCTACACACCAGAACTACCCGCCGCCTAACATGACAAACAACCGCTGAGAGGCACAACCTCATTTACACCACTCAACGGGACACTGCCCACGCGAGGCTCCCCTCGAGAATCGCCCATTGTGAACGTGGGTGACGAGCTGCGCTGTCGCTTGCCGTTCCACGACTCATTGTTCGCGTATTCGCGAGCTCACGCGCTCGTCGGGTCGAGACTTTAGGGTTCAAATCCCTCTCCCTCCGCAACGCGAGATTCCTCCGATACCGAATCGTCGATCATGGTACCGACCGGCTCCGTCGCGGCGATGGTGGGAACGGCGCCTGCCGCGAGCCGTCAACCCGACACCCCTGATACCATCGCGGCAACCGTGCTAGGTGGGGCGCTAGGGGTGCCCTGCATCCGAAACCCTCTTCATGCGGAGCTGAACTCCCCGCCTGAGAGTGCAAGGTCAGTGGGTCAAGCACTGGTTCGATTGATGTTGACAACGGGGTCCCGGTGCGGCGGAGCGTCGTGAACCGGGTCAGGTCCGGAAGGAAGCAGCCCTAAGCGATGTGCTCTGGGTGCGTCGGGGTGGCTTCGGACGAGTCGATCAACCAGAACGCGCCACCGGCTGAACACTCGAGGGCGGGGTGCACGGTCCCCAACCGCTGGCTATTCACACCGCCTGCTTGCACAGGATCGCACCCCACACGAATCCGAGCGGCCCCATCCGCCATGTGTGCACCAACTCGAGCGGACTGTCGGCGAGCAGAACTTCAGGTGCCGGGTGCTTGTCGAGGCTCTCATGCAGATACCGGTACTCGTCACGCGCGCCGATCGTCATTCCCGCCAAGGGAAGCACCACGGCCGTCCCGACGCGATGCACGCGGGCAGCGGCCCTGCCGACGGGCCGGCCGAGATCGACGATCCCTGCCATCCCGCGAGGGCGCAGAACCCTCGCGATCTCGCGCATCGTCGCATCGACAGAATCGAGGTTGCGAAACACATATGCGGAGAACACCGCATCGAAGGTCTCATCCCGAAACGGAAGGTGCTCCCCCACAGCGAGGATACGATCATGCGCCTCGTTGAGGCGCAACATCTCCGGTGCGGGATCGAGCGCCACCGTCTCTCTCGGAGCAAGCACCTCGTTGGCCGCTCCGGTGCCGGCACCGAGGTCGAGGACGCGGCCACGGGGAAGCCTTGCCGCCACCGCACGACGCCACATCTGGTCCCGGCCGAGCGACAGGACCGCATTCAGCCGGTCGTAGCGATCGGCGATGCCGCCGAAGACGGTTCCGTTGCTCATCAGGGCACGACTACGGCCCGGCGAGGCGGTCGAAGCCGGTATAGGCGACCAGCGCAGTCGGAATGCGGATCGAGCCATCGGGTTGCTGATGGTTCTCCATGAGCGCAATCAGGGTCCTGCCGACAGCGATCGCGGTGCCGTTGAGCGTGTGCACGAACTCGTTCCCCGACTCGGCACGAAACCTGATCTTGAGTCGGCGGCTCTGATAATCGGTCGTGTTGGAGGTGGAGGTCACCTCGCGATACCGGTCCTGTGACGGGAACCAGGCCTCGATGTCGTACTTCTTGGCCGCAGAGGAACCCAGATCCCCCGCCGCCACATTGACGACCCGATACGGGAGTTCGAGACCGCTGAGCAGCTCCTCTTCGCGCTCGAGGAGAAACTCGTGTTCAGAAGCACTCTGGTCGGGATGCACGAACGAGAACATCTCGACCTTGTCGAACTGATGGACGCGGAAGATTCCCCGCGTGTCCTTGCCGTAGGTCCCTGCCTCGCGCCGGAAACAGGTCGAATAGCCGGCGTAGCGCAGCGGGAGCTGGTCGGCATCGAAGATCTCATCCTGGTGGAACGCCGCGATCGGCACTTCGGAGGTGCCGACCAGGAACAGGTCGTCACCGGGAATCGCGTACACCTGCTCTGCGTCACCGGGGAAAAAGCCTGTGCCGTACAGGGCGCTCTCACGAACAAGGACCGGCGGGACCACGGGGGTGAACCCGTGCGGGATGAGCGCATCCATGGCGTAACGCACCAGCGCAAACTCGATCATCGCCAGACCGCCGAGCACGAAACCGAATCGCGACCCCGACACCTTCGCGGCACGCTCGACATCGAGAACACCCAACCGGGCACCCAGCTCGACATGGTCCATCGGTTCGAACCCGAAGGTCGGGGGCGTGCCGACCCGCTTGATCTCGACGGCGTCGTCTTCGTCAAGGCCGTCGGCAGCCGACGGATCGGTCATGTTCGGCAGCTGTACCCAGATGGCGTCGAACTCCGCGTCGAGCGTGTCCGCTTCCTCGATGAGGCCCTTGTACTGCTCCGCAAGTCCAGACACCGCACCGACCGCTTCAGACTTCGCCTCCCCTTCGAGCGTCGCTATCTCCTTACCGGCAGCCTTCTGTTGCGCACGGAGCTCCTCGGCGCGCGCTCGCACGACGCGTCTGCGCTCGTCGAGATCTGAAAGGGCCACAAGGTCGAATTCGCATCCTCGACGGTCGAGGGAAGCGATCAGTGACTCGCGGTCAGAACGGAGGAGCGCAACATCGATCATGGATGTGCAGGTTACCGACCGAGAGCCCGATCCACGGCTGCGGCCTCCTCGGGCGAGAGCTCCTGCGCCCCCCGCCCGCCGGTCACCTGCTTGGTGAAGAACACCGTCTCGTCGCGGGCAACGAGCAGCGTGATCATGAGGCCATCCCCTCGCTGGTTCAACAGTGCGATCGACCGCGACTGGTTCCCGGCGATGTTCCCGAAGGCGTCGTACGCCACGACACCGATATAGCTGATGGCGTATGGGAGCCTGCCTTCGAGGGCACCGACCCGCTCGATGAGGTCAGCGACACGCGACTGGTTCGCTTCCGTCGTCGACGAGACACGCTGAAGCATCCCAACGAAGTCACCATCGGTCGGAACCGAGTCGATGCGTCGCCGCATCCCCTGAACCTGCACAACGGCGAGGAGTGCACCGACGATCGCGATCACAGCGATCACGAGGGCCGCATCGTTCATGCTTGTCCGCTCCGGATGAACCGTATGTCCCAGGTATCGTCCTCGGGACGACTGTCTCCGTCGATTGTTGCCGTGATCTTGATCTGATACAAGCTGTCGGATTCGACTTGGAGGTCGCTGAAGACAACCGACGCGGAGGCCCCGCCTTGGATCGTGTCGATTGTTCGGGTCGCCGTTTCGGACGCGCCGCTGTCGGCGTTGACGATCTCGAGCGTCACCAACACATCAGCTTCGTCTTCGTTTCCCGAGTTGGTGACGATGGCCGTGACCCCGAGCGTTTCTGAGAACGGGACAACGGGAACACCACCTTGGGCACCCACCGGTTCAGGATCGAGTTGGCCGGTCACCCCAACATTGTGGTGTGGAGCAAGCTCGTAGGAAGACGATACGGACAGGATCAGCTCCACTGGACTGTAGAGCATGGGATCGGCGGGTTCGGCTTTGATGTAGGAGATCGGGCCAAACCCGGATGTATCAACATCGTCCACCGGTTCATCCAGAGACCGCAGGAAGAGGGAATAGGCGGCATCACCGGCCCGCAGTTCGTCGAGTGCCGCCCCCAACGCAGTGGTGGCGGCCGCGGCCGGATCACCGTTCATCAGACCGACCAGCACCCGCTGCACCTCGGTGACACCGGTCACCCACGACACCGACGCCGTTGAAAGCGACCCGTACGCCTGAGCGATTCGTTGCGAAACCTCGACATCGAGAAGCGCATCCGCCGAGACCGCTGTGGAGACGATCCGTTCCAGGCGGTTCAACAGATCCTGGCGCGATGTCGCCCCGATCGATTTGAAGGCCGATTCGAGCTCGTTGGCTGCTGTGGCGTGAAGGTCGGCCGCTTGATCGGCAACCGCGAAGAACTCAACGGCGCCACGCTGCTCCGTCTGGCGCGTTACCAGATACGCAACAGCGGCAATGGCCGCAGCGAGGGTGACAATGATCAACAACCAGCGCCGCCGTTGCGCGCGACGGTCTGGCCGGTAGGCCCGGTAGGTCATCGTCGCAGAACGGTAACCGCCAATACCCGATAAGTCCCGTGGACCGACCCACACCGCTCCGGCGAGTAATCCCAGACGGCCGCCCGCAACGGCCATGATCGGCTGCCGGACCCGACCTACTCAAGCCGATGCGATCGATTCAGAGCAAGGACGGCCGACCCTCGGGCGCGACTGGCGAAGACCAGCTCCCCAAGGGGGATACCGCTGAGAACCCTCGGGATGCCAGCCAGCTGGCCGAGATCAGCCTCGTCTGCGTGACCGAAACCAACCTCGGCGTGCTCGGCGAACCACAGCTCGTCGATCTCCGCCTCGTTCCACACGATCGTCGGATAGGCGGCGTCAGGGGGGCCGTCGAACGAGGCGATGTACTTGTAGCCAAGCCACGGTACGGAGTTGACCCTCTTCTGAGCGGTTCTCCTCACAACCACATTCTGCTTGCGGAATGTGGTCGCCTCGATCCGCATCACCTCGTGGCCCCAGACGGCAGCGGTCGCCCGGAATGTGTCGTCAACCACCCCGCGAATCGGGGAGATGTCAGCGTGCATCTTGGGAATCCCGATCAACTCCCGGCCGGTCACGATCGGAAGGGTCTCGTTCTCCCACATCACGAGAATGTGGAGGCCGTCGACGGTTTCCTCGCCCTCGAATCGGGCAGAGACGCCGGCGTAGGCGACCCGATACCCTCCGCCCGCCATGAAGTCGACCTGGTCGTAGTCACCGAAGCTGATCGTGATCATCGGATCTTGCGGGACTTCGAAACAGTCGGGCACCAGGGGCAGAACTGCGTCGCGGTCAGTACGGAACGAAGCCGCCAGCGTCTCGAGCCTCCAGTAGACCCGGCCCGGCCGTGCTTGCCGATCGAACACCGGACCAACGATGAGCGGCATCGTGTAGACCTGTGAAGGGTCCGTCACGAGCATGCGCCACCTCCCAGCCCCTTGCGTCATGATAGTCGGCGACTTCCCCGAGCTCGAGCAGGAGGACATCCGGGCATGTCGGGCGTTCGCTGCTGATCGCGAACGCAAGCTTGTCTCCGGCGCGTGAAACTGCTCCTCGATGACGAAACGGCGCCCTTCCTCACCCTCGAGGGTCCCAGGCGAGCCTGATCGCACACTCGTGCGATTGAAACGGTTGCAATCGGGGGTTCCCTGACGCCGGTCAGAATCCCCTTGGAAGCCGAAAGCCCTGGTGGGCGAGGGGGGACTTGAACCCCCACGAGTGTTACCTCACAGGAACCTGAATCCTGCGCGTCTGCCAATTCCGCCACTCGCCCGTTCGGACGGGAAGGGTACCACGAGGCTGTCGTAGCGGCCCGTGCCGATCCTCGGCCCTTCCGTGCTGTAGCCGTATTCGGAACTATCCGGATCGGTTCATACAATCAACGCCATGAACCTCGCTCGCGGCCTTGAACGGCGCCTCGAAAACCTCGTTGACGGTGCGAGTGCGTCCGTGTTCCGGGGACGGATGCACCCGGTCGTGATCGGCAACAAGATCATCCGCCAGCTGGACTTCCTCGTCGCCGAGTCGTTGGCGGGGCCGCAAATCCCCAACGACCTCGTCGTGTCCCTCAACCCCTCCGACATCGACAGCGGTCACGATCGGGCAGCTCTCATTGCCGAACTCGAAGGGGTTGTCACGGAGACGGCGAGGTCGAACGGTTGGCGCATGGTCGGACCGCCTTCGATCCATCTCCGCACGGACCCAGCAGTGCCAAAAGGTGTTCTCGCATGTGCAGGGGAACCCGTTCCGGGACCGCTCAACCCGTGGATGCACCTGATCGCCGACGACGGGTCCGCCGTCCTTCCCGTGTCGATGAACCGCACCCTCATCGGACGCGGCCTCGATTGCGACATCAGGCTCTCGAACGAACAGATCTCACGACGCCACGCCATCGTCTTCACAGAAGGTGCGAGCGCGGGGATCATCGACCTCGCCTCGTCCAACGGGACCTTCGTGAACTCCCGCAGGGTCGGCGTGGAGCCTCTGACGGTCGGACCCGGAGACCATGTCGTCCTCGGTGACCTGTCGTTCACGGCACGGCTGGTGGCCTGACATGCCAGCACTGTTTTTCAACATCATCAAGCTGTTGTTCCTCGCGATGCTGTTCCTGTTCCTCTGGCAGATCGCCCGCGCCGTGAGGGCTCATGTGGGATCAAACCCCGGGACGCGTTCGAACGGGTTCGCTGCCGAGGTCGTGATGCTGACCGGTTCGGGCGCAACCCAACGAGTTCGTCTCACGCCGAAGGGCCATGTCTTCGGGCGCTCGGCAGAAGCCGACATTCCGATCGATGATCCCTACGCATCGGAGTTCCACGCCCGACTCGGAGTGCAGGACAACAAGGTCATCGTCCACGATCTCGGATCCACCAACGGCACCTATGTGAACGGGAGGCGGGTTGCAAGCCCTACAACCGTCATCAGGGGCGATACCGTCCAGATCGGCAAGACCATTCTCGAGGTGCGATGAGGTACATCTGGGGCGCCGGGACCGACACCGGCATGGTGCGCGAACACAACGAGGACTCCCTGTATCCCGCGGTCGCCGGGAGCAGCGAAGGCCCCGAGCTGTTCATGGTCGCTGACGGCATGGGAGGCGCCGTGGCTGGCGAAGTCGCGTCACGCCTCGCGGTCGAAGCTGCCACGAAGGAACCGGCGGAGGACTCGATCGACCCGGTCGAACGGGTCAAGGCCGGGAACGCTGCGGTGATCCTCGCAACCGAGGAGGACCACTCCCTTTCGGGCATGGGCACGACGCTCACAATGCTCCGGCTCGACCCCGACGGTTCCGGCGTCGTCGCCCATGTCGGCGATTCGCGGGCCTACCTGTTGCGCGACGGTGAACTGTCCCAGATCACCACCGACCACTCCCTCGTCGGTGAGCTCGTGACCCTCGGCAAGATCACCAAGGAAGAAGCCCGCCATCATCCCCACCGGCACCTCGTCACCCGCGCTCTCGGGCTCGGGCCGATCGCCGTTGACACGACCGACCTCACGATCCAGCCGGGCGACCGCATCCTGTTGTGCTCGGACGGCCTGACCGACATGGTGCCCGACGCGGAGATCCACGACATCCTGGCATCGGACGAAGGCGTCGAGCCGACCGTCTGGACACTCATCGAACGGGCCAACGCAGCAGGCGGGGTCGACAACACGACCGTCGTCGTGATCGACGCAACGGAATGACCCGCGCCGCAGAAGGTGGCCTCATTGTCGCCGGGGCGGTCCTCGCCGCGGTCGGCGTTGGCATCGTCGAGTTCACGCGGGAGAACTGGCTCAACGCCCAAGTGGTCGTGACCTTCGTGGTGTTCCTCGTCGCATTCGGTGGGCTCCACCTCGCGGTGAGACGCTGGGCGCCAGGGGCATCGAGTCTCCTCCTCCCAACGATCACCCTCCTCACCGCCGTGGGATTCATCGAGATCTATCGACTCGATGGCCACCTCGCCGCCATTCAACGATGGTCGCTTCTGATCGCCGCCGCTGCGGGGTCTGGCCTGTTGTGGCTCCTCCGTAACACCGGCGTCGGGGTGCTCCGGCGTTACCGGTATGTGCTGCTGGGCGTCGGTGTCGCATTCCTCATGCTCCCGTTGCTCCCCGACAGCTGGCCGATCCACGGAGCGGCAGTGAACGGTTCAAGACTCTGGGTGCGCCTCGATGTCCCCGGAGTCGATCGGGTGCTCAGCTTCCAGCCCGGCGAGATCGGCAAAGTCCTCATCACGGTCTTCCTCGCCTCGTACCTCGCGGAACGCTCGGAGGCGCTCGCAACGATCGACCGGACCATCTGGCGATTCCGGATCCCCGAACCGCGCCACCTCGGCCCTGTGCTCGTCGCGGCAGGGATCTCGTTCCTCGTTCTCATCTACCAGAAGGACCTCGGGGCGTCACTTCTGCTGTTCGGGCTCTTCATCGCGATGCTGTACATTGCGACGGGACGCATGTTCTACCTGCTGTCGGGGGTTGTGGCCACGGTGACGGCGGGTGCGCTTGCGTACTCGATGTTCGACCATGTCCAAAGAAGGGTCGATGCATGGCTCGACCCGTTCGCCCATTTCTCAGACGCCGGGTACCAGTCGGTTCAGGCCCTTTTCGCCATGGGCTCCGGCTCGCTGACGGGGGCGGGGATCGGGCTCGGGCGTCCTGATCTGATCCCGGCCGCGGAAACCGACTTCATCTTCGCTGCCATCGCCGAAGAAATGGGTCTCGCCGGATCCATTGCGGTGCTCGGGGGTCTCGTCCTTCTCGTCGCTGCCAGCTTCGGGATCGCGATCCGGTCCCGCGACCTGTTCCGGAAGTACCTCGCGGGGGGACTCACCATCGTTGTGGCGCTCCAGGCGATCATCATCCTCAGCGGGGTTCTGCGCCTCATGCCCGTCACGGGAATCACGCTGCCGTTCATGTCCTACGGCGGTTCCGCCCTCCTTGCGAACATCGTGATTGTGGCGCTTCTGTTGCGGATCTCGGACGAGGAACGACTGTGAACACGGCCCTGCGACGCGCCGCATACGCCCTGCTCGCCATGTTCGCCGTCCTTGCCCTCTCGGTCACCTATGTGCAAGCGATCAACGCCCCCGAATACCGCGAGGATCCCCGCAATCCCAGGCTCATCGCGTCGAGGATCGGACGCGAACGGGGGCCCATCGTCACCGCAGACCAGGTCGTCGTCGCCCTCTCGGAACCTTCCCCTTCCGACCCGAAGCTGTGGCAGCGGACCTACCCGCTCGGTGACCTGTATGCGCACACGGTCGGCTACAGCTCCGTCCTGTTCGGGTCGCGGGGCCTCGAGCGCAGCCACGCCGACGACCTCACATCGGACCGGGACAGCACGATCTCGGGGGTGCTCAACGGCATCCTCGGTGGCGACACGCGCCCGAGGGGGCTCCGACTCACGATCGACCATCAACTCCAGACGATCGCTGCCGACGCGCTGGGCGCCCAGAAGGGTGCGATCGTCGCGCTCGATCCCGCAACCGGCGCCGTGCTCGCCCTCGTGTCATACCCGAGCTTCGATCCCAACACGCTCGTCGGATCCGACGCGTCCGATGCCGGAGACGCCCTCGAACACGACCCAGACGAACCGCTGCGCAACCGGGTATCCGACGAGACCTACGCACCGGGCTCGGTGTTCAAGATCGTCACCGCCGCGGCCGGGCTCGACACCGGACTCGTCAGCCCTTCGACAACCTTCGACGACCCGGTCGAGCTCATGCTTCCCGGCTCGGAGTCGACCATCCGCAACTTCGATGGGGAGGTGTGCCGGGACGGCACGACGGTCACCCTCGAGTACGGGTTCGTCCACTCGTGTAACACGACCTTTGCCGATCTCGGCATGCAGGTCGGAGGCTCCGGGCTGTCGAACCAGGCGAACCGTTTCGGGTTCAACGACTCGGTGCCGTTCGATCAACCGGTCCTGACAAGCGTCTTCCCCGATGACGGGAGTCTCGACGACAACCTCCCGGCGACAGCCCAATCGGCGATCGGACAGCGCGATGTCCAGACAACACCTCTCCTGATGGCGCTTGCAGGGGCCGCGGTCGCAAACGGGGGTGAGATCATGGTTCCCCACCTCGTGCACGATGTCTTCACATCCGACGGCGAGATCGAAACGACAACGGCGCCCCGATCATGGAGGCGGGCGGTGAGCCCGGCAACGGCGTCGATCCTGACCGATTTGATGGAGCAGGTTGTCGTTTCGGGCACAGGCAAGAAGGCCGCCGTTCCCGGGATCCGCATCGCGGGAAAGACCGGAACGGCCCAAGTGTCGGACGCTGCTCCCCACGCCTGGTTCGTCGGCTTCGGGCCCGTTGATCCGGGCCCGGACGAGCGCTCGATCGTCGTCGCGGTCGTCGTCGAGTCCGGTGGCGAATTCGGCGAATCGGCAACCGGCGGCAGCGTGGCCGCCCCGATCGCCCAGAAGATCCTCGCAGCGTTCTTCGGCTGAGGCCGCGGCGTCCTTCCGTGGTCGCCACAACACCCTGTGTGCCCGTTACGGCGGGCCGTGCCAAACCCGGGGCTGGTACTCGGCTCTATCCGACTGGCAGCCCCGGGTTGAACCCCGGGTTGCGTGTGTCGTCCGTCCCGCCCACGCCGGCGATCCCTTGCACCGTCGATGACGCTTCGCTCGTGTAGGTCCATATCCAGGGGTCGTGTGTACCCTCCGATCCGTGGAGGATCGCGTACTTTCTGACCGGTATCGGATCGTCCGGCACCTTGCCCGAGGGGGCATGGCCGATGTTTTCGAAGCCGAGGACACCCTGCTGAACCGATCGGTTGCAGTCAAGGTGCTCCATGCCAATTTCGCATCCGACGAGGCGTTCGTGACCCGATTCCGTCGCGAAGCCCAGGCGGCCGCGAACCTCTCTCACCCGAACATCGTCGCCATCTACGACTGGGGCCATGACAACGGAACCTACTTCATGGTCATGGAGCTCATCAAGGGCAAGACGCTCCGGGATGTCCTCAAGTCCGGATCCGTCATCCTCCCGAGGAGGGCCGCCGAGATCGCGGCCGGTACCGCAGCAGCGTTGTCGGTTGCCCACCAGCACGGTGTGTACCACCGCGATGTGAAACCCGGCAACATCATGCTCACCCCGGACGGTGCCGTGAAGGTCACCGATTTCGGCATTGCGAGGGCTCTGGACGATTCCGAGGAGCTCACCCGCACAGGTGCGGTCATCGGGACGGCAACCTACTTCTCGCCCGAACAGGCACAGGGCCTTCCAGCAGACGAACGGTCCGATGTGTACTCGCTCGGTGTTGTGCTCTACGAGATGCTCGCGGGCAAGCCTCCGTTCTCCGGTGAAAGCCCGGTGGCGGTTGCGTACCAGCATGTTTCCGAGAGTGCGACACCGCCGGAACAAGTCAACCCGGACGCACCGATCGAGCTGGCCGCGATCGCATCCCATGCGATGAAGAAGCGGCCCGAGGACCGCTACCAGACAGCGGAGGACATGCGCAGCGACCTCGTGCGCTATCTCCGGGGTTCCGAACCGCTCGCGGCCGGCGCGGTGTCTGCCGCGGCAGCAACGGCGATGATCCCTCCACCTGCGGGGATGCCTGCCGGTTCGCACCCTGCGGCTGCCACGACCTCTGGCACGATGATGTTCGACGAAGCAGTCGAGGAGCGGTCCCAGACCGGGTACTGGGCCGCCGTGGGGGGACTCGTCGTGATCCTGTTCCTCGGCGTCTGGCTTCTCATCAACCTCCTGTCAAACGACGGAGCGACGGCCGCGACCGTCGAAGTGCCGAACCTCGTCGACATGCCTGCGGATCAGGCATTCGAGGAACTGCAACGCCTCGAACTGAAGCTGCGCTCACGGGAGGAAACAAGCGACACGATCGCGGTGGGCCGGGTCACCCGTACCGACCCGCCTGCTGGGAGCAGTATCGCCGTCGGTGAGTTTGTGACCGTGTGGGTGTCCCTCGGACAGGAGGAGTTCGGGGTACCGAATGTCCTCAACGAGAATGTCGACATTGCACGGGCACGCATCCGCGATCAGGGCTTCGAGGTCGGCAACATCACCTATCAGCCGACGGACGACATCGACGAGAACATCGTCATCAACCAGTCACCTCCCGGCGGGACCACCGCTCCCCCCGGCACGAAGGTCGATCTGGTCGTATCCGCGGGTCCCGCAGCGATCGAGATCCCCGATGTGGCAGGCAAGTCACCCGAGACCGCGGTCCTCGAGCTCGCACGGGAAGGGTTCACCAACATCGAGACCCAGCACGATTTCTCACCCGAAGTCCCAGAGGGGTTCGTGATCGAGACCAACCCTGCGGCGGGCCAGGTTGTCCCCAAGGAGGCGACCATCATCGTGATCGTCTCCGATGGTCCCGAACCGGTTTCGGTTCCGGACCTCGTCGGCAAGACTGAGGGAGCCGCACGCAGTCAGCTCAATGGGCTCGGGCTTCAGCTCGTCGTCAGCACCGAGACCGTCGAGGTACCTCTCGGATCCGGCCTGGTCGGCAAGGTTGCGAGTCAGGACATCCCGGTCGGGACGGAGGTCGAGGTCGGATCGTCGATCACGGTCAAACTCGGAATCGTCAGGAAGGTCGAAGTCCCTGATCTCTTCCAGATGACGGTCGAGCAGGCAGAGACGGCGGCGGGAGCGGTCGGTCTCACGATCGACATCAGTGTGGAGGATCCGCCAGAGTCGACGCCGGACTCGACGCTCAACGGGAAGGTCGCGTCGCAGGATCCCCTCGCGCACGAGATGGTCGACGAAGGCTCGATCATCATCGTGGTGCTCTATCAATGGGACGGAACCACGACCACGACCACAACCATGCCTTGACCGTGGGGCGGTCCACCTCAGCTTGCACGCGAAACGCGGATCTTCTCGCGTGGTACGCCCAGCATGGTCGCTCCCTCCCGTGGCGCACCACCAACGATCCCTACCCGGTCGTGGTGTCGGAGGTCATGCTCCAACAGACCCAGGTGTCCCGCGCCATTCCCCGATACGAGAGATGGCTCGCCCGGTGGCCGACCGAGCACGACCTTGCGGAGGCGACGAACACCGAGGTACTGAGAGCATGGTCAGGGCTCGGTTACAACAGCAGGGCCATCCGACTCCGCGACACGGCGGCCATTGTGTCCCGGGATGGCTGGCCGACCAGCCCCGACGGGCTGCGAGACCTCCCGGGAATCGGCCCCTATACGGCGAATGCGGTTGCTTCGATCTGCTTCGGGTGGACCGTCCCTGCGGTCGACACCAACCTCAGGCGGGTGCTCACACGGTGGCTGGGAACGATCCTCGACGGCCCCGAGCTCGACGCATATGCGAACCGGATCGTTGCGACCCCCGCCGGTGACTGGAACCAGGCGATCATGGACCTCGGGGCGACGATCTGTCTTCCTTCCGACCCTCGCTGCGAGCTGTGTCCCGTGGCGGGGGACTGCGCCGATCCGTCGATTCGTCCTCGTGTCCCAGCCCAGTCGCCGTTCGAGGGGTCACACCGCCAGCTCCGAGGCGCCCTCGTCAAGGCTGCCCTCGACGGCACCGATCCCGTGGAGGTGGGCATCTCGCTCGGTCGTTCCCCCCAAGAGGTCCGCACCGCGATCGACACCCTCCACTCCGAAGGGCTGATCGTCGAAGACCATCTGCCGGTTTGAATCCGGGCGTCCGGTGCCGACCAGTGGCCTACCGCTCAGCTCGCGGTCCGCAAGAAGTTGGCAAGAATCGCCTTGCCGTATCCGGTCATGATGCTCTCGGGATGGAACTGCACGGCCTCGATCGGCAGCGTCCTGTGACGCACCCCCTGGAGCACTCCGTCGTCGGAATGGGCCGTCTGCTCGAAGACAGCCGGGACCTCGGTCGCCGCGAGGCTGTGATACCTCGTCGCTTCGAACGGGCTCGGGATACCGACGAAGATTCCCTTCCCGTCGTGGCTGATCATCGATGTCTTGCCGTGACGGGGCTGGGGCGCCGAACCCACCGTCCCACCGAACGCCACGACGGCCGCTTGGAGCCCGAGACACACACCGAGGGTCGGAACCGAGGCTCCGAGGGTGGTGATGTAGTCAACCGAGTAGCCGGCATCTTCGGGGCGGCCCGGGCCCGGTGAGATGACAAGCCGGTCCGGTGCGAGCGCGAGAGCATCCTTCGGCGCGAGCATGTCGTTGCGATAGACGATGGGCTCCGCACCGAGCTCCCCGAAGTACTGGGCGAGGTTGTAAGTGAAGGAGTCGTAGTTGTCGAGGATCAGCACCCTCATTGGATGGATCCACCCGAATCGAGCAGGGTCGTTCCCATCCAGTCGTAGATGACGAGCAGGAGAAGCAGCACCACCACCACGATCACCAACGCGAGCAGAACCTTGACCGGCATGGGGCCGGGGAGTCGAAGGAACAGGGACTTCATGAGTCGAGGATAGCTGCGGCGTTCGGGCCCTCGATGAGGTCGGCGAACACGACGAGACGCTGACGCGCGCTGAACTTCGGATGGCATGTCGTGAGGGTGAGCGTGGCGGGCCCCCGGTATTGGGTGACCCACAGGTCGCGTGGTGAGACGATCTCGGTCCCCGTCACGGCATACACATGGACCCCTATCGCGGTTTCGACCTCGATGAGGTCGCCGACTGCGAGCGTGTCGAGTTCATGGAACGGTGCCCCGTAGGTGGTTCGATGGCCCGAAACGACGGCGTTCCCCGGTTGTCCCGGGAGCGGCGTCGACGGCATGTGGCCAGCGCCAGCCCGAAGCGTCCGGCGCGACACGCCCTCCACGACGGTCCACCCATCAGCGAGGCGCTCGATCTTCGGGATCCGGATGATCGCAAACGCTTCACCGGGTTCTGGCTCCGGTTCGACGAGGATGGTCGGCACGATGTCGTACGGATCCCGTTCCGGTCCGGGCACCGTGTCGATGGTGGGGTCCTCGTACGGAACCTCCGTGACTTGCACCGTGTCGAACCGCTCGGTCGCCTCGACGAGGAGACCGTCGTTTGCCTGCTGCGCGAACCAGGTGGTCACGAACAGCTGATGGGCGACAAACCCGAGCAGGAACAGGCCGACTCCGATGCTGGTCCATCCGACCACCCGGACCGTTCGTACCACGCGCCCACGCCGGCTCGGCGTCGCCGGTTCCTCCGACTGTCTCGTGATCGTCCGATTCCCCATCTCGGCGAGGGTACTCCGCGGGGTGCGTTGTGGGCCTGCGCGAAGCGACGCCGCGATTCCAACGGTTCACTGTCGACGCCGACAGTGAACTGCTAGGAGTTCACCGGTAGTTCATCGTCATCGTGAAGCCGACACCGATGCCGGCAAGTCCGATGAGCAGATAGGTGTTCGATGTCCCGCCGGGCAACAGCCCGATGTAGTTGGCGAGAATCACCAGGATGCCGATCGCCATCAGGCCGAACATCGTCACGACATACCACATCGGGGAAGGCCCCTTTGTGTCGATGGCCGTCGGTTTGTGCGATGGTGGGGTCGGACGCTTGTTCGCCTTCTTGCGGCCTTTTGATACCGGCATGGGGCCATCGTACCGTTCACGGTCGACTGTTGCCTGCGAACGCTTCCCTGCCAACCGTGAACCGTGTCCCGCTATATCGCTCGGACCATGTCCTCGCGGCAGTGGCGAGGCGGCTCGATCTCGGCACCGACCTGCGCCTCGGTGACCGTGAGCGATAGCCCGCACACGGTGCACAGGTACGGCACATCGACCGCTTCGATGGCGTTCGGGTCGAGCTCGGGCGGCGGGCCCGCCGCGATGAAACGGATGCTCCACACGGTCAGGACGATGATCAGCAACCCGATGAGGGCCGCGATGAGAACGATCATGCAAGAGACTCGATGATCGTGCCGTTGGCGAGCCCCCCGCCCTCGCACATCGACTGGAGGCCATATCGGCCGCCGGACCGTTCGAGCTCGTTGACAAGGGTCGTCATCAGCCTCGCGCCGGAAGCGCCGAGGGGATGACCAAGGGCAATGGCACCACCGTTGACATTGACCTTGTCCCAGTCGCCGCCCGTCTCACGGAGCCACGCCGCGATCACCGCTGCGAAGGCCTCATTGATCTCGTACCGGTCGATGTCATCGTGCGTAAGACCGGCCTTCGCCAGCGCCTTGTCAGTGGCGGGGATCGGGCCGGTGAGCATCGTGATCGGATCTGTTCCCGCAAGCGAGAACGACACGAATCGTGCCCGTGGGGTCAGACCGAGCTCTTTCGCCTTCGAAGCTGATGCGATGAGGATCGCGGCCGACCCGTCCGTGATCTGCGACGAGTTCCCAGCGGTGACAACACCATCGTCCTTGAAGGCGGGACGCAGCGTTGCAAGCTTCTCGACCGTCGTTCCCGGCCGGATCCCCTCGTCGCGCGTCAGTGTGCTCGGCACGCCTTCGATCTTGACATCGATCGGGATGATCTCGTTGTCGAAACGGCCCTCCTCGGTTGCGCGCAATGCCCTTGCCTGGCTGTCCGCACCGATGCTGTCGAGTTCCTCTCTCGAAATCCCCCACTTCTCGGCGATCAGCTCGGCCGACAGGCCCTGCGGAATGAGACCGTTGTGGTATCGCTCACGCATCTTCTCGCCGAAAGGCTGACTCGTCCCCATCGACGAACCCATCGGAACACGGGTCATGGACTCGACGCCCGCAGCGACCACCACATCGTACGCACCAGCCATCACACCCTGTGCCGCGAAGTGGACGGACTGCTGCGACGAGCCGCACTGGCGGTCGATGGTGACGCCGGGGACGGACTCCGGCCATCCTGCGCCGAGGACAGCGTTCCGACCGATGTTGTAGGTCTGCTCTCCGACCTGGGAGACGCACCCCATGATCACATCGTCGACGAGGACCGGATCGAGGCTGTTTCGCTCTGCGAGGGCCTTCAGCGGCTCAGCGGCAAGGTCCGCTGGATGCCAGTCGGAGAGGCCCCCGTTGCGCTTGCCGAGCGGCGTCCTCACCGCATCGATGATCACTGCCTCATGCATCACGCACATCCTTGGTCGGGGGTGGAGACGATCGGACTCGAACCGACGACCCTCTGGTTGCAAACCAGATGCTCTCCCAACTGAGCTACGTCCCCGAGACACTCAAGTGTAGAACCCCCAACCCCGTTCGCGTACCCAGGGTTCCCGTTCAACTAAAAGGTCGATCTCAGCCCACAGAACGGCAGGTAGATGGCGGGATGCATCTCAGAACTTGAAGACCATCGCGAACATGCCGACCGTCACCAGCAGTGTCTGGAAATGGCCAGCCATCTCGATCTTGCGTGCAATTACTCCCGCCTGCGGATCGTCGTAGCCGTTCGATTCGACCAATGCGTTGAGCCTCTTCCCTTGCGGCGTCAGCACAAAGACACCCATCACAATCCCAACGATGATCACGAGGAACCCGATCGAGATGAACAGGTCGCTGAACTCCCAGGCCGGGCTGTCGATGACGAGCCAGATACCGAACACGAGGGCCATCAACGCGGCAACAGGCATGATGCGGTTGCTCGCCCTGGTCGCGGAATCAACATATCGGGTGACCTCCGACGGATCTCCTGTTCGCTTGGCGACGGCACCGAGCCCCTCATAGGCAACGGCTCCACCGAACCAGATCGTTGCGCCGATGATGTGCCCGAACAGAATCCAGTTGTACAGCTCGTCCATGGGTTGCCTCCCTCTCCGTGGCCGACACAGCGTAACCCCACGCCTGGCGCCTGAGCACGATGAGATGAGGCCGACGATTCCTGCATGCATGCGGTCCTCGACCGCCACCGGTCCATTCCGTTTTGGTGGCACGACGCGGTAATCTCGCGACTTCGCAAGGGCCTATAGCTCAGCCTGGTGAGAGCGCATCCCTGATAAGGATGAGGTCCCTGGTTCAAATCCAGGTAGGCCCACTGATCGCACAGGCACGCCGCTCACCGGCGATTGGGGCGGCGGTGCCGACGATATTGGTGTCTATCGATCCTCGAACCAGGCCCACATAGGACTCCGGAATCGTCCACAGCCTGAGGAGAACCATATCGGTGACTCACATCGCCACCGCCGAAGCCTCAGCCGGCGACCCGAAGAGCCTCGCCGTCAATGGGCCAGCGACAGCCATGATCAGGACATAGGTGGCGGCAAGCGCCGCGAGGCTCTCGCCAGACGCCGCAATCGGCGCCGCGAGTCCGGCGATGACGATCGAGAACTCCCCGCGTGCAACGAGCAGCGTGCCCGCCCGAAGCTGGCCAGCTCGCCCGATGCCAGCCCTGCGAGCCGACCACCATCCGGTTGTCACCTTGGTGGCTGCGGTGATCACGGCAAGGACCACCGCCGGGAGAAGGACCGGCGGGATCGCGGCAGGATCCGTCGAGATCCCGAACACGATGAAGAACACGGCGGCGAACAGATCGCGGAGCGGCGAGAGGACACGATTGGCCTGCTCGGCGACCTCTCCTGAGACCGCGATGCCGACCAGAAAGGCCCCGACGGCAGCCGAGACGTTCATCTGCTCGGCGATCCCCGCGGTGATGAGCGTCACACCGAGGATCGACAGCAACAGCGCCTCCTGGGACGGCGCGAAGACTGCCCGGCTGATCTGTGTTGAATAGCGGTCGGCGGCCAAGAGGATCGCGGCGACCAAGCCGACGGCGATGACAATGGAGGCAATACCCGCTCCGACGCCCGCGCCAATGGTCAGCACCGCAAGCACGGGGAGAAACACCGCCATCGCCAGGTCCTCAAGCACAAGCAATCCAAGCACGATCGGCGTCTCGCGGTTGCCCAACCACCCGAAGTCGGAGAGCAGCTTGGCGATGATGCCGGATGACGAGATGTAGGTGACCCCTCCCATCGCCACGACCGCAACGGCATCCCACCCGAGAGCGAGGCCGAAGACCACGCCGGGAACGAAGTTGAGCAAAAGGTCGACGACTCCAGACGGAGCACCGCGCCGGAGCTCTCCCATCAACTCGCGCGCCGAGTACTCGAGTCCGAGCAAGAACAGGAGGAGTACGACGCCGATGGAAGCGCCGATCTCGATGAACTCCTCCGAAGTGACGACAGGGAGCACCCCGCCCTCCCCGATCGAGAGTCCGGCGAGGAGATAGAGGGGGATGGGCGATAGCCCGAGCCTCGCCGCCAATCTGGCGAGGATCGCCAGCCCGAGGAGAATGGCGCCAAGCTCGACGAGGACCAGCGCCGAGTCGTGCATGTCCGGTCAGCCAGTCCGGAGTAGCTCGCGAACCGTTTCGATGCCGGCGGCCGTGCCGACCACTACGAGGATGTCACCGGCAGCGACGTGGAACTGCGGCCCCGGCGCTGGGATCGGTTCGTCGTCGCGCACGACGGCGACCACGGACACACCCGTGCGAGTGCGGATCTGAGCATCCCCGATGGTGCGATCGTCGTACGGCGTGCCCTCCTCGACGGGAAGCCAGTCGATCAGGAGCCCCTCGATCTCCTGCTGCAACTCTGCGAGGCTCTCGGCGATGCTTGTCCCACCGAGAAGCTCGGCGAGTGTCCTCGCGTCGTGTCCATCGACATTGAGCGAGACGACACAGAGATCGTGATCTCCCGGCGCGGACACGAAGACCTCCTTGCGGCCAGACTTGTGGTGTATCACACCGATTCGGCGGTCGTCGCCGGAGGTGAACTCGTAGCGCCTGCCGACTCCAGGGAGGTCTGATTCTTCGATCCGGTCCATCGCCGTGTTCACATCTCGGGGATCGGCAAGATACCTCCCCCCCAAGGCTTACCGAGACGGCCTACACGGTTTCAGCGGGATATCGCTCGCGTGCTCGGTATCGGCGAGTCCTTTCGCGGGTGACAACGAGAGCTGCCGTGTTGAGATCGCCACCCAGCAGCGTGAGATGCCGGTGCTCAGCGTTCGACACCGATGTCGCCACCCGAGTTGAAGACGGCGACTTCTCCGAACTGATTGTCGAGGCAGCTCAACGCGAGCTCGACCCCCTCGGGGACGGTGTACTCGGCAAGATCGGCCTCCTTGTGGTATCCGCCGCCGCCGTACACCCGATCACCGTCGTGCACCAGAATCCCGTTGGGCAGCTCGATGGCTGACTCATCACGATTCCACGAGCTCCCGTGCGGCCACACAACGGGATAACGGGTGTCGATCTCGGGCTGAAGCAGGTAGATGCAGCTCCCTTCGATGACCACAACACCGCCTACCTCGGCGTCCGTACCTCCGGTGCGGCGGTTGCCCTCGATCACCGGACCCTCAACGCTCCCCGCACAGCCAGACAGAAAGAGGAGCGTCGCAACGGCAACAA
The DNA here is from genome assembly GCA_041393965.1 of Acidimicrobiia bacterium. NCBI lineage: Bacteria > Bacillati > Actinomycetota > Acidimicrobiia > Acidimicrobiia bacterium. Next base: position 516,840 of record JAWKJB010000001.1, on the reverse strand, counting down.
CGACTATTGGCAGAATCCCTCGCATGATCCGTTCCCTCTTACACCCAACGATACGGCTTGTCTGTATGTTTCAAGCCAAGAACGAGACAGACCTGTCCTATGGAAGGGAGAGAGATGAAGACCGCGGCATTGGGAACCGGCCCGGTTGGAAGGTGCCCGGTTGGAAGGTGCCCGGCCGCAACGCCGAGCGGTTTGCGTCACGATGCCGCCACCGGGAATCCAGCATTCAACACCAAGGCCGTGCGATGAAGGCCAGTATCCAGGTGGCCAACTTCACCTGGCCCGGAGGCGACGCAGCCATCGCCCCGTCACTGCGGGCGATCGGTGAGGCCGCCGACGCCAGCGGCCTGGACACGGTGTGGGTGATGGACCACTTCTTCCAGCTGGAACCGATGATCGGCCCCGCCGACAACGCCATGCTGGAGGGCTACACCGCCCTGGGCTATCTGGCTGCGGCCACCGAACGAGTCAGCCTTGGCACCCTGGTGACCGGGGTCCACCACCGGCCAGCCGGTCTGCTGGCCAAGACGGTGACGACGCTCGACGTGCTCTCGCAGGGGCGCGCCTGGCTCGGAATCGGAGCAGGCTGGTACGAACGGGAGTCAGTGGGGCTCGGGATCCCCTTCCCCTCCACCGCAGTCCGATTCGAACAGCTCGAAGAGACGCTGCAGGTCGTTCTGCAGATGTGGGAGGGCAACCGGAACCCCATCAACGGCAAGCATTACCAGCTCGCCGAGCCGATCAACAGCCCCCAAACACTCACCAAGCCGCATCCGCCGATCCTGATCGGTGGGTCCGGAGAGAAAAAGACGCTGCGGATGGTGGCCCAGTATGGGGATGCTGCCAACCTGTTTGCCTTCGGCGGCACCGACACGGTGCGTCACAAACTCGATGTGCTCAAGGCGCATTGTGATCGCCTTGGCCGCGACTACGACGAGATCTCCAAGACCGCCGGTGGGTTCTTCTACACGGGCCAACCAGTCGCCGAGATCGTGGACCAGGTACGGCCGCTGGTCAAAATCGGGTTCGACCACATCATCTTCAATGTCTACGACGACTACCAGGGCACCCCCGTGGAACGGCTCGGTTCCGCGGTGCTGCCCGCCCTTGCCGAGTTGTGAGTCATACCCTGTTCGATATCGATCGCCACAGTGTGATCGTTCTCACCACTACCGGCAGGGCGAGCGGACATCCCCACACCATTGAGATCTGGTTCGCCCAGAAGGGTTGGACTCTCTACCTGCTCTCCGGTGGCGGTCACCGCTCCGACTGGGTTCGCAACCTGCTCCATACGCCTGCCGTTGCCGTCCGCGCCGATGCCATTTCCTACTCCGGGACCGCCCGGCTGGTCACCGACGCTGAGGAGGAACGGATGGCTCGAGACGCCGTGTACGACAGGTACGCCGCCGACCATGCCGGGGACCTCACCCGATGGCGGGAGGCGGCGCTTCCAATCGCGATCGACATAGATGTCGCGATGTCAGAGAACGATCAATGAACGATCCCCAGATGATCGATCCGGTGTTCAACCTGGGGTGTACTACAAGGTTGAGTTCTCTGAACGCGGTGATCCATGCGTGGAACCCCTTTGCGAAGCGAGCACCGTGCTGGCTTGTCGGCCGTGGAACATCGGGGATGCATCCCGAGCGAGACCTCAGGGAAGGTATTGCTCGACGAGTTCGGTGGCGACACCGCCGTTGACGAACAGCCAGGCCGAGCAGAACTCCCCCGGGCACGGAACATACGGGGTACCCGATGTCACGGGCCAGTCACCCATTGGAACAGGGAGCGGGGAAGTGACATCCCCTGAGCTATCGATCCAATACGCCGTCCCGGTCGGCGATGTCGCAACAACCCGGATGCTCGGGTTAGCGTTGCGAATGTAGAAGTCACCGATGTCGTCGATACCGTCGTCGGCTGCGGCGTTCACAGCGGCCTCCCCGGTGAAAAAGCAGGCGCGATCGAAGGTCACCGATCCGTCATCGACCCCCTCGACGCTCCCGAACCACACGCCGTCAGGCAGCGGCCCCGCACCTGCGCTGCATCCCGACCCGTGGGCCCCACCCGATCCGGCGAGCGGTGCAGGGAAGAACCCGAGAAGGTCGACGGTGAACTCGGGTGCTGGGGGAACGGTCGTCGTCGAGGTGGTCGGCGGTGCCGGTGAGGTAGTGGTCGTCGAAGCAACCAAGGTGGTCGTCGCAGCGGGACTGGAAGTCGTCGTCGCTGCCGCTGCCGAGGTGGTCGTCGCGTCGGGCGCGTCCGTCCCGTCCGAGGAACAACCCGCCACCACAAGGGCGACCACCACAGCAACGCCTAGCCCTCTCATTGCAGGGCCAAGTCTACCGACACGAGCCCTATCGACGCAATCATCAGATGTCCACGACGACGGCCGGAGGCGCGTCACACCGTGGCGTACCGCCGCCGGTTGCTGTAGCCGCCTCCGGAATACGACATGAGGTCCCCCAAAACGGCGAGGGCGATCACGACATAGTCGAAGCCCCGAACACCGTCAGGTGCGACGAGCACCCACGCGAGGGTGAGCCACGGGACGAACAGGAACCCGATCAACCCGACCCAGAAGCTGTCGAAGGTGGCGCTCCAACGGTCGGTGTCGAACAGCCACCAGAAGAACGCTGCCACCCGCGGGCCGATCAGCGCCATGACGGCGAACAAGCAACACATCCGTGACCTCCTCGACTTCCAAGTGACCCTACCAGCCGCCGCCCATGGCGTCTCGGGAAAACACCGGGTCCCCCACTACCGTGCCTTTGTGTTCAGCTTCGCTGATGCCGATGTGGCCGTTCGACCCGATATCGGGGCGAGCCACCGCCGCTTCTGGAGACATCTCGCCCGCCCCGGAGGGAGCCTGCGTGGTGCCGAACGGGTCGCGATCGCGGCCACCGCGCGGACCGCCACCGCCGGTGACCGAGGATCATTCTCCCCGTCACTGACCGACCTCGCGATCCGCTTGATGGCCGAACCGGGGAGCGTTCGCGCATCCCATGTCCTTACGGCCTGTGACGCTGCCGGTGAGGCTCAGACCGTCGAGACGATCGGCATCGTCTCCCACCTGTCTGCCATCGACGGATTCCACCGCGCGCTCGGCGTCGACCTCCCCACCCTTCCCGAACCCGAACCGGGACCGCCGACGGGCGAGGTCACACCGGGTCTGAAGAGGAGACGCAGCCACATCCCCATGCCGCCGGGCCCGATCCCCGTGGCTCTCGACCTTGTCCCAGCGGAGGCCCGCATGCTCGCGACGCTCCACGGGCCTCACTACATGACCTTCGAGGAGATGGATCACAACGACTTCGCAAGGGTCCCCGGTCTCGATCGGGCACAGATCGAACATGTCTCGGCGAGGATCTCACTCCTCAACAAGTGTTTCTACTGAACCGTGAGCCATGCGCGGATGCTCCGTGAGAGCGCCATCGCCTTCACATACGCATGCGACATCGCCGGGATCGCCGACCGCGACATCGATACGGGCGTTCCCGGGAGTGGCGCCATCCTCGACTTCGTCGATGCCGTGTACTCCGGTGACGGATTGCCAGCCGCGCGGGCTGCGCTCACCGACACACTCGGACCCGAAGCGATGGTCGATGCCGCTGCTGTGTACGCCAACTTCGAGATGATGAACCGCGTGGCCGAAGGCTCCGGTATCCACGTACCGCGTGCCGCGCTCGAGCGTGAAGCATCGATCGTGGCGACCCTGCGCCTCGACGAACTCATCAAACCCTGACGCGCCTCTGTGCGGTCGCGGTTCCGAACATGGCACAATGGACAGCATCGACCAGTGGGGTAGTGGCATGACCGACACGGGAATCGAGAACCTTCTTCATGAGAATCGGCTCTTTCCGCCGAGTGAGTCGTTCGCAGCCGACGCGGTGGTCACCCAAGCCGACTACGACGAGGCGGCCGCTGACTATGTCGCGTACTGGATGCGGCAGGCGACCGACCGTATCTCGTGGTTCAGGGAACCGACCGTTGCGCTCAACGACGAGGACGCGCCGTTCTACACCTGGTTCGAAGACGGGGAGCTCAATGTCACCTTCAACTGTCTCGACCGTCACCTCGCGACAGGTGGCACAAAGGTCGCCTACCACTGGATCGGAGAACCGGGGGACACTCGCACCATCACCTATCAGGACCTCGCGGACGAAGTCAACCGATTCGCGAACGGCCTGCGGTCCCTCGGCGTCGTGAAAGGGGATCGCATCGCCATCTACATGGGCATGGTCCCCGAACTGGCGGTCGCGATGCTCGCGTGTGCCCGCATCGGGGCGCCCCATTCGGTCATCTTCGGCGGTTTCTCCGCCGACGCCATCGTCGACCGAGTCGACGACGCCAAAGCCAAACTGTTGATCACCTGCGACGGAGCCTGGCGGCGGGGAACCGTCGTACCGCTCAAGGACAACTGTGACGATGCCATGGCACGGGCCGACTCGATCGAGCACTGCATTGTGGTCAAGCGCACCGGTCACGGTGTCGACATGCGCGAAGGGCGAGACATCTGGTGGCACGACCTCGTCAGTGACCAGTCAACCGACTGTGAGCCCGAGGTCATGGGTGCCGAAGACCTCCTCTACCTGTTGTACACATCGGGCACCACCGCCAAACCGAAGGGCATCATGCACACCACCGGTGGCTACCTCACGGGTGTCGCGACAACCCACGCCCAGGTCTTCGACCTGAAGCCCGACAGCGATGTGTACTGGTGCGCGGCCGACATCGGCTGGGTCACCGGACATTCGTACATCGTGTACGGGCCCCTCGCCAACCACACGACCAGCGTCATGTACGAAGGGACTCCGGACTTCCCCGACAAGGACCGGCTCTGGTCGATCGTCGCCGACTATGGGGTCACGATCCTGTACACGGCACCCACAGCGATACGGGCATTCATGAAATGGGGCGACGAGTACCCGGGCCGCCACGACCTGTCGTCGTTGCGGCTGCTCGGAACGGTCGGCGAACCGATCAACCCGAAGGCGTGGATGTGGTACCACGACACGATCGGCGGCGGGACCTGCCCGATCGTCGACACCTGGTGGCAGACCGAGACGGGGGGCATCATGATCAGCCCGATGCCGGGCGTCACACCGACCAAGCCTGGCTCGGCGACCAAGGCGATCCCGGGAATCAGCGCAGCCGTCGTGGACGGCGCGGGCGACCCCGTTCCCCTCGGATCCGGGGGGTTCCTCACCATCACCGAGCCGTGGCCAGCGATGCTGCGATCGATCTACGGGGATGATCAGCGCTATATCGACACCTATTGGTCGAGGTATGACGGCGTCTACTTCCCTGGGGATGGGGCCAAGATCGACGAGGACGGCTACCTGTGGATCCTCGGACGGGTCGACGATGTGATGAATGTGTCGGGTCATCGGATATCGACGATGGAGGTCGAGTCCGCACTCGTTTCACATCCGTTGGTTGCCGAAGCAGCCGTCGTCGGGGCAGCCGACGACCTTTCGGGTCAAGCGATCGCCGCATTCGTGACCCTCGTGGGTAGCGAGGAACCCTCCGATGGCCTCCTCACCGAGCTGAAGGCCCATGTCGCTGACAAGATCGGCGCGATCGCACGGCCAAAGACGATTATCTTCACACCGGACCTCCCCAAGACGCGGTCGGGAAAGATCATGCGGCGTCTCTTGCGTGACATCTCGGACCACCGTTCGCTCGGGGATGTCACCACGCTCGCGAACGCCGATGTCGTCGACGCGATCGCTCAACAGGCCGAGCACTACACCGACGACGACTGACGGTTCACAGGGACTCGAGGGCGATGGGGATCGGCTTCTCCTTCGCGAAGGGATCCTTGTCGATCAGCTTCATCCAGATGTACACCGCAACATCCCGGATCGATGCGATCACGGGGACCGCAAGCAGCGAGCCGAGCAGCCCACCGACCTGGAATCCGACGAGCAGCCCGACGAGCACAACGGCGGGTCGAAGTTGGACCGCCGTCCCCATGACCCGCGGCGCGATGATGTTCGCCTGGAGTTGAACGACGACGAGGTAGATGCCGACCACGATGAGCGCAAACCACCAGTTCTCGAGGTCGGGCCACCGGGTCGACCCCGAGATCATGGCGGCGAGAACTCCGGGAATCGCGGCGAGAATCGGTCCGAAAGTGGGGATCATGTTGAGGACCATCATGATCACTCCCATCAAGAAGGCGCCTGGGAGGCCGACGAACGCAAGCACTGCGAACACGAGGGCCCCGGTGATGAGTGAGTTGATCACCTGACCGTAGAGATACCCCGTCCAGACCCGCCGCTGCTTCCGCATCATCATCAACCCGTCGCGTTCGTATCCCGGCGGGAGACGGTCGACGATCCCTTTGTGCATCCGTGTGCTGTCGGCGTTGAGGTACATGGCGACGAGCGCCGTGAGGATCGCCGAAGTGATCATCGCAACCACGAGTCCGACGATCGTGCGTACATTCCCGAGCGAGGAGCCGAGCACATTGAGCACCACCTGCGCGTCGACCACGATCCCGTCGCCACCGGGCGCAACGGGAGCCTCGAGGGCATCCATGACGCCGGTCATGTCGATCGCGACACCGAACACATTCCAGTGGTTCTGGTCGTCGATCTCGCCGAGGAGCCACACGCGGGCATCGTCGACGAGGCCGACGGGATCCAGTTCCTTGATCGAAACGACGATCTCGTTCACGACGAAGTAGCCGAATCCCACCGTCCCGAAGAAGACAATCAGGTAGGCGATGAGGAGGGCGAGTCCACGCGGGATGTGCAGCCGGCGGTGTGCGAATCGGATGAGTGGGGCGACGAGGAACGCGATGAGACCGGCGAGGGCAGCCACCGCAAGCACATTGCGGATCAGATACACCGTCACGACTACCAACACGAAACACATGACGATGACCGTCAGCTTCGCCTGCTCGCCCCAGGGCGGCGACGGCGGGTAATAGTCAGGAGCCCCCGGCCGGGCCGGTCCTGAGGGTTCAGGCGGCTCCGGGAGTTCCATCGTACGGTCGTCGTCCATGGCCGTACGGTAAACGACTGCACCACGACAGTGGCGTCACGCTGCACCTGTCATCCGGGCCGACGGATCCCGAAGCTGTCAGGTCGCGGCTGCCGAGGTCACGATGCGATCGCAGACGTAAGCGCATCGACGACCTGGTCGATCTGGCCCTCGGTGATAACCAGTGGCGGACAGAAAGTGATCGTCGAAGGAAGGGACCGAGCGATCACGCCCGCGTCGAGCATTCGGCGGAAGACCTCGGTTTCGTCGACACCGGTCGGGAGTCCTGCCGCCCACATGCCGCCGACACCCCTGACATCGGCAAGTCGTCCCTCGTCGCGAAGCGCCCCGAGACGGGCGGAGAAGGCCGATTCGATCGCTGGTACCCCTGCGAGGAGATCCTCACGCTCAATGATCGCAAGGTTCGCGAGCCCCGCTGCACAGACGGCCGGGTGACCCGAGTAGGTGAAGCCGTGCCGAAACACGAAATCGGGATCTCGTTCGAGCGCAGCAACGACCCTATCCCCGACCACGACACCCCCGAGGGGCTGATAGCCGCTGGTGATGGCCTTGGCGAAGGTCGTCAGGTCGGGGGTCACTCCGAAGAACTGGCTCGCGAACCAGGTGCCGAGGCGCCCGAACCCGGTGATGACCTCATCGAAGATGAGGTAGGCGCCGAAGCGGTCACACAGCTGACGCAGGCCCTCGAGATAGCCGTCGGCAGGAGGGTGGACACCCCCGGCCCCCTGCACGGGTTCGGTGATGACTGCCGCGACCTCGCCGGAGCGCTCAAGCAGCACCGCCTCCATCTTGCCGAGGTCATCGGGGTCGACACTGACGACATCTCCGAGAAACGGGCCGAAGCCGGCACGGTTCGGGGGCAGCCCCGACGCGCTGGTCCCTCCGTAGGCAACACCGTGGTATGCCCGCTCACGGGACACGATGACGGTTCGCTCCGGATGCCCCGACTGGGCGTGGGCAATGCGAGCGATCTTCATCGCCGAATCGACGGCCTCCGACCCCGATCCGCAGAAGAAGACCCTCGGGCGTTCGTACGGTGACAGGTTCGCTACGCGATCGGCGAGTTCGTCCGCAGGCGGGTTCGTGAAGCTCGTGAAGGTGTGGAACCCGCCGAGTTGACCCATCTGGGCGGCAACGGCGTCAGCGATCTCGGTACGCCCATACCCGACATTGGTGTACCACAGAGAAGCCATCGCATCGATATAGGTGTTCCCGGCCGTGTCGGTGACGGTCGCCCCGGACCCACTCGTGATCGACAGATACCCATCGGCCTTCCGTGTGGGCGGCGCGAACGGATGGAGAAGGGTCGGTGCCGTCATGGCTCAAGGGTACCGCCAGCCGAACCGCTGTGTCTCACGCCGTTCTTCTCCGGGCGCTGACTGAGGGCGCTCGGTGCAGCTCAAGGGAGATCATCGGAGGCGACCCGAGTCAGCCAACGCCGCGGCCGCGACACCTCGTAGACTGTCGACAATGGTGAACGAGCGAGGCACCCTCCCACCGGGATACACGCCCCATGTCGGAGCGACCCGTCAGTACATGCGTGACATCATTCTCGGCGTGAACGACGGCCTCGTCTCGACCTTCCTGCTCGTGTCCGGCGTGGTCGGTGGCGGTCTCACAGCGACCCAGGTGCTCCTCACCGGGGTGTCGGGTGCGCTTGCCGGCATGATCTCGATGGCGATCGGTGAGTATCTCGCAACCAAGTCACAGGACGAGGTCTTCCAGGCCGAGCTCGAGCTCGAACGGGAACACCTCATCCACCATCGCGAGCACGAGCGCAACCAGCTCGCAGACATGCTTGCCGACATGGGTATCGAAGGTAAGGACCTCGAGACGGTGGTCGACATCATCGACAAGAACGACACGGCCATGTTGAACATGCACGGGGCCCTCGAGTTCGGGATCGTCGATTCGGAACGAAGGAGCCCCATCACGGCCGCAGTCGCCTCAGGGTTGCTGTTTCTTCTCGGTGCCCTGCCGTCGATCCTCCCATTCGCATTCGTGGATTCGCCCCAAACGGGCCTTGTTGCCGCTGCCGTCCTGTCAGGTATCGGCCTCTTCGTCGTGGGTGCCATCAAGACGGCGACCACAAAGAAGAATCCTGCCCTGTCGGGTGCCGAGAACCTCGCTCTCGGGTTCATCGGGGGAATCCTCGCGTACGTCGTCGGTACGGCGTTCGAGGCAGCTATCTGAGGCTCCGACGAGACGGCTCACCTCGGTGGTGCCAACTCCTGCGCAGCGACCGATGCACCCGTGGCGTGTCGCTTGGGTTCGGAGGGGGTTGTCGGGTCATCGGTGGCATCTGGCAGGGACGCACACTCGGTGCGTGCGTCAATCACTCTTCGCACTCGCCCGCTGAGACCGGCCCATTGGCAGCGACCGCCACACGCTGCAGTGTCAGCGGGCGGTACCCATGCCTCTGATCGCATCAAGAGCGGTCGCAATGGCGGATGCCTGTCCCGCGGCTTTCGCTGGGCTGAGCTTGGTCTTGAATCGGATGTCGAACTCGGTGCCGTTCCGCAACCGCCCCCTGAGGACTTCCCGCATCGTTCGGTGCTCGATCTCGACGATGTCGCCGAAGAGAATCTCGTGCTCCCATTCCGGTTTGCCGGACGGGGCGAGGATTCCGATTCGGAAACGATCCGACCCGAATCCCAAGATGGATCCTGGCATCGAAACCGGTTCCCTCACGCTGACGCGGTACCACTCACCTACTCGCCCCATGTTCCGAAACCCTAGTGACAGGTGTCCCTGATAGCTGGTGCGGCAGGTCGCCCCGACGAGGGTGTCGTTCCGACCTGCCCGGACAGGGCACTAGAAATCGATGCCTTTTCGGGCGACGATCCCGCGGTCGAACGGGTGCTTGATCTTTCTCATCTCCGTCACGGTGTCGGCGATCTCGATCAGGTCGGCATGGGCGTCGCGTCCGGTCATGACAACATGGACCCCTTCGGGACGCCCCGCGATCGTCGCGACCACCTCATCCACCGGGATCCAGCCGAAGGTCACCGGATAGGTTGCCTCGTCGAGAATGACAAGGTCGTAGTCTCCCGAGGCGATGGCATCCCTCGCGTGCTGCCACGCGTCGACGGCTGCCTGTTCGGTCATGTCCATATCGTCGGACTCCCAGGTGAATCCGTCACCGCCGGTGAGCCAATCGACCCCGAGCTGGTCCGCCATCTTCTTCTCACCGGTCTGCCACTTGTCGGACTTGATGAACTGGACGACCTTGACCCTCCAGCCCCGAGCGACCGCCCTGAGCATCACGCCGAACGCCGACGAGGACTTCCCCTTGCCGTCTCCGGTGTTGATGATGAACAGGTCACGACGCCCTTCGGACACCATCAGCTTGCTCCTTTCGAACGCAGCGACACCACGACTCGACTCCCGTCGACTTCGATCACCCGAATCGTAGGATCGAACACCGAAGCGAGGATCGGCTCGACCAGAACCTCTTCCGGACGCCCGAGAGCGGCCGTCGAACCTCGGCTGAGGAGCGTCAGCTCGTCACAGAACTCGGCCGCTGCGGTCAGGTCGTGGATCGCGGAAACGACGGTGATGCCCTGGTCGCGCTGAATCCGGGCGATGAGCTCGAGCACCTCGTGTTGAGCGGTCACATCGAGCGATGCGGTGGCTTCATCGAGAACGACGACCGGTGCCTGCTGGGCGACCACCCTCGCAAGCGAAATCCTCTGCGTCTCCCCACCGGACAACGACGCGACATCTCGCTCCGCGAACGACGCGATGTCGAGCGCTTCGAGTGTCTCCCACACGACCTCGATATCGCGTGTTCGCTCGGCAGCGAACAGCCCGAGATGCGGTGTTCGACCGAGCAGCACGAAGTCGAAGACCGACATGCCGTGCGGGTAGAACGGGCGCTGAGGGACATAGGCGATCCTGCGCGCCATCGATCGCGCGTCCTGGCTTCGAATGTCGGCCCCGCCGAGGGAAATGGATCCGGTGAAGCCGATCGCCCCGACGATTGCACGCAGAAGGGTCGTCTTGCCGGCACCGTTGGGGCCGATGATCCCCATCCAACCGCCATCGGGCACCGTGAACGAAACATCGGACACGACCTGAGCCCCGTTGTACCGGACCGAGACCGACGAAACCACCACATCGGTCACGACACGACCCCCCTGCTGCGCCGCAGGACCACGGCGAAGAACGGTGCCCCGATGAGCGCGGTCACGACCCCGATCGGAAGCTCGGCCGGGCTCTGGACGGATCTCGCCACGATGTCCGCGAGGACGAGGAACGACCCGCCGACGAGCAGTGAAAGCGGGACGATGACCCGGTACGAGGCAGATGTCATCAGTCGCACCGTGTGCGGGACGATGATGCCGACGAACCCGATCAACCCACTCACTGCCACCACCGCAGCCGTACCGAGCGTCGCGAAGCCGATGAGCAGCATCCGGATTCGGGCCGGCTGAAGGCCGAGCGACGATGCCTCCGTGTCCCCGACCGACATCACATCGAGGAGCCTGCGGAAGAGGACGAGGACAACACTGCACACCACGACATACGGCAACACGAGGCGCACCTCGCCCCAACCTGCCGTTGCCAAACTTCCGAGAATCCAGCCATAGACCTCGCGCAGGGACTCGGACTGACGCTGCTGAATGAAGGTCTGGAGTGCCGTGAGAAACGCCGCCACCGCTACGCCAGCAAGAACGAGCGTGACGGCCGTTCGACCCGAACGCACCGTATAGCCGAACACATAGGCGAGCGCGACCCCGACGAGGGCGCCAACGAACGCAGCAAGCGGGAGCGGGTCGACGACCCAGCTTCCGGAGGTGGGCCCGTAGACGATCACGAGGGTCGCGCCGAGGCCGGCGCCTGCCCCCGCACCAAGCAGATAGGGGTCCGCGAGCGGATTCCGAAACACCCCCTGATAGGAGGCACCGGCAATCGACAGCATCGAACCGACAAGAACGCCGAGAACGACGCGCGGCATGCGGATCTGCCACACGATGTCCTCTGCCCGCGCATCGAGACCTGACTCGAAGTTGGAGAACGGAACATGCGCCGCCACCGAACGCAGGATCTGCATCGGGGAGATCGTCGCGGGCCCGACCATCGCCCCGGCAATCACAGAGACCACGAGAAGACACGCGGCGCCTGCCATCCACCACCCTGACAGCCGAAGACCGGGCGGGCGCGTCACACTCACGAATCTTCCCCCGCCGCCGTGGCTCGAACCGTATCGGCGACCGCTTCGAGGAGGGTCACGATTCGTGGGCTCCATCGCGACGCGATGTCGTCGTCGAGTGTCACGACTCGACCGTGCACGACCGCATCCATGGAGCCCCAACCCGGCCGTTCCGATACCGTTTCGAGGCTCTGACCACAGCACATGGCGTCCGCGAGCAGGATCAGGGTCGGGTTCGCCTCGACGATGAACTCGGCGCTCAGCTGGGGGAAACCGTACCCGTCGGGGTCGGGAGCGCCGTCGGCGATGTTCGTCATCCCGGTCACCGCGATGACCTGACCGATGAACGACGACGAAGTCGTTGTATACAACAGATCGTCGATCTCGTAGAAATAGCTGGATCCTGCGCCAGCGTCGGCGACCTCGGTCGCGATCTCGTCGATCGCGTCCTTCGTCGCAGCGACCACCGCCTCGGCTTCGGCGAGGTGGCCGGTCGCGGCACCGGTCTGCATCCACTGGTCATAGGCGTCAGCGAGCGACACAGCCGTTGGATGCACAATCACCGCGATGTCGAGTGCGGACAGCCCATCAACGACTCCGCCGGGATCGAATGAGATGAAGACGAGGTCCGGCAGGTACTCCGAGATCGCCTCGACACTCGGCGTGAAGGCCGACAGTTCCGTCGTTGGAGCCGCCTGCGGATAGTTCGACAGACTGTCAACAGCGACGACCTGGTCACCAGCTCCGATCGCAAACAGCACCTCGGTCGAGGTAGGGGAAAGCGACACGATCCTTTTCGGGGGCGCCGCGATCGTGACCGCGCCGGTCGGTGTCTCGACCGTGACGGGGAATCCGTCACGCGGTGGGTCGGTGGGCTGCGTGGTTGCGGACTCTCCGGAGCAGGCGGTGACGACGAGCACGAGCGCGACGAGAGCCGTCGAGAATCGGTGCCACATGGTGTTGTCTCCCTTCCTTGGAGGAGACAACCGTTGCGGGACATAGACCCCTCCTCCGAAGGTCAGACCGCCTGCTGCGAAGGAGGCGACCTGGCTACCTCGCGAGGAGGATCACAGTTGCGGGACAGCGCCGGGGTCTCACCGGACTTCGCTCGTGCGCAGCACCCGGGAGTGTTCCCGGTACGCAACCAGAACGATAGCGACCTCGCGCACGGGTTTATCGAGGTTGTAACGAATTCGCGGGACCGGGCGTAGAGATGGCGAGAAGCCCCTTGAACCCGGAACGCCCCGGCTGTGGAGAGGAACGATCATGATGGCTCTCCCGAGAGGTAGTGTGCGCATCGCCCTTACCTGCGCCGGTTTAGCCGCGTTGCTGCTCGCCATACCGCACTTGCTGCCCGTCGCCGATGCTCATCAGGATCCGCACGAGCCAGCGGTCATTCCCGAGGCCATTCCCGAGAAGACACGGTCTCCCGCCGCGGCCGTCGATGATCTCGCAGCGATGATCCCTACCATTCCAACTCCACCGGGATTCTCGATCGTCGGCTCCGATGTCATCACCCTCGATCGTGACGATGCCGGAGTCCTCGTTGTCGCTGAAGCAAAGTTCCACGCCCCTGACCGCTCGGCACTGACGGTGTTGGTTATCAGTGGTGGCAATTGGGATCTCGAAGCCGAGCTACTGGCAGGGGGAGCATCTCGTCGTTCTTCTGCCGTCCAGATTGGCCAGCAAACCGGTGTCGTCGTCGACAGCGAGTTCCTAACAAGCATCTCGTGGCCGACACCTGGAGATCTCATCATTCAGGTCGTGCAGCGTGGGAACCTTCTCGACTCGATTGAGCTCACCGCTTTCGCATCCGAGATCGCGGGCAGATCGGAATGACCGCCCGGCCAACGCTCATCCTGGTCTGTACGGTTCTCTTCACGCTGTTGTCATATGCAGTCGCATGGGGCCACAACATGGATATCTGGGACGGCCAGACACTATCCACCCAGTTTTCGGATGAACATAAGCTGTGCAAGTCCGGGTACTGCACCGGTGGCATCAACTTGGGGGTGGTTGTCGCTGTATGGCAGGACATCCTCTACTCAGACGGTATCGCCTCGCGATGTGGATCCACGGGTATCGACGGGAGCTTTGGAACCAACACCCGTTCGTTCACCAAATCCTGGCAGAACCAACAAGGCTTGACGGACGACGGTGTCGTCGGTCCGAATACCTGGGGCAGAGCCGATGAGTTCCTCTACAAGGTGGCTGGATCGGACATCTACTACCGATACGACGGCTACATCGCAGATCCGTGGTTCTTCCAATCGGGTGGCAATGGAGATCTCGCGTGGAAGAATCCCGTCAATCTCCTTTGGTACTACACATCCCACGGCTCGGGCGTCCCGAGCTGCTGATGCCTTGGACGGCGAACTTGTTCGGTTTCGGACCTGCGTCGCCGCGTACAATCGGACAATGATCTTGGGTTCTGCTCGCGCCGCTGGCAACGAACCAAGATCCCCCCAGTCCGACGGAGACCCTCGATCAGATGCGGAGCTTCTCGAAGAATCGCGTGCCAACCCAGCAGCGTTCTCAACTCTGTATCGGAGATGGGCGACACGCATACTGTCCTACTTCTACCGCAGAACCTGGGATGGCGATGCCGCTGCAGATCTCACAGCCGAGACATTTGCCATCGCATACCTGAAACGCTCGCGCTATGTCCGGTCCACTGTGCCAGCGGGAGCATGGCTCTACGGCATTGCAGCGAACGAACTAAAGCACTACCGCCGTAAGCAGCGCGTCGAGAAGCGTGCACTTGCCCGACTTGGCGTGGAGGTCCCCACGATGGACGACGCCTCCCTCGCCCGCGTCGAGGACCTCGACGAGGTCGCGTTCTTCCGCGAACAGCTCATCGATGCGCTCACCAGCCTCAGCACCACCGACCGCGATGCTGTTCGGCTGCGGATCGTCGAAGAACGCTCTTTCAAAGATGTTGCACAACGGCTTGGATGCACAGAAGGCGCCGCTCGGGTGAGGGTGCATCGGGCGTTGAACCGACTGTCGAACGCGATGGAGCACGATGAGCATGGCTGATATCCCCTTCGTCGACGAACTCGGTCGTCGTATCGAGTCGGCCATCCGCAACCGGAATCCCAAACACCGGCACGGTCTCGTAGTGGCAATCGGTGCCTTTGCAGCGGCTGTCGTCCTGCTTGGAGGAGTGTTCCTGTGGGTTGCGGTCTTGGCAGAACCGTGGTCGTCGCCGACAGCGTCCCAACACCAGGAGGTGACGGCGAAGCTCGCATCTGTGTCGGCTGTCCAACTTGTCCGGGCTCTGCCCACCCCAGGTGGGCTGGTAGCCAGAGGTGAGATCGACTACGACGCTGCTACCAACACCGTTAGCCAGAAGTTTTCGACACGAGGCGATGATTCGCTGGTGGTCGCGACCGTCTCAATCCATTACAGAAACAACAAGACAGAGATACCTGCCGTCCATTTCAGCCAGCAGAACCCGGCCCCTCACGACACGGGGACCATCACTTCATCGAACGGAATGACGGTGCTCGAGTGGGAACCCTTCTCCGGCGTAGTCATCCAACTCGTAGGTCGCGGGAGCTCCTCCGCCCCGACGATCGCTCAGTATGCTTCGGAAATCGACCGAGTGCTCGCGGAGTTCAACAGCAACAGCCGGTAGGACTTGCCTGCTCAGGCTCTCTCCGCTTCGTCACAATGGCCTGCGACGGGGTAGCTTCCCGATGTGAAGAAGATCCTCGTCCCGATCATCCTTGCCGTGACGGCAGCCCTCGTCGCGAGGAAGCTGTGCACCAGGGGCAACGATCCGTCGAGTCCGCTTGGATCATGGGAGCCCTCGAAACGACGCCCGCAGTCGTGAGGATCGCTCTCGACACGGGCTCCGAAGTCGGGAACCGAACGCTTCGAACGCTGCTCAGCGAGGCAGCCGTCGACCATGTCGGCATCCTCGACGCTTCGGCACCCCGGCGCGATCGAGCAGGGCCCGTGGCCGATCTCGCGTCGTACGACACGCTCGTGTCGGACGGCACAACAGGGGTCCACACGCTCATCGGTCGAGCCACCGTCGCGGGCATTCCGCTCGTCTTGTGGAAGGATCTCGATTCTTCCCTCAACGGACCGGGACCCATCGCCGTCGTACACGGAGCCAATGTGGCGACGGCGCTCACGGCGGCCCTCACGGCCCACCCGGCGGCAAGACCGATCGAGCACGAGACCGTTCGCATCGGCTGGACCGAGCCTGGCAAGCCTCTCAAGCGGGGAAGACCCATGCACTTCCCCGAACCCATCGGGAGCTCGTGGACGAAACGACGGGGTCCGGACAGGTTCGTTGCGTTCAGGAACGACGAGTGGGCAGGGGCGGTCATCGACTCGGAAGGAACAACCGGGCGACGCATCGTGGGGGTCTCCGACCATGGGGCGTACCTCGAAGCCATCGTGCTCGCCGCCGTCGCGCTCGAGGCCGCTGCTGGCACCTTCGATTCCGGGTTCCAGCCCGCATCAAGCAAACCTGAACACCTGCTGAACACACTCGACCGGCTGGAACTCGAGTTGGCGGTTTGGCGTTCCAACGAATAGTCATGTCATCGTTTCGTCGTGTCGTCTTGCTCATCGCCGTGCTCGCGGCGCTCGCGTCGGCCTGTACGCCGTCGAGCGAACCGGACTCCACGATCGGGAATCCCGACACCCTTCCCGGCGAGTCAGTTGACGAGACAACGCCCAGCGGCACGGGACCCTCGTATGCGGGGACGGTCGACGCACCCGAGTTCCCAGACGGACTCGACTGGATCAACACGGCCGAACCCGTCTCGCTCACCGACCTCCGGGGCAAGGTCGTCCTGCTCGACTTCTGGACCTATGGCTGCATCAACTGTCTTCACATCATCCCCGACCTCGAACGCCTCGAAAGCGAGTATCGGGACGAACTGGTCGTGATCGGCGTCCACTCAGCCAAGTTCACGAACGAGGCCGAAACCGGGAACCTCGTCGACATCGTTCAGCGATACGGGCTCAAACACCCGGTTGTCAACGACAAGGACTTCGAGATCTGGAACGCATGGGGCGCATCGGCGTGGCCCACCGTCGCGGTGATCGACCCCGCAGGCAAGATCGTCGGAGTTCGCCCCGGCGAGGGCGTCTATGACGCCGTCGAGCCCGTCATCGCCAGCCTCGTCGCCGAATTCGACGCAAAGCGGGCCATCGACCGCGCTCCGATCGAGTTCGCCCTCGAAGCGACAACGGCACCGGTCCGCGCGCTGAGATATCCAGGCAAGGTGCTCGCCGTCGATGGCCGGCTGTGGATCGCCGACACCGGACACCATCGTGTGCTCGAGGTCGATCCGGCGACGGGAAGGGTGCTTGCCGTCTTTGGGAACGGAACGATCGGCTTCGACGACGGCGCCGCCCTCGACGCGTCGTTTTCCGCTCCACAGGGACTTGCCCTCAATCCGGGAACGGACGAGCTCTATGTGGCTGATGTTGGGAACAACGCGGTGAGAGTCATCGACCTTGCCTCTGGGGAAGTTTCGACGCTCGCCGGATCCGGTGCGCTCGGTTGGCCGCCCCAGGGTCGGTCCTTTGACACGGTGGCCCTCAACTCACCGTGGGCGGTCGCGTACAGGGACGGGTTCGTGTATGTCGCGAACGCCGGGTCCCATCAGATCTGGGCACTCGACCTCGACAACGAACTCGCTCTTCCCCTCATCGGAAACGCACGGGAAGGCACTTCCAACGGCTCCTTCCACGAAGCCGAACTCGCGCAACCGAGCGGACTCGCGCTCTCCGAAGATGGGCACCTGTATGTCGCCGACTCCGAATCGAGCTCGATTCGGGTCGGTGATCTCGACGCGGCGACGATCGACCTCGTGGTCGGTGGTGACGCCAGCCTCTTCGAATTCGGCGATGTCGACGGTGCCGGCAACGAGGCAAGGCTCCAACATCCCCTCGGCGTCGCCATCGACAGATCGACGCTCTATGTGGCCGACACCTACAACTCGAAGATCAAGCGGGTCGATGTCGCATCCGGGACGATCACCTCGTGGCTCGGTGGTGAACCCGGCTGGGCCGACGGGACCGATCCGCACTTCAACGAACCTGGGGGCCTGTCGATCGATGGGGGCCTCCTGTATGTCGCCGACACGAACAACCATGCGATTCGCGTCGTCGACACCGACACCGGAGTCGTCTCGACGATGGTGCTCAAAGGCATCGAGGATTTCGACCCACCCGGGGAGTATGTCGGCGAGACGGTCACCCTCCCCGCGATGGAGGCATCCTCAGGCGTCGGAACCATCGTCGTGGATTATCGGCTCCCTGACGGTTACAAGGTGAACGACGATGCTCCGTCGTCCCTCGAGATCGCCAAGGGACACACCATCGTGGCGTTGACGGACGACACAGCCGGAGATCTCACCGGTACCGCGCTACCTGCAGTTGTCCCCGTCGACTTCGCCCACGGCGTTGCCACCGTCGCCTTCGATCTCAACATCGTCTACTGCGCAGCAGACGCCGAGAGCCTTTGCTACATCGACAGGGTCCGCTACGAGATCCCCCTCACCGTCGAGGGTCCAGGAGTGTCGACGAGGATCGAGCTTCAAAGGACGATCATCGGGAGCTGATCAGCGGGGAAAGTCCCAACATCCGTCAACGGGAGCCCATGTAGGACTTCAGGCGTGTTCGACGGTCTCGTCCTGGCTGATCGGCGAGATCCCGCTGTTCGAAGGCACATGAACCACGGGACGCGCCCTCTCTGGTTCGGATTCGGCCGTCTCCTCAAGCATGATCAGCTCGATGCCGCCAACAACATCCGACACGAGGTTGTACAGGACCGCCATCAGGGTCAAGGTCGCGGTTGCGCCGATCACCCAGATGATTGCGAGCATCAGCACAACCCTGAAGTAGAGATCCCCATCGGGTGTGAACGCGATCGTGAGCCTGCCGAGCGTGTCCGCGAAGTCGTCAGGGATCCCACGCTGGACAGCGATCGACCACGCGACCCAAACACCGAGCGTCGCCGTGAGCCCGACGGCCAGATTCACCACGAATCCGACCTTCAGTACGGTCCACGGATCGATCTTGCGGATGATGCGCCGTACACGACGAACCGCCATGTGGCTCCTTTCGCCGGCGAGTGTACCGGCGCGTTCAACTGGCTCCCTGCCTCTGTGAGACGCCGCGGCGGTCCGAATCGTTCCCTATTCGTCGTGAGGGACGACCGCCGCCGCAGACAAGGTCGCTTCCTTCGCGAGGTTCATCACCTTGACACCCATCGAGTTGCGCCCGTAGCGATTGATGTCGGCGACGGGTTGACGGATCAGGATCCCGTCAGAAGAAGTAATCACGACCTCGTCCGACTCCGCGACGGCTTTGGCTGTGGCGAGCGGGCCCCGGGTCGACACGATCTTGATCGCTTTCACACCGAGGCCTGCCCTGTGCTTGACGGGGAAATCGGCCAGTTTCGTCCGCTTCCCGTACCCTCCGGTGGTGAGAAGCAGCACATCGGACGCCTCGTCTGCAGTGGCGGCACCGACAACCTCGTCACCCTCACGGAGTCTGATACCGATCACGCCCTGGGATGCCCTCCCCATCGAACGCACCTCGTCGGCGTGGAACCGGATCCCCTGCCCGTCACGGGTGAACATCATCAGGTCGGCATCACCGTTGGTTTGGCGCACGGCGACCACCTCGTCCCCGTCCTTGAGGTTGATCGCAACGAGCACCTGGTTGCGGCTGTCGTAGTCGGAGAACTTCGACTTCTTGACCATGCCGTTGCGGGTGAACATCACCAGGTAGCGGCTGGTCTCGTAGTCCCTCGTGTCGATGATCGCCTCCACCACCTCGTCGGGTTCGAGGGGAAGGACGGACTGGATGAGTGACCCTTTTGCGGTGCGATCCTTGCGGGGGATCTCGTGGGCACGAATGCGGTACACCTTTCCGCGATTCGTGAAGAACAGCAGGTACGAATGGGCGGTCGTGTGCAGCAGATGCGTCACGACATCGTCCTCGCGCAAACTCGCACCCCTGATGCCGCGCCCTCCCCTGCCCTGGGTGCGGTACGCCTTTGCGAGGACGGACTTCACCGACCCTGCCGCCGACATGCTCACGACGAGCTCCTCGTCAGCGATCAGATCCTCGAGTGACATGTCGCCCTCGTCCGGCACGATCCGACTTCGCCGGTCATCACCGAACTTGTCACGGATCTCGGTGAGCTCCTTCGCGATGAGGTCACGCCGCTTGTCTTCATTCGCGAGGAGGTCCGTCAGGTACGCAATGGTCCCCTCGAGTTCTTCGAGTTCCTCTCGCAGCTTGTTCGTCTCAAGTGCCGTCAAGCGTCGCAGTGGCATGTCGAGGATGTGATTCGCCTGGATCTCCGACAGCTCGAAGCTGTCCATCAAGGCCGCACGCGCCTCATCGACATTCGCCGAGGATCGGATGATTCGGACCACCTCGTCGATGTTGTCGAGCGCGATCAGCAACCCACGGACGATATGGGCCCTTGCCTCCGCCTTCTCGAGCCGGAACCGGGATCGCCGCTCGATGACTTCGAGCTGGTGGTCCACATAGTGATGAACGAGCATGGCAAGGTTGAGCGTGCGCGGTACGCCGTCAACGAGCGCCACATTGTTCACCGAGAAGGTGTCCTCGAGCTGACTGTTCTTGAAGACCTGGTTCCGCACGACCTGCGGATTCGCGTCCTTCTTGAGCTCGATCACGAGCCGCGTTCCGTGCCGATCCGATTCGTCGCGAAGGTCTGCAATACCGACGATCGTCTTGTTGCGAACCTGCTCTGCGATCTTCTCCATGATGCGGTCACGCGACACCTGATACGGGATCTCGGTGACGACGATCGCCGTACGGTTCTTTCTGATCTCGACGATGTCCGTGACGGCACGCATCTTGATCGAGCCGCGCCCGGTCATGAGCGCATCCTTGATGCCCTTGTTCCCGACGATGTAGGCGCCGGTCGGGAAGTCGGGTCCAAGAACATGTTCCATGAGGTCGTCAACCGTTGCGTCGGGATGTTTGAGCGCGTGCAGGACCGCGTTGCAGATCTCCCCGAGATTGTGGGGGGCCATGTTCGTCGCCATTCCCACAGCGATCCCGGTTGATCCGTTCACGAGCAGGTTGGGGAATCGGGACGGCAGAACGGTCGGCTCCTCGCGTTCACCCGAGTAGTTGTCCTTGAAGTCGACGGTGTCCTCGTCGATACCGTCGAGCATGTGTGCCGCGAGCTTGTCGAGCCGTGCCTCGACATACCGCATGGCGGCGGGCGGATCATCAACGGTCCCGAAGTTGCCTTGGGGATCGATCAACGGATACCTGAGTGCGAAGTCCTGCCCGAGCCGGACCATCGAGTCGTAGACCGCTTCTGGGGAATGGGGATGGAACCAGCCGACGACATCCCCGACCACCCGCGACGCCTTCCGAAACGGTGTACCGGGACGAATACCGCTGTCCCACATCGAGTACAGGACACGCCTGTGGACCGGCTTGAGTCCGTCGCGAACATCGGGAAGGGCTCTCGACACGATGACCGACATGGCGTATTCGAGGAACGAATCCTCCATCTCGGTCTTGATGTCGATCGGTGTGTACGGATGGCTGGAATCGGTCATGGCGTGATCGGCCCCTCCCTACGCGTCCAGGAACCGGACATCTTTGGCGTTCTGCTGGATGAACTGACGCCGCGATTCGACATCGTTCCCCATGAGCGTCACGAAGGTCTGCTCGGCTTCGAGCTTCTCTTCGAGTTCGACCTGGAGAAGGGTGCGTTGCTCCGGATCCATCGTCGTGTCCCACAGCTCGTCTGCGTTCATCTCGCCGAGGCCCTTGAACCGCTGGATGTTGATCTTTCGTCCCTCGTTCTCCGCCTTGAAACCTTCGAGTTCCTCGTCGTTTTGGATCCAGGTCGTCTTGGTCCCGATCTTCGCCGAGTACAGCGGCGGCTGCGCGATGAACACATACCCCTGCTCGATGACCTCAGCCATGTGCCGATAGAAGAAGGTCAGGAGCAGCGTCCGAATATGCGCGCCGTCAACATCGGCATCGGTGAGGATGATGATCTTGTTGTATCTCGCCTTGTCGATGTCCATCTCGTCGCCGATCCCCGTGCCGATCGCGGTGATCAGCGACTGCACCTCGTTGTTCTGGAGGACACGCCCGATCCGGTTCTTCTCCACATTGATGATCTTCCCCCGGATCGGGAGGATCGCCTGAAACTCCGAATTCCTCGCCTGCTTCGCAGAGCCGCCAGCAGAGTCGCCTTCGACAATGAGCAACTCGGAGATCTCGGGATCCTTCGAGGAGCAGTCAGAAAGCTTCCCTGGAAGGCCCCCCGATTCGAGGAGGGACTTGCGGCGGGTGAGGTCCCTCGCCTGACGAGCAGCCGCCCGTGCCCGTGCCGCAGACGATGCCTTGTCTGCGATCTTCTTCGCATCGCCGGGATGACGATCCAGCCAGTCCGGAAGTGCCTGGTTCATGGCGCGCTGAACGAACGACTTGATCTCGGTGTTGCCGAGTTTCGTCTTGGTCTGGCCCTCGAACTGGGGCTGGCGCACCTTCACGGAGATGATTGCGGTGAGCCCCTCGCGCACATCGTCACCTTCGAGGTTCTTGTCCTTGTCCTTGAGGACTCCCTTCTTGCGGGCGACATCGTTGATCGCCCGTGTCAGGGCCGTGCGGAACCCCTCCTCGTGGGTGCCTCCCTCGTGCGTGTTGATGTTGTTGGCGAACGACAAGATGGTTTCGTTGTATCCCGTCGTCCACTGCATGGCGACCTCGACCTCGGCGTCGTCGATCTCCTGCTCGAAGAAGGCGACCTGGCCATGGATCGGTTCGCGATTTGCGTTGAGGAACTTGACGAAATCGACGATGCCTCCTGCGTACTTGAAGACCTCTTCGATGGGTTCGTCGCCTCGCTCGTCGGTGAACCTGATCTCGAGGCCTTTCGTGAGAAACGCCATCTCGCGCAGTCGGGTGGTCACGGTCTTCGCGCTGTAGTGCGTCGTCTCCGTGAAGATGTCGGGATCCGCCCAGAAGGTCACCGAGGTCCCGGATCGCTTCATCGGCTTCACCTTCTGGAGCTTGCCGAGGGGTTCCCCGTATTCGAAGCTCTGGGTCCACAGCGACCCGTCACGCACAACCTCGACATCCATCCGCGTCGACAGCGCGTTCACAACCGAGATGCCGACGCCATGGAGTCCCCCCGACACGGCGTACGCCCCGGTTTCGAACTTTCCCCCGGCGTGGAGGGTTGTCATCACCGTCGTGAGGGCAGGGAGTTTCGTGACGGCGTGCTTGTCGACCGGGATGCCCCTTCCGTTGTCCCGCACATTGACGCTTCCGTCGGCTCGCAGCGTCACCGCGATCCGGGTGCAGAACCCTGCCATCGCCTCATCCACGGAGTTGTCAACGGCCTCCCAGATGAGATGGTGCAGGCCCTTCGGCCCCGTCGAGCCGATGTACATCGCCGGGCGTCTCCGAACCGCTTCGAGACCCTCGAGGATCTGGATCGAATCGGCGCCGTAGGACGCGGTCGATGACGGCTTCTGGTTGGTCACGGGGCTCCTTTGTGCCTCTGGTCAGGCAACGGTTCGAGGCTTGTCACACGCTTGTAAGTATAGGGAAACGAGGGCCAAATCCCGGGTCTTGGGTGCTCAATCGCGTCTCGCTCTGCGTTCGACGCGGACCCGGACGCCGCTCACGAGATCCGGGCCATACCGCGTCTCGATCGCGGCCACGAGATCGCTGGTCTGGTATTTCAACAAGGACGCCGCGGACCCGTTGCTCACCTCGACCAGCAGTGCACGCTCCCGAACACCGATCGGCCTCCCGAAGGTCACCCAGTCGGACGGGGCAAATGTGTCCCACTCCGAGATCATCTGGCCGTGACGGACATCGACGCTCACCGTTGCGTTCTCGATCACCGATCCGATGACATCGCCTATCGGCGCGGGGTCCCGCCCGGTATCGCTGTTGAGATATTTCGCCTTCACGGTTGCACCTTCCCGTCATTCACCGACCAGCGGCGTCCCCCGATCGGTACCTCATCGTCTCTCGCCGTTGTGACAAATACCTGTCCGACCGGGATCAGCTCAAGCACGCGAGACGCGCGGGAAGCGTCAAGCTCTGAGAAGACATCGTCGAGGAGGAGGATCGGTTTCTGATTCCGGAGCTGCTCGATCACCCGATATGCGCCGACGCGCATTGCAAGGGCGGTCGTCCGCTGCTCCCCTTGCGACGCCTGAGTGCGCGTGCTGCGCCCGTCGAGGAGCACATCGGGTTCGTCTCGGTGTGGACCAGCGGTTGTGGTTCGGATCTCGAGCTCCTTGGACCGTCGCCGCTCAAGCGCATCGACGAGCGCGGATTTGAGAGCCTCCTCATCGCGGGCCGCATCGGAGTTCCAAGTCGACCGGTACGACCAGGCGAGGTCACCGACGCCGCCAACGGAGCGATACGCCGCGGCGAGCTGGGGTTGAAGGGCCGCCGCGACAGCCCGACGGTGGTGCAACACGCCAGCCGCAGCCACTCCGAGCCTCTCATCCCACACCGACAGCGTCACCAGGTCGGTGCCGCGGCCTTCCTGCTTGAGAAGGCTGTTGCGCTGCCGCAACGCGCGGTCGTAGTCGGCTTGTGCGGCAGCTGCTTGCGGCCAGATGCGAGCGGCAAGGTCGTCGAGGAAGTCACGCCTGACAGCGGAGCCCCCTTTGACGAGGTCGAGATCGTCGGGGATGAACGCGACGACCGGGACGATACTGAGCAGGTCCCGCATGCGCTGGGGTCGTTTCCCGTTCACCAGCACCGTCCGCCGGCCCTCCTGTGGTATCTCGCACTCGACCGTGGTCTCCGATGCACCCCCCTCGAAGGACCCACGCACGATTGCAGACGCCGCTCCGTCCGAGATCAGGGCTCCGTCGGGAACACCCCGAAACGATCGCGCGGACCCGAGGTAGCCGACGGCCTCGAGCAGGGAGGTCTTCCCGGCACCATTGTCCCCGACCAGGACATTGACACCCGGATCGGGGTCGAACCTCAGCGACGAATACGACCGGAAGTTCCGCAGCTTGAGCCACGCCAGGTGCATTGTCGCCTAGAGACGCACGGGCATCAGTAAGTACCGGAAGTCCTCACTCGTGCTGCCGTGCAGCAGACCCGGCTTGAGCGGGTCGGAGGTCTCGATCACCACCTGCTCATCGGCCACCGCCGTGATGCCATCCCTCAGGTACCGGGTATTGAACGCAATCGTCATGTCGTCGCCGGTGTATGCCCCTTCGAGAAGTTCGGAGGCCTCACCCACCTCCTGACGAATCACCGAAAGCTCAACCCCGCCGTTGTGCATGGCGAGACGCACGGGAATGTGGTCCTCGGCCACCAGCGCAGCCCGATCAACAGCCTCGAGTAGTCCAGCCCGGTCGACGGTCAAACGATTCGCGTGCCCCTCGGGGAGGAGTTGTCGATAGTTCGGAAAGGTGGAGTCGATGATTCGCACCGTGAGGCGGCCCTCATCGGTGACGAACGATGCCTCACGATCCCCGAGCGCAACCGTCATCGACCCGGCACCGACCGTTCGGCCGAGCTCTCGGAGTGCCCGAAACGGCACGAGTCGCGATCCCTCGGTGGCAACACCCTGCACATCCTTGACGGCAAGGCGGTAGCCGTCTGTTGCCACGAGCCGCAGACCATCGTCATTCGCCTCGAACAGGACCCCGGTCAAGGTAGGCCGTGCGTCATCACCGGAAGCCGCGACGCCCACCTGGCCGAGTGCCCCGATGAGGCTTCCTCCGTCGAGGGACACGCCTTCACCTCCCGCAGCATCGATGACCTTCGGGAAGTCGTCCACCTGCATCTCACGAAGGCGGAACTGTGGCCCGTTTCCTGTGATCTCGATGTGACCGTCTGCGGAGGCGAATGAGACCGCTCCCGCCGGCAGCTTCCGAACCGCTTCCGCTGCCAGTTTCGCAGGGATCACGGTGCGCCCTTCCTCGGACATCTCGACATCGAGATAGGTTCGGACCGTGACCTCGTTGTCGGTGCCTGTCACTGTCAGCCGGTTTCCCGCAACCTCACACAGGACACCCTGAAGAATGGGGAGTGGTGATCGGGTACCGACTGCTCTCCCCGCTCGCGCAAGCACATCTGCAAGATCGTCTCGTTCTGCCCTTATCCGCACCGTTGTCTTCTTTCTGCTTCTGGTTGATTACTTGTAAAGACTTGTCGTGGTAGTAGGGGTTGTGGATTGTGGAAGAGTCACGAAAAGACCAGCGGATTCGGGGGTTTGCCGTCCACAGCGGCTGTGCATGACACGCACGATATGCACAGCACGGCAGCATGCAGGCGGTTCGGTGTGGAGAAGCCTCATGTTGTCCTCAGCTGCTGCGTGATGGCGGTCACCTGGTCGTACACGGCCTTGTCGGTCTGAAGGAGGTTGGTGATCTTGTCAACGGCGTGCATGACCGTCGTGTGGTCCCTTCCCCCGAACGCCGCACCGATCTTGGGAAGTGACAGGCCCGTTTGTTCCCGACAGATGTACATCGCGACCTGCCGTTGCCGAGCAAGGGGCTGCCGACGAGACGCCCCGACGAGTTCCGCCCTTGGACGCTCATAGAACTGGGCAACCGTCGAGATGATCGTGTCGGCAGTCAGCGGAGACGCTGCTTGAAGCTTGACGACATCGCGCAGCACGCTCGTTGCGAGGTCGAGCGTGACGGGTTCGTGCGTCAGCGTCGCGAACGCCGTGATCCGCGTGAGCGCCCCTTCGAGCTCGCGGATGTTGTCCGCAACATTCTCAGCGATGAACGACAGGACATCCGGGGGGATTCTGGCTTCCGATGCAGCGGCGTTCTTGCGCAGGATGGCAAGACGAGTCTCGACATCGGGTCGCTGGATGTCCGTTGTCAGACCCCATTCGAACCGGCTCCGGAGGCGGTCCTCGATCGTCCTCAGCTCGCGCGGGGAACGATCCGAGCTGATGACCAACTGGTTGCCGGATTCGTAGAGTGAGTTGAAGGTGTGGAAGAACTCCTCGAGCACCATCTCCTTGCCTTCGAAGAACTGCACATCATCGAGCAGAAGGATGTTCGCCCTCCGGTAGCGAGCCTTGAAATCGTCCATCCGTTTGCGTCTGATGGAGTTGATGAAGTCGTTGAAAAAGTTCTCCGATGTCACATATTTCACGACGGCGTTTCGTGACAACTCGAGGCGATGCTGCCCAACGGCGTGGAGCAGGTGCGTCTTGCCGAGACCTGAACTGGCGTAGATGAACAGCGGGTTGTAGTGGCGTCCTGGTTGTTCGGCCACGGCCTGCGCAGCGGCGTGAGCGAAACGGTTCGATGCCCCCACAACGAAGTTCTCGAAGGAGTAGCGTGCAAGGAGATTCGAGGTGTCGCGCTGTTCGGGGGGGTCGTCGATTCGCTTTCTTGCATGTTCGTCGAAGGTTGGCTGGTAGGGCTTCGTCTCCGGGGCAGCCGTGTGAGTTTCGGGCTGTGGTCGCACGGTGACAGCGACCTCGAACGGCATGGCCCACACCGAAGAAGCGATCTCGTTGATCTGATGGGTGTAGTTGTCCGAGATCCAGGTTGCGTTGAAGCGGTTGGGCGCTTCGAGGGTCAGGAGCGACCCTTCGTGAGAGACATCGAGAGGCTTGATCCATGTCTCCCACTTCGCTGGCCCGATCACATCGCGGAGTCGACTGTGGAACAGCTCGACCTTGGAGTCGATTGATCCGGCAGGCGTCTGCAATGCTTCCACTGTTGTAGTCCTCCCGGCACTTCGACCCGAGATCATTCTGTCCACACATCTATCCACAGCATGTGGAGAAGATGCGCAAGGGCCCCTGTCGCGTTGGCCCTCTGTTCGGCTCCTCGGGGAAGAGCGGACAACCGCCCGTCAAGAGCGGAGGCGAGTGTAGGGACGGTTTCCTGCACAGTTCAAGAGCGGCAAAACCGGGACAATCACCGCCCGAACGGAGACGGACGAAACGCCGAATACTCAACAACAACGGGCGGTTTCCGGTGTCGAAGTCATTGGACCTCATGGTTGCATCCACGGCGGTTTCCCAGTTTTCGTCTTGTTCTGTCTTTCGCGACATCACCCGAATTTTCGCGCGCTCGTCCCGTGCTGACGGTTTCGAGATACCAGCACCTAGAATGTTGCCGTTCCACCAGCCGGTGGGCCGCCGCATCGCCCGCCAGGGGACCTCACATGAAACGCACGTACCAGCCGAACAAGCGTCGTCGCAAGCGCAAGCACGGGTTTCGCGTGAGAATGCGAACCCGCGCGGGGCGCGCGACCATCCGACGGCGCCGGTCGAAGGGCCGACACGAGCTCTCCGCCTAGGCCATGTTGGTTCCCCTCCGGTCGTCAGGACGATTCGCCGAGATCTACCGGGACGGAGTCAGTCGGAGACACGGCGCGGTGACCGTGTTCCAAGCAACCGGAACCGCTGGTTCCACGAGGGTGGGTGTGGTAGCCGGCAAGAAGGTGGGTAGTGCCGTACAACGAAACCGGGCGAAACGCAGGCTTCGCGAAGCCCTGCGACGCGTCGAGATCCCGGACGGGCTCGATGTCGTGGTCGTTGCCTCTCCCGGTGTGCTCACGGCACCGTTCCCTACGCTGGTCGACTGGCTCGGCGATGCGCTCGAAGCCAAACCGATGACCATGGAAGCACGATGACCCTCGAGCCTCGCAATCTGGCGCAACGCCTGGCCCTCAGCGTCATTCGCATCTATCAACGGCTGCTGTCCCCGCTCATGGGGAGGAACTGCCGATACCACCCGACTTGCTCCCGCTATACCTATGAGGCGATCGAGATCCACGGCGCGATGCGAGGTTCATGGCTCGGGATCCGCCGCATTGCGAGGTGCCACCCGTTCCACGACGGCGGATTCGACCCCGTACCGGGATCCGATGCCACTCTCGCCGGGCGAGCCCAAGGCGGTTCATCGTGATCCTCGCTGCATTCGCTCCGTGGGAATGGCTGCTCAGCCTGCTCGGGACACTGCTGTCCTTCTACTACGACCTCCTGCCAGAATATGGTATCGCCATCATTCTGCTGACCCTCACCGTGATGCTGTTGATGTTTCCGCTGACCGTCAAACAGACGCGCTCGATGAAGGCGATGCAGGAGATCCAGCCCGAGGTGAAGCGTCTCCAGAAGGAGTACAAGGGGAACAAGGAGGAGCTCAACAAGCACCTCATGGAGCTCTACAAGGAGCGTGGGGTGAACCCTGCGGCGGGATGTCTCCCGTTGCTCGTACAGATGCCGATCTGGTTCGCGCTCTACCGCGTGCTGTGGCAGGGTTTCGGGATTCCGCAGGACTCCACGCTCAAGGGCGTCCTCGATGCCGCCAACAGCGCCCTGTATGTCACCGACGCGACCGGCAACCTCACGGGCACACTCAAACCGGGTATCGATATTGCGAGTCCCGTGTTCGAGCATGTCCGGTTCCTCGGGATGAATCTCCTCGTGCGTCCATCCCAGGCGGTCGACTTCGGGGACCTCATCGGGGCGCTGCCGTACATCCTATTGATCGCCGTGATCGTGGTTGCCGGATTTTACCAGCAGGTACAGACGATGCGACGGCGCAAGGACGACCCGAAGGATCAGCAGCAGACACAGATGCAGGGAATGCAAAATGTGATGAAGGTGATGCCGATCGTTTTCGGTTTCATTACCTGGAACTTCGTGACTGGTCTCGGCCTGTACTTCGCAACCTCGAACCTCTTCCGCGTCGGCCAGCAAGCCATCATCCTCCGAATGGGAGATGACGATGGGCCACGGGGGGATTCCGATGCCGCTGACACGGTGCCGGATCCGGATCCTGAGGAGCCGAAACCGGGAGGGCCGTCGCCGAACGCAAGCAAGAAGCGAAACCGCAAAAGAAGGAAGTAGCCCCATGGATTGGGTTGAAGTAGAGGGCAACAGCGTCGATGAGGCTGTCGACATGGCGATGGCTGAGCTGGATGTCAAAGACCGAGCCGATGTCAACATTGAGATCATTCGTGAACCGACCGTCGGGTTTCTGGGGATGGGGGGCAAGCCGGCCATCGTCCGCGTGACGAAAGCTCCCGGCGGCCGCAATCGTCGTGGGAGGGGTGACAAAGACGGGCGTCGCAGGCAGAGCAAGGATGGCAGCAACGACAGCAACCAGCAGCGATCCGACGACAATGCCCGGCGTTCGCCGAAGGCCAGCACGAACAAGAGCGAGCAGGCGAAGAACAAGAAGCCATCCAAGGATCGGCCCAAGGGAGAGAAGAAGACCGTGCAGCGTGATGATCGACCAGAGCCCGCACCGATTGAGGAACAGGCGAAAGTCGCGACCGGGTTCCTCGTCGGACTGCTCGACGCCTTCGGTCTCGAAGGAACCGTGGAATCGAGGATCGATGACGAGGTGTTGTATCTCGACATCCGAGGTGGGCAGACCGAGGCGCTGGTCGGCGCCAAGGGTTCGGTGATGTACGCCGTCCTCGAGCTCACACGAACCGTGGTCCAGAGGAAGACCTACGGTGCCCCTCGAATGCGCATTGATATCAACGGGTACGGCGAGCGTCGTCGGGAGGCGCTCAAGATCTACGCTGGAAAGCTGGCCGATCAGGTGAAGGAGGACGGCAGCGAGATCATGCTCGAGCCCATGAATGCCGCCGATCGCAAGGTCGTGCACGATGCCGTCGCCGAGATCGACGGCGTTCGCTCCTTCTCCGAGGGAGACGATCCGCGTCGAGCCGTCGTGATCGCCTTCGACGAGTAGCACCGAACACAGCGTGCCACCGAGGTCGTTCGGCGGAATGGCCAGCAGTCAGTCGTGTTTCATGTGAAACATCGGTGCCGAGGTGGCGGATTGGGTAGCATCACCGGGCATGGCACTGCACCCTGATCGACTGTCCCCCGCGGAGATCCACAAGCTGCGGAGCGTCGCTGGACTGGCGGATATCCGCCTCAGCGATGACCAAGTGGCGCAGTTGGATCGTCTCGCCGTCTTTCTCAGGCAAGAAGCCATTCCCCTCGGTGGCATGGGCCCGAATGAGTCGGCACGCCTGGTCGATCGACACCTCGCTGACGCCCTGGCCTATCTCGTCGGGATTCCGTCCGCTGCGCAACGGCTCGTCGATGTCGGAAGTGGTGTTGGCTTGCCGGGAATCCCGTTGGCGATCGCCCGCCCCGATCTCGAAATCACGCTTTTGGACCGGTCGCAGCGACGCACCGACCTTGCGGTTCGGGCGGTGGTCGGGGCCGGTGCCGCCAATGTTGCCGTCGTTTGCGAAGACGCACGCTCCTACGAACCGCCATGGGATGTCGTCGTGTTTCGTGCCTCACTCCCCGTCCCGGAGGCGGCAGGTGTGTTCGCGAAGCTGGCGGCGGCTGATGGAGTCGGGCTCGTGGGGGTGTCGCGATCGTCAACGCCGCCCGTCATTGCGGACCCGCCCGACGGCGTCGCGTTTTTCTGTGAGAGTATCGCCACCGAGGTGCTTGACTCCCCGTTCTGGCTCCTTAGGATGTCGCGCACATGAAGACCATCACTCCTGGTTCTCGCCATGGCTGAGGGCCGGATCGTCGCGATCGCCAATCAAAAGGGTGGTGTTGGGAAATCAACCACCGCCATCAACCTTGGCGCGGGGCTTGCGCTCCAAGGCGAGCGTGTCCTCATCGTGGACCTCGACCCGCAGGGAAACACCAGCTCCGGCCTCGGTATCGACCGAGGTTCGATCGAGCTGTCGACCTATGAGTTGTTGGTGGATGACGAAGTCTCGATCACCGACGTGCTTGAGCCGACATCGGTACGCAACCTCCATGTGGTACCGGCGACCATCGAGCTGGCAGGAGCCGAGATTGACCTCGTTTCGCTCTTCTCGCGTGAACAACGGCTCAAGAAGGCGCTTGTCGATATTGTGGAGGAGTACGACTTCATCCTGATCGACTGCCCGCCTTCGCTGGGGTTGCTGACGATCAATGGGCTCACTGCGGCGGATGAGGTCCTGATTCCGATCCAGTGCGAGTACTATGCGCTCGAGGGGGTGAGCCAGCTGACCCGCAACATCGGCCTTGTCAAGCAGAACATCAACCCTCAGCTGGAGGTTGAAGGTGTCCTGCTCACGATGTTCGACGGGCGGACGACGCTCGCCTCGGATGTGGCAGCCCAGGTGCGTGATCACTTTGGCGACACGACCTACAAAACGGTCATCCCCCGAACGGTGCGTCTCAGCGAAGCGCCCTCGTACGGTGAGCCGATCGAAGCGTATGATCCAATGTCGAGAGGCGCCATTGCGTACCGGGAACTGGCGCGAGAATTCAGGAGGCGACATGGCCGCTCGTAAAGGAGGGCTCGGCCGCGGACTCGATGCGCTGATCCCGCAAGAACACCCCTCTGCGGGTTTCGCCGAGATTCCGGTCAGAGACATCGATCCGAACCCGAAACAGCCGCGAGTGGGCTTCGAGTCCGAGGGCATCGACGCCCTCGCTGAGTCGATCGCCGCCGTGGGACTGCTCCAACCGATCGTTGTTCGGCCCGACGATGATCGTTACACCCTCGTTGCGGGGGAGCGCCGCCTGCGAGCAGCGAAGCAAGCGGGCTTGGACACGATTCCCGCGGTCATCCGGGCTGCGACGGACGACGGCACGAACCTCACCGAGGCGCTGGTGGAGAACCTTCAGCGCGAGGATCTGACCCCTTTGGAGGAAGCCGCCGCCTTCCAGCAATTGCTGGAAGATTATGGTATGACTCATGAGCAGGTGGCCGAGCGAGTCGGGAGAAGCAGGAGCGCGGTGAGCAACACGGTTCGGCTGCTTCAGCTCCCCGGCCCCATCCAGGGGATGCTGGCTTCGGGGTCGTTGTCGGCCGGCCATGCACGGGCATTGCTCGGCACGGACGATGAACCGTACGCGATTCACATTGCCGAACGCGCCGCGGCGGAGGGATGGACGGTCCGTCGCGTGGAAGAGGCGATCCGGCTCCGCGGCACACAGAAGTCGACCAGATCCCAACGAGCCCCGAGCATCCGGCCAGCGGCGATCATCGAACTCGAAGAACGGCTTCAGGACAGGCTCGGCACGAAAGTCAAGATCGATTACCGCGGCAAAGGCGGGCGGATCACCATCCGGTACACATCATCGGATGACCTCGAGCGCATCTATCGCCACCTCTTCGGCGGTGAGCCGGCTGACGCCTGACCCGATCGCACGGTTCTCACAACCGTTCCCTGCTTCAACCAGTCCGCCCGCCTATTGCCACTGCCACGGGGCGTGACACTACGGATGCGAATCCGATCCCGAGGCTTCGTAGAGGCTGGCGACGGCGTTGGCGACAA
The DNA here is from genome assembly GCA_041393965.1 of Acidimicrobiia bacterium. Lineage (NCBI taxonomy): Bacteria > Bacillati > Actinomycetota > Acidimicrobiia > Acidimicrobiia bacterium. Next base: position 483,401 of record JAWKJB010000001.1, on the reverse strand, counting down.
CTCGGCCGACCCGTCGATTGACCGACCGAAGGGCGACCACCACGGCGGGGGCCCTGGTTTCTTTGAGCATCGGCATTGCCCTGCCATGGGTTCGGACGCCCAGTCGATCGGCGACATGCCCGGCCAGCACCCTTCCCGCTTCGGATCTGCTGTGTTCCGAGCTGAAGTAGTAGACCCCCTCGTCGATGTCGCTTGGCACGACAAAACCGACCACGAGATCGGCCCCGACCTTGTTGGCTTTCCGCGATCGCAGTCGTGCCTCGGGAGAGGTGTCGATCGAGCGACTCATGACCGGATTTCCTCCCAGAATCTGGATGGCTTGCGATGCCTCGATCGCAGCCAGCCATGTGGCCCCCGCTTCCTCGACCGTCCGGCATTCCGGATCGAGGAAGACGACTTGGCCCGCGATGCTCGTCGGGAGGGTGTCGAGCCACTGGCGTTCTCGTACGGCTTCACGGCCTTCCTTCTGGGTTGCCCGATCGACGAGACGAAGCTCCTCAGCGACCGCCGCCCCCGCGATGCCGTCCTCGGCCATGTGCCGATTGTGTTGGAAGTCGAGAAGACCCGCAAGCGTGTCGGGTCCGAAGATGCCGTCGACCTTCCCCGTCTCGAAACCGAGGGAGTTCAGTCGTGCCTGAAGTTCGGCAACATCATCACCGCGCATCATCGGCACACGGTGGTACAGCATCCGGTCTCCGAGGCGATAGCCCGCCTCGACAAGCGATCGCCAGGTTTCCGGACCCACGATGCCGTCCGAGGGGAGGCCCCTCGAGGCCTGGAACTCCGCAACGGCCGCGAAGGTGCCAGCCCCGAAGAACCCCATCTGGTCCTCGTGGCAGGAGAAGCCGAGCGCGGTCAACCGCTCCTGGACATCGGTGACGGGCGCACCGCGGTCGCCCTCGTGATAGAGCCTCACGGCCCAATCGTTGCAGAATCGCGGTCAGTTGGTGAACTCTGCGAGCTCCGAGGCGAGTTGGGCCTTGGAGCGTGCGCCGATGAGCCGGCGCTTCTCCTCACCGTTGCGAAAGACGATCATCGTCGGGATGCTGAGCACCGAATGAGCCGATGCGACACCGGGATTCTCATCGATGTTGAGCTTCGCAATATTCAGCTTTCCCTCGTGCTCGGCGGCAAGTTCCTCGAGGGGTCCATTCATCATCTTGCACGGTCCACACCACTCGGCCCAGAAATCGACGAGCGTCGGCGTGTCGGATTGAATCGTTGAAGCGAAATCGCTCTCGGTGATCGTCATCGTGCTCTGACCCATGTCTTGTTCTCCTTGTCCTGTTCGTAGCAACGCCTCGATACCAGCGCCGATTCCTCGAACTACTCCGCCGACTCGAGCCATCGCTCCGCGTCGAGAGCTGCCTGGCAGCCCATGCCGGCTGCCGTCACCGCCTGACGGTAGACCTTGTCGGTGACATCCCCCGCGGCGAAGACACCCTCGACCGAGGTCGTGGTCGTGCCAGGGTCGGTGACGATGTAGCCGTCGCCATCGAGCGCGAGATGCCCGACGAAGACCTTGGTATTGGGCGTGTGACCGATTGCGACGAAAACACCGTCCGTCGAGAACTCGACGGTCTCCCCGGTCTTGACATTCTCGAGCATGACGCCTTCCACGACCTTGTCACCGACGATCTCGCGAACCACCGTGTCCCACACGACATCAATCTTGGGATGGTCGAGAACGCGCTCAGCCATGATCGTCGAGGCGCGGAACTCGTCGCGGCGGTGGACGACGGTGACCTTGGTTGCGAACTTCGTGAGAAACAGGGCCTCTTCCATCGCGGAGTCGCCACCCCCGACAACCAGGAGCTCCTTGTCGCGGAAGAAGAAGCCGTCGCAGGTCGCACATGCCGAGACACCGTAACCCGTCAGCCGCTCCTCGCCTGGCACCTTCAGCCAGCGCGCGGACGCCCCCGTGGAGATCACGATCGATTCGGCGTCGTACCGGTCCTCTCCGACCCACACGGTGAACGGTCGCTTCGAGAATTCGACGGCGGTCACATCCGAGCTGACCATCTTCGTGCCGAACCGCTCGGCCTGTTTGCGCATCTGCTCCATGAGGTCGGGACCCATGATGCCGTCTGGGAATCCGGGATAGTTCTCCACATCGGTCGTGATCATGAGCTGACCGCCACGCTCGAAGCCCTCGATCATCACGGGTTCGAGGCCCGCCCGTGCAGCGTAGATCGCAGCCGTGAGGCCGGCAGGGCCTGATCCGATGATGACCATCTTGTCGGTCATGATGTCTCCTGGGTCACTTGCGGTCCTGGGGATAGCGACGGATCCACACGATGGCGCCTCCGACGAGCAGCACCGCACCCACCACGGCGTATGCGGTCTCTTGCCCCATCAGCGCACCGAGAGCCCGAAACATTCCCACGAGCAGCCAGAACAGTGCCATCGACATCGCGGTGAGGACGATCAGCCCAACGGCGATCCATGTGATCGCGACGGCTGCTCGATCGACGGTCATCGCGCGCACCTTCGTGGCGATCATCTCGAGCAGGTCTGCAATACGAGCAGACAGCGGCTGTTTGGTTTCGGCCATCGTCGAAGACTAGCCGGAGCCGTTTGTCAGCTCAGTCGGTGGTGTCGACCGTTGAGCAGTCGGCCAGGTCGACACTGATCACCTCGTCAATGCCCGACGCCGTGACGACACCGAAGTGCACGATCGTCGTGTCATCAGCCTTGTCGGCGCCGACGAGGACGAGCTCGCCGACATCGCCTCCCGCGAGGTCGCCCAAGGCGTCGATGCACTCGTTCAACGCGTCGGCATCCACGAGGATGCGGTCCCGGTACCCCAACCGACTGAGCGCCTCGGTGACGCCGTCGGCTGTCGACTGATCCTCGATCGCACCAAGGATCTCCTTCGTGGTTGCGCCTTCGAGGCCGACGACATCGATCGGTTCCCCAGGGGCGTACAGTTCCGCCGCGCTCCCCGCAGCACCGTCCTCGTCTGGGACAGCATCCGCGGCGGCGGGCGGTTGGGGGCTCCCGCCCGTCGTTTCGGTCTGCGCCGTCTCGATCGCGGCGAGATCGGTCATCGAGTCATTACTGGATGAGGGAAGGACGACGACGGCGGTCACGACAGCCGCAGCCGCCGCGAGTCCCGTCAGCGGGATCCACCAGCGGCGGTGGGATACCGGCGTCGCCGATTCACGCGGTTCGAGATGAAGCTGATCGATCAGGCCCGTGCGCAACTGTGTCCGTTCGTCGTGCGACAACGCGACCGGTTCAGCCGATGCAAGCATCTCAGCTATGGCGACCTGGTGGGCGTATTCGGCGGCAAGGGCCGGATCGGTCTCAAGGCGCGCCATTGCTGCCTCGGTTGCCTCCGGTGTGAGCCGGCCGGCTTGCAGGTCCAGAATCAGGTCGATGTCGCGGTCGGTCATGCGTCTCCGTCTTCGTCAGTTAGAGGGTTCGGATACCCCCTGAGGTTCCCGAGTTCTCCCGCAAGCTGCTTGCGGCCCCTGAAGAGTCGGCTCTTGATCGTCCCGATCGGCACCTCGAGGGCTTCGCTTGCCATCTCGAGCGACAGCCCCTCGAGATCGACGAGGACGACAGCAGCGCGGAACTCATCGGCGAGCGCTGCAAGTGCGGTCTCGATGTCGGGACGCAACTCGGCAGCCTCGAATGGATCTCCCGCGGCCACATCGACGGGATCATGGCTTTCCGGAAGAGGCTCCATGCGTTGTCGTTTGGTCCGACGGAGGTGGTCGTAGCAGGTGTTCATCGCGACCCGGTAGAGCCATGTCGAGAAGGCGGCCTTTGCCTGGTAGCGGTCGGCCTTCCGGAACACCGTGAGGAAGGTGTCCTGCGTCGCGTCGAGGGCCGCTTCCCGTTCGGTGAGCATCCGCAGACAGATCGCGAACACCCTCTGTTCATGGGCATCCATCAGCTCATTGAACGCGTCGAGATCTCCGGCAAGGTATCGGTCGATCAGTTCGATGTCGAGATGGGCCCGGTCGGTCATGTGCGGGGAGGGTAGACCGCGCCCGCACGACACCATGGAAGTGATCCCTCGTCCGAGATCGAGACTCGGTCGACGTTCAGGAGCTGAAACGAACCTCGTCGATGTGTGCCTGGAAGAACCCGTCGGAGCGCTCCGGCAGCTCGATCAGCCACAGCCTCCACAGCCCGCCGCCGCGTACCGGAAGCTGGAGCTGCACCCGGGAGCGTTGGAGGGTGCCCTGGCCGATGTGTTCCCAGCCATCGACACCATCGGGAACATCGGGAGCCCAGTCGACCGTGAAGGCCGTGTCCGGTGTCCCACGGACATACACGACGGTCGGCGTGCCCTCGACATCAAAGACAAGGCCTACTCCCTCCTTGAAGTCCGTGATCGGCCGCGAATAGGCCTCGGTCGGCCACGCCGTCGAGGTGTCGCCATCTGTGGCGTTGCCAACCTCGTCGTCGCTCTCGACGCCGTCGCCGAGCGGATCGTACGCCATGACGGTTGCATCAAGGGAGTCGGCTGGCTGTTCATCCTCGATCTCGATCGGGACGGTCGTCGTTGCTCCCGACACTTCGCCCGTCACGGGAAACAGGAACGGTGAGTCCGGGTCGAACTCGGCGGCGAGTCCGACGGCCGCGAGCAGGGCGATGGCGCCGGCGATGAACGACATAACGAGAACCGACCGCCACGAGCTCACCGATCCGTCCCGTTGGCTGGCCCGGTAGGTGGCCGACGACAGATGAGCGGCGAGCGATGCCGCGTCGTAGTCCCCTCTGATCCCCGCCGCGAGTGTCTCGTCGATATCGGGGCTGACGCCGTCGAGGACACTCGAAGGCATCACCGACGGGTCATCGGTGCCGGTGAGGCCCGCACGGAGCGCCTCAGCGAGGGCACGGGTGTCGCTCTGGCGGTCGCGCCATCTCGGTGTTCGTCCGAACGCGCCGATCTTGGCGGGATGCGCCGCCGAGTAGTGGATGGCCGAGGTGTCGAGCGCACCGTGGACGCCACCGGTGGCGTGGAACTTCGAGAGTGCAAGGCACAACCCGGACGCGTTTGGCAAGAACTCCTCGACGGGGAGGCCTTCCCCTGCCCGCATCCGATCGGCGACCGAGACGCCGCCGTCCCATTCGCTCACCGAATACGCCGAAGCCGATGTCTCGCCTGCTGCGAACACCTTCTGGAGGTGCAGTTCGGTCAGCGCCGCCGCGGACCGGACACCTTCGAGGAAGGTGGCGTGCCTCCCGTGTGACGCCTCCGGCGCGAGGTAGCGCACGAGGACCGGACGATCGAGCTCGGTGTCTTGGGCGAGCCATTCCTCGATGTCGCCGTCACTCCCGAGCCTGATGTTGAGGCGATACCGTTCGGGAAGCCTTGGAGGCATGGGTCAACTTGCCCTGAGCACGGCCAACGATTCGGGGAGAAGAACATAACCTTCGGACTCGTATAGGCCGATCGCCGGTTCGTTCTCGGACTTGGTGTTGAGCAGCAGGGCCCGCGATCCTGCCCTACGGGCACCGCGCGCGGCGGCGCGAATCAGGCTCCGTCCCATGCCCTGTCCCTGCCATTTCGGATGGACGGCGACGCGCTGGAGGTAGGAGATGGCGTGGCCGTAGCCGACGATGGCGTATCCGGCAACCCCCGAATCGCCGTCGTTGATGACGAACACATCGGACTTCGAGGTCGCGTGGGTTGCTTCGTCGAGGGCGTTGCGATCGAACTGCCAGAAACCCTCGAACGCGGCGATGTCGATGCACAGCAACCGATCGAGATCGACCTCGTCCGGCCGATGCACGAGGTGGCTCGGTGGGGGGACATCGCTGTCGAGGGACAGTCGCATCAACGACAGGTGAATGTCCGGCTCGAACCCGGCCGAGACCCACGGGCGGCGCGCCGGTTCGGCGAGGGGTGTCGACAGAATCGAGGGGGCGCCGAGATCGATGAGGCGTTGCGTGCAGTCCGAGATGAACCCCGACCCGCCGCGCACGAGGCGCAGATGGGCATCGTTGAACGAATCATTCCACGGTCGAGCCTCTGCCCGCGCCCAACCGCGACGCAGCGAGATGGCTCCGGGCCAGGTGCCGCGTTGGAACACCACATGCGTTGTGTCGGCCATGGCCATGTCGGTCCCCACCCCATCGAGATCGGGTTGCTGTCAACCACAGGCTAGGCGCGGATCGGGGAAGCACCGTTCATGGGACAATTGGGAGGATGATCGTCGACCTTTGGACCCACGAGCTGAGCCTGCGTCATGTGGGACCGCATGGACACCCGGAGCGTCCCCAGCGTGTGGTTGCGGTGAGTGACGCCATCCGCGCAAGCTCGCACGAAGTGATGGACCGCGAGGCACCCGCCGTTGATGTCGATCTGTTGCGCGAGGTCCACGATGTTGCCTACATCGAACACATCCACTCGTACTGCGCCGCGGGTGGAGGCTCCCTTGACCCCGACACCTACGCGGTGCCAGCGTCGTGGGATGCGGCGCTGCGTGCCGCCGGTGCCGGACCAGCGGCCGTCGATCGGCTCGCCACTCGGAACGCGACAGCGTTCGTGGTGATGCGACCGCCCGGACATCACGCCGAACGCCACAAGGCCATGGGGTTCTGCCTGTTCAACAACATCGCGGTGACGGCGGCGTATCTGCGTTGGAGGGGCGATCGGGTGGCAATCGTCGACTGGGATGTCCACCACGGGAACGGGACCCAGCACACCTTCTACGACGATCCGGAAGTCCTGTATGTGTCGCTTCACGCGTTCCCGTTCTATCCGGGGACCGGATGGGTCGACGAGATCGGTGAAGGCTCGGCAAGGGGGATGACCGTCAACATCCCGATTCCGGCGCGAACCGACGCGATGTCGTATCTCGCCGCATTCGATCAGCTCGCGATGCCACCGCTGCGCCAGTTCGACCCTGACTGGATCCTCGTCAGCAGCGGGTACGACGCGCATATCGATGATCCGCTCGGCGAACTGAACCTCGCTTCGCCGCATTACGGCTGGATGGCCGCAGCCCTTGCCAGCGTTGTCCCGGAGAACCGGATCGTGCTCTTCTTGGAAGGCGGCTACGACCTCGCAGCGCTCGGGAGCGGTGCCGTTGCCACGCTCGACGGGGTGTCGGGACGAGGACCGCGGGAGCCGTGGCCAACGGAGATCGTCGGTTCGGCCGCCAAGACGACCGACATCGCCAGAACGGTGCTCGCCGATCACTGGGATCTGTGATCCGCACCGAGAAGGCTTCAAGCCCTCGGTCGAATCGGCCGATACTCCCCGAGGCAGACGGGACAAGCGGAGGACTGCATGCTGGCGACCACACCCACCCTCGAAGATCTTCTTGAGCGCCTGCTTTCGCTCGGGGGATCGGACCTTCACCTCAAGGTTGGTTCACCACCGGCATACCGCATCCACGGAGACCTTCAGACGGCGGATCTCCCTTCGCTGACTCCCGACCAGACCCGGGAGATACTCGAATCGATGCTCCCGGGGCATCTGTCGCCTCCGACGGCGGAGTCGGATGTGGATTTCGCATGGGGAAGGCAGGATCTTGGGCGCTTCCGCGTCACGAGCTACACCCAGCGGGGTTCCATCAATGTGACCGTTCGGGCGGTCCCGACCTCGATCGAGACCCTCGCCAATCTCGGCCTTCCGCCTGCGATCACCAAGCTCGCGAATGAAACCCGTGGCCTGATCGTCGTGACGGGCCCCGCGGGTGCGGGGAAGACGACGACCTGTGCGGCGATCATCGACCACATCAACGCCACCCGACGCGCCAACATCATCACTCTCGAAGACCCGATCGAAGTCCTGCACCGCGACAAGCTGTCAATCGTCAGCCAGCGAGAGGTCGGTCTCGACATGAGCTCGCTTGCGGCCGGCCTCTCATCTGTTCTGCGGCAGGATTCTGATGTCATCTACCTCGGGGAGCTGCGCGACCGCGACACGATCGAAGGCGCGCTCGTTGCTGCCGAGACCGGACACCTCGTCCTGACCACGATGTACACGACCGACGCGGTCGAGACCGTCCATCGGATCCTCGACTCGTTCCCGCCGTTCCTCGAGCGGAGGATCCGGCAGATGCTTGCATCGTCATTGACAGCCATCACCTCTCAGCGCTTGCTGCCCCGCAACGAGGGATCGGGCCGCGTGCCTGCCGTCGAAGTCATGCTCAACACGGAAGCCGTCACCGAACGGCTCATCGGGACCGAGCCGATGAGCACACTGCATGAGATGATCGCCGAGGGTGCCTTCTATGGGATGCGGACCCTCGATCAGGCCATCGTCGAGCGATACGAGGCCGGCGAGGTGTCGTTCTCCGACGCGCTGATGCATGTGGCGTCGCCGCGGGACTTCAAGCTCGCAACGGGCGCACTCACGGGATCTGCTCCCAAGCAATAGGCGTCAGGCGCGAAGGGACTTGGCCCTGCATCGCCTCGGGGCCGCTCTACCCTTGTGATCCATGCCAGAGTTCTCATGCCGCGAGTGCGGAGAGGGCGTAACCCACAGGGCTGGATGGAAGGAGTACGGTCGAGCGTCGCAGACCGCACGGCATCTCGTCGCTACTCCGTGGTTCTAGGCGCGCACTGGGCCTCTTCGCTCGCTTCGATCGGTGAGGACAATCCCAACAAGTATGAGCGTGCCGCCGATGGCGATGCCGAGTTGGATGACTTCGTTGAGGAAGACAATGCCGGCAACGAGAGCGATCAGCGGTACCACATATCCAACCAGCGATGCCGTCGTACTCGTGACTCGTTGTAGCAGCCAATAGAGGATGATGGTCGGGATCACGCTGCCAGCAAATGTGAGGTAGATGATCAGTGCCCAGCTCTGGGCAGAGATGTCGGTCGGGACACCTTCAACGATGAACATGATTGTCGAGATGATGAAGACGCCGACGAAGGTTTGCATGAAGGTGAGCTGAAGAGGATCGAATCCACCCACCTTGCCACGCACATAGACTGTCGAAAACGAGATTGAAGCGACTGCACCGATCGTGAGGAATCCAGCGAGGAGCGGCTGACCGCCTGAAGCCAAGCCGCTGTCTCCGCTTATCAACAGAACGGACACGCCCAAGAAGGCGACGCTCAATCCGACCATCTTGGAGACGCGCATCGGCTCGTCGGGAAGGAGGAAATGGGCCACCGTTGCTGTTCCTAGCGGCATGAGAGCGTTCAAGAGGCCGACGAAGCCCGCCGACGCGTACTGATACGCCAGCGTAAAGAGGATGAACGGCACCGAGAGATTGAACACTCCCGCAATGAAGCCAATTCGCCAACGCTGTCGATCGCGACCGGGGCGATGGTGTCGAGCGAGCAGGATGGCGTACAAGACGATAGATGCCATCACGGCGCGGATGGCTGCCATCCCAATCGGCGGAACCCCGTTGTTCAGGGCAGCCCGGGTTGCCACGCCAATCGTTCCCCAGCCGAAAGAGGCGGCGACGATGGCACCCCAGATCTTCCACTGCATCGAATTGACTATAGGACCTCCCAAGAGCTATGGTCTGACCGTAGGACCAAAACTGTCAATCACTCATGAGGCTTCGCCAAGACCACATGAATCAGCCAGCCAACCTTCAGGTTTTGACCGTTTCGGTTGACGATGTCCGTCTCGGACCGACAACGGGCGTTCACAATGGAACGCTGTCCATCGATCCGACCGCGATCAAAGATCTGGTACTCGGCGATTCGCGGATCGAGTCGATTGAGGTTGAGATCGCAAGGCCGGGCGATAGCACTCGAATCATTCACTGTCTGGACGCGGTGGAACCACGCACCAAGGTCGGAGAAGGGGTCTCTGTTTTCCCCGGATTCCTCGGCGGCATGGAGACGGTCGGGACCGGGACGACCCTTCGCCTGAGCGGTGTCAGCATTCTGACATCCAGCGTGTATCCGCAGCCTTTTTCCGGCCTCCTCCAAGCGCGCGAAGCTGTCGTCGACATGTCTGGTCCAACTTCGAGGTACAGCCCCTTTTCGGCGGTTGTCAATGTCGTGCTCGCAGCGAAGCCAAACCCCCGGATCGACAATGAAGACTACGACGACGCCATCAGAAGGGCCAGTCTCCGGGTGGCTGATTACCTGGCTTCTCAAGCGATCGAGGAATCGCCGGATCATGTACACGAATTCGACTTCTCGCAACGGGACCCCGACTTGCCGGATGTTGCCTACTTCTATCAGCTCCAAGGGCAAGGGTCGATGGCGGATTCATATCTGTACGGCAGACCCGTCCACAACCTTGTGCCGACGATCATGAGTCCAAACGAGGTAATCGACGGGGCAATCGTGAGTGGGGTCTACGTCTACGGGTGCTACAAGAACCCGACATACCTCCATCAGAACAATCCGATCATCTGGGAGCTACAGAAGAGGCATGGTAGAGAGCTGAATTTCGTTGGCGTCATTGTGAACAGGGGACACAACTACACGCAGGACGAGAAGGAGCGCTCTTCGCGATGGGCAACGAAGCTCGCAGTGTTCCTTGACGCAGAGGCGGTGATCCTGACCGCCGAGGGAGGGGGGAACTCCGCGATCGACATGATGCTTGCCTGCCAATACATGGAACAAGTAGGAATCAGCACGGTCGTTGTCTCGTCGGAAGCTGCCGGTTCCGACGGCTACGATTTCCCGCTGTTCTATACCGTCCCGGAGGCGAACGCCATCGTCAGCGTTGGATCTGAAGACGAGGTGGTCTCCATGCCTGAGGTTGACCGAGTCCTTGGCGGCGAGGTCCTGCTCGACAGCGAAACCCCGGCGAGAGGCCCGTTCGATCTCAAGATGTACTACCAATACTGCGGCACGAATCAGCTCGGTGCCAATGTCCTCCAAGGGAGGGTGTTCTGATGCGCATTCTTCACTATGTGAATCAGTTCTTCGCCGGGATTGGCGGCGAGGACAAGGCCGATACTCCGCTGCACTCGCAGAAAGGGGCTGTCGGTCCCGGCCGTGCCCTTGAGATGGCGCTTCAGGGGGAGGGTCACATCGTCGAGACGCTCGTCTGTGGAGATAACGCATTCCATGCCGATCCCGAGTCAACAATTGCCGAGGCAATTGCCGTGATTGACGCCGTCCGGCCAGATCTGGTCATTGCTGGCCCCGCATTCAACGCTGGCCGATATGGGCTTGCGTGTGGCGCGGTTTGTGCCGCTGCGTCCGAGCGGTTGGGCATTCCGAGCATCACGGCTCTCTATCCCGATGCCCCCGCAGTGGATGTCTACCGAGCGCGGGTGGTCATGGTGCCCGCGAGCGACTCGGCGGCAGGAATGCGCCAAGCCATCGAGCGGATTGCAAGGATCGCACCACGATTGGCCGCCGGCAGCGGTCTGAGACCCGCGGACGAGGATGGTCGGATACCTATGGGCTATCGAGGCAACTGGCCCACCGATGTTCCGGCTGCCGAGCGGGCCGTCGACATGCTCATGAGAAAGCACAGCGGGGAGGACTTCCGCAGCGAGGTTGAGCTGCCCGAACAGTCCGAACCCATGGTGCCAGCGCCAGCGGTTCGTGATCTCTCTCACTCGACTGTCGCGGTGGTAACGGAGGGCGGATTGGTGCCCGAAGGGAATCCCGATCGTATCGAGTCATCGAGCGCAACGCGTTGGGCAAGATATCCGATTTCGATGCTTGAGGATTCAGAGGCTGGTCGATTTCGCTCGATTCACGCCGGATACGATTCGAGGTGGGTCGACGAGGATCCCAACCGAATGGTCCCTATTGACGCGCTTCGCGAACTTGAGACGCGGGGAGAAATCGGTGCCCTTCACGAGTACTTCTATGTGACAACCGGAACGGGCACGACGGTGACCAACGCGGAGCGGATCGGCGATGAAATCGCGAAACAGCTGGTGTCCGATGGTGTTCAGGCCGTGATCTTGACGAGCACGTGAGGAACAGGGACGCGTTGCGGGGCAACGCTCTCAAAGATGATCGAGGCGAATGGGCTCCCCGCCGCTCTGCTGACCGCGATGACTTCGATGGCGAAGGTGGCCGGTGCGAATCGTATCGTGGCCTCAGGATTGATTCCCCACCCCGTTGGCGATCCCGGCCGGACCGCAGAGGAAGAGCTCGTGTGGCGCACGGGTCGTGTGCAGAAGGCCCTCGCTGCCGTGGCCACCGACATCGATGAGGCCCAGATTTTTCCCGAGTGGTAAGGCATGACAAGGACATGAAACAGCGTGCATGATCCATCAATACTCGCATCGTCGTATGTCCTCGCACACGGGCCCGATCTGATCCGGCACGGCTCAAAACCGACTCGCGAGTTGGCGGTCGAGCCTGGGTTGCTTGATGAGATGAGCGCGGCCGTTCGCTCGTGGGATGAGGTCATTCGTTACGCACCCAATCAGGTCTTCATCGGGAATGTCACTCCCGAAGAGCTCGGCCAGATCCCGCGCCCGTGGTACGGGCATCCACTGGCAGATGCCTCATCCACAGGATCGTTCGGCAGGATCGTTCCCCAAGAGGCTCTCTACGGTCTCATGAAGCTCTGCGACGACTTCGGCCTCATCAGCATCAGTGAGGATCTCGCAGCCGCAGCGGGAGCTGCATTGGATGGATTCGACCATCGCATCGACCGTATCGACGGCACGCCGCATGAGGTTCTCACGAAACTGCGAGACAATGGCGGGGGTCTTCCTCTATTCCAGCGGGGCTCACTTGCCGGCTTCGTGAGAACTGCATACGAAGGAGATCCGAGTCTCGATGCCCATGTTCTGCTCGAGAATCTCGTATGCAAAGCGACGGCCGTCCTTGCGGTCTCTGATCTCCTCGTCGCCAGATCGATCGATCCGTCCGAAGTGGGCTATCTCCTGAACACTGGCGAAGAAGCAGTTGGTGACCGCTACCAGCGTGGCGGAGGAAACATGGCGAAAGCCGTTGGCGAGGTCGTCGGCTGTGTGAATGCAACCGGATCCGACATCAAAGCATTCTGTGCAGCGCCCGTGCATGCGCTCATCATTGCAAGCGCCATGGTCAAGGCGGGGCTCCACAAGTACATCGTCGTGTTTGGCGGTGCCTCACAGGCGAAGCTCGGAATGAAGTTCAGGGCGCATCTGCGCAACGGCGTTCCCCTGATGGAGGATGTCCTCGCGGGAATGGCCTTCTTGGTGGGGCCTGATGATGGCGACGGAATGCTGGTTCGTCTCGACATGACGGGCAGGCACCCGATCGGCGCAGGTTCATCTCCTCAGGCAATCTATGAGTCGCTCGTGGTGGCACCACTCCAGCAGCAGGGGCTCCGCCTCGGCGACATCGACCGGTATGCTGTTGAACTCCACAATCCCGAAATCACCGAACCCGGGGACAGTGGCAATGTCCCTTTGACGAACTACCAGACTCTTGCCGCAATGGCAGTTCGTAGAGGTGAGATCAGCCGTGAAGAAATGAGACGATTTGTGGCGGAGCACGGGATGCCTGGCTTTGCACCAACCCAAGGCCACATTCCCGCAGGCGTCCCGTACCTCGGGCATGCCCATGCCGCCATGCGCCGCGGAGAACTGTCAAATGCGATGGTGGTGGCGAAGGGAAGCCTGTTTCTGGGCAGGATGACGCAACTCGTCGACGGCATGTCGTTCGTCGTTGAACCGTCACCCAGCATGAGGAAGAAACAGATGTGACTCGTCGTTGGCGAGTCCCACGAGTAGAGAAAGGAGGTCCACTCTTGAATCTGGAGAACAAACTCGTTGTCGCTATCGGCGAACGTGAGGGAATCAGCGGTCCCAGCCTCAAACTCCTCGCCGAGTCGGCGGGAGCAGAGGTCGTCTACAGCGTCACGCAGTGCTTTGTGTGAACTGCTGGTGGAGCCATGGACCTAGACGACCAGGCGCAAGTCGGTCAGCTCGCGGAGGGAACCGGCCCGGACGACATGATTGTCATCCTTGGCCAGCCTGATGCAAACAGTGCCGGTCTCTTCGCAGAGACCGTCACACGAGGTGACCCAACCTGGGCAGGACCATTGGCCGGAGTCCCGTTGGGACTTCCCGTATATCACATGCTGGAACCTGAGATCAAGGAGGCGGTCGATGCTGACCTCTATGACGAGCATGTCGGCTTGATGGAGCTCTCGGCAGATGTTGATGAGATCATCAAGTGGGTGAAATTCTATCGAGAGGGGGGCGGGGATTGAGGAATCCAGCGGCGTCGGCATTGTCGACTCCGAAGCTCCTGGTGTGAGAGAGGAGTCCAAGCCTGATGAATATGGACGAATATGCAATGCTGATCCACGGCGAAGCGTGGACCGGATCCGGTGGTGTGGTCGAAGTTGTGAACCCGGCAACCGGCACTCTGCTGACTACCGTTCCCGACGGCGATTCGGCGGATCTCGACCGTGCGGTGGAGTCCGCCGCACTAGGTCTCGCCGAGTGGCGGGAGACTCACCCGAGGGTGAGGGCGCAGGTTCTTCTGCGGATTGCCGAAAGGCTGAAGGAAGAGGCAGATGACTTCGCCAAGCTCTATAGCTTGAACTCGGGTGGATCGATTGTGACCGGGCTATGGACAATTCACGATGTCGTAGCGCGGCGGTTCGAGTACTACGCGGGCCTCGCCGACAAGATCAGGGGCAACACTTTTACAACCCCTGGTGAGTACCTGAGCTACACGCTTCGTGAACCGGTTGGCATCACGGCGCATATCGTCCCGTGGAATGGTCCCCTCTGGATTGGCAGCCGCACCATTGCTCCAGCTCTCGCCGCGGGCAACTCGGTGGTGGTCAAGCCGTCGAGTGAAGCACCTCTGACAACGATTCGGTTCGCGCAGCTCGCGATCGAGTGTGGGTTGCCGCCCGGGGTACTCAATGTGGTCACGGGGCGGGGCAGCGGAATCGGAGAATTGCTCACACAGCACCAGGGCTTCGATGGCATCTACTTCACGGGTTCAACGGGAACAGGTCGAAGGATCATGGCCAATGCCGCGATGACCAATGCCCGGACGGTGATGGAATTGGGGGGCAAGTCTCCCAATATCGTCTTCGCGGATGCGAATCTGGAGTCAGCACTCGATGGTGCGATTGCAGCGATCTTCGCGAACTCGGGACAGATCTGCGTGGCGGGCTCAAGGCTCCTCGTGCAGGAGTCAATTCACGACGAGTTCGTCGACAGGCTTGCGGGCAGAGCCCAGGAGATCACGATTGGAGGCCCTGAAGCGAACGCACTCATGGGACCAATCATTTCCGCTGCACAGAAGGCTCGCGTGCTCGAATACATCGAAGACGGGAAGTCCGATGCGGAGCTCATCACGGGCGGGGGTACACCCGATCACCTACCTGATGGCTTCTTTCTGGAGCCCACGATCTTCGACCGGGTGCCAAACAATGCCCGGATTGCGCAAGAAGAGATCTTCGGACCGGTGCTCGCGGTGACTGCGTTCGCCGACCAGGACGAGGCTATCTCGCTGGCAAACGACTCGGAATACGGTCTGGCATCTGCAGTTTGGACGGAGAACATCACGCGCGGCCACCAGGTAGCTGCATCGTTGGAAGCGGCACAGGTCTTCATCAATCACTACTACACGGCAGCATTCGAAGTGAGTCGGTCACCGTACAAGGCGAGTGGGCATGGGGTGAGTGAGGGCCCCGATGCGATCTATGAGTTCCTCAATCAGAAGTCAGTCAGTGTCAGGATTGGGGAATCCGGAGGGTGGTAGCAGCCGCCCAGGCCAGAGCGGCCTTGTCGACGGTTGAAACCCAACGATGGTATGGTCTGACCATAAGACCATTGAGCATGTCGTTGCGCCTCTCGCGACGATCTGGCCCTCGAGAGATCGGGCCACTGTGAACGGAGGTACCGTGAGATCGGTCGTATTCACCGGAGTAGGCGAAGTTGGGATCAGAACTGATCCGACCTCTGACTTGGGCCCTGCCCAGGTTCGCGTCGATGTTGACGCGTGCGGAATCTGCACATTCGAGCGTCGGTTGTTTGCGGGAGACAAGCAGTGGTATCCGGTTGCTCCCGGCCACGAGGCAGCGGGCGTGATCGTCGAGACTGGTGCGGCGGTTCGAGACCTTGAGGGATCGCCGCAGGTTGGTGATCGTGTGACCATGGACCTGTTGACTCGATGTGGCACATGCGGACCGTGCAGGAAGGGCCACACGGCCCTTTGTCGGTCGCGGCAAGGCCGCCTGTTGTCGGACGGTACCGTGTCGTTTGGCGGCTTCACCGATCTCATTGCTATCGATGCCAAGTCGGTGTATCCGGTTGGTGATGCACCAATGTCACATGCCGCGATGGGTGAACCGATTGCCTGCTGCGTTCACTCGCTCCGCCAAGGCAACTTCCGGCCCGGCGACAGGGTCGCGATCATCGGTGGGGGCTTCATGGGGAGGCTGCATCTCGCGCTCTGCCGCCTCGGAGCCGCATCCAGTATTGGCGTGATCGACATATCGGAGGATCGGCGTGCGGAGGCCCTTGCTGCCGGTGCCACATGGGTCGCCTCGCCCGAAGAGGCGCTCAGCATGGGCGGTCCTCAAGATGTCATCTTTGTGACAGCAATGGCGGGTGTGGATTTGGCTGTGGAGATGGCGGACTACGGCGGATCGGTCGTTCTCTACAGTGCCTTCAACACGGATCTCTTGGCCTCGGTGGGAGCGGACAAATCGCACCGTGAAGAGGTTTCGATCGTTGGAGCTTTCAGCCAGGAACCGATCGACTGGTCGATCGGATCCGCGTACATCCGATCCGGGTGCCTTGCAACGGAGCTGGATGCCCTCGTCACCGCCAAATTCGACTTCGACACCGTGACGGACGCGATGAAGCTCGTGACGAGTGAGCCAACATTCAGAGTCTTCGTCATCCCACCGACGCCCGATGACTGAACGCGTCGTCGTCGGACTCGACATCGGCAGCGGTGCCGCGCGCGCAATTGCAGCGAACCGATCGGGCGAGATCGTGTCGGTGTCTTCTGCCAACTACGGCATGGGATCCCAACCACGAGGTGAAGCGGATCCGGCTGCTTGGCTTGCGGGAATGTGCGATGCCCTCGCGAAACTCGATAGTCCGACACCCGATGCCATCTGTGTCGGCGGCCATGGACCCACCACGGTGGCGCAGGACGGGCAGCGAGCACTGACATTCCGTCACCCCTCGGCCGAAGACGGCACGCCGAAGGAGCAACATGCAGCCCAAGTCATACAACTGCGCAGCATGCTCGGCGAGTCGCTCCAGCCTCGCCAGCTGTGGGATTGGCTCTTGGCCCAGATTGGAGGGAGCTCTGAGACGCAGGGTGTTTGGCCGCGGTCTGACGCCCTTGTCGACTTTGGTGAACCGGTTCCCGTCGGGAGTTGCGTCGGCTACACCGATGGTCGTTACGGACTCCCGAAGGGGATCGCCCTCGTACCAGGATCGAACGACGGCAATATGACGGGTTGGGCCGCAGGAATCGGCGTTCCGGGCAGAGCCTTTGATCCAGGAGGTAAGACGGGGGGATTGGGCCTTGCGGTCGACGCTTTGAGGTTTCCTGATACTGCGGAATACGGAATGCCGAGCGCCGTGGCTGGCGTGAACATCGTCGGCGGCCCCGTGGCAGCCCACGGCGCGATGCTCGACTGGTGGTCGGCGATCACGGGCCGGAGTATTCCCGACCTTCTCGAAATCGCACAAGGCATTCCCCCAGGATCCCAGGGAGTCATGCTTCTTCCGTATTTCGAGGGTGAGCGAGCCCCGCGCTGGAACCCCGCACTGCGGGGCACGATCGTGGGTCTGCACATCGACCACGATGTGGCAGTCGTCTCCAGAGCGATCCTCGAGAGTACAGGATACGGGTTGGCCCACATCGCGCGCGTGCTCCAACACCAGGGGATGGAGTTGGACCGGGTTGTTTGCTCGGGCAAGCCATCGAGAAGCAGGACATGGGTGGCCATCAAGGCTGCGATCCTCGAAGCGCCAATCGATATCCCCGAATGCGACGACATGGCAGCATACGGTGCCGTCCTGGGTGCGGGAGCGGCGATCGACTGGTGGCCGGGCCCTGGTGAGGGAAACACATCAGACTGGCCGATTCCGCCGATGACGACGATCGAGCCTGAACCCAATGAAGTGTACCGGGCAGGCCTTGACCGGTTCATCGCTCTCGGTGACGCTGCCACTGAACGACTCAGCACTCAAGACCACGCGACCACATTCAACACAAGCAAGGAGTACGCTCGATGACAGACACGATTTCTTCTGCGATTGGTGCAGGCAAGCGGCGGAGGGCCTCGCGATACATGGGTCCGGATGGCCGGTCGTTTCTCGTTGCCATCGACATGCAGTCGTCTTCCGGCGAGGGCCCCGATCTCGATGTGGTAACGCGCGTTGCCCAGGGAGGCCCTGACGGGATTCTGGCATCCTGGCAGGTTGCCAGGCGATATCCAGAAGCCTTCGCCAACAATGGGCTGATCCTTCGGATAGATGGCGCCTTGACCCAGATGGGAAACTACGGGAGCGGTGATTCCTTCTCCTTGATGTATCGTGTGGAATTGGCAGCAACGGTCGGCGCCGATGCCGTCGTTCTGATGGTGTTTCCAGGAGCCGACGATGAGGTGCTGTCACTGCAACGGCTTGCCGCTGTCGTGAGCGAGGCCGAGCAACTCGGTATGCCCGTTATTGCTGAGTCCATTCCGGGTACGTGGGCGCGAACCATCCCCTGGGATGCCGAGCACATCGCTCGGTCGGCGAGAGTGTGTGTGGAGATAGGTGCCGATGCGGTAAAGACGATGGCACCTCCCGAAATCGACGACCTCTCCGTCGTTGTCGCCAACTGCGAAGCTCCACTGTTCGTGTTGGGGGGGCCCAAGAAGGACACAGAGGACGAAGCCGTGCAGTACGCCTCCGATGTGGTAGCCGCGGGTGCGTCCGGTATCGCGTTCGGACGGAATACCTGGGGCGCCAAGGATCCGACGGCAATGGTCCGCCGTCTTGCGAAGGCCGTTCACGGATAGGCCGAGTAGGTGGGGAGACATGTGACGATGGAATCCGAGAGCCAGCCAGAGGCGGTGTCGGCCGCGGCGGAGGTTGTGCTGGCCAATGTACCTACCGGAGTCGGAGTCGCCACACTTGTGGATCCCGACGGCATCCTTCGGGGTATGACCATCTCTTCTCTGACCAAGGTGTCCGATGAACCGCCAGGCGTTCTGGCGTGTATCGGCGGGGCTGCTTCCATGCGGCCCTTTATCACGGTTGGTCAGCTCATCGGCATTACCCTTCTTGCTGCGGGGCAAGCTGCGAAGTCGGCTGGTTTCGCCTACGCATCGGCAGAGCCATTCGAGGATTTCGCTTGGTCAGATGTCGACTATGGCATCCCGATCCTTCGACAGAACGCAGGTTCACTCCTCGGGCGGGTCGACAGGGTTGTGGAGCACTGCGGAACGGGTGTCGTGTTGATGAATGTGGTTGATGCGAAGCCCTACGAGCGACATCCTCTGATCTATTGGCGCAAGGCATATTGGGACCGACTCGACCATGATTCCGACCAGACCTCAGGTCGCTGGTAGGGTCATCGCAAACCAAAGCCAACACGCCGTATCGAGTGTGATGGCGTGAACGGGGAACAGATCAACGAGGTGGGGGTCGGCATGGCGAGATCGAAAGGAGCCGACGGTGCCATCGATCGTCCTCGCCTTACCCATCTCGCGCTGCGGGTCCACGACTTGGAGCGCTCAATCGCTTGGTATCTGCAATACACGCCCTTACAACTGCTTCAGCGGAGCTCCGATGATTATGGGGTTGGTGCATGGCTAGCGGATCCACAGGACAAGGCCGCACCCTTTGTGCTCGTGCTGTCGCAGTTCAAACCCGATATGGATCCATTCGGATACGCTCCGCTCACCATCCTGGGCCCTTTCGCGCACCTCGGATTCGAACTGACATCTCGCGAGGATGTCGACGCGATAGCAACTCGAGCCGAAGCAGCCGGTGTGCTGACCCTCGGACCGGTGGAGATGGCTGATCCGATCGGCTACATCTGCTTCGTCGAGGATCCGGATGGAAACACCGTCGAGTTTTCCCATGGTCAGGGCACATACGCGAGGATCGCCGAGGCTTGGGGAAGCGAGTGACAGATCCGCGTCAGCCCTTCCAGCCCATCGAGCGCAGCACGCTGTCTGCGCGTGTCCGCGACGACATCTATCGAAGGATCGTGAGCGGCGAACTTGCCCCCGGCACGCGGCTACCGGCAGAGCGGGCACTTGCCGAACAGTTCGATGTCGCACGAACATCGGTCCGGGAAGCCATCCAAGCACTTGTCGCTATCGGGGCTGTCGAACGACGCGGCAATCGTTCATTCATTGCCGAGCATGTCGCAGGTTCTGGTCTGTCGGATTCCGACGGTCGTCGCAAGACGGCGCGGGCCCTCGTCGAGGCCAAGCGGATCATGGAGCTGTCCCTCTTTTCGCTCGCAGCATCACGGGCAACAGCGCGGGATCGCGCAGAGGTCCTCGAGCTCGCGAGGACTCCGGTCCCGGCTCGGATCGATGAGTTCGTGATGGCGGATCGGCGATTCCATGCCGCAATAGCCGACCTGTGCGGGAATCAGGTCCTGGTCGAGATGTACGGCAGGTTGCTCGGTGCGATCGAAGCTGCAGACCTCTCCGCAGCGATGCTATTCGGGATGCTTTCAGACGATGCGCTGCACGAACGAAAGGCAACCGATGCGATGATGCGACTTGCAAACGAGCATCTCCGAATCGCGGAGGCCCTCGCCCGTCGCGATGTGGAGGCGTTGCTTGACACACTTGAGGACCACCTTGGTCCGATCGACGGACTGATGGCACGCGCACACCATCGAGGTCGAGAGGTTCGGCAGGTTGCTGCAGCGCCGACTCGAACGGTCGGGATGTAGCGCACCACAGCGGTTGGAATGGACTCGCGTCACCCTCACACGATTGGACACAGGCACCAATCGCGACTACAGTTGGATCTGGTCTGACCATCAGTCCAAAGAAGAACAGCGAATATGGAAGAAGCAAGCTCGATCAACTGAGTTCCGGCTCGGAAGAGACGACGGCCCGTTCTACTCTCTGCGGAGGTATGAGTTCATGTTGAGGAAACAACGAACCCAATTGCTGATCATTGCTGCAGTCGTCAGCATTGTCGGAGCTAGTTGCAGCAGCGATGGCGGCGATACATCGACAACGACCGCGCCACAATCCGACTCCACGACCACGACCGCGCAGCAGGCGACGACAACAACGGCGTCGGTTCAGCCAGACCCCGCTGATTTCAACGGCGATGGTGTCGTCCGTATCGGCGTCGCAACCGAAGGTCCGCGCGATGATGGCGCCTACTACCAGGCACTCGTCGAGCAGGTTGAGGCGATCTCGGCGGAGAACGGATTCGAGGATCCCATCATTGTCGACCAGATCGATGCCGCGAGTTCACATCAGGAATTGGAGAACCTCGCCGCCCAGAATGTAGACATCATCGCAATAGGGTCGAGCGGGCTGGCCGATGGCAATGAGGATCTCTTCCTTGAGTTTGATGAGATCTTCTGGTATTGCAACTGCGGCTCTGGCTATCAAGACACACCCGGCCTCCTGCGCAGTCAGGACAGCGGTGCTGAACTCCAGTTGTCGGCTGGCTACGCGACTGGGCTGCTCATCGATGCTGCTGGCGGCGAAAGCGCCGTCTTCCTCGGTTGCTGCGATCTCAACTTCGAAGTTGAATCGTATCGAGCCTTTGAGGAAGGACTGAAGCTGGCGAACGAGTCGATCACCGCGACTTATGTTCCGACGGGCAACTTCCCGTTTGATTTCAACAACACGGCGGGCGCAACCGAGGCCTATAACAACGCGGTTGCGCAAGGTGCCGATGCGGTCAACCCATTCCTGGGTGGTGCACACGAACCGATTGTCGCATTGGCGAATGAGGATGGTCTCATCACGATGACCGCCGGGTCGTCGAAGGGATGCGAACGAGATGATCTCGACTATGACCTCGAAGTGATGTTCGATGCTGGCGATTATCTCGTCCCGATCTTCAACGAGATTCTGTCCGGTACCGCCGAGGAGGGCGGTGCGCGGATCTTCAGGGTCGGCGTGGATCCCGAGGTTGGAGCGAGGTTCTGTGACGCTACGCCTGAACAGGTGCAGGCTCTCGACGACTTCAACAAGGCGATTGGTGCCGGAGAGTACGACGAGCTGATCTTCAGCATCCTGTCGGAGGCCTACGAGTTCTGATCGGCTACTCGCGAGGTAACCGGCGATGGGAGACCGGTTGCTCCCCTACCGTCGTCCAACCATGATTGCTCCAGTGCCCGGCTCTGTCTCGGGGAGTGGTCGTGTTGTGCTGGGTATGGAGCGAATGACGAAGCGATTCGGTCCGACCGTTGCATGCGACCAAGTTGATTTCTCCCTGCGCAGAGGCGAGATACACGGAATCCTCGGAGAGAATGGAGCTGGGAAGTCGACGCTGATGCGGATGCCCATGGGTCTGGTTCTCCCCGATGAGGGCACGATCACGATCGATGGGAGCGAGCAGTTCATCACCGATCCGAAGGCAGCAGCGGAACTCGGCATCGGGATGGTTCACCAGCATTACAGCCTCGTTGACGCACTAACGGTGTGGGAGAATGTCGCTCTTGGCGAGACCGGACCCCTTCATCCGGACACGACCAAAGAGCGGGTTCGCGAGATCTCAGATCGTTATGGACTCGACATCGACCCTGACGCCTACATCCGGGACCTGCCGGCAGGCCTGCGCCAGCGGGTGGAGATCATCAAGTGTCTTCGCCACGCACCACGGATCATCATCATGGATGAGCCCACGGCTGTCTTGACGCCCGCTGAGTCCGAGCACCTGTTTCAGGTCCTTCGGATCGGTGTCGAAACCGAAGGATGGTCCGTCGCGCTCGTGAGTCATAAGCTGGATGAGATTCTGAGCGTCACTGACCGGATCACGATCATGCGCGACGGCAGGGTCGTGGACGAAGTGACTACATCGGGAGCAGATGCCGGATCGCTTGCCCGTGCGATGGTGGGGCGATCGGTAACACTCCGATCGGCTTCTGCCGCTATTGGCGCCTTGGCGGTCCACGAGGTGCTGGCCAACGATGAACCAGCCAACTCAGTCAAAACGCCGGTCTTGGAAGTCGTCGATGCACACGCCCGTGCTGATGACGGCGAGGTTCTCCTCAACGGACTCTCGCTTTCGATCTGTGCGGGCGAGGTTGTTGGAATCGCTGGAGCGGCCGGCAATGGCCAGGGACCACTCACCGATGTCCTGATGAGCCTGCTCAAACTGACCTCCGGGACGGTCGCGATGGGCGAGACGCAGATTCCGACCGGTGCGGCTGGCGCCATGGCCAAGGCTGGAATCGCTGCTATACCAGCCGATCGATTCGACTCGGGATGTATTCCCGAAATGTCGGTAGCTGAGAATTTGGTGCTGTCGTCGGTCGCTTCGTTCTCACGCGGTGGAGTGATCCAACAAGCAGAGATCGATCAGCGTGCCGCAACCATGATCCGCGACTTCGACATCCATACGCCAAGCGTTGATACCCCATTCGGGCAGCTTTCTGGCGGCAATCAGCAGCGAGTAGTTCTTGCGAGAGAATTGGGTCGTGAACCAAAGGTTCTCGTTGCGAGCCAGCCGTCGCGCGGCCTCGATGTCGGTGCGATCGAGTACATCGGAGAGCGAATCCGACATGCGGCAGATGAGGGGGTCGGCGTACTCCTGATCTCCACTGATTTGTCCGAGATCATCGCCCTGTCGGATCGGATCCTTGTCATCTACCGGGGTCGGATCATCGGCGAGATGGCAAGAAGCGAACTTGATGTGGAGCGTCTCGGTCTTCTGATTGGGGGAACAACTGAAGATGAAGACGCCACATGAATGATTCCCGCGAGAGCCGCAGCGAGACTGCGTCACCGGAACTCGTTGGTCATCGGACATCGGTATGGGAGGTAGCTCTCCTCTATGCGGTGAGCGTCGGCGGAGCCCTCATTCTGGCCGGGCTGTTGGTCTGGTTCACCGGTGGATCCTGGCAGCGCGTTCTCGGTGCCCTGCTGGAGGGCGCGTTTTTTGCTCCGGGGCGTTGGGGGAACACACTCACGGTGGCCGCCCCATTGCTTCTGGTAGCCCTTGGCATGATTGTCGGAGTGAGGGCCGGGCTCTTCAACATCGGCCAGGAGGGCCAGCTCCTGATGGGGGCGATGGCGATGGCATTCGTCGGGACCAAGATGGGGGGTCCCGGGCCGCTCCTCCTCGTCGCGGGCCTGGTAGCGGGAGCTATTGCTGGTGGCCTGTACGCAGGGGTTGCTGCGTTGATGCGATACGCCAGGCAAGTACCGGAAGTCATCTCGACTTTGTTGCTCGTGTTCGTGGCAACCCAGATCGTGGGCTACGCGGTCACAACGAGTTGGCTGTTGAGGGATCCTGACCCGAACAGGCCGAGTCGGGCAGTGTCGAGTGCACCCCTGCCCGAAGGCGTTCGCCTACCGGTCATTCACTTGTTCGGAAACGATATCTCGAGTGGATTGATCGTCGCTCTCGTGTTGGCGGCCATCGTTGCCTACATCCTTGCACGCACAATCTGGGGCTTCTTGTTTCGGGTTCTCGGATCGAATCCGCGTGTCGCCCAGTCAATCGGGGTCAGAGCCTCTCGCACGGGCTCGGCGGCACTGTCCATTTCCGGAGCGTTGGCGGGACTCGCCGGTGCGGTCATGCTTGCGGCAGGCAGTTCGGGATATCGACTGACGACGGGCTTCTCGTCGAACATCGGCTGGGAGGGACTCCTTGTTGCCCTCCTTGCCGGAAGCCAGGCAACAGTTGCCATTCCGATGGCTCTGCTCTTTGCAGCGCTGCGAACCGGTTCGGGCTTCCTCGCTGCGACAGGAGTCGATCGAAAGATCGTCGATGTGATTCAGGCGCTTCTGGTCATGGCACTGCTCCTTCCTCCGGCCATCATGTTTGTCCGCGCAAAGCGGCGAGCGATTGCAGCCGTGAGAAGGAGGCCCGAGCGTGGGTAATGTCCTCGCCGCGTTCGCGGACATCTTGAGCAGTCCAACCATGTATGCGAGCGCCGTACGGTTCGCCGCATTCCTCGGATTCGCTGCACTCGGTGAGTTGGTGGCGGAGCGTGCCGGGACGATCAACATCTCAGTGGAGGGTTCTCTTCTAGCGGGCGCATTTGTGGGGTCGGTTGGCTACTCGACCACCGGGTCGGTGTGGCTCGGTCTGATCCTTGGGATGATCGGTGGCCTATCCGTTGCGCTCGTTCAAGCGAACATGAGCCATAGGCTCACTGCTGACCAGTTCGTGGTTGGTCTCACCGCCAATGTCCTCGTGCTGGGCCTTGCCGGGTATCTCAGCTCGATTGTCGATCCAGCGACCCGTCGGGCTTCGATCGTGGAGATTCCCGTCCTTTCCGATATTCCGCTGATCGGACCAGCGCTATTCGGTCAGACCTGGCCTACCTACTTGCTCTATCCGCTCATTCCGATTACATGGTGGCTTCTCTATCGCACGCGCTGGGGGCTTGAGGTTCGATCGGTAGGGGAGAACCCCCAAGCGAGTGATGCCTCAGGAATCGATGTCAATCGCCGTCGACGAGAGTCGATCTACTACATGGGAATACTCGCCGGACTCGGCGGCGCCTTTCTCGTGCTCGGACAGGTCGGGACCTACGACACCCTTGCGGTCGGAGGTCGCGGCTTCATCGCGGTGGCTGCTGTGTACTTCGGGGGATGGCGCTTGGGGGGCGTGGTTCTCGGGGTAATGGTCTTTGGGTTCGCTGACGCCTTTCGACTGGCGGTTCCAGTTCTCGGTTACCAGGTGAACGCGCAGTTCCTCGCAGCGCTTCCCTATCTGATCACGCTGGTTGTCATGTTCGCCCTCACCCGTTCGAGCCGACAACCCGCTGCGCTTGCACAGCCGTTCATCAGGGGCCTTCGATGATTCGGCCCACCCGAGGCGGTTGTTGCTGGACCAACGAGCAACCGGGTCGGTTCGAGCGCCAAGACGGCATCCCGACGCATCGGAAACACCGCGGGGCCGCTCTACCCTTGTGATCCATGCCAGAGTTCTCATGCCGCGAGTGCGGGTCATCGTTCACGCTGCCCGGATCCGTGCTCGAACGGTATCCCGGATGGACCCCCCGCCTCTGCACAGCCTGTCGGGGTGCGGAGACAGGAGGCACGGGCACTGGCTCTCCTGGTGTCGATGATCCGTCCACCGGGGTGTTCACCGACGGCAGCTCCGTCCCGAATCCGGGTCCCGGCGGCTGGGGTGCCGTCTATGTGATCGATGGTGAGGTGATCGCGCAGATCAGCGGCGCCGACGCCGAAACGACCAACAACCGGATGGAACTCAAGGCACTCATCGAAGGTGCGTCCCTCGTCCCCGACGGGACGCCGGCAACCGTGTACTCGGATTCCAACCTTGCTGTGCGAACGATCAACGAGTGGGCTCCGCGATGGAAGCAGCGGGGATGGAAGCGCAAGAGCGGCCCGGTTGAGAACCTCGAACTCGTCAAGCAGGCCTACGACATCTACCGAAACCGGCCCGAGTTGAGCCTTGTGTGGATCAGGGCCCATGTCGGCTACACATGGAACGAATACGCCGACACGCTCGCAAACACGGCGAGGCTGCGGGGCATATGACGAAGGAACGGTTCCGAGAGATCCTCACCCCTGAGATCCGAGACCTCGCCGCTCGGTTTGCGGCGGATGGCCACGACCTGTATCTGGTCGGTGGCTCGGTTCGCGATGTGCTGCTCGGGCGGCCCGTGTCGGACCTCGACTTCACGACGAGGGCGCGCCCGGGAGACATCGAACGCATCGGCGCGGAATGGGCATCATCGCTGTTCCTCGCAGGCAAGGATTTCGGCACGGTCGGTCTCGTCCACGAAGGAAGGGTCCATGAGATCACGACATTCCGATCGGAGGTCTATCGCGGGGATTCGCGCAAGCCGGTCGTGACCTTCAGCGACCATCTCGTCGAAGATCTGTCGCGGCGTGACTTCACCGTCAACGCGATGGCCCTTTCGGTGCCGACCGACCCGCGCACCGATCCCGTGATGGAAGACCCTTTCGGGGGACTGCCGGATCTCATGGAGGGCATTTTGCGTACACCGCAGCCGCCCGAGGTACTTTTCTCCGATGACCCCCTCCGGATGCTGCGCCTGTTCCGATTCATGTCGACGCTTGGCTTCGTGCCTGAGCGGGAGGTGCTCGACGCGGTCGCATCCATGGCGGACCGCCTCGACATCATCTCGGCGGAACGGATACGAACCGAGTTCGACAAGCTCATCGTCGGCGCGCATGTCGTGGTTGCGCTCGAGGCGCTCATCGAAAGCGGGCTCGCAGACCACTTCATTCCCGAGATACCGGCCCTTGCTGTCGAGCAGGACCCCGTTCACCGGCACAAGGATGTGCTCGCACATACGATCGCCGTTGTCGGCAAGACCGATGCTGGCCGCGAAGAGCCGAGGCTCGAGGTGAGGCTTGCCGCCCTCTTTCACGACATCGGCAAGCCAGCCACGCGTGAGTATTCGGGGAACGGGGTGTCGTTCCACCACCACGAGGTGGTCGGTGCCCGCATGGCGCGGAAGCGGATGAAGGCGATGCGCTATCCGAACCATGTCGTCCAAGATGTCGGCAACCTCGTCTTTCTCCACATGCGGCCCCACACCTACAAGATGGGTTGGACCGACGCTGCCGTGCGTCGGTATGTCCGCGACGCCGGACCGCTGCTGGATCAGCTGAACGAACTCGTGCGGTGCGATGTCACGACGCGGAACGAGCAGCGCGCGCGAGCCATCTCGCGCCGGATCGATGAGCTCGAGGAGCGGATCGTCTCCCTGCGAGCCCAAGAGGAGCTCGACGCGCTCCGGCCACCGATCGACGGGAATCAGGTCATGGATTATCTCGGCCTCGAGCCATCGCGAGAGGTTGGCCGCATCATGGACATGTTGCTCGAGAAGCGGATCGAAGACGGCCCCTACACCGAAGAGGAGGCCTACGCGATGCTGGACGCGTGGGCAGCAGCGTCGTCGGACACGCGGGGGTGACGCTCGGTCGAGCGCCACCGACGCATAACGCTGCGAATATGCGTATACTCCATGGCATGTCGATCTCTGTTGCGGTGGTTGGCGCTTCCGGATATGCCGGGGGTGAGCTCATCAGGCTTCTCGACGCGCACCCGGTGTTTTCGGTTGAGCTGCTTGGCGCCAATTCGAAGGCAGGCTCGGCGCTCGGCGATGTCCATCCACAGCTCTCGGGCGGTGAGCGCCCGCTCGTGACCTTCGACCAAGAACGATTCGGTGAGGTCGACGCGGTGTTCTTCGCGCTGCCGCATGGCGCGTCGGCATCGCCCGCCGTTGAGATGCTCGCCCGTGGTGTCGCCGTCATCGATCTCGGAGCTGATTTCCGTTTTGATGATCCTGACCGATATCGCAACGCATATGGCACGGAACATCCCCATCCCGAGCAGCTCGGGGAGTTCGTCTACGGGGTTCCCGAGTTGTTTGCGGACGCGGTTCGCGGCACCGATCGGGTCGCGGTCCCTGGCTGCTATCCGACAGCGACGATTGTTCCGCTCGCGCCGCTCGCATCGGCCGGGCTCGTTGACACGAGCGACATCGTTGTCGATGCGATGTCCGGCGTGACCGGTGCGGGGAGGGCCGTTTCGGAGTCGACGGCGTTCGGTGCGATCGACGAATCCGTGCGGGCGTACAAGGTGCTCGGGCATCGCCACCAACCCGAGATGATCCAGGGGATCGAACGGTTCGCGAGCGGCGAGGTTCGTGTCGTGTTCACACCCCACCTCGTACCGATGCTACGAGGCATCCTGTCGACGATCCATGTCAAGACCAACCCCGGCGTCGAATTCGGTGATGTCGTCGGCGCGTTCGACGGGACCTATGCCGATGAGCCCTTCGTGCGCAGGCTCGAGGTGCCGCCCGAGACGCGGTGGGTCGTTGGTTCCAACAACGCCCTCGTGTCGTACCACCTCAACGGTTCGACCGGACATCTCATCGCCCTGTGCGCCATCGACAACCTACTCAAAGGCGCAGCCGGTCAGGCGGTCCAGTGCGCAAACCTGATGTTCGGTTTGGAGCAAACGGTTGGCCTCTCCACGGAAGGATCGATGCCATGACCGGTCACACGAGTCCGTCACCACTCAAACCGAGGATCGCTTCGACCATGGGCAAGGCTGGGATCTTCTCGGAAGCCCTGCCGTTCATTCGGCGGTTCCGAGACACCACGGTCGTGATCAAGTACGGCGGGTCGGCAATGGTCGACGAGGAGCTTCGATCCACCTTCGCCGACGATGTGGCGATGCTGCACTTCGTCGGGATCAAACCGATCATCGTCCACGGGGGCGGTCCACACATCTCGCGCGCGATGGGTCAGCGCGGCATGGAGCCCCAATGGGTCGAGGGACTCCGGGTGACGGACGAAGAGACGATCAGGGTCGTGCAGGCGACACTGGTCGGTGAGGTCAACCCCGACATTGTTCGCCTCGTGAACAACCACGGTTCGGTCGCCGCCGGCGTGTCCGGTCTCGATGCGAACCTCTTCGTCGCCGAGCCCCAGGATGAACGCCTCGGGTTCGTCGGCAGGGTCACCAAGGTGAACACGGAGCTGATCGAAGGGCTCCAGGGGCAGGGCTATGTGCCGGTGATCGCCCCGATCGCACGCGGGGAGGACGGGCAGACCTACAACCTCAACGCCGACACCGCCGCAGGTGCCCTCGCTGCGGCGATCGGTGCATCAAAGCTCGTGTTCCTGACCGATGTCGAAGGTCTCTACCGGGATTTCGGAGACAACACAAGCTTGATCTCGAGGATCAGCACTCCCGAACTGTTCGACTTCGTCGAGTCCGGAGCCGCATCCGCTGGGATGCTGCCGAAGATCCGGGCGAGCCTCGCCGCCATCGATGCTGGCGTCAAGCAGGTGCACATCCTCGATGGGCGCGTCCAGCACGCACTGCTGCTCGAGATCTTCACCCCTGAGGGGATCGGAACAATGGTGACGCCGGAGGGAACAGAGTGAGAACCGACACGCACACCCGTCGGCGAGCAATCCGCTCCATGTTGGCGTCGTCGCATCCGGGGACGCAGGCCGAGATCCGTTCCCATCTCGCCGAGCAGGGCTTTGAGGTCACGCAGGCGACAATCTCGCGGGATCTCGACGCCGTTGGAGCCGTTCGCGTCAGGGCCGATGGTGGGACCGTCTATCAGCTCGGCGATCCAATCCATGATGATGAAACGACAACGGTTCTGCACGACGCCGTCGATGAGTTCGTCACGAGCATCGCGGTCTCAGGCAATCTCGTCGTGTTGAAGGTGCCGCCGGGGGCAGCCCATCTGGTGGCTAGCAGGATCGATGCAGCCGCCGTGGAGGGTGTTGTCGGCTCGGTCGCCGGTGACGACACGATCCTCGTCGTCGTCGATCAATCGGTCGATGCGGCCGTCGTGGCAAGCAGGCTGCAGGGAGTCGACACATGAACAGGAACATCAACAAGGTGGTGCTTGCCTACAGCGGCGGGCTCGACACTTCGGTGATCCTGCGATGGATCATCGAGGAGTACGGTGCGCAGGTCGTCGCCTACACCGCCGATGTCGGCCAAGGGGAGGAAACGGAGGAGGCGAGGGCGAAGGCCCTCCGGACCGGGGCCGTCGAGGCGATCTGTGAGGACCTGACGGAGGAGTTCGTCACCGACTATGTCTTCCCCGCGTTCCGAGCGTCGTCACTGTACGAGGGGTACTACCTCATGGGAACATCGCTCGCGCGGCCGGTCATCTCCAAAGGGCTGGTGCGTGCCGCGATCAACACCGGCGCCGACGCCATCGCGCACGGCGCCACCGGCAAGGGGAACGACCAGGTCCGCTTCGAGCTCTCCGCGTACGCGCTCAAGCCGGACATCAAGGTCATCGCACCCTGGCGCGAGTGGGATCTCAAGGGGCGCGCGGACTGCGTCGCCTACGCGGAGGCGCATGGCATCCCGACGCCGGTGACTCCGGACAAGCCCTACTCGATGGATGCGAACCTGCTCCACATCTCGTACGAGGGAGGCGTGCTCGAGGATCCGTGGACAGGGCCGCCAGCAGGCATGTTCAAGATGACCGTCGATCCCGAGGATGCCCCTGACGAGCCCGAGTTCGTCACCGTCGGCTACGAGGCGGGTGACCCCGTTTCCGTCAACGGGGACCGTCTGGGTCCAGTCGAGTTGTTGACGACGCTCAACGAGCTCGGCGGACGGCACGGGGTTGGTCGGGTCGATATCGTCGAGAACCGCTTCGTCGGGATGAAGTCGCGCGGCGTGTACGAGACCCCGGGCGGGACGATCCTGTATCACGCCCATCGGGCCGTCGAGTCCCTCACGCTCGACCGTGAGGTTGCCCATCTGCGAGACGAACTCTCGAACCGGTACGCCGAGATGGTGTACAACGGCTTTTGGTTTGCCCCAGAGCGCGAGGCATTGCAGCAGTTCATGGACGATCTCCAGAAGCCGGTCACCGGCGAGGCGCGCATCAAGCTGTATAAGGGCCAGGCGATCGTCGACGGGCGCCGTTCGGACACGCACGCTCTCTACGACGAGGCGACGGTGACCTTCGAAGCCGACGATGTCTACAACCAGTCCGATGCCGAGGGGTTCATCAGGCTCCAATCGTTGCGCCTCCGAACCTTTGCCGAGAAGCGGCTCGGGGAGGGGGAGTAGCGATGACCCTGTGGTCGGAGGGGCGGTTCACGCAAGCACCCGCGGAGGAGCTCTGGGCGTTCACGGTCGATCACGCCGACCGTCGCCTGCTCGTCGACGATGTCGAAGGATCGATCGCGCACGCGTCGATGCTCGGTGCCGTGGGTCTGCTCGATGGGTCCGAGACCGACGCGATCGTCGCCGGGCTTCGAAAGATCGCCGCAGAGGCGGCGAGCGGTTCGTTCGAGTTCACCGATGGCGACGAGGATGTTCATTCAGCCGTCGAGCGTCGACTCGGGGAGATCGTCGGGGAGATTGCAGGGAAGCTCCACACAGGACGGTCTCGCAACGATCAGGTTGCACTCGACATCCGCCTCTACCTGAGGCGGTCGGTTGCGGATCGGATCCGTCAGATCAAGTCGCTTGTGGGGATCATCGTCGACAAGGCCGAGGAGGCAGGCGACACCGTGGTCGCGTCCTACACGCACCTCCAGCAGGCACAGGCTGTCCCCCTCGCCCACCAGCTGTTGTCGTATTGTTGGATGCTGACGCGTGACGTTGGGCGGTTCGAGGGGGTCGCCGGGCGCATCGATGTTTCGCCGCTGGGTGCAGGCGCCTCCGGGGGGTCAACCCTGCCGCTCGATCCCGACGCGGTCGCTGCGCGGCTCGGATTGGGGGCCGTCTTCGACAACTCGATGGACGCGGTCGGGTCCCGCGATGTCGTCGCCGAGACCGTCTGGTGTTGCACCCAGACGATGATCCATCTCTCGCGGCTCGCCGAGGATCTGCTCCTGTGGTCGTCTTCCGAGTTCGGCTGGGTTGTGTTCGCCGACAACTACACGACCGGTTCGTCGGCGATGCCCCAGAAGAAGAACGCGGACATCGCCGAGTTGGTCCGTGGACGAGCCGCAGCAGCGATCGGTGACCTGACCGCGATCGTCGCGCTGCAAAAGGGTCTCCCCATGACATACAACCGCGACCTGCAAGAGGACAAACGCCTGGTGTTCCATGCCGACGACACCCTCGCCGGTTCTGTCAGCGCGCTCGGTGGGATGCTCGCCACCGCGTCATTCCAACCCCCTGTCCCTGATGCCGCGGTGACGGCCCTCGACCTCGCCGAAGCGCTGACCACGCGGGGAGTCCCTTTCCGTCAGGCGCACCAAGTCGTCGGTCGGCTCGTCGCCACTCTCCTCGCCGATGGCCGAACCCTGTCGGAGGCCGTGGCCGACGACCTGTCCAACGCTCATCCGGACTTCGAGCCGGGCGACCTCGACCTGATCGATGTCGAAGTGTCGGTCGCGAACCGGGCCACCCCCGGAGGCGGTTCCCACGAATCCGTTGCTCGGCAGATCGCTGCCCTGCGGTCCTGGATCGGGTGAGCCGGACGGAGCGACGGGCGTTCGGGCGGATGCTTGTGGTGAGGTCGGTGAAGGGGAGTCGGCGGGCTCGGCGCCGTTCTCGCGGCGGGGTCGGGTCGGTACGCTGCCGATATGGTCGGATACTCGGGTACGCCCCTCGCCAAGAAGATGCGGATCGTCGAAGAGTCGAGAGTTTTGACAATCCGGGCCCCCGATGCCTTTCCATCGTGGCTCGCACCACTCCCGGAAGGCGTACAGGTCTCGTCGCGCCTTCGTGTCGCTGATGTCGTGGTTGCCTTCTGTGTCACTGAGCAGGACCTCATGAGAGCCCTGCCGAGAGCCACAAGAGCGATCGGCCCGACCGGCACTGTGTGGACCGCTTGGCCAAAGAAGGCGTCAGGGATCAGCAGTCCTCTCCAGAAGCGAGAGACGATGATGTCCGTGATGGAACCCAGCGGGCTCGTGGATGTGAAGGTCGGTGCGATATCGGAGGTCTGGTCCGGTCTCATGTGGCTCGTGCGCCGCGACCTGAGAGACCACTGGCCACCGGCCGGGCTCTGAGGGCGCTGGGTCTGGATAGGCGCTCTACTCAGAAGGATGTTGATCGGGACCGGTGTTCTCCCCTGTTTCCCTATTCCATTCCTCACAATTGCGTATTACGATACTTCTGATGTGGAGATTCACTGGTCGGCCCGTAAGCACGGAGTGGCGGATGCCGCGATTCTTCACGCCCTCCATCACGCCGTCACTGCCATCGACCTCG
Organism: Acidimicrobiia bacterium; assembly: GCA_041393965.1. Classification (NCBI taxonomy): domain Bacteria; kingdom Bacillati; phylum Actinomycetota; class Acidimicrobiia; species Acidimicrobiia bacterium. The sequence goes on along the minus strand of JAWKJB010000001.1, from coordinate 449,724 downwards.
ACCCGGACACCGACCCTCCGAAGGTTCTTGCGATCGGCCCGACCATGCGGGCAACCTGCTGGAGATCCTCTGGCTCGAGCTCGCCGATGATGTCGATCTGGTGATCCACGCCATGCCTCTGCGACCCGTCTTCTACGACCTGCTCCCGCAAGCGAAGGAGGATTTGCGGTGACCGAACCGAAGACCTATCGCACTTCCAGCGGCCGCCTGCTCGCCGACGAGGAGATCGAAGCGGTGTCGACCGAGGTCGCCGAGACCGAATATGATGTCGAAGCCCTCAAGATCCGGCGACGGGGTCGACCTTCGATGGGGTCGGCACCTGCCGATGTGGTTCCGGTACGTATCGACCCCGAACTACGTGCCGCGATCGAAGCCCGCGTCGCGGCCGAGCAAACCACGACGAGCGAGGTCATCCGCGAGGCTATCCGCCGATTCCTCGAGGTCGTCTGACCTGACACGAGCCCATATCGTCGTGGAGTCGAAGCGTCTTGACCGACAGTCCGGTGGCGTCGGAGAACCTCCCGATCTACATCAGGTGGTGTTCGCGTTCACTCATGTTGGCCATTCTGGGGTCTCCCGCAGGGGGGGAGTCAAGGCGTTTCGCGGAATCGCGCCTTGTTGGCTTCCATGGTTCGATAGAAGTCGAACAGGGTGGCGAGCCACTGATCAGGATGGGTCCGGTAGGGCACATGCCCAACCCCCTCGAGCGTCTCGACTCGTACCGTAGGCACCTGTCGGATGAGTTCCATTGTCGTTTCGACCAGCAGGCGCGGACTCTCGGTTCCGAGGGTGACAAGGATCGGAACGGTGCTCTCCGCAAGGGCGTCCGTGTCTACCACGAATGCCGTTGGATCGGAGAGTTCTCCAGCGTAGGTGCCCGCATTGGCGATGTAGGCCGACTTCACCTCCTCCGGGAACTGATCCCATGCTCCCGACCCGACGGCCACATTGTCGATGAAGTACTCGGTTGCGGCCTCATCTCGGCCGGACTCGATCATCGTCTTCACCGCGTCGAGGTCACGGTTCATTTCCCTGAGTGTCCTAGCGGTGGCTTCGTCTGCGGTGTCTTCCAAGAGGCCGGGCAGGGCCGGCTCATGTACTGCGACACTGGAGACGAGATCCGGGTGGGTCACCAGCATCTTCAAGACCACAGCCCCACCGGACGATGTCCCGTACACATGTGCTCCGCGCCGGCCGAGATGGTCGATGAGGCCGGCTAGATCGGCAGCGTCTTGATCCAAGGTGTCAGGTCCGTCGCCTGCCGAGCTCCGACTGTGCCCACGCCTGTCCCATGTGACCACTTCGTATCCCTTGGCCAGTCCCGGCACGACGGCTCGCCATGCGGTGGAATCTCCCCAGGATCCGTGGGTGAGTAGCACCGTGTTACCGGAACCGTGCACCTCGTGGTACAGATCGGCGCCGTTGATCCGCGCAACTGGCATTCCAAGTCTCCTCTCTCCGTCTGGTGTCCCTCTGCCTCGAGGGTCCGTTCGGCGCAAGGGGCGATGACCCGACCTATTCGCTCCTCCGGATCACCCTGATGTTCGAGATCCGACTCCAGTCCGGGTTTCGCCATGCTCGCCGCGTCGAGTCGATGGTACTTCGACTTGCTATGCCGCCCTGACCGCAGCGGGGAAGCAGGTCCCGCAGCCGGCATCGTCGCAGTGCGGTACGACCGTGACTTCGACACCGAGCGCTGCGAACCAGGTTTCGAGCTCGCGGTCAGTGAGGGCGTCGGCATCGACGAACTCCGACATCGTTGTGAGGGTCATTGTGTCCATGTTTGTAACCTACCGATCGGGTGTGACAGAAACGGCGAGTGCCCGCGTTCTGTGGGCCGAAAGTAACCTTTTAGTTGAACGCGAACCCTGGGTACGCGGAGGGTGCGTAACATCGGTGTGTGGAATTGCGGCGATATTCTGACGCGCCGGTCTTCGAGTTCGGGGACCTGCAGCTTCGCGAGCTCACTCCCGATGTCTTCGATGTCGCGTCGTTCGCCGAGGTGATCGTTCCCATCGGCGCGGACCGTGAACCCCGCTCAAGCGCCAAGGAGCACCGCATCTATATCTGCTTCGCGGGAACCGTTGAGTTCTCTGTTGACGATGCGACGGTCCGTCTCAGTTCCGGCGATGTGCTCCACATCGCGCAGGGTGAACGCTACGGGTTCCACAACGGTGGCTATGAGGATGTGCGGCTGTTACTCCTCCGGGTGCCGGGGCCGAGCATCCCGGAGAACCTCTGAACAGTCCTTCTGCATGGCGCCGTGCCCTCGACCGGGTTCAGGCTCCCGTTGGCAACACATACCGCCAGATCATCACGAAGTGCACGATCGATGCCGTGACGACCATCACATGGAAGAGCTCGTGATACGAAAACACGCTGGGCCACAGCTTCGGACGGTTCGTGATCAACAGCACCATCCCGATCGTGTAGATCGCTCCGCCGCCCAAGGCCAGGCCTGACGCCGTCCAGCCGAGCTCCGTGACGAATCTCCACGCAAGGACCAGTCCAAGCCATCCCATGCCCACGCCGAGCGCCATCGAGAAGCCTTGCCGCTCGGTGGGGTAGAGCACATGCTGGAGACCGCCCACGAGGACGGTTCCCCACGCCACAGCCAACACCGTCCAGCGGAGCGGACCGTCAAGGGTTGCGATGATGACCGGCGTGTAGGTGCCTGCGATCAGCACGATGATCATCGAGTGATCGAGACGCTGCATCCGCTTCTTCCAGACTCCGCGCCATGGCACCGAGTGATACAACGAGCTGGTCGTATACAGCGCGACGAGGGCGAGGCCGAACACGATCGCACCGAACCGAAGCCCCCAGTTGGGTGCGCGTGCGACGAGCAGTGCCGTGCCGAACACGGCAGCGACGGCTGCGAAACCATGCAGCATGCCCCGGACGGGGTTCTGCATTCTGCCCAGTGTTGCCCGCGGAGGAATCATCGGCGCAAGGCTATCGGAGAAGAGCGCATCCGCGAAACAACCGATCGGCACACACGATGCACGCCGGACGCCTACGATTCGGCGTGCCGGGGCGGTGCCCCGAGCAGGAGGAGAACCCGTGTCGCTTCGGGACCGTGCGCTCAAACCGATCTATCGACTCTACGAGGACCGCCTCACCCGGGATCTCGACCTCGGAGCCCTTCCCCGTCACATCGGCGTCATCCACGACGGCCATCGCCGCTACGCGAGGGCCGAAAGGCTCCCCGACTACGCAGCGTCCTATCGGGTCGGAATGGCGAAGTTCATCGAGTTCCTGCAATGGACCGCTGATCTGGAGATCGAAGCGGTGACCTGCTGGCTCCTCTCGACCGAGAACCTCGCACGGCCACAGGCAGAGCTCGACCCCTACTACCGCGTCCTGATCGACATGTTCGACGCGATCCCCGGCACCTTTGCCGGGCAACATGTGCGGGTGCAGTTCATCGGGAGCCTCGACCTCCTCCCCTCCGACCTCGTCGACGCCGCCAAGAACCTCGAGTCGCGTTGCCGTACCGGGGACCGTCGAGTGACGATCGCTCTCGCCTACGGCGGGCGACAAGAGATCGTCGACGCCGTCAAGGACCTCGTGGACGATCTGGCCACCTCAGGCATCGATGCCTCCCACATGGCCGACCACATTGACAACACGGCGCTTTCTGCGCGCATGTACGCGTCGGATCTCCCCGACCCCGACCTCGTCCTGCGCACCTCGGGGGAAGCGCGGCTGTCGGGATTCCTGCTATGGCAGGCAGCGTATGCGGAGTACTCGTTCGTCGATGTCTACTGGCCAGCGTTCCGGCGCATCGACTTCCTGCGAGCTCTCCGCGACTACACGCGACGAGAGCGCCGGTATGGCCGGTAGGCGGTCTAGCGCGACCGCTGGTCGATCGGGATGTGGTCCTGATCGTTGAAGGTGCGCAGACTCATGACATGGTTCCCGGCAAGGGGAAGCACCTTGACCCGGGCGAACGATGCGTGGAAGAGAACGAACTTCTCCCATTCCCACGGTGACGGTGGAATCCCCAACAGGTGCGTGAGGCACACCGAGTTGGTTCCACCGTGGCCAACGATCACGATGCGCCCGTCGTCGTTGGCGCAGTGCCACAGGTTCGGGTCGTTCTCGTCCTTGGTGATGCCGCGTTCGGCAAGCAGGTGATCGAGTGCCGTCGTCACTCGATTGTGGAAGTCGCGGAACGACTCTCCCCCGTCGAGGCCCTGCCACCACTCCTCGGGCGAGCGGTGCTTCGTCGTCTTGAAGATGTTGATGACGGCCTCTTCTGACATACCGGACCAATCAGGCATCCGGACCTCGACGAGATCATCGATGGTATAGCCATCGAGTCCGGTGAGATCGGAAATCGGGGCGGCGGTCTGGCGGGACCGTAGCGCGGGCGACACAACGAGCTCGGTTGATCGACGATCATCTGACGCGAGGCGTTTGGCTGCGAGAGCAGCCTGTTCGTGTCCGAGGTCGGTGAGGTACGGATCAGCTTGCGAGAGGCCGTCAACGGCCCATTGCGGCTGCCCATGTCGGATGAAGACGATGTCCATCGGGTCAGGATACCGACGAATCCGCCAGAGTTCGGGGCCGCCCGAAGCAGCACAAGAACAAGGGGCCGCCTTTCGGCGGCCCCTGTTCGGGCTTAGACGGGAGGTCAGGAAGGCATCCTGTCTGGCTACTGTATCGGCACAACCCGCGCGAACTTGAGGACTTTCTTGTGGCCGAATTCAGCCCTTCAAGGCAGGCACTCATCGATCACCTCAAAGCCAATGCGGTCCTCACGAACGGGCCTTTCACGCTTCGCTCCGGAGTGGTCTCGTCGTGGTACATCGATGCGCGTCGAACGACATTCTCGGGAGAGGGTTCCCTGCTCGCGGGAACCGCAGTTGCCGAACTGCTCCCTGCCGAGGCGACCGCAGTTGGCGGAATGACGATGGGCGCTGACCCCATCGCCGTGGCGACCGCGATCGCTGCTTCGATGACAGGGCGACAGGTATCGGCGTTCTCCATTCGGAAGGAGATCAAGGATCACGGAACCGGAGGGCGCGTCGTCGGCCCAATCGCCGAACGGGATCGTGTCGTTGTCCTCGAGGACACCACGACGACCGGTTCTGCGCTGATCGAGGCGATCGGTGTCCTGCGCGCAGAGGGAGTGGCGGTGATCGGTGCGATTGCCTTGGTGGACCGGTCGGATGGAGCCGCAGCGGCAGCTCTGGAACGCCTCGACATCCCCTATCTGGCACTTGCCACTCGGGCCGATCTCGGGGTGGAAGCCTGACATGCACGCCTTCCGATCTCCCTTTCGCCTCTTCGTCATCGGAGTCGTCGGGCTTGTCCTTGTGCTCGCAGCGATCGACATCATGTATGTTCACGAGTTCTCGACGCCTCCCGATGGTGCCCCCGACGCCTTGACAACCCGCGGTCTCGCCCAACAGCGGGCCGACATCTTCTGGGGCGCCGCCCTGATGGGGCTCGGTGCGGTGCTCGTTGGCTCGTCCCTCGTCGACCTGTTCAGGCGCAGACCGGTCGTCGATGTGCGCGACGACGGGCTCTACGCCCGTGTTGGAGCCGACAACCCGGATGTGTTGATCCCATGGGAGGCGATCGCCGATGTGTCGAGCGGTGTGGACACCGACCAGTTCGACGGCTCCGCGCGCCACAAGCTGATCGTCACCGTGCATGACGCCGGGTCCGTCCCAGAAGCGGTGGCCGGGGCAGCATGGCACGGGAACGAACTCCACATCGATGCCAGCGATTGGAGTCGCTCGGTCACCGACATCGCCCTTGCTGCGCAAGGAGCAAGGGCGAACGCCTTGCGTCCACCTCCGTCCGCGGTGCCCTCATCTGGTGGGGCACCGTCGCTGATGTGGGAAACGCGGGTGGATCACACCTCGGAGCGCATCATCGATGCCGATGTGACACCGACTATCGGCGGTGAGAAGGGCACAGGGGGCGACGCGTGAGAATCGGGGCTCATGTGTCGGCCAGAGCACCGCTCGCCGAGGCGGCCGAGCGCGATGCTGAAGCCGTCCAGATCTTCCTGTCCAATCCCCAATCGTGGAAGCCGCCGGTTCCCCGCGCTGACGCCGACGAACTGCGGGTATCGGACATCGATGTGTATGTGCATGCGCCGTACCTGATGAACCTTGCATCACCGAACAACCGGGTGCGGATCCCGTCGCGCAAGACACTTGCGAGCACGGTCTTGGCCGCCGAGGCGATCGGTGCGCTCGGCGTGGTCGTGCACGGCGGAAGCGTCGGACCCGACGAAAGCGTCGAGGTCGGATTCGAACGATGGCGCAAGGCGCTCGAATCGTTCGAGGTGAAGGTGCCGATCCTCGTGGAGAACACGGCCGGTCGTGGCAACTCGGTGATGCAGAACCTTGAGAACTACGGACCGCTTTGGGACGCGATCGGCGACCTGAATGTCGGGGTATGTCTCGACACATGCCACACCTGGGCTGCCGGGCAGGACATGGAGCGCGCGGTGACGATGATCTCGGACATGACCGGTGGCGTGGCCCTCGTACACGCGAACGACTCTCGGGATGAGGCGGGCTCGAACCGTGATCGCCACGCCAACTTGGGCCACGGCTTGATCCCCGAAGGGCTCATCGTCAGCCTCATCGCACAGGCAAACACGACGACCATCGTCGAGACCCCGGATGACAACGGGGGCCAGGCGGCCGATATCGCATGGCTGCGTGAGCGGTTGGCCTAGTGCCCTGACCGGCAACATCTGCCGCGTTGACGGCGGCCAGATGACATCGCTGGCGGCGTCCTTGTCCTCGACCCATCCCCTGATGCGCCTTCGTCCTGCGTCCTTGCCAGCCACGCCCCCGGCTCGCCCTCAACATCGCGAACGAAGCCGGACAGGGCACTCGCCGGGTTGACCCCTGAAGGATCCGCTGTCGCTCAGGATGCGAGCTGGGTGACGCCACGCCGTTCCATGTCGCCCCACACGCGGGTCGACCGGCCACCGATCATCGCCCGAATCCTCCACCACACGGTCATCTGGCGCAGCCCGAGGTTCTCGATGAAGACCAACCCGACGAGTTGCAGTGTCTCCATCGGGTCGTTGAAGTACCCGTACCGCTCGTCGAGGACGAGGGCGAGCAAGGAGGTGAAGGCGCCGAAGAACAGCGCCATGAGGGCAAGCATCACGACCGTCTGTGGAGTGACCCATCCGAGGGCGAGGGCGAGCGGAATCATCAGATAGCCGGTGAACTCGACGATCGGGGCGAGGAACTCGAAGATGACGATGAACGGCCACATCAGCATGCCGACGGTGCCGTGGCGTGGGTTGAAGAGGCTCGTACGGAAGTCCCACACGGCCGTCATCAGGCCCCGATGCCAGCGGATTCTCTGGCGCCGAAGGATCGCCTTGGTTGGGGGCACCTCGGTCCACAGGACCGCGTTCGGCGCATACCGGATCCGGTACGGGACTCCGTGGTCGTGGCAGTATCGGTGGATGCGCATCGTCAGATCGAGATCCTCCCCGAAGTGGCCGGATGTGTAGCCCCCGAGTCCCGTGACGATCTCTCGGCGGAAGATCCCGAACGCCCCCGACACATTCGGAAGGGCGTTGATCGCGGCCCATGCCGGCTTGGTCGCGATGAACGAGCGGACATACTCGAGCACCTGGTAGCGGGCGATCAGCGACTTCGGGACCCCGGGATCGACGATGTGGCCGTGACGAACCGTGCCGCCGTTCAGGGGTCGGATGTTCCCTCCCACAGCGACGACCCGCTCGCGGTCCTCGGCGATGAGGCGCATCGAGTGAATGAGGGCATCCTCGTCGACGATCACATCGGCATCGGTTGCCATCACATAGGGGAACTGGGCGGCGTTGATCGCAGCGTTGAGCGCATCGGCCCTTCCCCCGTTCTCCTTGTCGACCACGGTAAGAACGACACCGGTGGCGTGGCGCGACTTGTAGATGCCGCGGATCGGTGCCGTTTCGATGTTCACACGGAGCGGATATGGCATCTGTTCGAGGTCGAATGCCTCAACCAGGAGATCGAGCGTGTCGTCGCTGCTTCCGTCGTTTGCGACGACGATTTCATATCGGGGATACGAGATCATGGTGAGCGACCGCACGGATTCAACGATTCCTGCTGCCTCGTTGTACGCAGGGATCACGATCGATACCGGTGGCGCAAGGTCCGAGTCGAGCATGTCCTGGTCCCGTCCGAAGCGTTCAACGATTCGCTCACGCCGGAGAAACACTGCCGAGCCCGCTGCGAGGACAAGCATGATGACCTGGAGCGCAACATAGAACACGAGGAAGAACAGGGACACGAAGGTGAGGAAGCCGATCATCAGAGGACGGACTCCAACCCTGTCAAACCCATCACCAACGGTTGGGCGTCGATCGGTAGGTTGCCGACATGCGCGAGCAGGTCGACATCGACCCGTGTCGGCTTTCCCGTTCGGGACCGCCTCGCCGCTTCAACGACCGCACCTTGCAGCGTCAGCTGGTACAACGCCGCGTCTGCGGCAAACGGATCATTGCCAGAGAGTGCTTTGACGAGAACCTCGGTTCCGCCGGGGAGCCGGCCGATGGCCTCGGCAGCGTTCTGACGAACCCACCACATCTCGTCGTTGAGAAGCGGTCGGAGTTGATCGGTGGCGCTGGCCACCGCGAGATGCCCGAGGGATGCAGCGGCTCGGGCTCGAACGGGCCAGTGGCGGTCGCTCAGTGCGCTGATCAGGGCGGTCGCGGCGCTATTGCCCCCGACGAAGCCGAGCGCCGAAGCGGCAGCGACACGCCACTGCGGCTGGTCCGACGCGAGGATCGACACGAGGAGGTCCTCCGCCGCGGGATCGGATACCTGTCCGAGGACCCGCACCGCGAGGGCAACCGTCTTGATGGGTGGTTGGGGGTCGTCGATGCTGCGCTCGATCCATGCGCGTGCGGGCGGGCCTACCACCGGTCCGTATCCGACGAGCGCGTCGGCGAGCCTCGCGGCGTGCCACGGCGATGCCTCGACCGCTCGGTCGAGAATGGGAGCGACGGACGGGATGTCGCGAAGACGGCTCAACCCCTTTGCCGCGTGGATCGCGATGTGATGACTCGGATCACCGAGCAGCCCCCTGAGATCATCCACATACGATTCGGTCGCGAGGTCGACGAAGGTGGCAACGGAGGCGAGTCTCGCGCTCGGCCGAAATGGTTTCCCGATGCGGTCGACGAGCACATCGAGCACTCCGAGGTATTCGACCAGATCGTCGATGAAACCTCGCTCGGAGCCGACGAGGGACAGGCGGTATTCGGCGAGGGCGCGATGGAACAGCGGATCGCGAGCCCATCCGGGCGCGGGACGCTCGGGCAACAGTTTGCGGCTGACCATCTCGCCGATCGCCGCGATGTAGTGCGCCATGCGGGCGCCTTGCCACCGCAGGTACATGCGATGGATCAGCTTCATGACCACGAGCAGAACGGTCGCAGCCAGCGCGGCGAGAACCGAGATGATGAGCCAGAGCACCAGTGGATCGTCCATGTAGGTGAGATATCGGAGCGACCGCGGGTCCGGTTGACCCATTCCCGCCCGATCGACGGTTCTGGAGACGGACCAGTCGCTCGTCAGCCGGAAGTCGCGAGGACGCGGCCCACCCTTGCGTTGAGCTCGGACGGGCTGAACGGCTTCCGGATGTAGTCCGCCGCACCTTCTTCGAGGGAATCGACGACAGCGTGATGGTCATCCACCCCCGACAGGAGTATCACCGGGAGATCGATCTGCTCCGAACGCCAGGTGTGGAGAACATCGATTCCCTTCATGCCGGGCATCAGCTGGTCCAAGATGGCGAGATCGAATCCTTGCGAGCGCCCGAGCTCAAGCGCCGCTGGCCCGTCGACGGCCTCCGTCACCTCATGACCGGCGGCTTGCAAGTGCCGCTTGACGAGAAGCCGAATCGTCGCGGCATCGTCTGCGATGAGGATGTGTGCCACGCGTCAATCGTAGCGATCAGATGCTTCCTTGCTGTGCCCGATGGAAGACAACGGCTTGCCGCGTGCCCTTGCGATACTGGAGGGGATGCATGTTCCCGCAAGGGTCCTCTACGGAGGTCGGTCAGGCACCCCGTTCGCCCTCATTGCGTCGACGGCTGCGGTCGCCGTCCTGTTCTCTGCGACACCGTTCCTGCTTGCTCCCATCGCTGAGCGCTATGGAGTGTCCGAGGGACTCACCAACTCGATCGCCGTGGCACAGGTCGGGGCGTTCGCGTTGGCGAACTTCGTCCTCCCGCGGTTGTTTCGACCCAACGGTCGAATCCTGCGATACGCGGCGATCGGCCTCGTCGCCACGAACATCCTGAGCATGGCGCCCAACCGGTACGAGGTGCTGGTCGGCCTCCGGATCCTCGCTGGCATCTGCGCAGGAACGATGACTTGGCTTGCGTGGGCAAGCGCCATGAAACGAATCCGATCGATGTCGTCGATCGCGGCGACGGGGCCGGTTGCCGCGTTGGTCGTGTCGCCCGTGCTCGCCGTTGTGGCAGAACACGGCGACCGGGCGGTCTATGGCCTTCTTGCTGTCGTGACGATCCCGGCTGCCGTGTTCCTCGCTCCGATCTCGGGGAGGCGGAGAAGCCGTGGCCATGTGTCTCGCTCCCGGTCGAATCGGATCCTTCTGGTGGTCCTGTTCGCATTGACCTTTTTCGGGTCGAGTCTGTATCTGAACATGATGATCGTCAGCCGCGACATCCACGACATGGCACCGCTCGCGGCCTCGATCGGGTTCAGCCTCAACGCCTTCGGTGGGTTGGTCGGCGCCTGGATGTCGACCCGCCACTCCAAACCCGGTTGGTTCATCGCCTCGATCGGGGTCGCCGCGGCGGTGACGGTCTTCGGCGGTCCATTCCTGTTCTTCGTCGGGATGTTCTGGTGGGGGTTTGCACACTGGATGGGGGTACCAGGTGTCCTCCAGATGCTCGTCGATCGGTCCCTCGAACCAGCGGAGCGTGCGGGTGACGGCCAGGGGGTCATGGCCCTCGGTCGCTCGTTCGGCCCCGCCATGGGCGGCGCTTTCGTCGACGCGGGAGCCCTCGGTGCGCTCGCGGTCGTGTCGGCGTCGGGTCTCACCGCCACCGGTTTGACGGTGGTCGCTGTCAAGGCGGGACGACGCCGACTGCCGGCAACCGACACCGAGTCCCTCGACCAGGGCGATGGATGGGCCGGAGCGTGACTGTACCAAGCCCACACCGTCCGTCGTGCCCTTTCAGTCGACCACAACGGTCTTCAGGTTGAGGAACTCATGCATACCGAGGGATGACAGTTCGCGCCCGTAGCCGGAGTCCTTGATGCCACCGAACGGGAGCCGTGGATCCGAGGCGACGAAGGCGTTCACGAAGCAGGAGCCGGCTTCGAGCTCGTCCCTTGCGATCTGCTCACCCCGTTCGACATCGCGCGTGAACACGGCGGCACCCAGGCCGAATACCGAGTCGTTCGCCATGCGGATTGCTTCGGCGTCGCTGGCCACCGTCGTCACCGCGGCGACCGGCCCGAAGGTCTCCTCGCGAAACACGGGCATGTGCGGCTGGACGCCAGCGAGCACCGTTGGCGGATAGAACGCCCCCTTGCCCGGCTCGATCCTTCCACCGGAGGTGACGGTCGCGCCGAGTTCGGTCGAGCGACGAACGAGGTCGTGGAGCTCGTCGCGCAGGTCGACACGAGCCATCGGGCCGATTTCGGTTGCGTCATCGAGCGGATCGCCGACGACCCGACGCGCCATGGATACCGCGAGCTTGTGCGTGAATTCCTCAGCAATGGCGGTGTGGACGATGAAGCGTTTCGCGGCGATGCACGACTGGCCGCCGTTGATCAGCCGCGACGCTGCGCAGGTCTCCGCGGCACGATCGACATCGGCATCGGCGAGAACGAGGTACGGATCGGACCCGCCGAGTTCGAGCACGGTCTTTTTGAGGCGCGCCCCCGCCCTCGACGCGACGGCGCGGCCAGCGGCATCCGAGCCCGTGACGGTCACGCCTCGAATCAGCGGATGGTCGATCATCTCCCCAACCCCCGACGAGGGGACGATCACGGTGCGGAACAGGCCGTCCGGAAACCCCGCAGCCACCACCATCTCGTCGATGGCGATGGCGCACCCCGACACATTCGATGCGTGCTTGAGGATCCCGGCGTTGCCTGCCATCAGCGCAGGGGCGGCGAAGCGGATCGCCTGCCACAGCGGGAAGTTCCATGGCATCACGGCAAGCACCACACCGATCGGCCGGTACGAGATATAGCTCTTGGCCCGGTGTGTTTCGATGGGTGTGTCTTCGAGGAAGCCAGCTGCTGAGTCGGCGTAGTACCGGCAGGCAAGCGCGCACTTGTCGACCTCGCCGCGTCCTTCCCGCACCGGTTTCCCCATCTCGACGGCCATGAGTTCTGCGAGCTCCTGCCGTCGCGACTCGAGAACCTCTGCGAGTCGATGCATGTGGTTGGACCGAACCACGAGATCGGTGCGCATCCAGTCCCGTTGGCGTTCTGCAGCGGTTTCGATATGGGCAACGATGTCAGCCGGGGTGGTGCGGTCGTAGGCCGCTACGACCGTGCCGTCGAGGGGATTGACGGAGATCATCTCCACATCGTACCGCAGTAACTCGTCGGGCCCCTTTGGTGAGGCAGGGCTCAGGGGTGCCGGGCGGTTACCCGTACGAGATGGACTCGCTGCCCGTCGGCTGCACAGGCCGGTTGTTCGGGCCGTACCGGTCGGCGAACTCGGTGAGCGCTTCGACCCCGACCGGGAGTCGTTCCGTGAGCACCACCCACCTGACATTGTCGGTGAACGGTGGCGTGGTCAACGATCCCACATAGGAAAACTGGGGCGCCCGGAACGGAACGAGATCCGACAGCCGAATGGGTTCGATCTGCGGCCCGCTGGTGAGAACCATGTCGATCGGATGGGATCCCGGGGCGGGGTCAAACATCACGCCGACGACGGCGATCTCTTCGCTCACGGCCTGATGGACGAAGTGAGCTTCGAGATCCGCCCCAACACCGTCGATCGTGTGCTCACTTGGTGTGTGGCAGTGGATCTCGGACAGGGAATACTGGGTTCCGTCGATTCCGATCACACCCCCCGGCTCCGCCACGGCGGTCACGGTCCAACCGGCGTCTTCGGTTGTGAGATGGCTCAGGTGGTGATAGGAGACCGACAGGCGCCTCGCACCGTCTGCCGCCGGGGTTGTGAGATTGGTCGTGAGATCGATCGGTGACTGCATGGAGCCGATCGTACCGAAACCGGATCCGCAGGCCACCGCCGCGCGCCTCCGCCGACGGTCGGTGCACGGGTGTCGAGGTGCTGGGCTCCGGTGTGGGGCTTCAGCCGCCGAGGAATGTCACGAGATCGGCCTGCGCCGGATCGTTGCCCGCAATGAACGCCTCGACATTGTCATGGGCGACGCTGTCGTGGTATTGCACCGAAGGAGACTTCATGAAGTACGACGACGGCGCAAGGAGTGGTCCGCCGAGACCGCGATCCAAACCGATCTTGGCGCAGCGGACTGCATCGATGATGACGCCTGCGCTGTTCGGCGAGTCCCAGACCTCGAGCTTCATCTCCACATTGAGCGGCACATCGCCGAAGCTCGTACCTTCGAGGCGGATGTATGCCCACTTGCGGTCCGTCAACCACGGCACATGGTCGGAGGGGCCGATGTGGACATTGTCGGAGTTGATCTTCTCTTCGATCTGACTGGTGACAGACTGGGTCTTGGAGATCTTCTTGGACTGGAGACGCTCCCGTTCAAGCATGTTCATGAAGTCCATGTTGCCGCCGAAGTTCAGCTGGTAGGTGTTGTCGATTCGCACGCCACGGTCTTCGAAGAGGCGTGCGAGCTGGCGGTGCACGATCGTTGCCCCGACCTGCGACTTGATGTCGTCACCGATGATCGGCAGTCCGGCGTCGACAAACCTGCGGGCCCACGCAGGATCCGAGGCGATGAAGACGGGAATGGCGTTGACGAAGGCGCAACCTGCATCGATGGCTGCCTGGGCGTAGAACTTCGTTGCCTCCTCCGAGCCGACAGGGAGGTATGACACGAGTACCTCGGCGCGGGCCTCCCTGAGTGCCGCAACCACATCGACGGGCTCTGCCGGAGACTCCTCGACCTGTCCGGTGTAGTACTGGCCGAGGCCGTCGTAGGTCGGGCCGCGCAACACTTCGACGCCCAGATCAGGAACGGTTGCGAACTCGATGGTGTTGTTCTGGCCGCCCCACATGGCCTTCGCGATGTCCTGGCCGACCTTGGAGGCGTCGACATCGAACGCCGCGACGAACTCGACATCGCCGATGTGGTAGTCACCGAGCCGGACATGCATGAGGCCGGGGATCTTGAGGTCGGCATCGGCGTCCTTGTAGTACTCGACACCCTGGATGAGGGAGTTCGCGCAGTTCCCGAGCCCTGCGATGGCTACTCGAATCTTGGACATGGATGCCCTCCTGTGGGGATGTTCAGGTACTCAGGCCGACTCGGCGTTCGCTGGCGATCAGTCCGTCCAGCCAGGCCATGTCTGCTTCGATGGACCGCATCGCATGCTCCATGAGGGCAAGGCGATACCGGTCCTGGTTCTGTGATGTGGTGCGCGCTTCGACGACGATTTCTCTGGCGGCCTTGAGTTGGGACGCGACCTTGGCCCTTCGGTGTTCGAGCACGCGGCTGCGCTGCGACTGGGGGAGCTGTGAGAGGAAGGCGAGCCTGATCTGGAAGGCACGATCGGTCTCGGACGCGTCGGGATCCGCGGTGAGGAGGGAGTCGAAGAGGTCACGCCCGTCGGCGGTGATGGCATATGCCTTGCGCCGGCCGGTTCCTTCGGTCGCTTGGATCGCACCGCGTTTGTCGAGTCGACGCAGCGCCGGGTACAGCGAGCCGAACGAGACCGTCCAGAACCCGAGCTGGGCAAGGGAGCGCTTTATTTCGTACCCGTGTCGCGGGTGTTCGATGAGCAGGCCGAGAATGGCGAAGTCCAACACGATGCCGCCAGTATATCGAATCGATACACGATTGTATATCGTTTCGATATAGAACGCGAAAAACCCGCGTACCCAGGGTTCGCGTTCGACAAAAAGGTCGGTCTCAGCCCACAGAACGGCACACGGGTGCGTGTCAGTATTGGCCGCCGAGCTTCGTGTGATCCCACGAGGCGACCGTGTGGGGTTCGACGATCACGGCCGTGTTCTTGGTCGCGTGACCCCCGAAGGTCTCGCGTAGTTCGTCGTCGCTGAGCGACACCGGTTCTGATCCGACCATCGGGTATCGAGCCGAGAGCCTCCCGTACAAGGCGAGCACATAGTCGGGGTCGGTGACGAGGGACGCGGTGCCCCGGATCATGACGCCGCGGAGCTCGCTGTAGGCATCACCCTCTTCGACGAGAACCGACAGCCTCGGGTCTCGAGCAAGGTTGACGATCTTCTGCGACTTGGTGAACGACCGGAACACGATTCGGCCGTCGTCGACCGCATACCACATGGGTGCCAGGTGGGGTGCCCCGTCCTTGCCCAGCGTGGCGAGTTGCAGGATCTTGCGACCCTCGGAGAGAAACTGCTGGATCTCGGCGTCGGTCATGGTGATGTCTTTGCGTGCCATGGCAACAGCATACGGTGCGCCGCTGCAGGCGCATAGCCCGATGGTTACCATGGTGGTGTCCCCCGACCCGCAGCGGCGGGGAGAAAGGATCGATCGATGTCTGGGAACAACGAACGCAAGCCGATGTCGGCTCCGAGCGTGGCCGCGCGCAAGGGTGGCGCCAAGCTCAAGATGATCACGGCCTACGACGCGCCGACGGCACGGATCGCAGACCGTGCGGGTGCCGACATCATCCTCGTCGGGGACTCGGTGGCCAATGTCGTGCTCGGTCATAGCGATACCCTCGCGGTGTCCGTCGATGTGATGGTCCATCACACGGCCGCGGTCAGCAGGGCCGAGCCGCGTGCGCTCATCGTGGGCGATATGCCGTGGCTGTCGTATCACTCCACGCCGGAGGAAACTGTTGCCAATGCGGGACGGTTCATTCGTGAAGGGGGTGCTGGCGCGGTCAAACTTGAGGGTGGACGCAAACGGCTCCCGATGATCGGAGCGGTGCTCGATGCGGAGATCCCGGTGATGGGACACCTGGGACTGACGCCTCAGTCGGTTCACGCGATGGGTGGCTACCGAGTGCAGGGCAAGGAGGCTCAGGCGGCCTACGAGCTGATCTCGGATGCGAGGGCGCTTGAGGATGCCGGGGTGTTTTCGATCGTGCTCGAAGGCGTGCCCGATATCGTCGCACAGATCGTGACGGAGGAGCTGTCGATCCCGACGATCGGGATCGGCGCCGGGGTCCATTGCGACGGACAGGTGCTTGTGTTCCACGATGTCACCGGCCTCGGGGCCGGGGAGTACCTGCCCAAGTTCGTCCGTCAGTACGCCCATCTCGCCGACGACGCCGTCGCGGCGGTTACCGCGTTCTTCGACGATGTCGAAAGCGGCGCGTTCCCTTCGGACGCCGAGACCTACCACATGCCGGCCGCCTCCGAAGAGATCCTTCGGAACCTCTCGGCTCCCTCGGATCACTTCCTCGCCGACGAAGCCATGGAACGGTGAGATAACAGATGACAGATAACAGATGACAGATAACAGATAACAGATAACAGATAACAGATAACAGATGTCGGTTGTCTGGGTTCTGGTATCTGGTATCTGTTGTCTGGGTTCTGGTATCTGGTATCTGTTGTCTGGGTTCTGGTATCTGATATCGGAGGTGTGGCGGTAGCGTCTCGGGGATGAGGATCCTCACACGGTCGACACTGTGTTTCGTCCTCGTCGCGTGCTCCTCGTCGACACCGGTCATCCCGACGAGCACCACGCCGACCACTTCGACGACGGTGCCCGCAGCCACAACCACCACGCCGCCCGTCACAACCACCAAACCGGATGCGACACCACCACTGCTTGCGGGGCACGAGATACGAGATGTCCGAGTTGGCGACCGGGTTCTTCGCCTCGCGATTGCTGATACGCCGGGACTGCGGGCGACCGGGTTGATGGGTGTCACCGACCTCGGGAACCTTGACGGCATGCTCTTCTATTGGCGTCATACTCCCGACGACGGCTTCTGGATGAAGGACACGGTGATCCCCCTCGATATCGCCTGGTTCGACATGGACGGGTCATTCATCGGCCTCGCCTCGATGGTTCCGTGCGACAAGGACCCGTGCATCTCGTATTCGCCTGGTGACGGCATCGACTACCGATACGCGATCGAAGCCGATCCAGGAGACCTCGACTGGATCGACGAGGACACGATGATCCTCTACACCGACTGAGATCAGTTATCAGATATCAGATATCAGACAACAGGTACCAGATACCAGATATCAGAGTTCTGGGTTCTGGCTTCTGGCTTCTGGCTTCTGGCTTCTGGGTTCTGGCTTCTGTCATCTGAAATCTGATTCCCGGTACACTCCCACCACACAGTCGGCACCAAGCCCGTGCCGCGACGCCGCGGCGTCACGATCCTGCTCCGGCCACCTGCCGGGGCCTTCCGCACCGCCGGATGTCCACAGGAGGAATATCGAACATGCGCTCCTACGAGCTGATGGTGATCTACCGCTACGACATGGCGGAGCCCGATGTCAGGGCTGCGATCGAGGAACTGGAAACAGCGATCTCCGACCGTGGAGGCGTTGTCAGCGAAACCGACTTCTGGGGCAAGCGACGATTCGCCTACGAGATCGACCACATGACCGAGGGCTACTACGCCGTCGTGACCTTCGACTGCGATGTGGATCTCCAGACCACCCTCGAACGATCGCTCGGTCTCCTCGACAGCGTGGTCCGTCACAAGATGATCCGACTGGTCAAGTAGCGAAAGTGTCACAGGGCCCCGCCATGCTGTCACCAGCAGGGGCCAGAGAG
The DNA here is from genome assembly GCA_041393965.1 of Acidimicrobiia bacterium. Classification (NCBI taxonomy): domain Bacteria; kingdom Bacillati; phylum Actinomycetota; class Acidimicrobiia; species Acidimicrobiia bacterium. The sequence goes on along the minus strand of JAWKJB010000001.1, from coordinate 431,841 downwards.
AAGAGAGATGGAATGAGCAACAGTGTGACCCTGGTTGGCAACCTCGTCGAAGACCCCGAACTCCGTTTCACGGCGAGCGGCGTCGCAATGGCCAAGGTTCGACTCGCGGTCAATCGGCGATACCGCGACCGCAACCAGGATTGGCAGGAAGAGACGAGCTTCTTCGGCGGCACATGCTGGCGTGAAGTCGCAGAGAACATCTCAGAGTCACTTTCGAAGGGTGACCGAGTGTTCGTGACCGGCCGACTCGAGCAGCGATCGTGGGAAACGAACGATGGGGAGAAGCGCTCGGTCGTCGAGGTCAGGATCGAGGAGATCGGACCGTCGTTGCGCTGGGCCACCGCTCAGGTGACCAAGACACCGAGGAACGACGGGGGCGGCAGTTACGGCGGTGGGAACACCACGCCGCCTGCACCGACCGCAAGGGACGACTACGGCCCTGACGAGGCGCCGTTCTAGCGGTAACCACCAGATCAAGGAGCAATCATGGCAAGTCCAAAGAGCCAGAAGCGACGGCGCAGACGCCCCGAGTTGAGTCCGAAGCGGAAGCGGATCGTTCACAAGTTCGCCGATGGTGAGGTCGTTGACTACAAGGATGTCGTGCTGCTGCGCAAGTTCATGTCGGATCGGGGCAAGATCCGCCCGCGTCGTGTCACCGGGTTGAGTCCGAGGCGGCAACGGGAGGTTGCCCAGGCGATAAAGAACGCACGGGAGATGGCCCTGCTGCCCTACACGCAGACGAGGCAGTAGCGATGAAGGTCATTCTCACCAAGGCGGTCGAGACACTCGGCGACAAGGGTGATGTCGTCGATGTTGCCGACGGCTACGCCCGCAACTACCTCGTTCCGAAGAACCTCGCCGTCAAGGCGTCGGAAGGCGCACTCCGCCAAGCGGAAGAGATGCGGCTCGCGAGGATCGAGGCGCAAGAAAAGGCACTCGCGGCCGCGGAGGAACTCGGGGAGAGCCTCGCTGGCACGAGGGTCGTCGTCGCGGCCCGAGCGGGGGATTCCGGCAACCTGTTCGGTTCGATCGGCGCGGCCGATGTCCGCGAGGCAATCGTCAAGTTCACCGGGATCGACATCGACAAGGGCATCGTGGTGATCGACCGGCCGATCAAGGAGATCGGTCTCCACGAGATCATCTTGCGCCCGCACGCCGAGGTGGAGGTCTCGGTCACCCTTGATGTGATCCCGGCGTAGGTCGTGCGCCGCTGCCTCCGGCACCAAGGCGCGAAGAAGAAGCGTGAACGGGAAAACTATGCCGTTGGATCCATCCTTGGTGGTCGGCAGGTCTGCATACACTCGCTCCCGGAAGCGCCAGAGCCCTGATACCGCGGGCATCCGATGTCCAGGGCTCGATGTGTGAAATCTGTCACACAACGACGGGATGATGTGACGGTACGACGAGCCACCGAGGAGGACCGGTGACATCGGTCTTGGACGCACCAACCGCCACATCGGGACCGCGCGTTCCGCCCCACTCGATCGACGCCGAGGTGTCGGTGCTCGGAGCGGTCCTGTTGTCGTCGGAAGCCGCAAACATCGCTCTCGAGAAGCTCCACCCTGAGGACTTCTACAAGCCCGCGCACCAGCAGGTGTTCGAGGTGGTACGGGGGCTCTTCGACGCCAATCAGCCCATCGATGCCGTGACGGTCTCTGAGGGTCTGCGTAGGGACGGGACACTTGATCGGATCGGAGGGATCGCCTTCCTCACCGATGTCATCGATGCGGTGCCTGCAACCTCGAATGTCGACTACTACGCCGCCATTGTCGAGGAGCACGCGCTTCGTCGACGCCTCATGCGGGTCGGGGGCGATATCGGGGTGATCGCCGCCCGGATGGCTGAACCGATCGAAGAGGTGGTCGATCGTGCTGAGCAGGCGGTCTTCGCGGTGGCCGAGAGGCGGGTCGGCGACGGGCTCCAGTCCATCGACGAACTGCTCGGGCCCGCGATCGAAAAAGCGGAGGAGCTGCAGCGCAGCGGTGCCGAGGTCACCGGCATCTCAACCGGGTTCCGCGACCTTGACCGGAAACTAGCCGGACTTCACCCGACGAACCTCGTGGTCGTGGCTGCGAGACCCGGCATGGGTAAGACCTCCCTTGCCCTGAACATGGCTCAGAACATCGCGCTCGGTGGCAGGGTGGTCGCGATCTTCTCCCTCGAGATGAGCAGGGAAGAGGTCGTGACGAGGATGCTGTGCTCGAAGGGACGGATCGACTCGCAGCGGCTCCGGACCGGCAAGCTCAACGAGGCTGACTTCACGAAGCTGTCGAATGCCGCGGGCGCGTTGTACAAGCAGAACATCTTCGTCGACGACTCGCCCGGCCTGACGGTCACCGAGATCAGAGCAAAATGTCGGCGCCTCAGGCGCAAGCCCGGACTCGACCTCGTGGTTGTGGACTATCTCCAACTCATGAACGGGTCCGGACAGGAGAACCGTCAGCAGGAGATCGCGATGATCTCGCGATCGCTCAAGAGTCTCGCCCGCGAACTCGGTGTCCCGATCATTGCGCTGTCCCAGCTCAACCGGCAAGTCGAGAGCCGCGAGGATAAACGACCAAGGCTCGGGGACCTCCGCGAATCGGGTGCCGTCGAACAGGACGCCGATGTGGTGATGTTCATCTACCGGGACGAGTACTACAACCCCGACCGGATCGAGTCGAAGGGTGTCGCAGAGGTGGTCATCGCGAAGCACCGGCAGGGTGGGGTCGGCAGGGTGGACATGACCTTCCTCCCCGAGTTCACGCTCTTTGCCGACATGGGGCGCTCCGAGTCGCCGATGTAGCGGCCACTCGCACGGTCGATCTTGGTCCGGTCGATCTTGGTCGATTCCGGCGAGCTGTACCGTTTCGTGATGTCCGACTCGCGCCTGTCCCCGCTGATGGCAAGCCTGCTCCTTGCGGGCGTTGCTGTGGCGTGGGGGGCGATCCCGCTATTCGTGCGCAACGATGTCCCTTCCGTCGGCCTCGTCGGGGTCAGGATGACCCTCGGTGCGAGTGTCCTGATCATCGTTGCTGCATCGCTCGGCAACCTTCGGCTTCCTCCGATGCACCGAGGGCGCGTCGTCGCGTCGGGGCTCCTGCTCGCGTCGCATTGGATCGCGTTCTTCGCGTCGATCAAGCTGACGACGGTCGCGATCGCCCTGTCCGTCCTGTATCTCGGCCCGATCGCCGCGTCCACCCTCGCGGGCCCGGTCCTCGGCCAGGTCGTGCCGCGACGCTTGTGGTACGCCCTCGGGATCGCGGCGACCGGAACACTGATTGTCGTCCAGCCGTGGGACATGGGCGACACGGGAAAGGCTTCGATCGAGGGGCTCGCCGTCGCCGCGTTGGCAGCGGCCCTGTTTGCCGCCCTGATGCTCGTGGGGTACCCGGCTGCACGCGACCTGCGCGGTCTGACGATGTCGATGGGCGAACTTGTCGTCGGGTCGGTTGTGCTCGCCCCTGCCACGGTGAGCGCCATCGCCAACCATCCCGACGAACTGGTGAATTTCGTGGTGCTCGGAGCGGTCTTCACCGGGCTCACCGGGTACCTGTACTGGGAGGTGTACCGGCTCATTCCCGTGGCTTCGGTGAGTACCATCATGTATCTCGAACCGGCATCGGCGGTCATCTGGGCGATGCTGTTCCTCGGCGAATCCCCGACCACACTGACTTGGGTCGGGATCGTCCTCGTGATCGCCGGAGGTGCAATCGCCGCAACCATGGCAACGGTCGAGGACGCCAAGAAGGCGCCATCGACGCTGTGATGCAACGCTGATGGCGTCGGGGACGGTCGGTACCATCGGGGTATGGAGACGATGGAGCGAACCGCAACCCCGATCGAGCGCGACATCGTCGTTGTCGAAGGATCGGACGCACGGTCGTACCTGCAAACGCAGCTGACCCAAGATGTCGAAGCGCTCGACCTCGGCCAGTCGGCGTGGTCGTTCATCCTCGACCCGAAGAGCTCCATCGAGGCGCTGGTGCGGGTCACGAGGATCGGGCATGATCGGCTCACGCTCGACATCGAGCCAGGCCACGGCGATGCCGTCCGCAAGCGGCTCGATGGCATGTTGTTTCGCACCGATGTGCGGTTCTCCCAGACGCGATGGCCTGGGGTGGCGTGGCGCGGGCACCGTGTCGGGGACTACTCCGCTCGCGCTCCGATCGTGTCGCGCTGTACGATCGGAGGCATCGAAGGGGTCGACATCGTCGGGCCCGATGTCGAAGCCCCCGTGGGGGTCCCTGCGGTCGATCTCGAGGAGCTCCGCATCGAGACCGGGTGGCCGGCGATGGGCGCCGAGCTGGTTGAGGGGATCACTCCGGCGATGACGGGGCTGGTCGCTGCGACGGTGTCGTTCGACAAGGGGTGCTACACGGGCCAGGAACTCGTGGCAAGAGCGCACCGTCACGGCGCGGCACCGACGAGGCGTCTCGTCCACATCACGGCAGAACCCGGAACCGTCACTGCTGGCTCCGAATTGACGGTCGATGGCGACCCCGCCGGGTCGGTCACATCGATGCTTCCCAGCGGGAAGGGCCTCGGTTACCTCGCTCGGAGGTTCGAGGTGCCGACGCGAGCGATGTGTGGCGCCACGACCGTCGAGATCACAGCGATCGAATCGTAGACATCAGTTGACAGTTCACAGTTGACGATGAACGGTTCAACGGGTCCCGTTTGCTCGCCGAGGGGCTCCAGTCCCATCTCGATGTGTCGATCCAGACGGCGCGCTCACTGGTGACTGCGGACGAGGATGCGTCCGGGTGACTCTCTCTTCGACCTGTGCGACAATTGGAGGACCACCGAACCGAGAGAACAGGTGACCATGTCGGATCTCCACATTCACGACGATCTCACACGCGCACGCTCATCCCGGCTGAGACGGTCACTCCTTGTGCCTGCAATCGTCCTCGTGGTCGGCCTCATCGTCGTCGGATGCGACACATCGTCGAGTGACTCCACAACGACGACATCGGCAGCCGTATCGACGACAGATGCACCAACCACCAGCACGACCATCGCTTCTCCGACCACCACGACCACGAGTACGACGACCACCCTCGTGGTCACGAGTACGACGACCACGAGCACCACATCGACGACCACGACCGTCCCTTCCGATCCGCCACCTGCCAAGGTGACCGGCGTGACCGTGGGCATCGGCGGAGGAAGCGGGGAGGTCTATGTCATGTGGAACGCGTCCGGTGCCGGAGACCTCCACCACTACTCACTGTCGTACTCGGAGAACCCCGGCGGCTCGAAGAGCCACCTTGTGGATGTGGCGGCAGGCACAACCGAGTACATCGACTTCCCGCGGGAGCTCATCTCGGGAATCCACTGCTATGTGATCTCGGCAGTCGACACCGGCGGTCACGCAGGTCCCGGCTCCAACGAGGTCTGTCTGACCATCTAGCGGTCCCGCGGCGCTTTCGGGGGTCACGGGCAGCCGTAGGCTCACGACGATGGATCTCGGGATCACCACCTTCGCAGAGACCGCAATCGGACCTGACGGCAAGCCGGTCATCAGCTATGGCGATCGGCTCAGGCAGGTCGTCGAAGAAGCGGTCCTTGCCGACGAGGTCGGACTCGATGTCTACGGCGTTGGCGAGCACCACCGGCCGGACTTCGCTGCATCGGCACCCGCCGTGGTGCTCGCCGCTATCGCTGGACGGACCGAACGGATCAAGCTCAGCCCCGCGGTCACCGTGTTGTCCTCAGACGATCCCGTGCGCGTCTTCCAGCAGTTCGCCACCCTCGACATCGTCTCGTCAGGCCGGGCCGAACTGCTCGTCGGTCGCGGATCCTTCATCGAATCGTTCCCCCTCTTCGGCTACTCCCTCACCGACTACGAGGAACTGTTCGCCGAGAAACTTGACCTATTACTGGCTATTCGTGACCAGGAACGGGTTACTTGGTCGGGTCAATTCCGTTCGGCACTCGACGACCAGGGGATCTACCCGCGACCGGACCGCATCCTGCCCATCTGGGTCGGTGTCGGTGGGACACCCGAGTCGATCGCTCGCGCTGCCAAGCGGGGGCTTCCGGTCGCCCTCGCCATCATCGGGGGCTCACCCGATCGGTTCGCCGTCCTGAGCAGGCTCCATCGCCAGATCCTCGACGACGCCGGATATGCGCCCGAGGACGCGCCGCTTGCGGTCCACGCCCACGGTCACATCGCACCGACCATGGAACAGGCAGTAGAGGAGTTCTATCCATCCTATGCAGCCGCGATGACCCAGATCGGGCGCGAACGAGGCTGGGGCCCGATGACAAAGGCCCAGTTCGATCAGATGGCAACCCCGGAAGGATCACTCGTCATCGGCACGCCTTCCGATGTCGCAGCCAAGATCCTCCGGTGGCGGGACATCCTCAAGATCAATCGGTTCATGCTCCACATCAGTGTCGGCACGATGGACCACGACCATGTGATGCGGGCGATCCATGCACTGGGAACCGAGGTCCGTGATCTCGTCCGCTCTGGCTCGTGCCCCGACCGGTAATGTTTGCCGCGTTGGCGGCGGCCAGATGACATCGATGGCGGCGTCCTCGTCCTCGACGCCTCCTTTGATGCGCCTTCGTCCTGCGTCCTGGCCAGCCACGCCCCCGGCTCGTCGTCAACATCGCCAACGAAACCGGACAGGCACTAGCATCGACACCCGTGATCTTCTCGGACCGCAGCATCAAGGAATGCGTTGCGTCGGGTCGGATCCTGATCGATCCGTACGACGAATCCATGGTGCAGCCGTCCAGCATCGATGTGCGCTGCGACGCCAACTTCCGAGTCTTCGAGAATCATCGCTACTCGCTGATTGATCCCAAGACCCCACAGGAAGCCCTCACCAAACAGGTGACGGTGGCCGGCACCGATCCGTTCATCCTGCATCCCGGCGAGTTCGTGCTTGGCTCCACCCTCGAAGTCGTTGGCCTCGCAGACGACATCGTCGCCCGTCTCGAAGGGAAGTCGAGCCTCGGACGGCTGGGACTGCTCATCCATTCGACGGCGGGATTCATCGATCCGGGCTTCAAGGGTCAGGTCACGCTTGAGCTGTCAAATGTCGCCAACCTCCCGATCGCGATCTATCCGCGGATGAAGATCGGGCAGATCAGCTTCTACCAGATGACGACCAGTGCCGACCTCCCCTACGGTTCACCCGAGCTCGGCTCCAAGTACCAAGGCCAGTCGGGCCCGACTCCGTCGCACATGCACGAGGACTTCCGCACTTCCGAGTAGGCCGTTCCGGGTAGGCCGTTCCGAGTGGGCCATCGGGGTCGGTGGACCGGTCCCTACTGCTCGGGCGGTTGCTCCGGCTTGACGACGAGCACATCGCATTCGGCGAGATGAATCGCTCGTTGACTCGTACTGCCAAGGAGCAGAGAGGTGAAAGAGCCCCGGCCGCGGGTCCCCACAACCAGGAGTTCCGCCGCGTGTTCAGAGGCATACCGCACCAAGACATCGGGCGGGTAGCCGCCCAGGTCGACGCGTTCAATCGAGATATCGGCCCCGGCGATGGTCGACTCGAGGGACCGCCACACCGCATTCCGTTGTGCCTCGGCGAACGCGGCCATGTCAAGTGGGAACTCTCCATAGGTCACCGGAGCTTGCAAGACATGCACCACATGCACATCGGTACCTCGCCACCTCGCTTCCTGGATGCCGCGTGCGAGCACCGTCACCGAAACAGGGGACTCATCGACACCTACCACAACGACCATGTCTGGCACCTCTTTCCGGGATGTGGCCGAGGACACACCTTCCTCTGTTTCATGGTACCCGGTCTCAGGCCCGGTCGAGAGGCGGTACAGTGACGATACGGATGAAGCAGTGATGAACCGGGATCCGAAACGAGGAGAAGGTCAGGCTTCCGACGAGGGATCGGTTTTCACCCGGGCGCGTGCGCGGATGGTCGCACGAGACATCGCAAGCCGCGGTGTGTCCGATCCCGATGTGCTGCGGGCGATGAGGACCGTCCCACGGGAGCGCTTCATTCCCTCCGAATTGGCCGAGTTCGCATACGAGAACCATCCTCTTCCCATCGCTGAGGAACAGACGATCTCACAGCCATACATCGTGGCGTTGATGGCAGAAGCGGCGGAGGTCGGGCCCAGAGATCGGGTGCTCGAGGTCGGCGCGGGATCAGGGTACGGCGCTGCAGTCCTGAGCCGGATTGCCGCAGAGGTGTGGACGATCGAGCGCCACAGGGCATTGGCTGACAATGCCCGCCGAATGCTCGAGGAACTCGGCTATCACAATGCGCATGTGGTCTGGGGCGACGGCACCCTCGGATATCCTGACGCGGCGCCATTCGATGCCATCGTGGTGACTGCCGGGGCCGTGCAGATACCCGAGGCACTGCTGGAACAACTCATCGATGGCGGACGCCGCGTGATACCGGTCGGGCCCACTTCACGCCAGCAACGCCTTCTCCGGATACGCCGCGATGGAGACACCTTCAACAGGGAGGATTTCGGTCCGGTGCGGTTTGTGTCCCTCGTCGGTGACGCGGACGAGAAGCGCGCTTTCCCCAAGCGGCAGTCAACTAGGGAATGATGTAGGTACCGGTGCCGACAGCAATGAGGGTCTCCGCGTCGTTGTGGAGCTCCATCCGGGTGACCGCAAGGCGGTTCCCCACCCGCAACGGATATGCCTCGGCGGTGAACGCGTCGCCGGTACCGGGGCGCAAGAAGTCGGTGCGCAGATCGATCGTACTGAGCCACGGTGAGACCTCGTCCGACCCATTGCTGTTCCGACCCTGCGCAACAACCCCCAGCAGAGCAGCGAAACCACCAACCGTATCGAGCACAGCCGAGATGATGCCGCCATGGAGGATGTTCCTCGCCGGGTTGCCAACGAACTCGTCGCGCATCTTGAGCCCGACATGGACCCGTTCGGTTGTGAGATGGGTGAGTTCGAGACCGAGCCATTGACCGAATGGGACGCGCTGCATCGCCGTGTGGATCATGTCGGTGACGGTTTGGGGATCGTCGTGGTTCGGAATGCGTCGACTCATGGCTTGGCGGCCGGTGAGCGGGCGACGAGGCCCATCCCGACGATGTCGTTGAGCGTGTCGAGAGCGACGACGAGGGGGAGCTCGGCAGTGTCGTCGAGTTCGGATCGCACGATCGCCCAACCGATCTCGAAGAGCACCGCCGCGGTCGCCTCCACATCGAGATCGGCTCGGATGGATCCGTCCTCGATCCCCTGCGTGAGCACTTCTGCGAGCAGGGCGCGGATGCGGCTGCGCTGGATGTCGGCGGCTTCGCGTGCCACGGTTCCGTCGACGAGCGCAGCCTCCCCGAAGAGGGATGCACGCAGCAGTTCGTCCTTGCCATAGTGTTCGGCGGTCACGGCCACCAGGGTGCGGAGGCGCCGTGGAACCGAACCGGGCTGGTGGAGGGCGGCGTCGGCCTCGGCGAGGAATCGCTCGAGTGACGCTTCGACGACGGCCATGTAGGCAGCTTCCTTGGAGGGGAAATGCAAGTAGAAGCTGCCCTTGCCGACCTCGGCGACCCTGGTCACATCGTCAATGGTCGTGCGGCGGTAACCGAACCGACGGAACTGTCCTTCGGCGGCTTCGATGAGTTGTTCCCTGACCGTTGTCGTCATGTGGGCTCGACTTGCAGCGGGGTGACCGGAATCCTAACTTGGTCACAGGTCAAGGGATCGTTTCCCGGACCTGACAACGGAGAGTATGGAAATGCGCACGAATATCGGTTCCTTTCTCACCAAGCGAGCTCTCCTCGATCCGACGATGGTCGGGTTGGTGTTCGACGGCCGGCCGGTCGCCTACCGAGCATTGAACGAGCGTGCGAATCGTGTCGCCAACGCCTTCCGCGACCACGGGTTGCGTCAAGGCGACCGGGTCGGCCTCCTGCTCGGGAACTCGCCCGAATTCCTCGAGTCCTTCTTCGGTCTCGCGAAGATCGGCGCCGTCATCGTTCCGCTCAATTGGCGTCTCGCTCCTCCTGAGGTTGTCCCTGTTGCGAGTGACGCTGGTTTGTCAGCACTCGTCTACGGGTCCGAGCATCGTGACACCGCACAAGTGGTGTGCGCCGAGACGACGGTCGGAATCCGGGTGGTCGTCGGTGAAGAGGCCTCCGGTGGAGACCATCGCTATGAGGCGCTGATCGAAAGCCACGAACCGAATGAGCCGAAGATCGAAGCCGGTGGTGATGATCCGGTCGTCATCATGTTCACCGCGGGCACCACGGGCCGTGCCAAAGGAGCGGTGCTGAGCCACAACAACCTCTTCTATGACTCGTGCACGGTCACATTCAGCCTTGACTGGCGTCGCAACGATCGGGTGCTCGTGGCACTTCCCCTGTTCCACATCGGTGCCCTTATCTACGCGGTGATCAATACCCATGTCGGGGCGACCACGGTGCTCATGCAAGCGTTCGACCCCGTCGCCTTCCTCGAATCGATCGAGGAGCAGCGAATCGACTCGTTCCTTGCGGTACCCGCCATGCTCAACTTCATGCTTCATGTGCCGGACTTCGACCGATACGACCTGGCATCGGTCCGATGGGCGCTGTGTGGTACCGCACCAGTCCCGGTGCCCCTGATCGAGGCCTGGGCAGGGCGCGGTATCGCCATCCAGCAGGTCTACGGACTCACCGAGTGCACGGGAGGGGCAGCAGTCCTCGGAGCGGAGCAGGCTCTCGACAAGGTGGGATCCACCGGACTGCCGATGTTCCACACGGATATCCGAGTCGTGGATTCTGATGGCAACGATGTCGCCCCCGACGAGGTGGGTGAGATCATCATCAGCGGACCCCATGTCATGGTCGGCTACTGGAAGGATCCCGCGGCGACGGCAGCTGCTCTCGAGGACGGCTGGCTGCACACCGGTGACCTCGGCCGGGTCGACGAAGACGGATATCTGTTCGTCGTCGACCGCAAGAAGGACATGATCATCTCCGGTGGGGAGAACATCTACCCCGCCGAAATCGAGAATGTGCTTGCCGCCATGCCGACCATCGCCGAAGCCACCGTCATCGGCGTGCCACATCCCGAATGGGGAGAAGCCGTATGCGTTGTTGCTCGCCCCATCGAGGGTCACGACCTCACCCTCGAAGAGGTTGTAGCGCGTTGCGAGGGCAGGCTCGGGCGATACAAGATTCCAAGGAGGCTCATCGTGACCGATCAGCCCCTGCCGCGGACGCCGGCAGGCAAAGTCCTCAAGCGCGTCCTCCGCCAGGACGCTGATGCGTCGGCTCAACCAGTTGGAATAGACGACGACTGACTGATATCCTCAGATAGTCAGTCGTCCAGTGAGGGGCGTCCCGGCACGGGTCGTCCCGCAAGACCGTCCGGAAGGATCGCGATGGCGTACCCCCGCCAACCATCTCGCTACCTTGATGCCGACCTGGACGCCTTCCGCCGCACGGTCGCTTCCTTCGTCGAAAGGGAGATTCGCCCCAATGCCGACGCGTGGGAAGCAGCAGGTGAGTTCCCGAGGGAGCTGTATGGCGAGGCTGGAAGGGCGGGTCTCATCGGCCTTCGCTACGACGCTGCTTGGGGCGGGGGTGAGGGCAGCTATCTGGCCACCTGCGTGCTGTGCGAGGAACTCGCGAAGGGCGACACCGTTGGCACCGCGGTTGGGCTCATGGCGCAGTCGGAGTTCGCCCTTTCGGTGCTCGCCGACGAGGGATCCGATGAGCTCAAGGCCACCTACCTCGGCCCGGCGATTCGAGGGGAGCTCATCGGTGCGATCGGTGTGACCGAACCGGCCGCAGGATCCGATGTGGCCGCCATCACGACCCGTGCGGTCCGTGACGGGGACGCCTATGTGATCTCGGGTCAGAAGACCTTCATCTCGAACGGGACGCGAGCAGACTTCATCACGCTCGCCGTCCGAACCGGAGATCAAGGGCCCCGCGGTGTGTCCGTTGTCGTTTTTCCGACCGCCACGGCTGGGTTCGAGGTCGGGAGAAGGCTCGACAAGCTCGGTGCCCGAGCCTCCGACACGGCCGAGCTGTTCTTCGACGAGTGCCGCATTCCGGTCGGGAATCTCATCGGAGCAGAAGGAATGGGTATGCGGTACATCCTCGCCCACTTCGCAGGTGAGCGCTTGGTGATCGCCGCGTTCGCCGTTGGGATCATGGAAAGACTCATCGAGCTCGGCCTCGCGTACGCCTCCACAAGGCGAGCCTTCGGTTCGACCTTGGACGGATTCCAGACATGGCGCCACCGATTCACCGAAATGGCGACACGGCTCGAGGCGACTCGCCTCCTCACCCATCAGGCGGCCTATCTGCTCGACGAGCACCATCCATCCGGTGAGATCGCCGTCTCGATGGCCAAGCTGCACGCCGCAGATGCGGTTCGTTTCGTCGCTTCTGAGGTTCTTCAACTCCACGGAGGCTTCGGACAGATGGAGGAGTCGCCGATTCCCCGGTACTACCGCGATGTTGCCGGCTTCTCCATCGGAGCTGGGACCTCCGAGATCCAGCGAGAGATCATTGCAAGGGCACTGATGTGAGCGAAAGGAAGGAGAGGCGAGTGACGCAACGAGTGGGTGCGATCGATGCATGGATGACGATCTGTTCGCCGGCCACTGCCGACCGATGGCCGGACTCGTTCTGGCACATCTTCCGCAAGTACGGCGTCGAGGAGCGGTTCCGGAAGGGCTTCACGCTCGACGAGGTGATTGCCGAGATGGACGAGGCAGGTGTCGAGATCGGAGTCGCATCTGCATTCAAGTTTCTCGACACATGGGTCGTCACGAACGATGAAACGGCTACCTATGTGCGCGAAGCACCCGACCGGTTCGTCGGGTCCTTCACCGTCGACATCAGGGATCCCATGCCTGCGATGCGTGAGTTCCGCCGGTGTGTCGAAGAACTCGACATGCGCGTGTTTCGGCTCGAGCCATATCAATACGGTGACGGGCGCACGACGGCGCCCCCTCCAACGAACCGGATGTACTGGCCGTTCTATGTCGCATGTGTCGAATACGACATTCCTCTCGCAATCCAGGTCGGGCACACCGGTCCGCTGCTGCCGTCGGAATGCGGTCGACCCATCTACCTGGATGAGGTCGCGCTCACCTTCCCCGAGTTGAAGCTGATCGGGACCCACAACGGGGATCCATGGGTCGAAGAGATGATGATCCTCGCCTGGAAGCATCCGAATGTCTACATCGAGTCGTCGGCGCGCCCCGCTCGATACTGGTCCGATTCCCTGAAGCGGTTCGCCGGTGGGCGTGGCCGGGACAAGATGCTGTGGGGTACCGACTATCCCCTGCTGCCGTTCTCGTGTGTCGATGATGTGTATGACGCCGGTTTCTCAGATGAGGCAACACGCAAGATCCTCCGCGACAATGCCGCACAGGTCTTCGGGATAGGCGCGTAGGGAGATGCGCGCTGTCGTCTTCCACGGAGCCAACGATCTGAGGATCGATACCGTCCCTGATCCCGATCTCGCCCCGGGCGAGGTCATGCTCGAGGTACGAGCTGCCGGGATCTGCGGAACGGATCGCCACATCGTCGCAGGCGAACTCGGAGTGGCCGCAGGGACGGTACCCGGTCACGAGATTGCCGGTGTCGTGACCGCCGTTGGCACCGGTGTCGATGGAGTTGTCGTTGGTGACCGTGTCCTTTCCTACGGCCAGGTCACATGTGGTGCCTGCCGAGCGTGCCTCGAGGGAAACGAGCATCGCTGTCGTCGTCCGGAGGTTCTCGGCATGAACCGCCAGGGGGGTTTCGCCGAACTCGTCGCAATCCCACACCAGATCCTGATTCCGATTCCGGACGAGGTGTCGGACGAAGTCGCCGCGATCGTGCCTGACGCCATCGCAACGCCCTATCACGCTCTGGTGTCGATCGGCAAGATCAGGGCAGGTGAGATCGTCGTGGTCGTCGGCGCTGGGGGGCTCGGGCTCCAGGCGATCGCGATCGCCCGCATGGCGGGAGCCAGACGAATCGTTGCGGTCGATCCGTCACCCGATGCGAGAGATGCGGCGCTTGCCGTCGGAGCGGACGATGTGGTCGATCCGGCCTCCGGTGACGGTTCCAAGTCCATCTTTGAACGCTCAGGCGGCCCTTCTCTCGTCGTTGAGTGTGTTGGTCGGGCCGAGTCCGTGGAACTCGGTGCGGCTTCGTTGGCGCCAGGGGGAAGGTTGGTGATCGTCGGTGTGGGCCACGACCACCCTCGTCTCCCGTCGCTCATCCGCTTCGTGGCGGGGGAGAACTCCGTCAGCGGATCGTTCGGTTCGACGCTCGCTGAAATCAGGACGGTCCTCGATCTCATTGCGTCGGAACGGCTCGATGTCACACATGCGATATCTCGAACGATCACACTCGACGAGGTTCCCGGAGTTTTCGAACATGCCCCGACGCCGGGGCGCACCGTCATGGTCCAACACAGGTGAGGTAGCAACATGGAGTCAGATGTCCTCTTTGACGAAGCCGACGGAATCGCCACCGTCACCCTGAACCGGCCCGACCGGCTCAACACGCTCGCGATCCCCACGGTAGGTCTTCTCGTGGAACGGCTCGAACAGGCGGCGGCGTCAGATGCCGCGGTCGTCGTACTTGCAGGCAACGGCAAGGTGTTCTGTGCCGGGGCCGATCAGGGCGAGATGGAGCCGCGGCCTGCCAAGGAATGGGAGGAGATCGTGCGGCACTACCTCGATCCCATCCACGCGATCGTAACAATGGACAAGCCGGTCATCGCGTCGCTCCACGGTGACACCGTCGGGGGCGGTCTCGGGCTTGCCATGGCGTGCGATTTCCGGATTGCTGCACGAGGGATCCGCCTCGGCGCCCCGTTCACAAGAATCGGGCTCGCCGGGTGCGACATGTCCGCTGGCTGGTTCCTTCCGCGGTATGTGGGCCTCGGCAAGGCACAAGAGCTCATGTTCACCGGCCGTCTCTTCGACGCTGATGAGGCGTTGGACATGGCTCTGGTTCATCGCGTCGTTGAACCGGCCGACCATGCCGCCGAGGTGGCCAAGTGGGCCGCTCGGATCGGATCGGGACCACCGATCGCGCACGCCTGGACGAAGCGGGCGATCCATCGATCCCTCGGAGTCGACATGGCGGACGAATTCGAATTTGAGATCTTCGCGCAGGTTCAGTGTCTCCAGACGGCTGACCATCGCGAAGGTGTTGCTGCGTTTCAACAGAAGCGGACACCGGAGTTCACCGGTGCGTGAACTGACCTCCGACCAGACGGCGTTCCGGGATGAGGTCGAGCGGTTCGTCGCATCGGAGATCGCGCCGCATGTTCGGGAATGGGAACTCGCCGATCGCTACCCCGTCGAGTTGTTCAAGCGTCTTGGCGATCTCGGCTGGCTTGGTATCGGCATTCCGGAAGAGGCCGGGGGATCTGGGGGAGGTGCGGTCGAGCGGTGCATCCTGTTCGAGGAGCTGTCGGTCGCCTCTGCCGGGGTGGCTCTCGGCATCTATGTCCACGCCGTCCTCGCTGGCGGGGCCCTTGCACTCGTCGCATCAGACGAGCTGCGCAACTCGGCCCTTCCCGGAGTGTTGACGGGCAGCACCATCGGCGCGTGGGCGTACGCTGAACCCGATTCAGGGGCCGATGTCACACGCGTCCGGCTTGCCGCAAAGACGACCGGCGACACCTTCACCCTGAACGGCTCCAAGCTCTACATCACGAACGGCACGATCGCCGACCTGATCCTCGTTGTGGCGAGAACTTCTGGTGAGCCCGGATCGCTTGCCGGGATCTCGGTGTTTGCTGTCGACGGCGACACACCGGGTCTCACCCGCACCGAGATGGACAAACTCGGCATGGACCCTTCGAAGCTCGGCGAGCTCCACTTCGACGATGTGAAGGTGCCGTCGAGTCGGCTCGTCGGACGGGTGGACGAGGGATTCCGCCAGTGTCTTCCCGTGCTCTCCCAAGGTCGAATCTTTGGGGCGACACTCGCCCTCGGTATCGGACGAGCCGCCCTTGACGCGGCGGTCAGCCACACCCGGACGCGGGAGCAGTTTGGTGGTCCCATGTCCGAACTGCAGGCGGTGCGGTTCACCCTCGCCGACATGGCCGCCCGACTCGTCGCGTCCCGGAACCTCGTCTATGACGCGGCTGGGATGCTCGACGCGGGCAGCCCCTACGACACCGAAGCATCGATCGCCAAGCTGGTGGCCTCGGAGACCACGACCTGGCTCGCCGAACGAGCCATGCACCTCCACGGGGCGCAGGGATACATGATGGAGAGCCCCGTGCAGCGGTACTACCGGGATTGCAAGATCATCGAATACGGGGAGGGCGCCAACGAGGTGCAACGCGAGATGATCTTCACCGCGCTCACCAAGGGGTGGAGGCCCTGATGATCACCGATTCACCCGAACACGCCATGATTCGTCGAACAGTTGGGGAGATCGCCGACGACTTCGGGCACGAGTACTTCGCGCAGCGGGCCCGCGGCAACGGGCATGTCGATGAGCTGTGGGACGCCGCTGCCAAGGCAGGCTTCGTCGGAGTGAACATTCCTGAACGCTTCGGCGGGGGAGGGATGGGTATGACCGAGTTGGCCATCGTCATCGAAGAGCTGGCCGCCCGTGGTTGCCCTCTCCTGATGCTCATCGTCTCACCGGCGATTTGTGGATCCATCCTTGCGCGACACGGGACCGCGGCCCAGCAGGACGAATGGCTCACCGGAATCGGTGATGGCACGAAGCGGATGGCCTTTGCGATCACCGAAGCTGATGCAGGCTCCAATTCGTACGAGATCTCGACCATGGCCACCCGCGACGGTGACACATGGCGGCTCACGGGAGCGAAGACCTTCATCACGGGCGTCGATGACGCCGACGCCATTCTCGTTGTCGCCAAGACGACCGAGCCTGGAGGCGATTCGAACGCGCGTGATCGGCTCTCGTTGTTCATCGTCCCAACCGATGCCGAAGGACTCGAACGCCAAGAGATCGCGATGGAGCTCATCACCCCCGAACGGCAATACACGCTCTTCTTCGACGATGTTGCGGTCCCGGCCGACTCGATGGTCGGGACCGTTGGTGCGGGTCTTCGCGTGTTGTTCACCGGTCTGAATCCGGAGCGGATTGCAGCGGCGGCAACCGCAAACGGAATCGGACGCTATGCCATCGGCAAGGCAGTCGAGTACGCACGAGAGCGAACCGTGTGGCGCACTCCGATCGGTGCCCACCAAGGCATTGCCCATCCCCTTGCCGAGGCGCACGCTGGGCTCCAACTGGCTCGGCTCGCGACCCAACACGCTGCGGCACTCTACGACGCCGACGAGGATGCCGCCGAAGCCGTCAACATCGCGAAGCTCGCATCGGCAGATGCCGCGGAACTCGCCCTCGATCGGGCCATCCAGACCCACGGCGGGAGCGGGTTCACCTCCGAGATCGGTCTCGCAGATCTCTGGTTCGTGGTTCGATCACTCCGGACGGTGCCGGTGAGCAGGGAGATGATCCTCAACCACATCGCCCAACACTCCCTCGGGTTGCCGACCTCGTACTGACAACGGCATTGGTGCCGACGAGTTCGGACTGTCCTTCCCGAAGTCAGATGACGGCTTCGTCCCGGAGTCGAGCGATGGCCGTGGTCGTGTACCCGAGTTCAGAGAGGATCTGGTCGGTGTGTTCGCCGAGCCGCGGTGGACGGTGATGGATGCCGGCGGCCGTGACACTGAACGAGACGGGCGTGTCGACGAGCGGAGGGGGTGAAGGGGTTTCCGGGTATGGTGTTGGTTTGAGCAGCCCGGTCGCCCGAATATGCGGATCGTCGAGCACCTGCTGGGGTGAATAGACAGGCCCGGCCGGGATCCCGACCGCAGCGAGCTCGTCAAGAGCGGTAGCGGTGGAACGAACGCTACACCAGGCGGCCATGGCTTGGCAGAGGGTGTCGCGGTGGTCACCGCGAGACTGATCGCTCGCGAAACGACTATCGGTGAGCCACTGCTCCTCACCCATGAGCCCGACCCATCGTCGGAAGAGCTGATCGCCCACCACCTGAACGATGACCCATCCGTCGGTGGTTCGAAATATGTCGGCTGGCGCCGCGACCTGTGATCGGTTCTGCGTGGCCACCCGATTCGGACCGATGACCGACTGCTCAATCAGCGCCGAGTTGGCCACGGTCAGCGCAGATGCCAGGAGGGAGCTGTGTACATGCTGGCCGCGACCGGTTCGTTCGCGCTCGGCAAGTGCCGCCATGGTTCCGAACGCCGCGATGGTGGCTGCAAGGAAGTCGACCCACGGCACATAGGACTTCGAGGGGAGATCAGGGTCACCTGAAAGAAAAGCAGACCCGCAGATTGCCTGACCGACACCATCGAAGCCGAGTCGGTCGCTCCACGGTCCCGGCTCGTCGTATGCGTCGATTGTTGTCAAGATGATGTGGGGATTGATCTGCGCCAGTGACTCGTAGTCGATTCCCATCCGGGCAAGGATCTGGCGGGGAGCATTCGCGACGACAACATCCGCTTCCGACACGAGATCCCTCACAATCCGGGCCCCGTCGGGATTCGTCGGATCGAGTGTCAGGCTCCGTTTGTTGCGGTTCGACTGGAGGAACATCGCCCCTCCGTCGTTGTGGGCGACCGGGATGAGCAGCCGATCCTCGCTGCCCGCAATCTTCTCGACTCGAATCACATCGGCGCCGAGATCGGCGAGCAAACACGCACAGTACGGTCCGGCGATGTAGCGACCGAAGTCGAGTACCCGGATTCCGGCGAGGAGCATCCGATCCTGCTCGGTCATTGCGATGTCCCCGGAGGGGAGAGTCCTTTCTCAAGCAGCCCAAGAGCGGCGACGAGGCCTGCCGGCGTCGGGTGCTCTGGCGCTCCGAGGTTTGTGCGGCTCTGGCGGAGGACCATCAGCCCGAGGAAGGTCGACCACAGGACATCTGCGGCGAGGCGCGGGTTCGCCACTCCGTCGAGTTCTGCCATGAGGTCTGCGAGACGCAGGAAGTTCTCCCCGGTCAGCTTCTTGAGGTTCGCCATGACATCGGCATCGACGGAAGTCGTCGATTGTGGCTGGGCGAGGTAGGTCGAGACATGGACATACTCGGGGTGTTCACGCTGAACATCCCCGAAGAAGCTCCAGACATCGGCGAGCTTCTGTTGGGAGTCTCCGTCCGTCGAGAGCAGCGACGCAAGTCCGTCTGCCCAGTATTGGCACGCCTCCTCAAGCAGCGAGATCAGGATCTCGTCCTTGCTCGAGAAGTAGAAGAACAGGGTTGCTTCTGACAGTTCGCAGAGTTCGGCGATCTGACGCGTTGTGGTTCCGTTGAAACCGTGCTCTCTGACCAGCTCCCTGGTCGCGTCGAGTATTGCCCGCCGGCGCGCTTCGCGTTCGCGCGCACGGCGCTCTGCGGTGCCCATCGCTACGCCCCCCGCAGCGAAAGCAACTCCCTGGCTTCATCAGGAGTCGCCGCCTCGAACCCCACCTCGTGGATGATCCGAACCGCCCGCTCGACGATCTGGCCATTTGATCGTGCGAGTTCGCCATGGTCGATGTACACATTGTCCTCCATTCCCACCCGGACCTGCCCACCCATGGCGAGCACGGCGCCGATCATACGGAAATGGTTGCGTGCACCGATCGAGGTGACTTGCCATACGGCGTCGTCCGGGAGCTGATCGACGAGGAAGACGAGGTCCTTCACCCTCGACGAAGTGATCTCGCCAGGGATCCCGGTCACGAAGTTCACAAGCATGGGGTGATCGAGCGCGCCGATCCGGTCGAGGTCGTGCACATTGTTCATCATTCCGGCGTGATACACCTCGAGCTCGGGCCGTGTCCCGTGCTGTTGGAAGATGCGAGCCACACGCTCGAGTTCACCGTGGGAGGAGAACAGCGGAACCCAGCGGTCGTTGACCCATCGATCGGTACGACTGTCGTACCGACCGAGGAGCGCTCCACCGCCGACGCTGTACGACGCGATCTCGGGAGCGAGGGCTGGTACGACCGCAACACGCTCCTCGAGAGGAAGACCGGCAACTGCTCCTCCGGTGGTGAGGTTGATGACCGCATCGCATCCCGCTGCTTTGATGCCTTCGACGATCGTCCGAAACACCTCGACATCGGCGGTGGCCTTGCCGTTGCGGTCCCTTGCATGAATGTGGAGGATGGCCGCCCCTGCATTCCACGCTTCGACACCTTGCGCAATGATCTCGTCCGGCTGCTCCGGTAGGTTCGGATTGGCCTCCTTGCCTTGCTGTGCCCCCGTGAGGGCACAGGTCACGACGACCCGGTTCATCGTTGTCCTCCTTCGAACTCGGCCTCTCGCTTCTCGAGGAAGGACGCCATCCCTTCCTTCTGGTCCCGTGTCAGCCAGTTGAGGACCACCGTGTTGATCGAAAAGTCGATGGCCGACTCGAGATCGGTGGTCATCCATTTGTGGATGATCTCCTTTTGGGTCCCAAGGGCCGCGGCAGGTTTCGTTGCAAGCCGACCGACGAGCGACTGAACCTCATCTTCGAACTCGCCCGGTGGAACGGCCGCATACAGGAGACCCCTGCGCTCTGCCTTCGCGGCGTCCCAGAAATCACCGAGATATGCCATCTCGCGAGCGCCTTGGATCCCGACCGCCATCGGGAGAATGGCTGCCTCGACGATGGCGGGTATCCCACGATGGATGTTCGGAAGCCCGAAGGTGGACCGATCGGTGGCAATCATGAAGTCGCACGAGACGGCAAGTTCGAGGCCGGCTCCGAGACACAGGCCGTCGATTGCGCAGACAATGGGAATCTCCTCGGTTCGCATGGCAAGGAAGGTCCGATGGAGTTCCCTTCCGATCTCACGAACACCGAAACCGGCTAGGTCCTTCACATAGGCGACATCGATCCCGGAGCAGAAGGCCGTTTCGGCGGCCGAGTCGATCAGCACGACACCTGTTGCGGGATCTTTCGCAGCCTCGGCAACGGCCTCTCTGAGTTCGGTGAGCATGGCGCCGTTGAGAGCGTTGAGCACTTCGGGCCGGTTGAGCGTGATCCGGCGCACCCGACCTTCGTTCGTACAGGTGATGGTGGTTGTCCGGTGCATCTTCATCGTCCTTTGAACTCGGGTGTTCGTTTCTCACGAAAGGCCTCGAGGCCCTCTTTGACATCTCCGGTGCTGCGAAGGGGTTCGGCGATCTGCTGTTCGAGACGGAGACCTTCATCGAGTGGAAGATGGCGTCCCTGTCTGGCCGCTCGGCGAACGGCTCGAACGGCGAGGGGCGCGTTGCGTGCGATTCTCGTCGCGATGTCGTACGCCGCACTCATCAGATCCCGCCCGGGGAAGACGGCACTCACGAGCCCCGAACGCAGGGCTCGTTCGGCATCGATGACATCGCCGGTGAGCAGCATCTCCATCGCCGTGGCGCTCGAGACCATGGCGGGAAGACGCTGGGTCGCTCCGGCACCCGGGATGAGACCCCATTTCACTTCGGGAAGCCCGAAGGTGGCATGGTCGGCAGCGATCCGGATGTCGCACGCGAGTGCCAGCTCAAGGCCTCCTGCGAGACATGCGCCATTGATCGCTGCGATGATCGGTTTCCCAGGGTCGAGGTTGCGCGTGATCCCCCCGAGACCGGGCTGGGTCTCGGCGTGCTGCCGTCGCTCGTCAGGGGACATCGACGCGTACCAAGACCCCACTTCTGTCAGGTCCGCACCGGCGGAGAACGCCTTGCTTCCGGCCCCCGTGAGGACGGCAACTCGCAACTCCGGGTCGTCGGCGAAGTCCTCCCACACTCCGATGAGCGTCTCGGTCATGGCGAGGGTGATGGCGTTGCGCGCCTGCTGATGGTCGATCGTCACGGTGATGACATGATCCTGCCTGGTGACGCCGATGCTCATGAATCGACTCCTAGTGCGATGAATCCCTCGATGTCGGTGATCCTTGCATCGCGGTGTTCAGCGAAGACCGCAATGACGCGACTGACTGAATCCCAGTCGGTCTGCCCGATCAACCGGTGGACGAGGGGTGTATCGGCGCCGTCGAGGTGAATGAGACCGAACACACCCTTCGTGGGCTGTTCGGTCCAAGCCTCGAGCGTCCCACCCGGGCCGATCCCGACCACCTCTTCGGTGGCGCGGCCGCATGCGGGGCAGAACGGAAGAGCCGGAGCGGTGACGGTCGAACAGCCCGTGCATCGAGCACCGAGAATGGCCCGCTCGTCCCGCAGGGAGACGAGGAACCGTGAGCTGATACCGCCCGCGGCATACGAGAAGGGGAGCTTGATCGTGCTCTCGAAGATCATCGCAGCACCTCGAAGTGGATGATGTCGTCCATCGCTCCGAGGAGCTCCTCACGCCACACCGCTCGCACCGTTGCGCCGATCGTGAGGAGCTCGGGATCGGCGGTTGCCATGTAGTGGTTGAGGGCCGTGTCGGAACCGTCGAGTTGGATGAGACCCATTCCGTATGGGGATGGGCGCGGCTCCCCCGTTCGGCCGTCGATGATCGGGACATGAACGACGGTCCATGCGACCAGCGTCCCGGTGTCGTCGACCGGGACCCACTCGTGCATCCGGACAAGGCATCGCCCACAGAACGGCCGAGGTGGCAGGTAGCGGCAGCCGCACTCCGGGCAGCGTGTTGCTTCGATGCGCTTCTGCGTGAGGCCCTCGAGGAAGCGTTCCATCGGTGCCCCCGATGCATATCGCCAGGTTGTGTCGAGCTCCAGCGTGGTGCTGATGAACTCCGGTTGGCTGGCCTTCACGGCATCTCCGTTCGCAGCACGATGACATCGCTCCACGCGTAGACCCCGTACCCGGTGACGAGGGCGGTTCGCGCACCCTCGACCTGTCTCGATCCGGCCCGGCCGTGGAGTTGTGCCGAGGCTTCCGCAACTCGGATGACACCGGACGCCCCGACCGGGTTCGTGGATAGGACGCCGCCTGAGGGATTGACCGGCAACGAGCCATCCATTTGAGTCGTTCCGTCAGCGATCAGGCGGCCAGCCTCGCCGTCCTCGCATAGACCGAGCGCCTCGTACCAGGCCAGCTCGGCATAGGTTGCGGGTTCGTAGATCTCTGCGACATCGAAATCCGCGATGGGCTTGGTGATGCCTGCTTGCGCGTATGCGGATGCCGCCGCGCTTCGCAGGGCCCGCGTCGTGACCAGCCGACGGTCGAGGTCGCCGAGGTAGGGCTGATCGTGGCGGGTTGCCGCCCCGTGGACCCAGGCTGTCGCCTTGCCACGGACCCGCGCCGTGTCGCCAGAGGCAACGACGATGGCCGCTGCTCCGTCGGACTGTGGACACATGTCGAGCAGCCGGAGGGGTTCGGCGAGCATGCGCGACGACAGCACCTCGTCCACGGTGAGATCGGGCATCTGGAGGTGGGCGTACGGGTTGTTCGCTGCGTTGCGTCGTGCCTTCACGGCTACCTGTGCGGCATGCTCCTCGTTGACGCCTCGTTCGACCATGTACTGAGATATCGACAAGGCGAAGTTCCCGAGTGCACCGGAAGCAACGGAACGGTCCCAGAACGGATCGACGAGTGCCATGCCGGTCTGGGTGTGTCCCTCCGAGTGCTTTTCGAATCCGACGACGAGAACCGTCCCGAACATGCCGGACGCCGCCTGGTGAAACCCGGCGATGCATGCGCTGGTACCCGAGGTCCCGCCGGTCGCGACCTTCATGACGGGCTTGCGATCCCCGTAGGCTCCTGCAGCGACCCAGAGTTCAGGAAAGGCGCGTCCCTCGAACATCTCCATGTTCGAGATGACGACCGCGTCGATGTCAGCGGGTCGAAGCTCTGCATCGGCGAGTGCGGCATCAACCGCTTCTCGTACGAGCTCGGGCTGTGAGACATCACTTCGGTCCTTCGCGTGGTTCGTCTGGCCGGTACCGATGATCGCAACGGGGTTCATCGGGCCTCCACGATCGCGACTGCCTGGCCCTGTCCGGCCGGACCCCAGGTGCCGTGAGCGAGCCCCCGTTCACCACGATGGCCGTTGAGGGTGTGTGCCACCCGGATGAGCCTGCTCAGACCTGAGATGGCAGGGGCGGTTCCAGAGAACAGTCCTCCGTCAACCGAGTGATTCGTCTCCGCGCCGATGCCGGTTGCAGCAACGAAGAGTTCCTCCTCGTGGGGGAACAAGCACGAGGGTTCGACTGCGGCGAACCCCGGTGAGACGATCCCTGCCGCCATGTAGGCCCGGCGACAGGCCCTTTGCAGTCCGGTCCACCTGCGGAGATCCCGTGCACCGGGATGATGGGGCTCGAGGTCGTGACCCGTTGCGGTGACCATCACGGTTCCACCCGGCGCCGAGCCGAGAATCACCGCACAGGCGCCGTCGCCGACCGGCGCGCCCATTTCGGCACGCAGCGGTGACGCAACGACGGGTGATGCCATCACCTCGGCCGCGCTGACGGGACCCGCGATCCCGCGCGGGGCGGCCGACCGTCGCTGCTCGACGATGGTCGCCCAGCGGGAAACAGCGGTCTCGTCGGAGTGGGCGAGTGACGATGCCTGGAGGCCTGCCATCGTGAGGAAATCGACCTGGAGCGGCTGAAGGAAGATCGGATCCATGGCCCAAGCGGTGAGGTCCCAGTACGGCGCCATCGACGCCTTGCCGTGGGCAACGACGAGAATCCGATCGTAGGCGCCAGCGGCGATCTGGTGCGCTGCGTGGATGGCGGCTGCAAGGCCGTCCGCGGCGATCCGCGTCTCGGGCTTCATGACCGCCCCGACCACCTCCGTCACCGCGATCGATGATGCCGTCAGCCCGTCGAAGAGGTCGACCGATGCGGTCACGACGGCATCGATGTCGTGCCACTCCAAATCGGCATCATCGAGGGCGTCCTCGACCACGGACAGCACCATTTCCGGGATGGACCGCGGGTCGTCGAACGACACACCCGTCTCCGCCGTCCCCAGAATCGAGACAAGCAGCCCGGGTTCGTCGGTCGGTCTCGTCCTGTCCAAAGTGTTCCTCAGTTGACAAATACTCAAAGTCTGAGTAATACTCAAGTCACTGAGCATATCAGTGTCAAGTCCGTTCGATCCGCGGCGTCGATCAGACGCTTCGACGGGGGCCAACGGAGGATGATTGAGGAGGAAGGGACAACACATGACCCGGCACAGAAGCGTGCTCGTCGTGGTCTTCACGCTGGCACTTGTTGCGGCAGCCTGCAGCTCGAGCAGCGACGACACGACAACCACGACCGGGCCCACCGGTCAGGACACAACGACGACCGCAGCGGAGGCAACCACGACGACGACTGCTCCGCCGGAGCTCAAGACGGGTCGGGGTGTCGATGTCGCGACGAAGACCATCACCATTGGATTGCTCGCCGACCTCACCGGCTTGTTCTCTCCGCTGGTGATCGATGTTGCCGATGCCCAGCGCGTCTACTGGGACAAGGTGAATGCCGAAGGGGGCGTTGACGGTTGGACGATCGAGCTCGTTGTTGAAGACACCAACTACAACGTCGAGCAGCATGTCGAAAAGTACGGGAAGATCAAGGACGATGTCCTCGCGTTGAGCCTGTCAACCGGCTCACCGCCGAGCGTGGCGGCTCTGCCAGACTATGTCGCGGACAGCATGCTTGCCGAGCCCCTCGGCTGGTACTCGGGGTGGGCGATTCCCGAGTTCGATTCGGGTGTGATGCTCGAACAGAACTCGAACTACTGCTTCGATGCCATGAACATGGTCGAGTTTGCCAAAGACCAGGGCGGCACCAGCGTGGCTCTCGCGACCTTCCCCGGCGACTACGGCCAGGACACGGCGGCAGGCGTCAAGCACGCCGTCGACTACTACGGGCTCGACCTTGCCTACGACGGCGAGGCCGCTGTGATCCCCGGACAAGACCTCACCGAGATCGTCCAGAGCATCACGCAGTCCGACGCTGATTGGACCATCCTCGCCGTGAGTCCCGGAACGCTCGCCGAGATCATGGGCGGTGCGGTCCAAGGTGGTTACACCGGCAAGTTCATCGCGAACAACGCTTCGTACAACTACGCGCTCTTGGACAGCGCGGTTGCGCCACTCGTTGACACCATGTTCTATCAGTCGGCGTTCAATATCGGGTGGGGTCAGGACGCACCAGGGAACAACGAGATGATGGCCGCGATGGCCGAGGCCTATCCCGATCGGCGACCGAGTGATGTGTTCATCCTCGGCTGGAATCAGTCATACCTGATGCACCAGGTCATCGCCAAGGCACTCGAGAACAACGATCTCACGCCCGAAGGCATGGTCGCCGCCTCGCACGAGATCAAGGTCGACTTCGGCGGATCCCAGCCGGCACAGGACTGGATCGGCGCCCCGAACGACTATGTCATTCGTGCCACGGCGATCTTCAACCCGGATCTCGCCTTGTACACGGCGGCCGGTGGTGCCGGGCAGACGCTGAGCCAAGCCGACGGAACCACGGGTTCCGTGTTGGAGAAGGACTTCTTCGTGTCCGAGGCGTCCGCTGAGTTCGACTTCACCGAGCCCTGCTGGCAGATCTGAGGAACGACGGGACGCTGGGGCCGACAGGCGGTCCCAGCATCCCGCTTCGAATGCCGTTGAGCACATGGAGCGGTGAGCCTGTTCGGCTCCGTATGGTGTCTCCGACGCGATTGCTGTCCCCGCAGAAGCGTACGCTCGGGGGATGGATTCCAACATCGCCCTTCTGCGTGGCATCAATGTCGGTGGCAAGAACCGGGTGGAGATGCCGAGGCTCAAGGCGATCTTCGAGGCACTTGGCTACAACCCGGTTGCCACCTACATCAACTCCGGCAATGTGATCTTTGGAGGAACCACAGACGCCGAGCAGCCCGTGACCGAGATCGAGCAGGCGATCGAGGACGAATTCGGATTGTCGGTCAGGGTGTTGCTCAGAACGAAACACCAGGTTGACGCTGTCCTTTCGGCGGTCCCGAGGACATGGGTTCACGACAAGACGACTCGGAGCGAGGTGCTGTTTCTCTGGGACGAAGTCGATCGTCCCGACATCGTCGACGAGATCCCTGTGAGAGAGGGAATCGACCGTGTCCTGTACGCCCCGGGGGCCGTTCTGTGGAATGTCGATCGAAGCGATCTGGGTCGCAGCCGGATGAGCCGTCTCGTCGGATCCAAGATCTACAAGATGATGACCATGCGCAACATCAACACCACCCGCAAGCTCGCAGGGCTGATGCACCAGCTGACCGAGTGAGATCGCACGATCAGCCGCCTCCGTTGCGCGAGACTTCGAGCATCACCGATCGTCGCCAGGCTGGACGACCCCCCGAAGGTCTGTCGGCAGCGGCGACAGCCTGTCCGTGGACCCCGGTTTTGCCTCGCCGTACCGCCAATCGCTGGTGCCAGCTACGATTTGCACGATCGAGCAGGATCGGATGCAACGATGAGACGCAGCATGCAATTCGTCGTCGGGGACGGGCTGGTCCTGATCGTCATGTGGTCCGGGGCACTCGGCTATGCCGTTGCGGAACTGTCGGAGGGCTGGCGAGAGGTGCCGCGACACTGGTGGTCGGCGTTCCCGCTTGTGGGACTGGCGGTCTCGTTGGCCGCGGTCATCGGCGCCCTGTCATTGCTGACTCGGCGCGACGAATGACCAACGGGGCGGGTGACGGGGATCGAACCCGGCCCTGATGCGGGATCGGTCAGAACCGCGACCTCCGTCATTTCCGCGATGTGCGGAGTGACGGTCGCCGTGGTCGTGGTGTCGCCGTGTGGCGTGCAAGGGGTTGGTTCTGTGGGAGTCGCTCACGGGTACGGGCCGTCCACGGACCTCACGACTCGCTCGATGGCATGGCAAACACGAGGCCGCGGGTGCCGTCGATCTTGACATGTTGACCGTCGCGAAGGGGGGTGGTCCCGTTGCCGGTGCCGAGCACGGCGGGGATGCCGTGCTCGCGAGCGGCGATGGCAGCGTGGCTGAGAGCACCGCCGCCGTCGGCGGTGACACCGCGCGCGAGGGGGAACAGCGGTGCCCATGCCGGGCTTGTGACCTGACAGACCAACACATCGCCGTCGTTGAGATGGTGCATGTCGTCGTGGGTTCGAATGACTCGTACCGGCCCCTCGGTGACGCCGGGTGAGGCGGCGACGCCGGCCAGGAGGATGTCGGTGTCGTCGGGTGCCGGGGTTGGCGCAGGGTATTCGTGGCTGACCATCCACAGGATCGGTTCGTTGACCCTTCGCAAGGAGGCGGGGAGTCGGCTGGTGTCGGGAGGTGCGCCCTGCTTGCCGACATATGCGGGTCCTGGGTGGGCTCGAACCCAGGCTTCCTCACCGCGGCGCAGGATCACCCGGTCAGTGAGGTCAGGGGCCGGGTCACCGATGAGTGCCGCGGTGATCCCTCCGATCTTCCGCTACCCGTGGTGGAGCGGGTGAGGGGAATCGAACCCCCGTATTCAGCTTGGGAAGCTGATGTTCTGCCATTGAACTACACCCGCAGATGGCCGGATTCTACTTCCCAGCCGTGTCTTGGCATCGCCGATCCCGATGGGGTGAGTCAATTCGCTCGGGCCGGTATCATCACGAAGACCGCATCGCCTCAGGAGGTGCGGTTCGTCGCGTACAACCCGTGCCCCATTGGAGCTGATTTCTCATGTCCACCCTCGGAATCGTGTCTGCCGACACCTTGGCGACCGCTGGGATCCTTGCGCTGATCGTCGCCATGCGGATCGTCGATGTGTCCGCTGGTGTCCTTCGTGTCATGTTCCTGATGCGAGGGAGGCGCCTGCCCGCAGCGGCCGTCGGGTTTATCGAATCGTTGACATGGCTCATCGCCGCCGCCGCCGTGTTCGCGTCACTCGACACGCCGGCGAAGGCGATCGCGTACGCGGGAGGGTTCGCGGTCGGGACCTGGATCGGGTCTTGGCTCGAGTCGACGCTTGCCGTTGGCAAGTCCGTGGTCAGGGTGTTCGTCCCCGTCGACGGGCCGATCCCGACTGAGGCGCTCCGAGACGCAGGGTTCGGAGTCACCGAGATCGAGGGAACCGGCTTCCGTAGCCCGGTCCTGATCCTGTTCTGCGTCGTGACCCGCCGTCGCACTCCCGAGGTGATGCGGATCGTTGCCCAAGAGAGCCCCGACGCTTTCGTGACCGTCGAAGATGTCGACACCCTCGACCTCACCCACCGTCGATACCAGCGCTCCCGCGTCTGACGCGGGCAACGGAATCAGCCGTCGACGAAGCGGGCAGGATCGACAAGCCCGTTGAGCCGGTCCGCCTCATCCCATGCCGGTGGGCAGCCGTCGAGGATCCACGACGCGGTGTAGGTCGCAAGGGAGGGCGCGGTCTTGATCCCTGAACCGCCCTGACCAACGAGCCAGAAGAACCCCTCGACCTGCGGGTCGAAGCCAACGGCGGGTGTGCGGTCCGGTGTGAAGGTCCGCAGCCCTGCCCATGACGAGCGCACCGAACGGATCGACAGATCCGTTGTTTTCCCGATGCGTTCGATGCCGAGGGCGATGTCGAGCTCATCGGGCCGTGCATCAACCGGTGGCGAGGGTGTTTCGCTCGCTGCCGAGCCGAGCACATTCGGTCCCTCCGGTTTGAGGTACCAGCGTTCGCCGGTATCGACAAGGAGCGGCCAGTGTCCGGCGTCGCGGCGGGGATCGAACAGAAACACGGATCGCAGCAACGGTGCAAGGCCGAGCGGTGGAATCCCCGCGAGGCCCGCCACCTGATCGCCCCATGCCCCGGCGGCGTTGACGATGACCGGCGCTCGGTGGGTATCGGCACCGGTCCCGACACGCCACATCTCGCCATCACGGTCGATCCGGGTCACCCGCTGCTCAAGCAGCATCTCGGCGCCGTTCCGTCGCGCGGTGCGCCGGAAGGCGGATGCGATCAGATCGACATCGAGCTCCATCGCGTTGGGTTCGAGCATCCCTGTTGACACCGTCTCGGGCCGAACGGCATCGCAGATCGTGACGATCTCGTCCCGATCGACCTCCCGCAACGAAGGTACGAGAGTCCCGAACTCGGCGAGCATCGAACCGATCGTGTCCGGCTCGTCGTAGGGAGCGACATACAGCACCGATCGGGGCGAAGTGACCCCTTCGTCGACGAAGAACTCCCTTGAACGCTGTGTGAGGAGCCGGATCGCCTCCGATCCGCGGCATTCGCTGTACATCGCTGCGGAGCGCCCCGATGCGTGATAGTTGAGTGTCGGTTCGGCTTCCACGACGACCACCGACGCACGAGCCGACAGCTCTGCAGCCGCGGACACGCCGGCGATCCCACCCCCGACGACGATCACATCGGCGTTCAAGGAGTCACAGGTCCAGTCGCTTGAGCCCCGACTCCACCGATGCCACGAGTGCGTCCACATCGTCGGTGTTCATCACCGTGGACAGGATCGCTGTGCAGGTGTTGACCATCATGAAACCGTCGTCGAAGAGATGGTCGAGCAGGGCGCTGCGGGCCGCGAGTTCACGGGGTTCCGCGAAGGCGGTGCGGTGGTTGGTCGGGGGATCCGGCTTGAGATGGATCCGGAACATCGAGCCCGCTCCCGTGACGCTCGCCGCTGCGCCGGTCCGACCGATGGCTTCCTCGATGCCAGCGATGGCGGTACTCGTGAGGTCGTTGAGGTCGGTCACCGAGGTGGCGTCGTAAAGGGTCATCGCCGCCAAGCCCGCCGTCATCGTGATGGGATTCGCAGAGAAGGTCCCCGAGTGGGGGAACCGCACCTTGTCGGTCAGCGGGTTCATGACCTGCATGACATCGCGACGACCCGCGATCGCACCGACGGGGAAGCCGCCACCGATCGCCTTCCCCATCGCGGTGAGATCGGGTGCAACGCCGAGACGCTCCTGAAAGCCGCCGACCTCGGTCCGGAAGGTGATCACCTCATCGAAGACGAGCAGTGCCCCGTCGCGGCGAGCCCAGTCGCTGAGCCGTTCGACGAACGACCGTGAGACGGGAATCAGCCCTACCCGATGCGGCATGGGATCGATCAGGACGCACGCGATCTCACCGGGATGGCTCTCGAGGATGGCGATTGCCGTGTCGGCGTCGTTGAAGGGGACGACAACCACATCGCCGAGCACCGATTCGGGTGTGCCGTGCGACACCGGGACGCTTTCGGGGCGCGACGCGTCACCCCAGTTCGACGGATTCGATGTCTGGCTCACTTCCGCGAAGTCGTAGAGGCCGTGATAGGCCCCCTCGATCTTCGCGATCTTTGGCCTCTCGGTGAACGCACGGGCGGCCTTGAGGGCACCCATGACCGCCTCGGTGCCCGAGTTCACGAACCGCACCTGGTCGAAGTTGTCGCTCCGGCCACAGATGTGCTCCGCGTGTTCGACCTCGACCTCCGTCGCGAGCGTGAACGCCGAGCCGCGTTGGAGTTGTTCGGTGACGGCGCCGACGATGGCGGGGTGGGCATGACCGTGGATCAGCGACGCCATGTTGTTGGCGAAGTCGATGCGTTCCACGCCCTCGATGTCGGTTACGCGGGATCCGGCCGCATGCGCCGCGTACAGCGGGTGCGGTGATCGCAGCACCGTGTTGCGGCTGACGCCGCCGGGGAGTGATCGCTGTGCGCGCTCATACAGCGCAGCGCTCTTGGTCGTCGTCAGGTGTTGGGTCATGTCATTCCCATCGGTCGGGCATCCACGAGGACACCGTCGGTGCGGCTCGCCACATCGTCGTAGGTCACCCCCGGCGCGAGTTCGAACAGCTCGAATCCATCATCTCCGATATCGATCACGGCGAGGTCGGTGTACACCCGCGAAACCACTCCGATGGCCGTGAGGGGGTAGGTGCATTGCTTGACGAGCTTCGGTTCGCCGTCACGGGTCGTGTGCTGCGTGATCACGAAAATGCTCGGGACGCCCGCCACGAGATCCATGGCACCCCCGACGGCGGGAATGGCGTCAGGGCCGCCGGTGGACCAGTTCGCAAGGTCGCCCGCGTGGGACACCTGGAGCGCACCGAGTACGCACAGGTCGATATGGCCACCGCGGATCATCCCGAAACTGTCCGCATGATGGAAGTACGACGCACCGGGAAGGGCCGTGACCCGCTTCTTGCCGGCGTTGATCAGCTCCGGTTCGCCTCCGCCTTCTTCCGGTGCCGGGCCCATCCCGAGCAGCCCGTTTTCGGTGTGGTAGATGAACTCGCGTCCTTCGGGGACATGGGACGCAACCAGCTCGGGGATCCCGATCCCGAGGTTCACATACGAGCCGTCCGGGATGTCAGCCGCGGCGCGCTTTGCCATCTCGTCCCTGCTCCAGCCGATTCGGTCACCGGTCATGGATACGACACCCCCCGTGCAACGAGATCCGACTCCTGCGCCGGATCCCGCACCTCGACGACCCGATCCACGAAGATGCCAGGCGTCACCACACACTCGGGATCGATCGAGCCCGTCTCGACCAGTTCATCGGTCTGCACGATCGTGGTTGTCGCAGCGGTAGCCATCACCGGGCTGAAGTTCCTTGCGGTCTTGTTGAACCGGAGGTTTCCGAGTCGGTCGGCCGTCCGGCATTTGATCAGGGCGAAGTCCGCCGTCAGCCCGTGCTCGAGGACATAGTCCCTTCCGCCGAAAGAGCGGAGCTCCTTGCCTTCTGCGAGGGGCGTACCCACGGATGTCGGCGTGTAGAAGGCGGGGATGCCGGCGCCACCGGCCCTGATCCGTTCCGCGAGCGTGCCTTGGGGCACCAGATCCAGTTCGATCTCCCGTGCCCGGTACAGGTCAGGAAACACGGTCGAGTTCGCCGTCCTCGGATACGAGCAGATCATTCGCGCAACCCGCCGTTCCTTAATGAGCGCCGCGAGGCCCACCTCTCCGCTGCCCGTGTTGTTGTTGACGACCGTCAGCCCCGTCGCACCCTGATCGATCAGGGCATGAATCAGCTCGATGGGGCTTCCCGCCTCACCGAAGCCTCCGATCATCACCACCGAACCGTCGGTGATGTCGGCCACCGCGTCGTGCACCGAACCGACCGTCTTGTCGATCATCTCTCCGGCCCTTCTCGCAAACGGGTCGGTTCAGCTGCCAACCGGTACGGCGACCGGCACCTCGACGGGCTTCTTTGTGACCCTCGTGTAGTCATACAGGCCCGCCTCGTCGAACAGGACGCGGTCCTCGTAGTCGTCAAACCAGATCGCTTCCGGATTACGGCCAACGATACAGACCTTGCCACGATCCGGGGCATCGGCTGCGTTGCGCAGGATCTTGAAGATCAACACACCGTTCTCCGACCCGGCGAGTCCCGGGATCGGTTCGTTGGTGACGGCTGCGACCTCCGTCTTCCCCTTGTAGTGGGTGATCGACAGCCGCGCGTGGGTCTCGACACCCGAGAGGCCCTTCTGGGACTCGTTGAGGATGTTCCACGCCGTCTCGATCGGGACATTGAACGCACGGTATGCAACGATGTCGCGACCGCAGAAGAAGTAGTGGTTCCCCACACCGACGCGGTACAGGGCCCGCTGCATGATCCGCAGGGCATCGGGGTCGTTGTTGACGCCCTTGATGATTGGCGCCTGGTTCTCCACCTGGAGCCAGCCGCGGCTCACGACCGCATCCATCGCCCGCTTCGTGGCTGGATGCCACTTGAGGGTCCCGTTCGCCTGCTCGATGTAGTTGCCGTCCTCATCCTTTTCGAGGAACTCGTCGGGATGGTTGAAGTGGATCATCAGACGGAACCCGACATCGGGATAGGTCTCGTGGAACCGATCAAGCACATCGAGGAAGTGCTCATCGAACCGATCCGGGTAGAAAGCCATTTCCTTGGTGCCGAGCCTGATGGATTCGACGCCGGCTTCGGCGAGGGCGGCGAACCATGCGGCGAGCTTCGAATTCGGGAGCACCATCGGGTCGCCACCCGAGAGAAGGATCTCGCGCAGTTTCTCACGGCCCGACTCGGGATGCAGGCCACCGTTGTCTGCAACGACGGCGTTGTGGGCACGGATGTAGTCGGTGATCTCCTTGATCTGGGCGAGGCCCTTCTTTGCGACGGTCCCGTCCTGGCGCTCGATCTCTTTGCGTGCGATCAGCTCCTCGCGGTAGCAGAATCGGCAGTGTGCCGAACAGGTCGAGATGACATACATCAGGCCCATCTCGTACTTGTGCAGCAGCCCTTCAACGGGGCTGTAGTCCATCTGGAAGCCCGGGTCCTCCGAGCCCTGGAGATTGAGGGTCTCGTCGGTGCTCGCCTTGATGATCTTCTGGAGGTTCGGGCTCTTTTTCGCGAGCTCGAAGTAGTGGCGGGTCATCTTGACCGGCATGCGTGATTCCACATCGCGTTCGGTGTCCCGAACACGCAGCAAGTCCGAGATCTCGGTCTCGGTGTAAAAGCCCTTCATGTCATCGGGGGCACGATCCTCGAAGAACGGGTCGAGGCCGTTGATGATCTCGCGGTCATACTTGGGATTGACGACCCCGTCGAGGAACGCCTGCTCGCGCTCGGTGGGTTCGTACTTGTCACGCTTGGTCGGGATCTCGATGTCCATGTCGGTGTCTCCTCCGATCACCAGTCAGGGCTATGGTTGTAGCAAAACGAATATCAGATTGGATACAATGTAACACAATGAACATCCAAGTGCCAGCCCCTTCTCTTGCCGATCTCATCGCCGCCGTCAATGACCAGCTGACGCCGAGCGAGGAGCTTCTCGCTCGTGCCGTCCTCGATGACCCGACCATCGTCGCCTTCGGGACCGTTGCGGATCTCGCACGGCATGTGGATGTCAGCCGTCCGACGGTCGTGCGCTTCGCGCGTACGCTCGGGTTCGGCGGCTATTCCGATCTCCAGGCGCGGGCCCGTGACGCCCTCACCGACACCCTCAACCGTCCGAGTGCTCGGATTCGGGGCGAACGGTCCCCAACGGCGACCGTGCGAGCGAAACTGTTCACCGCCCTTGATCACCTCTTCGCGCATCTTCCCGACGAGCGGCTCGCGTCGATGGTCGATCCGATCGTCACCGCCCGAAGGGTTCTCGTGGTGTCGGGGGAGACCTCCCGAGCCGGAGCGGCTGCCTTGATGAGCGGGCTGACGATTCTCGGAAAGGATGTGGTTCTCATCGACGACCACAGGGCCGGAGGGCAGCTCGGCGCCGCAACGACCGACGACTGCGTGGTGGCGTTCGACTTTCGGCGCTACCGCAAGCGGAGTCTCGATGCCGTCGCCCACCTCGATGCGCTCGGAGCGACCATTGTTGCGGTCACCGATGGGCCCCTCTCCCCGTACGCGGCGCTCGCCGACGCGTGGTGCGATGTCTCGGTTCCCGGCATCGGTCCGTTCGACAGCTCTGTGCCAGCAGTCGCCGTCGCCGAGATGCTCGTCGCGGGAGTTGCCGCTGCCATGGGCGAAGCCGCTGTTGCGAGCATCGACCGTACCGAAGCCGCGTGGACGGCGACCGCGGCATTCGTGGATCAGGGCTCGGGCGCGTGACGGATGTAGCGAACCAGATGACAGGAGACCCGATGAGCGGCACCGAACCGTGGAACCTTGATTTGACGAGCGCCGTCGACCTGATCGGTAAGGGCGCTTTCGACGCATCCGATGTCGTCGAGTCGTGCCTTCGGCGCACGGCAGCTGTCGAGCCGATCGTGCAAGCGTTCGCTGAGCGTGACGACGACCGGGCCATAGCTCGTGCCCGATCACTCGATGCGGTTCCGCGCGATCGACGGGGTCGTCTCCACGGCATTCCCATCGGCATCAAGGATGTGATGGACGCTGAGGGGTTCCGGACGCGTGCCGGCTCGGCCGTGCTCGGCGACGCCGCTGCGGCCGACGGCAACGCGCCCGCCGTCGATTGCCTCGTTGACGCCGGCGGTGTTGTGGTCGGCAAGACGACAACCCATGAGTTCGCGTACGGGTGTGAGACACCACCGACCCGCAACCCGTGGGATCCCGACCGGATCGCGGGAGGCTCGAGTGGCGGCTCGGCCGCGGCGGTCGCCTCGGGCGAATGCCTTGGCGCACTCGGTTCCGACAGCGGAGGCTCGATCCGGATCCCCGCCGCCCTGTGTGGCATCACAGGCTTGCGGCCGCTTGTTGGGTCGATCCCGCTCGATCGCACTGTGCCGTTCTCGCGCACCCACGACACCGTTGGCCCGATCGCTCGCACCGCCGCCGATGTCGCGCTGATGTGGTCGGTGCTGTCCGGCGAGGTGATCGCCCCTGTGGCCGACCTCACCGAGACAACGATCGCTGCGCCCGGCGATCTCGCGTCCCTCGGGACCTTCAATTCCGATGTGCTTACGGCCTACGAGGAAGCGATCGATGTGTTGGCTCGCCACGGAGCGACCCGGCGCGATGCGGCCCTTCCGAAATTCGCCGAGTGGAGTGCAAGCCGGACGGCCGTCGTCCTGTCCGAATTCCTCGCGGCACACACCCACGCTGGCTGGTACCCGAGCCGTCGCGAGCGGTACTCGGCGGAACTCCAGCGCTACTTCGCCAGGGCAGAGGAGATCCGTGGTGCCGACCTCGTCCTTGCCCACCGGGAGCTCGATACCCTCGCCCACCGCTTTCGACGCGGCCTCGGGGACGCAGACGCCCTCATCCTCCCGACGGTTTCCATCGACGCGCCATACGCGGCATCGATCGACAGTTCACAAGGAGTCGGTATCACGGAGAACACCATGCGGTTGCTCCAGACAACCGCGCCGGTGAGCTACACGGGACTGGCCTCCCTGACCGTGCCATGCGGCATGTCGGACAATGGCCTTCCGCTCGGCGTGCAGATCATCGGGCGAACCGAACAGGCAGTGCTTTCGATCGGCCTCGCCTACCAGCAGGTCACCGACTTCCACACGAGGCGCCCTCCGATTCCGGCCTGACATCCCACCCGAAGTGCTGGACACCAGAGGGATCTTTCAGCGCTCGTCTTCCCGGGGTTGGAGCGCAGCAACGATCGACAGCATCTCGGACCGATCGAAGGCGCGCATCGCGTGGGCCCGAACATTGCCGTTTCGTGACAGGGCGAGGGTCACCGTGTGGGCCGTTTCGGCGTCGGGAACTTCGGCCATGAACACGAGATCGTACGGGCCGGTCGTCCAGTAGGCCTCGTAGATGCGTGCCCCGAAGGTCTGCATCGTGTCGATGGCAGCCGTGGCCCGGTGAATGCTGTTCGTCGTGTCCTTGGCACCCTGGTCGGTCCAATTCGTGAGGTAGATGTACTTCTGCATGTTGCTCCTTTGCACGAGTGACCGTTGTCAGGTGAACCAGTCGGGAACCGGCGGGGGAGTCTCCTCCTCGCTCGCCGTGACGATGTCGATGAAGAACGGCCTCGGCTCGGCCAGACCCTCCTTGATGGCCGTGTCGATCTCGTCGGGATGAGTGACACGGATCCCGTCGATCCCGAACGCCCTTGCGACGCCGACATAGTCCGTCTGGGCTGAGAAATCGACGCCGAAGTACCGCTGGTCGGAGTGGTAGTGCTGAAGGGCCTTGATCCACCCGAAGGTCGCGTTGTTGAACTGGACGAGGAGCACGGGGATCGAAAGTCGCGCAATCGTCTCGAGATCACCCGCCGCCATCGCAAACGAGCCGTCACCCATGATGCCGACCACCTGGCTGCTCCGGCTCGCATAGGCGGCCCCGACGACGCCGGGGAGTGCGTAGCCAAGCCCACCGAATCCCCTCGGGATGATGACCTCACGACCCGGTGGGCTGTCGATGAACGCGGCCGTGAGCGGTGTTCCGGTCCCCGCATCGGCCACGATCAGCGCCTCCCTTGGTAGAAGTCGCTTGAGCGCATCGATGACGCGGTAGGGGTTGATGGGGATGTCATCTGATTCGAACAGGCCCCGGTACGAGCCGAGCCAGCCTGCCCTCGCCGGTTCCACATCGAGCCACGGTGATACCGGTTCGTCGGTCGGGAGTGTCGCGGCAAGGTCGCCGAGGAACACCTTCGCGTCGGCGTTCACGCCGAGCTCGAGCGGATAGTTCGCCCCGACCTCCTTGGGATCCACATCAACTTGGATCACCTGCGTGCCACCGGCCGGAGGCAGGGTCCATTTCATCGTCGTGACCGAGTCGGTCTTGCATCCGACGAACATCACCAAGTCGGCGCGTTCGATGGCCTCATTCGCGTAGGGACGGGCACCGTTGCCGCCAACGACACCGAGGCTGTTGGGGTGGCGCTCGTCGATACTCCCCTTGCCGGTGATGGAGGTACCGACCATTGCACCGCTCAGCTCGGCAACCCTTGTGAGCTCCGCCCATGCACCCGAGATCCGTGTCCCACCCCCTGCGACGATCACCGGTCGTTCGGCACGACCGAGGAGCTCGGCGGCGCGGCGCAGGTCCTCGGCTGAGGCCCCCGATCGGAGGCTCGGGAATGTGGTCACCTTGGGGGGCCGCGTCGGGTCGGGGGCCCCTTCCGTTGGGGTACCGAGCACATCCTCGGGAAGCGAGATGTGGACGGGGCCGGCCCGACCCGATGTGGCGATTCTCATGGCCTTGTGGATCGCCTCTGCGGCCCGGTCCGGCCTGCGCAGTTGGACGCTCCACTTCGTCACCGAGTCGAACAGGCCCTCCTGGTCCATCTCGGTCAGGACATTCTTCCCCTTCGTCTTGAGGGGGATGTCGGTTGTGAGGGCGATCATGGCGATGGAACTCGCGTATGCCTCGGCGACCCCGGGGATCAGATAGAACGCCCCGGCACCGGAAGGGGCCTCACACACGCCGGGACGACCTGAGACCCGCGCGTAGACCTCTGCCATGTATGCGGCGCCCCGCTCGTCGCGCGCCATCACATGGGTGACCGACCTGCTTTCGCGCAGCGCGTCGTACAGCGGAAGCGAGGTGTCGCCTGGGACACCGAAGACATATTCGACCCCGTGGGATTCGAGGGCGGCCACGATGTCGGTCGATGCATTCCTCGTCATGACCCTGTCACTCTCCCGTCGTCGTGGTGGGAGCGGTCACCGTTCGCCCCGCCGCACCGCCAGCCACCTGTCTCGATGTATTGGATACAACATACAATACAGCACGATTGAAGCAGCTTTGACGGGCCGAGGCAAGCGCGGGACTCCGGCGACGGATCAGATGCGCCCGCTGCCGGTTGCGGAGCGCTGCGCGAGATAGGTGATGCGCGCCGCTTCGATGTGGGCGCGTGCGAGCGACTCTGCCCGATCGCCATCACCCGAGCCGATGGCCTCGCGAATGGACCGGTGCTCTGACCACGACAGCTCCGGCCTGCGCCGGTTCACCGCAGTCTGGATCCACTGGATCCGATCCCGCAAGGGTGTCATCGTGTCGAGGAGCTGCCGGTTCCCTCCCGCCCTCGTGATCAGCGTATGGAACCGGAGGTTGAGATCGGCGAGCTCGGCAAGATCGCTCTGCGACAGTGAGGTCGACGCGTCGAGAATCGCCGTGGCGTCCGCGAGGATCGTATCGATCTGCGCCAGAATCTCGGGCCCTATCGCTGATGCGGCAGACCGTGCGGCAAGCCCGTCGAGCGCCATGAGGACCTCGAAGAGCTCGCTCGCTTCTTCGGTGGATACCCGCGACACGGTGGCACCGCGCCGGGGCTCGATGTCGACGAATCCCTCGAGTTGGAGCGTTCGGAGGGCCTCTCGGATCGGGTGGCGTGAGACATTGAGCTCTTGGGCGAGCCGATCCTCGACGAGGCGCTCTCCCGGGTAGAGGGTGCCGTTGAGGATCGCGGCCCGGATGCGTTCGGCGGCAACCTCATGGAGCGCGCGATGCGTGTCACCAACCGGGGTTGTGGTCGCGTGAGCGTTTTCCACTTTGATGTTCTCGCTGACCATCAGTCGCCCCTCCATTTCATGAGCTCACGGTAGCTTCCCGTGCGGGTGCACCCGGTTCTCTCGGTCTCACCTCTTGCATTTTGGCTACAGTATACAGTACGGTATGCAGAAGGACAGAGTTCCCACGGACGGATTGATGCTCAGCATGGATCTTGCGGCACGCGAACAAGGGACCCGAGGGGTGCCTTCGCCGCGGTCGGGTAGGGACTCAAGAACCAAGCACATGACTGGAGGAATGCAGTGAGACGACTGCTTGCGAATAACCGCGTGGTGTCGTTGCTCCTGCTCGTGCTCGTGTTGGCAATGGTTGCGACGGCATGTTCGAGCGATTCGGACACAAGCGGCGATACCACCACGACCACGGCAGGCGGCGATGGCGGCAACGGCGGCGATATGGGCGCGTCGATCGTGATCGCGATCGGATCTGAACCATCATCGCTCGATCCACAAATCAGGGATGATGGTGGTGAGCGGGCGATCAACGACAACATCTACGAGACGCTGTTGGCCCGTACTCCCGAGGGTGAACTCGTGCCGGGCCTGGCATCGGCGATGCCGACGCAGGTCGACGACACGACATGGGACATCACGATCCGTGAGGGCATCAGCTTCACCAACGGCAACCCGTTGACGGCAGAAGCCGTCGCGGCTTCGTTCAACCGCATCATCGGTCTGGGAGAGGAGTCCGAGCAGTTCGGGTTCTTCGCGCCGATCACGAAGGCGGAGGCTGTGGATGCAACGACCGTACGGTTGACCACCAACGGCCCCGACCCGGTGCTTCCTTCCCGGTTGTACTGGATCAAGGTCATCGATGCATCGCTCGCCGACAACGCCGACTTCGCGGAGAACCCGGTTGGCACCGGGCCGTACAAGTTCGTCTCGTGGAGCCGCGGTTCAGAGATCGTGCTGGAACGCAACGATGACTACTGGGACGGTGCGCCTGCGATCGAAGAGGTGACCTTCCGGTTCATCGAGGAGGCAGGAACGCGTCTTTCGGGTGTGCTTTCGGGAGAGATCGACCTGATGACCAACCTGTCCCCGGATGACATCGATGTGCCGCCGAAGTCGATGAGCGTCGTGGGCGGCGAGCAGCCGACCATGATCGTGTCGACCATCGACGGACCGACCGCGGATGTTCGTGTCCGTCAGGCCATGAACTACGCGATCGACAAGGAAGCACTCGCCAACTCGCTGTATGCGGGCAAGGCCGTCGTGACCCAGTGTCAGATGCTGCGCCCGGCCTACACCGGTTACAACGACGATCTGTCGGCGTACCCGTACGATGTGGAAAAGGCGAAGTCGTTGATCGCCGATGCAGGTGCTGAGGGTGCAACGATCGACATCGTCGGTGAGTCAGGCCGCTGGCTCAAGGACCGTGAGCTGATCGAGGCCGTCGCCAACTACTGGGCCGATGCGGGTCTGAACCCGAATGTCCAGATCTTCGAGTTCGGCGAGTACCTGAACCGGCTGTTCGACCGTGAGACACGCGCGTCAGCGATCTTCGTGTCGATGTCGAACGAACTGCTGGATGCGAGCCGCACCTATGACGCCTACTACCACATGGATGGCACGGGTGCTTCGAACCAGGACACCGAGCTCGCTGGCTGGATCGAGGAGGCAGCGGTCGAAACCGACCCCGCCACTCGCGAAAGCCTGTACAACAAGGCGGGTGAGCGTGCGTGCGACGATGCGTACTTTGCGTTCCTCGTCGACATCGAGGACACCTACGGCGCGACCGATCGCCTCGTGTGGGATCCTCGCGTTGATGCCAAACTGCTCGTCAAGGAAATGGCGGTCAGCGGCTGACCAACTGAGAAGGGCACATATCGACAATGGGTAGGTTCATCCTCCGGCGGGTAGCTCAGGGGCTGATCGTGATCATCGGCGTCGTCCTGGTGGTGTTCGTCGTCACCAGAATGATCGGCGATCCGGTCTCCCTGATGCTCCCGCTGGAGGCTACCCCTGCAGAACGAGCGGCCTTCGAGGCGTCGCTCGGCCTCGACCAGCCCATCCCTGCCCAGCTCGTTGACTTCGTCCAGGGCGCCGTTCGATTCGATTTCGGCGATTCGCTGTGGCAGGGGCGTCCGGCATTTGATGTCATCAAAGAAGCGCTTCCGCGCACCTTCATCCTCGTTGTGGTCGGTCTGTCGTTCGCCGTCGTGATCGGGGTGCCGATCGGCATCTGGTCATCGCTTCGGCCCGGTTCGTGGCTCGACCGCGCGCTCGTCGGCAGCAGTCTCCTCGGACTTTCGATCCCCCAGTTCTGGCTCGGGCTGATGCTGATCCTGGTGTTCGGTGTCGAGCTCGGTTGGTTCCCGACCTCGGGGTATGGGTCGTGGCAACACATCGTCTTACCCGCGCTCACCCTCGCGCTTCCGGCGATGGGTCGCATTGTCATGATGGTTCGCTCGACGATGATCGACGAGCTGCATCTGCCATACATCGAAACGGCGAGGGCCAAAGGACTCGTCTTCCACCGGATGATCTTCAATCACGCCTTCCGGAATGCCTCGATACCCGTCACGACACTGGTGGGATGGGAGTTCATCAGGGCAATGGCCGGGTATGCGGTCGTAGTCGAGACCGTCTTTGCCTGGCCTGGCATCGGTTTCATGTCGATCCAGGCCATCGACCGCCAGGATCTCATCCTGCTCCAAGCCATCGTCTTCGTCGTCGCCATCGTCGTCGTGTTCATCAACATCATGATGGACTTCGTCTACATGAGGATCGACCCACGCATCAAGGTGAACGCATGAGCATCGTTGCACCCCCCGAACCTGCCGATCCGACTGATATCGTCAAAGTGGACTCCAAGCAGGGTGCGAGGCGTCGGATGCTTCGTAACTTCTTTGCAGAGCTCTGGCAGGACAAGGCGGCGCTCCTCGGCTTCATCTATCTGGTGGTGCTTGTCATCGGTGCATTCCTTGCTCCGCTCCTTGCACCATATGATCCTGCCGCGCAGAGCCTCGGCGACCGACTTCTTCCGCCGTTCTGGATGGACGGCGGGGGAACCGACCACATTCTCGGGACCGACAACCTCGGCCGCGATGTCCTGTCCCGCCTCATCTTCGGCGCACGGATCTCCCTGCTCGTTGGGACGAGCGTCGTGGTCTTCGCGGGAGCCGTCGGGGTCGTTGCCGGGCTGTTCGCCGGCTACAAGGGCGGGCGTACCGACTCGGTGATCATGCGGATGGTCGATACCCAGGTCGCATTCCCCGGACTCCTGCTGGCCCTCATGATCCTTGCCGTGATCGGACCGAGCGTCGGCACGGTGATCCTTGTTCTTTCATTGAACGGCTGGATGGTGTACGCAAGGGTGACGCGAGGTTCGGTACTTTCGGTCAAGGAGCGCCCCTATGTCGAAGCCGCCGAGCTCGTCGGAGCGAAACAGAAGCGTGTCGTGTTCCGCCACATCCTTCCGGGGCTCACCGCGCCGTTGATCACGCTCGTCATTCTCGAGTTCGCCAGGGTCATCCTCGCCGAGGCGGCGCTCTCGTTCCTCGGCCTCGGAATCCAGCCCCCTGAGACATCGTGGGGTCTCGATGTGGCGACCGGGAAGGACTACATCTTCCGCGCACCGTGGCTCATCATCTTCCCCGGCATCGCGATCGCACTCACCGTCCTGAGCGCCAACATGATCGCAAGCTGGCTCCGCGTGCGAACCAACCCGCTGGCAAGGGCGAAGCGCTTCGCCGAGGTGACCGCATCCAAGGACAGGCCAACGACCAAGGAGGCCGCCTCGTGACCGACCCGGTTCCTCTGCTTGAGGTTCGTGACCTCGAAGTCAGCTTCTACACGCAAAGCGGAACCGTACGAGCCGTCCGCGGCGTGAACCTTCAGCTCGATCCCGGGGAAACCCTCGGGATTGTCGGGGAATCGGGAAGCGGCAAGAGCGTCACGGCTCGGTCGATCATCGGGCTGGTCGACATGCCGGGCAAGATCACCGGAGGCGACATCCTCTGGAAGGGCCAATCCCTCCTCTATGGCAAGGGGGCAGCGTCGCGTGCGCGGAAAGTCCGGGGCAAGAACATCTCCATGGTCTTCCAAGACCCGATGACCTCGTTCAATCCGCTGATGACGATCGGCGCCCAGATCAACGAGGTCCTCAAGCGCCACCTCGGCATGAACAAGTCGCAGGCGACCACCCGTGCCACCGAACTGTTGAGCCTCGTTGGGATGTCGGATCCGAAGCGCCGCTTCGCACAGTATCCACACGAGTTCTCCGGCGGCATGCGTCAACGAGCCATGATCGCCATGGCCCTCGCCTCCGAACCCGACCTGCTGATCGCAGACGAACCAACCACGGCGCTCGATGTCACGATCCAGGCCCAGATCCTCGAACTGCTCGCCGACCTCCAGGAGCGTCTGGGCCTCACCACGATCCTGATCACGCACGACCTCGCCGTCGTGGCAGGCGTGTGCCACCGTGTGCGAGTGATGTATGCGGGCCGCTTCGTCGAGAAGGGCAACGCCCTCGAGCTGTTCGGCAAGCCGGGTCATCCCTACACGGTCGGACTTCTCAAGTCCACTCCGAGGCTGGACGAGATCGTTCCGCGGCTCTACGCGATCACCGGTACCACGCCCGACCTCAGGCTCCCGGTTGTCGGCTGCTCGTTCGCCCCAAGATGTGAGATCTCGGGCGACGAGTGCAAGGTCACCGAACCGATCCTCTCCACCGAACGCGGGAAACGCGCGGTTGCGTGTTACAAACCGTTCGTCGCCGAGCGCGTGATCGAGCAAGAGCTCGAGGCCGAGTGGGAAGCCTTGGAGGAAGCACAATGACCGAACCGCTCGTCGAGGTCGAGAACCTCAGCGTCAAGTTCAATGTCGGCAGATCCGGTTTCTGGGGCCAGGAAACCCACTGGCTCTCAGCAGTCGACCATCTGAGTCTCTCGATTGCACCGGGAGAGGTCCTCGGCCTCG
The DNA here is from genome assembly GCA_041393965.1 of Acidimicrobiia bacterium. Lineage (NCBI taxonomy): Bacteria > Bacillati > Actinomycetota > Acidimicrobiia > Acidimicrobiia bacterium. The sequence goes on along the minus strand of JAWKJB010000001.1, from coordinate 387,343 downwards.
TTGGGGAATCCGGATCCGGAAAGACGACAACCGGGAGAGCCATCCTCCGCCGGGCCCCGATTGCGGAGGGAACGATCCGCTTCCGGGGAAACGACATCACGACGCTCGACGGCGAGGAACTCCGCCGATTGCGGCGTCACATGCAACCGGTGTTCCAGGACCCATACGGGTCGCTCAACCCCTCCCAGTCGGTCCTCGAGATCGTCGCCGAACCGCTGCTGGTCCACGGCAAGATCAAGAGGATCGAGGACGCCCGGAGTGAAGTCAAGGAGTTCCTCGACCTCGTCGGGATGCCAACCGATGCGGTCGATCGGTTTCCCCACGCCTTCTCTGGCGGGCAGCGCCAACGCATCGGGATCGCACGGGCGCTCGCACTGAGACCCGAGTTCATCGTCGCCGACGAGCCGGTGTCGGCACTCGATGTCTCGATCCAGGCCCAGATTGTGAACCTGATGCAGGATCTCAGGCAGGAACTCAATCTCACCTATTTGTTCATCGCCCACGACCTGTCGGTCGTACGACACATCTCGGATCGTGTGGCGATCATGTACGCGGGTCAGCTTGTCGAAGTGGCGACCAAGGACGCGGTGTACGAGAAGCCCTCACATCCGTACACCCAGACGCTGCTCTCGGCCGTCCCGATTCCCGATCCGGTGATCGAAGCCTCCCGCAAGAGGCTGATGGTCAAGGGCGAGGTTCCGAACCTCGTCGATCCTCCGGTGGGGTGCCGATTTGCCTCGCGATGCCCCCATGTGCGCGACCGGTGCCGGGAGGAGTCGCCTGAGCTGCTTCCGATCAACCCCGTCCACGAAGTCGCGTGCCACTTCGTCGACGAGATCCCACCGATCGACCTCACCGCCGTGGGTTGAGCATGGATCTCGGACTCGAAGGGGTGAGGGCCCTGATCTTCGGCTCGTCCGCCGGCATGGGACATGCCACGGCTGCATCCCTTGCGGCCGAAGGGGCTTCGGTCTTCGTGACCGGCCGTGACCCCGACCGGGTGGTCGCAAGTGCCGAGGCGGTCGGCGCCGCGGGTCACGCCATCGCTGACCTGTCCGTCGAAGGAGAAGCCGCGAGGGTCGTCGAGGAGGCCGTTTCCGTGCTCGGTGGACTCGACATCCTCGTCGGGAACTCGGGGGGAGGCAAACCCGGCGGGTTGGTTCACACCACTGCTGACGATGTCAGAGACGGTTTCGAAAAGATGCTCCGCCCCCAGCTCGAAGCAATGCGCGAAGCGACCCCTCACCTGGTCGCCACCGGGGACGGACGCATCGTCGTTCTGACCGCGCGATCGATTCTTGAGGCATCCCCGGAGCTTGCCCTGTCGTCAGTGTTCCGCGGTGGCGTTGCGGCGGCGGCACGATCACTCGCGTTGGAACTCGCCCCCGCCGTTCGTGTGAATGTCGTGGTGCCGGGCCAAGTCGACTCGGGGGCTCTCCAACGGTATGAGGCGGCCATGACGGCAAGTTCGTCGATGACACCCGCCGAGATCCGAAAGCACCACATCGATGCGATCCCGATGGGTCGGCTCGCCAAGCCGGAGGAGGTGGGGGACCTGATCACCTTCCTCGTGAGCGCAAGGGCCGGGTATGTGACCGGTGCGGTGTTCCGCATCGATGGCGGCCTCACGATCGGATTCTGAACCGCGGACCCCGACAGACCGCCGGTACAATCGGGCGTCTCCACGGCGAGCACCCCCGGAGAGGATGATGAAGGATCTCGGGCAGACACACAACAACCTCGGGGACCTCGTCGCCGCCGAGATACGCGCGGGGATCCTCGCTGGAGCATTTGCCCCTGGTGAGCATCTCAAACAGGCGAAACTTGCAGCCGATCTGAATGTGTCGCGAATCCCGGTGCGCGAGGCACTCCGCATCCTCGAATCCGAAGGGCTCATCGAGAGCACACCGGGCAAGGGCTCCCGTGTGATCCGCATCACGACCAAGGATGCCGGAGAGGTGCTGTCGGTTCGCGGTGCCCTCGAAGGTCTCGCCGCGCGGCTTGCGTCGGCTCGGGTCACGCACGACGACATCGAGGTGCTTCGCGCAACCATCGCCGATGGTCTCGCCGCCACCGGCCGGGAGGACCATGCCGCAGCGACCGAGCACCACACGAAGTTTCACCTCGAGCTCGCGAGGGCGTCCGGCAACCATCTCCTCTTCGAAGAGCTCGCCTCCATGCCTGCGAAGACCGAGTGGATCCATGCGTCGCTGCTCCAGTCGCGGGGCCCCTACTCGTGGACCGAGCATGAAGCGATCGTCGACGCCGTGGCACGGGGGGATGCCGATCTCGCGGAGCGCCTCGTGCGCGAGCATTCAGAGACGGTCGCCCGGGAGCTGTCGACGACCGGTGCGTCCACCGAGCCGGATTGACGGGCGTTCAGCCGAACTCGATGCCTTGGGCGAGTGGGAGGTCGGTCCCGTAGTTCGTCGTCACCGTTTGGCGGCGCATGTAGGCCTTCCAGGCATCCGAGCCCGACTCGCGCCCACCGCCGGTGTCCTTCTCCCCACCGAAGGCGCCGCCGATCTCTGCTCCCGAGGTCCCGATGTTGACATTGGCGATCCCGCAGTCGGAGCCCGCTGCTGACAGGAAGCGCTCTGCCGATCTCACCGAGTCGGTGAAGATCGCCGATGAGAGACCCTGGGGGACACCGTTGTGGATCTCGATTGCCTCATCGAGATCATCGAACTCGATGAGGTACAGGATCGGGGCGAAGGTCTCCTCGTGCACGATCGGGGCATCGGCCGAGATGCGAATGATCGTCGGTTGGACATAGTTGCCCCGCCTGTCAATCACGGAACCCCCGGTGAGGATCTCGCCTCCCTGGTCGACGGCTGTTGCGACCGCTGCTTCGAAGGTGGCCACGGCTTCGGGCGTGACAAGGGGACCCATGAGAACACCGTCGTCGAGGGGATCACCGATCGTCACCTGGCCGTACGCGACGACGAGCCTCTGAGCTACCTCGGCCGCAACGGAGCGGTGGGTGATCAGGCGGCGCAGGCTGGTGCAGCGTTGACCCGAGGTTCCCAAGGCGGCGAACAGGGCACCGCGCACGGTGAGGTCGAGGTCGGCGTCTGACATGACGATGATCGCGTTGTTGCCGCCGAGCTCGAGGAGCGACCGACCAAGCCTTGCCGCGACCGCGGTCCCAACTTCTCGTCCCATGCGGCACGATCCCGTCGCTGAGATCAGCGGGATCCTTCGATCGTTGACCATCGCATGGCCGACATCATCGACATCCCCAACCGTGAGCGAGAACACGGATTCGTGACCCGTTCCCGCCATCACCTCATCGACGATATTGGTGACCGCAACCGAGGTCAGGGGGGTGATCGGTGACGGCTTCCAGATCACCGTGTCGCCACACACGCCGGCGACGAGGGCATTCCAGGCCCACACGGCGACGGGGAAGTTGAACGCGGTGATCACGCCGACAGGACCGAGGGGATGCCATTGCTCGTAGAGGCGGTGGTTGGGTCGCTCCGAAGCCATGGTGAGACCGTAGAGCTGACGCGACAGACCAACGGCGAAGTCACCGATGTCGATCATCTCCTGAACCTCACCGAGGCCCTCTGCGAGTGTCTTGCCGGTCTCGAGGCTCACGAGCGCACCGAGGTGTTCCTTGTGTTCGCGAAGAGCGTTCCCGATCCGGCGGACATGGTCCCCTCGGATGGGGGCGGGAACCATGCGCCATGTACGGAAGGCTTCGAGGGAGCGGGACACCAGCTCGTCGTACTGATCGACCGTCGCGCCCACGACCTCTCCGAGCGCCTCATCGGTGGCGGGGTTCCGCGAAACGAACCGCGTCCCGCCAGCATCGAGCCATTTGCCGGAATAGACACCCGATACGGCTCCAATGAGGCCGTAGCGCGCGAGTGTGGGATGGGATTGTGCTGAAGGCTCCGCCACGGTCAGACGACCGACCTTGCAAAGACATCGTTGAGTCCCGTCGATGCGACCCGCTTTTTGATCAGGTCGATATCGGTCGTGTACCGGTTCCGTTCCTTCATCCGCTCGAAGAACACGGACCCCGAGAAGGTGTACTTCTGTGACATCCCTCCCGGCTTGTCCATCTCGGACCGCACATGGGCAATGGCGTCACCGGTCGCGAGGTCATGTGGGATTTCGATGGGTGCCCGTCCTGCGAGTTGGCGGACCGCGTTGTGTCCCGCGAGTGTCCCGGTGACGATGGCTTCCGTGTGCCCGACGAGGAGCCCGGCCTTCTCACCGCCGCAGTACAGGTTGTCGACATCGCACTCGACCTTCATGGTGTTGTCGCGCCGTGTCACATCCAGGTACCGGATCGAGTTCCCGAGCGAACCGGAGTACGGGTCCTCGTAGCGGGCCTGCTCGAATCCAGGGACGGTCCTGAGATCCGTGAGGTCGATGTAGGAGGTCATCATCTTGGCTTGCCCCGTGTCGAGGAGGATGATGTTGTCGGCATAGGCGTCAAGTGCGTATTGCTGGCAGGCCTTCGCGCCGAGCTTCGATCGCATCTTCTCCGCGGTGGCCGCAGGAAGCGGCACCGAGACCAGACCCTTTTCGGACAGCTCCCGCGCGAGCGCGGGTGCGAGGGAGTCCTTGCTGAGCTTGCACGATCCGCTCATCACGCCGACCTCGCCGTCCTTGCGGAAGCCATTGCGGTCCTCCGCTCCTGCAAGCCCCGAGATGGAGGTTCTCGGTCCGAAGGTGGGGCAGCGCACGATGCACATGACACAGCCGGATCCGTATCGGGTGCAGTTCTTCTGCGGTCCCACCGTGCCGGTCGCGTCGATGAAGACATCGCCCTCGATCGTCGTGCCGTTCTCCATGTGGATCGAATCGATCGAGCCGTTCGACATGTTGATCTTGGTGACCCGGTGGATCAGCCTGACATCGATGCCCTCCCCGACAAGCGCCTTGTTGACGGCGGGCTCGATCGCAGTGACATCGTAGAGCGAAGCGTGCTTGTGACCCGGGAAATCGAAGTTCTTGTGGATTGACACCTCGTCACAGATCTGGAACATCAGACCGCCACCCATGGCGATCATCTCTTCGGCCGCGGTGAACCGGCCGTTGTTGCGCATGATGCCGCCGACCAGACCCGTGCCAAGGAGGTAGTCCGTGCGTTCGACGAGGATCACGGAGTCGGCTCCCGCCATGTATGCCGCATGGGCAGCGGCGGTGCCCGACCAGCCCCCTCCGATGACAACGACCCGCTTGGACACGACAGACTCCTCGGTGTGGATACAATATCCATCTGAGCATATCAGGAGTGGTGGGCTTGTCAAACGAACGGCTCGGTAATGGGCGGAAATCACAACCGGGGGTTGCGTTTGCGACCGTGATGGTCGCCTATGTGGCTGTCACGCTGGGCGAATCGCTTCTCGCGCCCGTGCTTCCCGTGTTCACCGCCGAGCTCGGCCTCGACACGGTATCGAGCGCTCGTCTTCTCGGTGTGGTGTCGGTCGCGGCCGGTGTCGGCAACCTGGTCGGGGGATGGGTGCTTTCCCGTTTCACGGCGCGGGCGGCGGCGTTCACGGCCTCGGCGTTGTCGTTCGTCGGTTGTCTCGTCGCTGCGGCTGCCGGATCTGAGGCCACCTTTCTCGCTGCCCAAACGGTGATCGGTTTCGCCGCGGGGCTGTATTTCGCCGCAGGCGTCTTTTCGGTCGGTGCCCTCGCTCCCCCTGGCCGCAAGGGAAGGGCCATGGGGAGATATGGCATCGCGTATTCTCTCGGCCTCGCCATCGCGGCAGGTGCGATCGCCGTGTTCGGCACATCGTCCTGGCGGGGTGTGTATGTCGGCTCCGCGGTCCTTGCAGGCGTCATAGCGGTCGCCTTCACCCGGGTCACGCTTCCGGACGCGGACCCGATCCGAAAGGATGACCTGCGCGCCGCCGTCGGGCTCCTCGGCGCACCGGTGCTCGTGGGAGGTGTCGCGGCCCTCGCACAGTTCGGCCTTGTGGCGTACATCCCGACCTACGCCGTCGACGAGTGGTCCCTGACCGCATCGGCCGCGGCGCTCGTGCTGTTCATCGGACGGGTCGTGTCGGTACCGATGAAGGCCGTTGCGGGTTGGATGATCGATCGCTTCGGCGCCAAGACCTCGGCACGCATCGTCGGCGTTTCGATGATCGGTATCGGGCTTGTCTGGCTGCTGTCACCGGTTGTCGCCGTCGGAGCCATCGCGTCGATTCTCATGGCGTCGGCCGCAGGGGCTATGTTCCCGATGGCAAATGTCGTGGCCGTTGAACGCTTCGGGGATCTCGGCGGCCTCCTCGGCGTGTTCCGGGCGGCGCAGATGGTCATCGCCGGTGTCTCGGCATGGCTCGTGGGCGTCGCCGCGGAATATCTCGGATTCACCCAAGCGCTCGTGGTTGGCACCGTCGCCCTCGCGTTGATTCTGTTCGTCCGACCCTCGACCCGAACCGTGTTGATCGACCACAGATAGGAATCAGACGATGCCACGACACAACCGGCATAAGGTGTCAGTAGACAGGAAAGGACCCCGCCATGGGCCACAACGAAGGAGGAACCCCGTGACCGACGCGCCACTCACCGGATCGTTCGTGGCGTTGATCACGCCGATGAACGACGACTACTCGATCGACTTCGAGGGGTTCCGGGCACTGATCGACTTCCAGGCTGCCCACGGTACGAGCGCTCTGCTGCTGATGGGTTCGAGCGGTGAGGTGTCGATGCTCTCCGAATCAGAACGCCACCAGATCGTCGAGCGCACCGTGGCCTTCCGGCCGGAGGCAGTGGAGCTCTGGTACGGGTGTACCGGAGCGACGACGGAAGCCTCGATTGCCTATGTTGCCCAGGCCGCCAGCTGCGGTGCCGACGGCGCGATCCTTGCGGCACCTGCCTATATCACTGCGTCTCGGGCCGAGATCACCCAGTTCTTGCTCGATGTCGCAGACGCTTCAGCCATTCCGATCGGGATCTACAACAACCCCCCGAGGGTGCGCACCGATCTGCACACCGAGGACCTTGTGCGGCTCGCTGCGCATCCGAACATCAAGGTGCTCAAGGAGTCGACCGATCGGGTCGGTCAGGTCGCTCAGATGGCTCGGGCGGCCACGGGGATCTCGTTGATGTGCTGCTGCAATCCGAACCTCGGGCTCGTGGTCCCGACGATGGCGCTCGGGGGTCACGGCCTTGCCAACATGACCGGCAACATCCTGCCAGAGGAGATGGCAGCGATGTCGAGGCCATGGACGACACCGGACACCGCACTCGAGTTCCAGTCCCTCTACCTCGAGAACCTCCCGATGCTCGAGTATGTCTACTCGCGGGTGAATCCGGTGCCGGTCAAGTCCTTCCTGCATGCGGTCGGCATGCCGTCCGGGCCGATGCGCCGACCGTTGCAATTCATCGACAAGGACCGGCTGGCAGTCGGCCTGCGAGCCGCGAAGCAACTCGGGCTCGATGACCGTTACGGATACGATCTCACGGCCGCGGACTGACCCGAAACGCCGACCGGGACCGGATCGTGTTCAAGCGATCAGGCTGATACCGCCCCAGAGAGTGATCACGGCACCGACAGCGATGAGCCACCATGCCCTTCCCGCACGGAACTCCCCTTCCTCGTTCTTCGGCTTGTCCCCCCTGCGGTGCTTGTAGACCGCGTACAGGTTCCCGATCAGCATCGCGAGTCCGAGCGCGAGGGCGAGCTGCTTGATCAGCAGGCTGAGGTCCAGGATCTCTTCCACCGGCTGAAGGTACATTTTGACTCGCATATAGCGCATCGCTCGTAGCCTTCCATCCCGTGAATCGATCACCCTCCACCACGGGTCGAACCGTGAGGGACTCCACGAGGCGCGGAGTCCTTTCGATAGCGATGTGGGTCTTCGGCCTGTCCGTGTCGATGCTGCTGGTCGGGCTGTGGGGACGGTCGGTTGTCGTCGATCGACAGACCGTTGCCGATGCCACGCGGGTGGTTGTCGACGCAGACCTCGCACGGGAACGCATCCGCGGCTGGATCACGGGGGCCGTGACGGCGTCGCAGGATCTCGACTCAGGACAGGTGAACGAGGCCGTTGACGCGGTGAGCGATCGTCCCGAAGTAGCGGCGGCGATCGATGATGCCGTCGAGGCGTTCGTCGGCGCGCTCTTCGCGACCGGCGATGAACGGGTGGTCATCGACGCCGAGCGACTTGTCGCCCCGATCGTTCCGGTCGTCGTCGAACAACTTGAACGCCAACAGCTGCCCGTCGACGCGGAGGCGCTTGCCGCAGCGCTCAACGACGCTTCAGCGATCGAACTCGGGACCGACGGTCTTGCCGGAGTAGCAGCGGCCGTGCAGGATGCCAGAGCCCTCGTGACGCGCGTCGTCGTCCTTGCCCTTCTTGTGATGGTTGCCTCCGGTGGGCTCGCTGTCGCCCTTGCCGAAGAACGCTTCGCCATGGTTCGTACCCTTTCGATTCGGGTTCTCCTGTCGGCGTTGTCGTTCGCCGTGTTGTTCAGGCTCGGCGCATGGGCGCTCGATCCGCACGGAGGAAGGTCACCGATCGCGAGCGGTGGATCCGTTGTGCTTGGCTCCAACGGACATGTCTTCCTTGCCATGGCCGCGCTGGCTGCCCTCATCGGCACGATCGGTGCGGCGCTCGCATGGCGTCGCCGCCGACCGTTGCCGTTTGTGCCGATCGAGTCGGAGGCCGACGACACCGCCGAACTCGTCCCTGCTTGACCCGAGTCGTCGGCGCGACGCAGCGGCAGCCGAGCGCGCGGTAGCATCGCAAGGCCGATGCAGACATACACCACGCCAGGGGAACAGCCGGTTCCTGCCGAGACGAACGCAGTGACGCTGCTTCAACGCCGAGCCAAGGATGCTCCCGATCATCCTGCACTCGCTTACCGGGACGGTGACCGGTTCGTTGCCGTGTCGACGCAAGAGTTGTGGGAGACCGTTGTGGATCTCGCCGCCGGCCTTGTCGCTTCCGGCATCCAGAAGGGTGACCGGGTCGCCCTCCATTCGGCCACACGCATCGAATTCACCTACTTCGACTACGCGATCTGGGCTGCGGGCGCCGCGACGACCACGATCTACGAGACATCGTCTGCCGAGCAAGTGCAGTGGATCGTTGCCGACTCGGGTTCGGTGGCGATCATCACCGAGGATGCCGACACAAAGACTGTTTTCGATTCCGTCGCCGAGGCGCTCCCTGCCTGTCGGGAGGTTCATGTCATCGAGGAGGACGCGATCGCGAACCTGCGCGGTGCCGCAACCGACGACCTCCGCCACGAGGTGTTGCGCCGCGTCGCCTCGATTGCTCACAGCGACCTCGCAACGCTCGTCTACACCTCTGGAACCACCGGCAAGCCGAAAGGCTGCGCACTCACCCACTACAACTTCGCGTGGAACCTCAAGCAACTCGACGGATCCCTCGCCAGTCTCGTCGAGTCCCACAACCGGACCCTCATGTTCCTTCCGCTTGCCCACATCTTTGCGAGGGCCGTGCAATCGGTGTGTGTCTCGAACGGCGTCACGATTGCGTACTCGACGGGGATTCCACAGCTCCTCGACGAGCTTGCCATGTTCAAGCCGACCTGGGTGTTCTCGGTTCCGAGGGTCTTCGAGAAGATCTACAACGGGGCAAAGCAAAAGGCCGACACCGCCGGGAAGGGCAAGATCTTCGACCGCGCCGCCGCCACCGCCATCGCGTACTCCCAAGGCATCGAGCGCGGCAAGGTGGCGACACGCACGAAGGTTGCACATGCCCTGTTCGATCGTCTCGTGTACCGCAAGCTCAGGGCCGCGTTCGGGGGTGAGGTCACCTACGCGATCTCGGGCGGGGCGCCCCTCGGTGAGCGACTCGGCCATTTCTTCCGGGGAATCGGGATCGTTCCACTCGAGGGCTACGGGCTGACCGAAACGACTGCGGGGGCGACCGTCAACCGTCCGGACGCGATCAGGATCGGGACCGTGGGGCGGCCGATCCAGGGTGGATCGATCCGGATCGCCGACGATGGTGAGATCCTGATCAAGGGTGGGCAGGTGTTCCGAGGCTATTGGAACAACGAGACGGCGACGAGGGAGGTGCTCAGCGACGGCTGGTTCGCCAGCGGTGACCTCGGGGCCCTCGACGCTGACGGCTTTCTGTCGATCACCGGCCGCAAGAAGGAGATCATCGTCACGGCTGCGGGGAAGAATGTCGCGCCGGCCGTCCTCGAGGACCGCATGCGATCCCACCCGCTGATCAGTGAGGTGGTCGTGATCGGCGACGGACGACCGTTCATTGCCGCGCTCGTGACCCTCGATCAGGAGGCGATTCCTGTATGGGCAAGGGCGAACGGTGTCGACGACCTGTCTCCGGAGATGCTTGCAGCGAACGACAGGATGCGGGACGAGATCGACCGGGCGGTTGCGGATGCGAACAAGGCGGTGTCGAAAGCCGAGGCCATCAAGACCTACCGCATCCTCCCCGAGGATTTCTCGATCGAACGCGGTGAGCTCACCCCCACGCTCAAGGTCAGGCGGTCCGTGGTGGCGAGCCTCCACGCGGCGGTGATCGACGAGATCTACCGCTGAGGGGCCGGCCGTCGTCGTGTCGACATACGGGTTGTGTCCCTAGCCTCCTCGTCACATGACCCGCCGATCAGCCATCCTCGCGTTCGTCGCCGTGACCCTCGTGTTCGGGCTGCAAGCCGCCGTGACACCTGCGGACGCCTTCCATGTGAACGACAGCGATTCCGCCCCCATGGTGTGGTCGGCGTCCCTGCGGCTGCCGCAACGGCACAACGAGATCCTCGAAACCGACCTCGACATCACCGCATGGGCATCCGACTCCGTGGTCGCATACGAGTACCGCTGGATCCGTGCCACGGTCGGTGCGGTCCATACGACGGACGCAGTTGTTCCCGTGGTGAGCTTCGCGCCAACCGTCCCAGAACAGCGCCATGTCCTCGAGGTGCGCGCCGTCGGCGCCAACGGGCTTCGGTCCCGTTGGTTCGTCGCCGCGGACCTCGTCACGCCCCCGGCGCCCCGGGTCATCGTGGCCGGGGATTCGATCGCGTCGGGATACTCGCGGCAGTGGTTCACCTCTCGCGGTGTGTGCCGAGATGCCGCTTTCGCATACGGTGCCACCCTCGCGAGCGACCTCGCGGAACGGCTTCCCGCGGCGTGGGCACCCAGCTATCACAATGTCGCGTGGGCAGGGGCCGGTGTGCATTCGATGTGGAGCGGAGGATCGGACAGCTGTGGCGACGAGCATCAGAGTCAGGTGGAAGAGATCGTTGCCCTCGCTGATCCGGCGACTTGGAACACCGTTGTGATCACCGCGGGAATCAACTCGACGAATTGGTCCGAGGTCGTCGCCAACCTCACGAAGGACACCGCCTTTTCGCTGTTCGAACGCGGGGATCAGCGGGCGTGCAGGAAGGCAGTGACGGAGCGATGGGACCTGCCGAGCCGCACGGCGTCGATCGGTTCCGCCACCTCGCTGATCACGGGGACCCTCGCCGCACGAACCAACGCCGATCTGTACTGGACCAGCTACTACACCATCATCGACTCCCGCTTGGCTCCGGGGTGGACGCCGATCGGAGCGGAATGCGACCACGAGATGGCTGATGCCATGAAGCTGCTCGATGACGCTCTTGGCGCGGGCCTCGGGGACTCGGTGACTTGGATCGACATCGAACGGGACTCGGTCGCGATCCAGGACTGGGGTGGCTGGCCACATCCTGACCGGAGCGGCCATGTCGCCATCGGGCGTCGCGTCGCTGCGGCGATCGGGTGACGGCGGTCGATTCTGTCGTCGTGGTGTGACACGATGGCAGCGTGAACATCCCGGGCATTCTCCACGCGGATCTCGATGCGTTCTACGCGGCGGTCGCGATCCTCGAGGACCCATCCCTTGCCGGGAAGCCGATGGCGGTTGGGGCAGGCGTCGTGCTGTCATGCAGCTACGAGGCCCGATCGTTCGGAGTAAGGGGCGGGATGCCGGTCCGTGAGGCGCGAAGTCTCTGCCCGCAGCTCGTGGTCGTCGACGGGACCTTCGGCGCGTATACCGCGTTCTCGCGCAAAGTGTTCGCCATCTTCGAGTCGTACACACCGATCGTCGAACGCCTCTCGATCGATGAAGCGTTCCTCGATGTGACAGGCGCAACGCACCTGTTCGGATCACCAGCCGACATCGCCCGCTCGATCAGGGCCGAGGTCGCCGCCGAGACCGGACTGGCCGTCTCGATCGGTGCAACCACCCGCAAGTTCCTCTCCAAGATCGCGAGTCAAGTCGCCAAGCCGAATGGGCTGATCGTGGTGGAACCCGGCGACGAACTCGACTTCTTGCATCCGCTGCCCGTGTCGTACCTGTGGGGGGTCGGGCCCGTGACGAGGCGCAAGCTCAACGAGCTCGGCATCGTGACCGTCGGCGACATCGCGTCGACTCCCCTTGAGGCGATGGTGGTCGCGCTCGGTAGATCCCACGCGTCCCACCTGTCCGCACTCGCCCATTGCCGGGATCCGAGGCCCGTGGCTACCGGGCGGGCAGCGAAGTCGATGAGTGCTCAGTCCGCGATGCGGGCTCGGATCCGAACGCTCGACGAGCTGACTCCCGTCCTCGGAAGGCTCACCGACCGTGTGACCACCAGGCTGCGGGCCAAGGACATGTCGGCTCGTACGGTCACGGTGAGGATTCGCTTCGGGGACCTGACCTCGGTGACACGCTCCACAACCCTTCCGATCCCGACGGCGTCGAACGGCTCCATCGTGACCGTCGCGACCAGCATGCTCGAACGGGTCCTTGCCAAGCATCCCAACCACGAGACGACGCTCGTGAGCGTTGCGGTCTCGGGGATTGCAGCGGGCGAGCCGACCCAGCTTGCCTTCGCGGTGCGCGATGACGACGGCGCTGGAGGGTCACCGCGTGACCTCGAGTTCGAGTCGCTCGATAGGTCCGTCGACGACCTCCGCAAGAAGTTCGGCGCCGATGTCATCACCCACGGGTCGGATCTCCTCTCCGGCCGAACCGACTTCACCGACGGACTCTCCGAGATCATGACGCGGGACTGACGGGTCGAGCTCTTCGGAGAGATCCCGGCGGTGTCACACGGCGAGATCCCTCCGTTCGAACCGCAGGGCCGCCACCACGACGGCAACCGACGCGCCGATACCGAGCACCAGGTAGCCGAATGAGAAGCCGTGGGCGAGCGGTGGCATGTCGCCGAGATACCAAAAGAACGGCGAGAGGGGCCGGAAGGGTTCGAGGACATCGACGAGGGAGCCGAGGCCGTTGAGGAGAAACGCCCCGACGGCAATCCCCGCGGTGATCCCTCCGGCGGAGCCACCGGACGGAAGAAGGCTCCACACGGCCAAACTGAGCCCTCCGAAGAAGAGGGCGAGCAACACGAGACCTGCGTTGGCGGCAAGGACATGGACGGGCGAGAGGCCCATGTTCCACAGGGCGCTGCCAACGAGACCGGACACCATCAGCACGACGCCGATCACGAACGCCATCACAGCGATGGCGAGGGCCTTGCCGTACAGGACTCTGGAACGCCGGAGGGGATGCGACAGCACCAAGTCGAGGGTTCCGGATCGTTCCTCCCTGACGACGATCGACGCCACGGTGCCGACGCAGAACAGGATCATCACGACGGGACCGATCGTCTGGTAGGCGCGGCTCGAAACGAACCCTTCAGGGGTCGCGACAAGCGCGGGGTCTGTGATGCCGAGGAGCGCGAACAGCTCCTTGGGCATCGCGGTGATCAGACCTTGCATGGCGTCGGCATCGGCGGCGATGACGGGCCAGGCCGCGATGGTGAGCACGAGCAAGGCGCTGAGGCCGAACGCCCATGTCCACAACGAACGCCGCCGGTCCCAGATCGTCTTCCCGAACACCGATGAGAGGAGCCACGCGCTGCGCGGGGACCGGGTGGCTTGCCTCGCACCGACCGATGAGCGGCGCGGCAACAGCGTGAGTGCGGTGGCGATGTCTCGGCGCTGAAAGAGCATCACCGCGCTCACCACGAAGCCGGCCGTGACAGCGACGAGCCACACGAACGACACCGGGACACCGTTGAGGAGTGGCAGGTTGTCCGAGTACCACGAAAAGGGGCTGACCTTGGCAGGCACATCGAGCCAGCCGAAGATCCCGCGAAAGGCACTCGCAAACCAGGCCGCCACCGCCACGAGGAGCGTGGTTCCTGTCGTCATCGGAACCGACCCGGAGAAGGCACCGACGGCAAGTGCGAAGCCTGCGAAGACGAGGCCGAGGCCAGCAAGCCCCAGGTTGGCGGCGACGATCCCACGGATGCCGAGCTCGAGGTCGAAGAGGGGGTTCGTCGCGACCATCACGAGACCCATCGTGGCTGGAACAACGGCGACAGAGAGGGCCACAACCGACGATTTGTGAAGCAGGATCGAGGTCCGCGAGATGGGCATGGCGAGCAGCGTGTCCATCGTCCCTTCCTGTTCCTCGCGTGCGGTCGCGCCAGCCGCGGCGCTTGCACCCAATCCGATCACCATCACCGGCCCGATGAGGGAGTACAGCTCGCCTTGGAGGAAACCGGCACCGGTCAGGAAGGTTTCTGGATCGAATCCCAACACGCCCAGCACCCCGGGTGGCAGGTCCGAGATGATGTCCTGCATGTCGGGGGACGCCGCGAGGAGTGGGTAGACGGCGACGACCACAAGCGTGATGGCCGCCGTGCCCAGTGTCCAGCCCGCGAGCGAAACCCGGCGGTCCCAGATGGCCTTCGTGAAGACACTATGGAACATCGAGGGTACCCGTGTAATACGAGAGGAACACCTCTTCGAGTTCGCCGTCGCGGCTCGAGATCGACTCGACGCGGTGCCGGGCGGCCGCTTTGACGACGGCATCCACCGAGCCTGCGACGGTGACCACGAGAACCGTTCCGTGATCCCTCGCGTCGACACTCACGACCCGGTCACAGGCAAGGAACTCCTCCCGTGGAACGGGAGCAGCGAAACGCAGGGACACCGTCGCGTGTGCCTTCGACTTGAAGGCCTCGATGGTGTCGACCGCCACGAGGCGACCCTGTCTGACGATTCCGGCACGATCGGCGACCCGGTCGATCTCGGACAGGATGTGCGAGGAGAGAAACATGGTCTTCCCGCGTTCTCTCGTGTCGGCAACGAGCGCTTGAAACTCCTGTTGCATCAGCGGGTCGAGTCCGGCGGTCGGCTCGTCGAGGATCAGGAGCTCGGGATCATGCATGAAGGCGTTGACGAGCCCGACTTTCTGACGGCTGCCTGTGGAGTAGTCCTTCATCTTCCGGTCGAGGTCCAGGTCCAACCGCTTCGCGAGCGCTGCGACGCGGTCCTTCCTATCGATCCTCCGGAGATTCGAGAAGTAGCGCAGGAGCTCCCTCGCCGTCATGTTGCCGTACAGCGCGAGATCGCCGGGCAGGTAGCCGATCCGGCGCCGGATGGCGATCGAGTCCTCCACGATGTCGTGTCCGAGCACGGTGGCTGCGCCGCGCGTCGGGTGCAAGAAGTTGAGAAGGAGGCGAATCGTGGTCGTCTTCCCCGCACCGTTGGGGCCGAGGAAGCCGAACACCTCCCCGCGCTCGACGGACAGTTCGAGGTCGATGATGCCAGCGGTGTCGCCGTAGTACTTCGTCAGTCCGCGTGTGCAGATCGCAGCGTCCGTCACGATGGACTTCGAATCGCCTCAGCATGAGAAATCGCGACCGGTTCGATGTCGTCTGCCGGTTCGAAGCCGAAGACCTGCGCGTAGAAGGACAGTTCCGCGTTGAACACGGTGATGATGGATTCTGCGCGACGAAAACCGTGCTGTTCCCCTCCGAAGGTCAGGTAGGCGTTCGGGATGCCGCGACGGTCGAGCGCATCCATGATTGCTTCAGATTGGCTCGGGGGCACGACCAGATCCTCGAGGCCCTGGAAGGTGATGAGCGGGCAGTCGAAACCATCGAGATGGTTGATCGGAGACCGCGCACGGTACAGATCCTCGGCTTCGGGCCACGGCCCGACGAGCTGAGCCTCGTACCTGCTCTCGAACTTGTGGGTGTCCTGGGCGAGCGCAGCGATGTCCGAGACTCCGAAGAGGTTCCCCCCGGCACGGAAGGTGTCCTTGAACGCGAGCGCGGCGAGCGTCGTGTAACCCCCCGCACTGCCACCGCGTATGGCGAGGCGGTTCCCGTCGACGAGACCCTGATCGACGAGGTATTCGGCTGCCGCACAGCAGTCCTCGACATCGACGATGCCCCAGTTGCCGTACAGCAATTCGCGGTACGCTCGTCCGTATCCGGTGGATCCTCCATAGTTCACATCGACCACTGCGATCCCCCGTGAGGTCCAGAACTGGATCGAAGGGTTGAACGATGCCGTCACGGCCGAGGTCGGCCCGCCGTGACTCATCACCAACAGCGGGGGTTTTTCGCCCTCGGGTCCTTTCGTGTCGCTGTTGGTTGGGGGATAGAAGAAGGCGTGGGCCGTGCGACCGCCCGTGGACGGAAAGCTGATCGGTTCCGCCTTCGAGATCATTCCCGGATCGAGACCGAGGTTGCGGCTCGGGGCGATCACGGTTTCGACGAGACGGTCTTCCGGGAACGAGTAGGAAACCACCTCCGGCTCCCGGTCTTGGGATGTGGCGATGGCAACGACGCCATCTCCGTGGCTCCGCAGGGAGCTCAGGCCCGTCCGCGCGATATCGAACACCCGGTCGAGGTCGTCCCGGTCGGTTCGCAGCAGCTTGGCCGTGGTTCCTTCGGTCCATGTGGAGAAGATGACACCGTCGTCGGTGATCGCATACGAGGGCCTGCCGAAGACCCACGCAGGCGGTGCGACTTCGGCCGCGACCGGGTGGACCGGGCTGAGCTCTTCGACACTGTCAACTCCGTAGAGGTTCCACCAGTTCGTGCGATCCGAGATCACATACAGGTCGTTGTTCGGGCCCCACATGGGCCGTATCAGGGATTCCCCTGAAGCTCCAGCCAGTCGTTGGTGACCAGCCACGGTGGCGCTGCCACCGGAGTCATTGATCGTGCCGCTCCACAACTCGGTGGTGTCCCACGGCATGTTCGGGTGATTCCACGCGATCCATGCAAGCGTCGATCCGTCAGGGCTCGGGCACGGGTCAGAGACAAAGTCGCTTCCCGACACGACGACGGCTGGTGTGGTCGAACCATCGGTGGCGAGCACCACGATCTCGTTGCGTGCTTCGCTGGACCCCGTGTGATCCTCGCGGACGCAGAACAACCAGCGGCCGTCCGTTGTGGCCCGGCCGTCCGCATACCGCCACGCCCCCGGCTCGGGGGGTTCGGGCGTGATCGGCACGGGAGCGGCATTTCCGTCGACGCGATAGATCCGCTGATCCTCCCAGTTGCAGAAGAACAGGACGCCGCGATCAACCCACCAGGCGCCTCCCCCGTACTCATGGACCCGTGTCCGCGCGCTGTATCCGTCCGGCAGCATGTCACGCTTGATCCCACTCGACGAGCGCACGACCTGGATGCGCCCTGCCTCCGACGGTCGAGACTCGGACCACCAGATGTCTTCCCCGTCGGCTCCGGTCTCGGTTGGGGTCGCGGCATCGGCGACGATGCGTTCTGGCGTGATCGGGGACGGCCAAGAGCCGTAGGGGAGGGTTTTCATCATGCTGACCTCGGTCGCTACTCGTCTGAGGGTACCGAGACAATAGACTCGCCCGTCATGGCGTCCGGATCCAAACGGCTCATTGTGCTCGCACTCATCGCCAACGCAGCGATCGCGGTGACCAAGTTCATCGCCGCGTTGATCTCGGGAAGTGCCGCCATGTTCGCAGAGGCGATCCACTCCGTCGCCGACTCCGGGAACCAGCTCTTCTTGCTGCGCGGTGAGGCGGTTTCGCGTTACGCACCGACCGTGTCGCATCCGTACGGGCGCGGCATGGCTCTGTACTTCTGGTCGTTCATGGTTGCGATCATGCTGTTCGTCGGCGGGTCCGCGTGGTCGATCTTCAATGGTTGGCAGCGCATCATCCATGCCGATGACCACCACAGTGACGGCCTCGTCTTTTCGCTTGTCGTGCTCGCGATTGCTGCCGTGTTTGAGATCTTCATCGCGTTCCGTCCCGCGGTGAAGGAGTTCAACGCCCTTCGGGGATCGCGTGGTGTGTGGCGCACGATTCGCCGTTCGAAGGATCCGGCCCTGATCATCGTCGTGTTCGAGGATGCGTCCGCCGTCGCGGGCCTCGCGATCGCCGCCACCGGCCTCATCCTTGCGGAGGTGACCGCCAACGCCGTATGGGACGGTGTCGCCTCGGTCCTGATCGGTGTCCTGCTGGGCATTGTCGCATTCGTGATTGCGCGGGAGATGAAGGCACTGCTCGAAGGAGAGGCAGCTTCCCGCGAGGACCGCACGGCGATCCGTGTCGCGATCTTGTCGGTCGAACCCGTCAACCATGTCGACCGCATCTTGACGATGCATCTCGGACCACACGAGATCCTCGTCAACGCCGATGTTGCCTTTGACGACGGCATCGACGAGGTTGAGGCCATTGCCGCGGTCAAGGAGTCCGTCGCGGCTGCCGTCCCCGCAGCAACCCGCATCTTCATCGAGCCGACGCGACGATGAGGGCCACTGCATCCGCTCCAGCCTCGTCGGGCAATCTCGGACCCGGATTCGATGTGCTCGCCCTCGCGCTCGGTCTCCGGTGTGTTGCGACCGCTGAACCCTCCGACTCGATGATGCTCACCGAAGCGGGTTCGACTTCTCGTCTCGGTGAGGACGACATCATCCACCGTGCCGTGATGGACGCGGTTGGCTGTCCGATGCACATCACCCTCGCCAACGAGATCCCGCGATCGCGGGGCCTCGGATCGTCGTCCGCAGTCGCAGCAGCCGTCGCCGGTGCCGCGTACAAGGCGATCGGTGAGACAGAGACGCGGCGGTCCGTGTTCGAAATCGTTGCCCGCATCGAGGGCCACGCTGACAACGCCGGCGCGACGGTGTTCGGCGGGCTCGTCGCGGCGACCGACACCGGTGTGCAGCGCCTCGAACTGCATCCATCCTTGCAACCGATTCTTGGCATTCCAGCCGCCCATCTGCGCACAACTCGCGCCCGCGATGCTCTCCCGCGCGAAGTTCCGATGCCGGTGGCTGCGCGATCGCTTGCCCGCCTCGCGTTCTTGATCAGCGGCCTCGAGAACGGGAATCCGGACACCCTCGCCCACGCTGCTGGTGATGAACTCCACGAGCAACCGCGTGCATCGCTGTCACCGATCACCGGTGAATTGATGGCGGCAGCGAGGTCGGCGGGTGCCATCCATGCGTGCTGGTCGGGTGCAGGCCCCGCGGCGCTTGCGTTCGCCACATCGGAGTCGAAGGGACGGGTGATCGGCGCAATGGCGGGGGTGCTGGGTACCCGCGGTGAGGTGCTGAGCCTTCCGGTTGACACGGAAGGCTTGCTCTGACCGGGTGCTCGGGCCGTGGCCTAAGGGCTCTTGCCGGTTCGGTCGATTGCCGCTGCAATCGTCGCAGCGCACCGTCGGTACTCCGCAAGGGAGCCCCCGTAGGGGTCGTCGATGTCGCCGGTGCCGAGAAGGCGGATCCGGTCAGGCGCGAGGCCGGGGAGCATGCGCCGGACGCTGTCTGCGTGGTGGTGCTCCATGCACAAGACCAGATCGGGTACCGGTGTCTCGGCGAGCAGCCTCGCCGCATGGGACGAAAGATCGACCCCGAGTTCTTTGCCTGCGGTGACCATCGCGGGCGTCGCAGGTGTGCCCGGCGTTGCAGCGATACCGGCCGATGACACCGACCAGTCGCCGGGTGGCCACCGACGGCGCGCAAGGTACTCAGCAAGAGGGGAGCGACAGATGTTTCCGCTGCACACGAACAGGATGCTGGTAGCCACGCCTACCGATCGGCCCGGTACTTCCCGGCCGACTCGACAAATGCCCGGAAGAGCTCGTGGCTCGGTCCGTGGTCGCGTGCCCCGAGGAACTCTGGGTGCCATTGCACGGCAATGAGATCCCAGTCGCGGTCCTCGTGCTCGATGGCCTCGATGGTCCCATCGGGTGCCGACCCGACGACCCGAACACCATGCCCCGGATCCTCAACGGCCTGGTGATGGATGGAGTTCACACCGTGGTCACCGGCGCCGATGATCTCCGCGATGCGGCTCCCCTTGTCGATGCGCACAATGGAGTGGGCCTCGTATGCCGCATCGCCGATCATGTCGTGCCCTGCGGCGCCGGTATGGGACGGCAGATCCTGGATGAGCGTGCCTCCGAGTGCGACATTGACGACCTGGAGGCCCCGGCAGATGGCGAGTGTCGGGATCCTGGCCGCCAAGGCGCGGTGCACCAATTCGATCTCGAATCGGTCGCGTTCATCGTCGACTTCGGCGACCGTCTCGTGACGGGATCGCCCGTACCGTTCGGGGGCGATATCACCGCCCCCTGTGATCACAAGCCCGTCGATGCGCTCGAAGATATCTGCGATGGAGTCGTGGTGGACCGGTACGAGCATCACCGGGATACCGCCTGCGCTGATGACGCTGTCGGTGTAGGTGTGGAAGACCGTGTGGGCGAGGAGGTGGGACCCAACGGACGGGACCGACTTGGCTCGGCTCGTGATGCCGATGACTGGCTGCATCACGCCATGTTAGGACCGGCCCCCCGCGAAAACGGCGGGTCCAGAGCCGGTGTCGAAGGGCTCGACCGGTCGGCAGCCGCCGAATCGGCGTATCCTGTCGGCAACGCGTGCGGCCCCGGGATCGGATGTTCCGCACGAACATCCTGATTCTCGAGTGGAGGTCTCCTGTATGGGGTCGGTGAAGAAGAAGCGTCGCAAGATGATGAGCAAGCACAAGTACCGCAAGCGTCTCAAAGCGAACCGCCACAAGCGGAAGCGGTAGTTCCCCGGCTCAGAACGGGAGCATCACGGCAGCGGCGAAGATGCCGATCGACAGCACAAGGATCACGAGCTGAACAACGCCGCGGATGGCAGGGGGCGTTCGCCTCGCAGTCAGCTGGTGAATGCCGGCAATCACGATCGCCGCGGTGATGAGCGTCCATTTCAAGGTGAACTCCTGCGGACGGGCCCCATACATGGAGTACAGCCGGACACCGGTCGCGAGGGTCACCGCCATCGCCACCCACGACACCACCGAGAATCGCCTCGCGGTGGTTTGCAGGACCGCCCGGTCGTCGGTCACCGACCGGATCGCCGTGACGACGAATCCCAGCACGATGAGGCCTCCGGTCCATGTCGCTGCCGCGACGAGGTGCAGGGTCTTGATCAGCTCGAGTTCGGACACGGCGCTACCGGCGACGAGTCACGAGTTGTCGCCTTCGAGGTACCGGACGATCTCGTCGACGAGGTCCTCGGTCTGGTCGGGATCGATCGACGGTAGGTGGGGATTGGGCGTCCGGGGATTGAACGCTGACCCGCTGAGGGAGCCAAGGATCGGCTCATCGTAGGACTCGATTTCCTCGAGGTACTCCGTGAGATCAGAGCCTGCCTCTTCGAGAGCGTCGTCGACCCGTTGGGTGTACTCGGCGTCGACGGCGATCAGTTCCGAGGTGTCGATGTGGAGGTTCGTGATGTCCGAGATCTTCTCGACGATGGCGAGCACGGCCTTTGGGAATGGGTTCCCTGACAGATACGGGGGTGTTGCCGCCCACATGGCGAGTGACCGGATCCCCGCTTCCTTGCATGCCCCCTGGACCACCCCGATGATGCCCGTTGGACCGGCGTAGTTCGACGCCTCCATGCCGCTGCGCAGCACACTCAGGGCCTCCGTTCCCACACCGGCGAGAACAACGGGCTGGCGGTGCCCCACGGCACCGACATAGGAACCAACGAGGATCACCTCTTCGACACCGAGGTTGGCAAGCTCCTCGACGAGTGATCGCGAGAAGGTCTTCCAGCGGAAGTTGGGTTCCGGTCCCGTCACCACGACGAGATCCCGGTCGTCGTTGAGGCGGGAGACGGCGGTGAAGGTCACCGACGGCCACATCACCGACTGGGAGACACCTTCGTGGATCTCGACGACGGGGCGGTGCTGCTGGAAGTCATAGAACGGGTCCGGTTCGACCTCGGCATATGTCGTGGTGGCGTCGTGGGCATCCACGATGAACGCGGCGGTGCTGGATGCAACATCGCACGCATCGTTCCAGCCTCCGAACGCGACGATAGCGATGGGTCGACGGACCGGTGGTTGCTGTTGTCGCCTGATGACATCCATCGTGGGAGGGTAACGGGGGAGATGACTTGACCACCGTGGTCCTCACCGCGGCCGATTCCGAAGGATCTTGCTTTGGACCCACTGGGGTCACCGGCCGATGCGATCGGCGAGGGCCTCGGCCGTGGTCACCGGAAGGTCGCAGACAAGGCCGCTGCACACATAGGCTGTTGCTTGATCGGTCGCATCGCGGCCGGCGAGGAGCGGAACCGACGAGCCAGTGTCCCGGTTCACGGCAACGACCGCATCGGGCCGGAAGGCTGACCAGATGATGCGTTCCATGTCTGCAGTGCCTGCCTCGGAACCGGTGATTGCCACCTCCCGGATGCCTGCGAGGTGGGTTGCCCACACGGCGAGGCTGTGTCCGGCGAATGGCGGATGCCGCCGAGCGATCAGCGACACCGAGGCCATGGTTGCTTCCATCTCGCGGATCGCCGAGAGATCCCCGGTGAGCGCCGCGTGGAGTTGGAGCGCCTCGAGCGCGAGGGCGTTGTCCGACGGCGTCGGGTTGTCCTGGAGGATCTTTGGTCTGGTGATGAGCTGTTCGGCAGCGTCCGAGGTTGCGAAAACCGCCTTCGGGATCAACGGAACCTCGTGCGGAGTGCCTCAACGAGTTGCTCCGCTTCATCGAACCAGGTCTCATCACCGGTCGTCTCGTACAGCGTGTAGAGGCCGACCGCAACCGATGCGACATCGTCGGCGAACCCGCCGACCCCCGGCTCGTCACGCCAGGAGCGCACGAGTTCACCGTTGGGGCTCCCCGTCGTTGTGAGGAACTCGGCGATGCTGGTGGCCCGCTGCGTGTATCTCGCATCCTCGAGGATGGCCCCCGCCTCCGCGAAGGACCGCATGGCAAGGCCGTTCCATGCGGCGACCACCTTGTCGTCGCGAAATGGAGGCTCGCGATCGGCGCGTGCGCTCCGCAAGGCCTCGTCGATGCGACCGCGGGCTTCGAACCAGTCCTGTTCGGTCAACCCGAACTCGCCGAGGATGTCGGTGCGGTCGCGCACACGGGTCGGTATGTTGGCCCCCTCGAAGTTCCCCTCGGGGGTGAACCCGTAGATCGCAGCGCCGAGCGCGAGGTCGTCGCCGAGCAGGGCAGTCAGTTCATCCCACCGCCATACGGCGAACCGTCCTTCCTCGCCCTCGGAGTCGGCATCCTCCGCTGCGTGGATGGCGCCGGCGGGATCGGCGAGGGTCGTATCGAGGTAGTCGAGGACTTCGATCGCGATCGAGCGAGAGCGCTCGGTTCCGGTCAGCTGCCAAGCCCGCAGGTAGATGCGCGCATGGAGCGCGTTGTCGTACAGCATCTTCTCGAAATGGGGCACGGTCCAGGTCGCGTCGACGGAATAGCGGGCGAAACCGCCGCAGATGTGGTCGTAGATGCCCCCTCGGCCCATGTGATCCAGTGTCGTCGAAAGCATCGTGAGCGCCGTTCCACCCGCCGAGCTGTCGGGGTGCAGCGCCGCCATGCGAAGCAGGAACTCGAGGGTTGGTGCCTGCGGGAACTTCGGGGCACCACCGAATCCTCCGGCGTGAGGGTCGAAGGATCGTTCGATGGCGGTGACCGCTCCGGCGAGTTCGTCGTCCGTCGGAAGTGACCCGTTCGGAAACCGTGACGACGAAATGGCTCTCGTGATCTCGGCAGCTTGGCGGTCGAGGCCGGAACGGTTCGTTCTCCATGCGTCGGTGACGGCTTCCATCACGGTACGGAAGCTCGGATGGTGCGGCATGCCGACCTTCGGATAGTAGGTGCCCGCGTGGATCGGACGCTGATCCGGTGTCAGGAACACCGTCATCGGCCATCCCCCCTGACCGGTCAGGGCCTGGACCGCGTCCATGTAGATGCGGTCCACATCGGGCCTTTCTTCCCGGTCGACCTTGACATTGACGAAGTGCTCGTTCATGTAGGAGGCGGTCTCGTCGTCTTCGAACGACTCGTGCGCCATCACATGACACCAATGGCACGATGCGTAGCCGACCGAGAGCAACACTGGCACATCGCGCCGCGCCGCTTCGGCAAAGGCGTCGGCGCCCCACTCGTACCAGTCGACGGGATTGTCTGCGGGTTGGCGCAGATAGGGCGAAGTTGCGTTGGCGAGTCGGTTTGGCACGGGACAAACGGTACCGGCCCCGCGTGACCCGATCCGCGGCGATGCGACGCACGGCCGGTTGCTTCCTCGATTGAGCGACGGTCGGGTGCGAAGAGCGCCATTGTTGCCTGCACGACCGGCTCATAACAGGATCTTGAGAAGTTTTTCGCGTCGTTCATGTCACCACCGACTTATCCCGATCGCCCAAGGTATGGTCACGCGAAGTGTGGGATCAACTCCGCAGCGGAGTCAATCCCGCTGGAAGCAACCGAGCAGGGAGATGGATCTTGAGAAGAAGACTTCTTGTACTGGTCACGGTGTTGGCAGCCGCTCTCGCCATGGCTATGCCCGCCGGTGCCCGATCCGGTGGATCAGGAGCATCTGGCTCCACGAACCCAGACACTGCCGGCGTGCGGTCGGACAACTTGTCTCACCCTCTCGCCGACGCTCAGAACGAAGCGAAGGAGAGGGCGCAGGCCGCTGTGCTACACGGCAAGGCAACGATGAACAGCGACGGCGTTGTCCGGGTTGCACACGGCCAGTTCGTTGAACTCGCGCGACAGGGAGAAGACCGCATTTGGACCACTCTTGGTGAGTTCACCGACTTGGCGCACAACAACATCCCGGAGCCCGATCGCACTGTCGACAACTCGACCTACTGGGTTGGCGACTTCAGCCGAGCGCACTATGAGGACATGCTCTTTGACGACTCGCCGGGAGCGAACTCGATGCGGAACTTCTACATCGAGCAATCATCCAACCGCTACACCGTTGACGGCATTGTCGAAGACTGGGTTGAGGTCGATGGTCCCCAGGCTGCGTACTCCGACGCCCTTGGTTCGAACGCCACTTGGCCTTTCATCGAGCAGTCGGTGGACAACTGGTATGCAGGACAGATCGCAGACGGCATGACGCCTTCAGACATCAACGACTACCTGAGCCAGTTCGATGTCT
This sequence comes from Acidimicrobiia bacterium, assembly GCA_041393965.1. Classification (NCBI taxonomy): domain Bacteria; kingdom Bacillati; phylum Actinomycetota; class Acidimicrobiia; species Acidimicrobiia bacterium. The sequence goes on along the minus strand of JAWKJB010000001.1, from coordinate 362,160 downwards.
GGGATCGGTATGACCACGACGGTGACGGGAACTTCGACGAACCGGATGGCTATATCGACCACTACCAAGCAATTCACTCCGGTGGAGGAGCCGAAGCGGGCGTGGCAGACGCTATCTGGAGCCATCGCTGGTATGTCCAACTGACACCCATTGGTTCCGGCGGTCCCACACTGGCAGACGGCACAGTGGTCCCCTACGGTGGAACCCAAGTCGGAGACTCCAATTACTGGATCGGCGACTACACCACCGAGCCCGAGAACGGGGCCGTTGGTGTCTTCGCCCACGAATTCGCCCACGACCTCGGTCTTCCGGACCTGTATGACACAGGAGGCGGTGAGAACACCACTGGATTCTGGACACTGATGTCGTCAGGTTCGTGGACCACCCAGAGTCCCGACTACATCGGTACGCATCCGATCCACATGGGCGCGTGGGAGAAGTTCCAACTGGGATGGCTCAACTACGAGGTCGCGTTCGCCGGTGACAAGTCGAGCCACAAGATGGGTCCAGCCGAGACCAACACCAAACAGGCACAGGGCCTGTTCGTTGTGCTTCCGCCGAAACAGGTTGACACGAACATCGGTACCGCACCCGAAGGAGCAAACTTCTTCTACAGCGGTGCCGGGAACGATCTTGACAACACGATGACGCGCACCGTGACGGTGCCTGCTGGTACACCGATGCTGACAGCGATGGTGAACTACGAGATCGAGACCGACTGGGACTACGCCTATCTCATGGTGAACGGTGTTCCGATCGCTACCAATCGGTCAACGGCAACGAATCCGAACGGTCAGAACTTCGGCCATGGGATCACCGGCTTCAGCGGTGGTTGGGTGTCCCTGACAGCTGACCTGTCGACCTACGCCGGCCAGACCGTGGAAATCGGGTTCCGCTATTGGACCGATGTTGCCGCGATCGAGACCGGATTCATGGTGGATGACATCTGGATCGACGGAACGCAGATCGGCACCGCGGAAGGTGACGAGGTCGACTGGACGCTCGACGGATTCCGGGTGACGAGCGGACAAGAGACCAGCTTCCACAACAACTACTACCTGGCGGAGTTCCGAACCTACATGGGTTACGACCGGGGTCTCAAGACCGGTCCATACAACTTCGTCGGTGGTGATTGGCTGGAGCACTTTCCGTACCAGGACGGCTTGTTGATCAGCTACTGGGACACCTCCCAGCCCGACAACAACGCTGCGTCGGATCACCCTGGCGAAGGTCTGATCCTTCCGCTGGATGCACATCCCGACAGCTTGTACATGAGCAATGGAACACCGTTCCGTAACCGTGTTCAGACCCACGATGCGACTTTCAGTCTGCAGCGAACCGACGCGTTCTCACTGACCACCTTTGGGACCAGTGTTGTCTATGGCGATCTGCCAGCAGTGAAAGTGTTCGATGACATGAATGAGTACTGGGATGAGGGCAATCCGAACGGATTCGTTCGCCACCCCCACACCGGTACGAAGATCATCATTCGGAGCGTCAGCGCTCGTGGCAACCTCATGCAGGTTCAAGTTCGCTAGCGCATCGACCGACCATCGAACGGAAAGGCCCCCCGGTTCCGGGGGGCCTTTCCGTATGCCGCATGTGCTACCGGATCGGCGGTGGAATCGAGATTTCGGGTGGCTTCTTGGTCGGCGGAATGAACCCATCGATAGACGGAGTGAGACACACGACGGGGCTGTGATTGCCTGCCTGGTGAACCTCGTATTGCTGCCCGTCGGTCTCGAAGACGATGAGATAGCCGTCGACGAGGGCTTCGGTGTATGCCTTGCCCACTTCAGGGCATCCGAGGGATCCATCACGCCAAGTGACGGCCTCAGACGAAACCAGCTCTAGCTTCATCTCGGGGACATCGATGTGTTCAGCGAGGTTGGCCCGTGCTCTGATCGCCACTTCGATCAAGTCGTCGACTGTCTCCGGTCCAATGGCCTTGTCGCTTGTCGGCGGGGGTGTCATGGATTCGGTGGATGTCGTCGGATTTCCTGAGGTCGACACTTCTCCGGGTGAGCCGCCGGATTGAGCAGGGAGGCCGCACGAAGCGAGAAGGATGGCCGGTATCAAGTACAGTGCAGTGCGTTTCATGACTCACCTCGAAACTTGGATGGTTGGGGAAGCGGTGCGGTTCCCGGCTCTGTGAAGACGATACATGCCGCGTCCCATAATGCCGGGGAGGGTGCGCTGCTCCTACCGGCCACCGGCAGCCCCTTGGAACCACTACTGTCAGCGATGCGCGACAGAAGGGCAACAACATGGGATTCTTCGACAAGGCAAAGGGCCTGATCGGCAAGGGCAAGGACGCGATCGGTGATCACGAGGACCAGATCCAGGACGGCATCGACAAGGCGGCGGACTTTGTCGACGACAAGACCGGTGGAAAGTACGCCGACCACATCGATACCGGCGCCGACAAGGCAAAGGACTTCGTCGAGGGCCTCGGGGACGACGAGTAGACGAGTAGTTTTCGCGACCCGATCAGCCGAATCGGCGGAGCCTGAGCGAGTTCAGAACAACCGACACGGATGAGAACGCCATCGCGGCGGCTGCGATCATGGGGTTGAGAAAGCCGAACGCTGCGAGGGGTATCGCAGCGGTGTTGTAGCCGAATGCCCATACCAGGTTCTGACGGATGGTTGCGAAGGTCGCACGCGCAAGCCTGATGCCGGTCACCGCCAGCATGGGATCACCCGACATCAGCACCACATCGCCGGCCTCGATGGCGACATCGGATCCCGAACCGACCGCCATGCCGAGGTCCGCGGCGGTCAGAGCCGGGGAGTCGTTGATGCCGTCACCGACGAAGGCCACCACCTGACCCTGCTCCTGCATCGATGTGATCGCGTCGACCTTGCCTTCCGGCATCAGTTCGGCGACCACATCGTCGATCCCGAGGGAAGCGGCGATCGTGTCGGCGACGCGTATCGAGTCCCCGGTCAGCATCGCCGTTCGCAGGCCGTCGGCGTGGAGTGCCTCAACGGCCGCCGACGAGGAGTCCCGCACCGAATCGGCAACCCTCAGAACACCGTGGACCTTGCCGTCCCAGCCGGCGAGGAAGGTCGTGTCCCCGAATCCGGCCATCGAGTCGAACCGGTCGTCCCACGGGTCGGTGTCGTAGCCAGCTTCACGGAGGAAGGCCGGGGTGCCAGCGATGACACTGACCCCGTCGACCGCACCGGTAGCGCCCTTCCCCCGTATCGCCGTGAACCCGGCGACAGGGACAAGGCGGGTGTCCCGCTCCTCGGCTCCGAGCGCCACCGCTCGCCCGATCGGGTGCTCCGAACCGGCCTCGAGGGAACCAACGAGGGTGAGGAACCGCGCCGGATCGGCGTCGGTGTCGAAGTCGACCAAGGTCATGGCCCCCCGCGTCAGGGTGCCGGTCTTGTCGAACACCACGGTGTCGATGCCGTTTGCACGCTCGAACACTTCTGCGTTCTTGAACAGCACGCCGGTCTCAGCACCCCGACCCGAACCGACCATGATGGCTGTTGGCGTTGCAAGACCGAGCGCGCATGGGCACGCGATGATGAGAACCGCCACAGCGTTCTCCAGTGACCGCGCGACCTCCCCCGTCGCGACGAACCAGGCCAAACCGGTCACGACCGCAATCGCGATCACCGACGGAACGAACACCGAAGAGACCCGATCGGCGAGCTTCTGAACTGGTGCCTTTGTGGCCTGCGCGTCCTCGACGAGCCGCATGATCTGGGCAAGCGCCGTGTTCGGGCCAACACCGGTGACCTCGACCTCGAGCCGGCCGTCCTGGTTGACCGTGGCCGCGTACACCGATGAGCCGGGCTCCTTGTCCTGCGGTCGACTCTCACCGGTGAGCATCGACTCATCGATCCCAGACCGTCCTGCGGTCACCACACCGTCGGCGGGTACCTTCTCGCCCGGAAGGACAACGATTGTGTTTCCTGGGGCAAGCTCGATCGGATCGACCATCGTCTCGATCCCGTCGATGACGAGACGCGCCTGTTTCGCTCCGAGCTCGGCGAGCTTCGCGATCGCCAGCGATGCCTGCCCCTTCGATCGAGCCTCGAAGAAGCGCCCGACGAGGATCAGCGTGATGATGATGGCGGCCGTCTCGAAGAAGACATGGGCCTCACCGGCAACGACTGCGGCTGCACCGTCGGTGACAAGCACGACCGTCGAGTACGCCCACGCAGTCAGTGTCCCAACCGAGATGAGGGTGTCCATTGCGGGAGACATCGACCGGAGCTGTTTCCGGGTCGCCGTGTGGAACTGCCAGCCGAAGACGAACACGACCACGCTCGTGAGGAAGAACTGCACCCACGGGTTCCATGCGACCGACGGCCCGACCATGGCGAGGAACAGCACCGGTGCGGTGACAATCGATGCCCCGACGACATTGCGCCACTGGCGTTTCGCCTCGTCGCTGTATCGTTCGGTGACGGGGCGCCGGTCGTCGTCGGGTCCGATCTCGGAGATCTCATAGCCGATCCGCGCTACGGCGTCCCGGAGTGCTTGCACATCGGTGTCCGCGGCGACGGTCGCCCTCGCCTCCTGGCCGGCGAAGTTCACGACGGCCGAGGCGACGCCTTCCTGCTTGTTGAGGACGCGTTCGATCCGCACCGCGCACGACGCGCAGGTCATTCCCTCGACATCAAAGCGAACCGTGTCGGTCATTCGCGCGCTCGCTTCAGGCGTCCGCGACTTCGTAGCCCTGCGTATCGATGGCTTCGATGATGTCGGCGACGGTGACCTTGTCGGCGTCGAAGACAACGGCCACCGTTCGATCGCCGATCGAGACCTCGGCCGATGCAACCCCCTCGAGGGGTGCAACGGCACCTTCGATCGATCGCTTGCAGTGGTCACACGAGATATCGGGTACTGACAGGATGACGGTGGTCATGGTGTTCCTTTCTGTGGTGTTTCCGGCAGGAGGTGTGGTGCATAGCGGAGGGTTTCGAGCAGCTCGTCGACGACCTGTGCTGATCGACCCGCCTCGACATGTTCGAGCACGCAGGTCTCGACATGGTTCTGGAGCAGGACGCGGTTGACGCCTTCGAGAGAGCCCTGGAGGGCCGACACCTGCTTCATGATGTCGGGGCAGTAGCGCTCCTCGTCAACCATGCGAATGACGCCGTCGAGATGCCCGCGGACGGTCTTGAGCCGGTTGAGTGCCGAGGTTCGGTGCTCGTCCTTCATGCATCGGAGGATAGCGCGATCGGAGATACCCCACCCCGGGAGGGGTACACCCGAGCAATCGACGCGCCAGAAACGAACGAGATGCCGGCCATGGGCTCATTCCAAGCCCGTGACCGGCATCTTCAGGGTCGGGACGGTCGGATTTGAACCGACGACCTCATCGTCCCGAACGATGCGCGCTGCCAAGCTGCGCCACGTCCCGAAGCGCCCATGCTACTGCTCAGGAGAGTCTCTCGACCCTGACACGGTCGACACGCTGGCGGTCCATGGACAGCACCGTGAACCGGATGTTCCCCTCCGTCATCTGGTCACCCTCGTCGGGGACCCGGCCGTAGATGGCCATGATGTAGCCGCCAACGGTCGCGTATGGGCCGTCCCCGAGATCCTGCGCGAGCGCAACACCGAGGTCGACGATGTCGACCTTGCCGTCCGCGATCCAGAGTCTCGGACCGAGCTGGACGAGCGAGGGCGCTCCCGGATCGTGTTCGTCCTGGAGTTCACCGACGAGTTCTGACATGAGGTCCTTGATCGTCACGATGCCTTCGACTCCTCCGTGCTCGTCGACGACGACCGCCATCGCGGAGCGCTGCGAACGCATCTCCGAGAGCGTCGTGAGGACCGACATCGTCTCCGGCAGGTAGTTCGGCGTCCGGATCAGCGAGCTGAGATCGTCCGCCTCGTCGTATTCGGGGTGCAGGAGGAGGTCCTTCACATGAACGATTCCGATGAGGTCGTCGAGGTCGCCGTTGGTGACGGGGAAGCGGGAATGGCCGGTCTCTGAGACCGCGGCCCGCACTTCTGAGGAGGTCAACGGCGCGGTGAGCGTGACGATGTCGAGTCGCGGTGTCATCACCTCGCGTACCGGGCGGTCATCGAGATGGAACAGGGCATCGATGATCTCGCGTTCGGCCTCCACGATGAAGCCACCCCGCTCCCCGAGCGCCGCGAGTGCCCTGATGTCGTCGTCGGTGACGCCGTCTGCGCTTGCGTCTCCGGTGATCCGCATGGCCCTCAGGAGGCCACGGGTGATCGAGCTGAAGAAGTTTGCGACCGGCGCGAGGACGAGTGACAGATTCCAGATCGTTGGGGCGACACGAAGGGCGAATCGCTCCGGCCGTCTGGCGGCAATCGTCTTCGGTGTGATCTCCCCGAAAACGAGAAGCACCGAGGTCATCACGAGCGTTGCCACCCACGGTCCCCACGCCTCACCGAGCAACGAGATGAACAGGATCGTCGCGATCGACGCGGACAGGACATTCACGGCGTTGTTCGCGACGAGCAGCGTCGACAGCATCCGCTCGGGGTCTGCGATCAGCCGTTCGAGTTTCCGCCCGGCGTCGCTGTCGGCCGCGAGTTGATGGACGCGTTCGCGGGAGATCCCGATCAATGCGGTCTCGGATCCGGAGAAGAAGCCCGAGCTGAGGGTGCACAGGCCGAGCACGATGAGGTAGGCGACGGTGTCGGGACCCATCAGGGATGTCCCGATGGGTCGTTGGTACTGCCCGGCTCCGAATCGCTCGACATGGTCAGCGTGCTACCCCGAGCGCCTTGCGCAGTTCCGCGGGTGTTGCGTTCTTGTCCACCCAGTTCGCTGCGCCGGAGCGCCCCGCCAAGAACGCGTCAGCCTCGCGATCGAGCAGGATCGTCACGGGAATAGCCGCACCGTTGTTGGCATCGGCGCGGACCGCCCTCGCGATTGCCATCGCACCCATCGAACCGACTTGCATCTCGGTGACGACCGAATCGACGGGCAGCTCGTACGCGACCTTCGAGGCGGTCCGCGGATCGTCGTGGTCGATGATGGTGATCCCGGAGCCAGCCAGTGCGACATGGACGCGGTCGGTGACCGAGGGGGTCTCTGCGACCAGGAGGATGGTGCTCATGGCGCACAGCGTACCGTCCCGGGCGCGTGGGTACTACCCGGAGCATGCTCCGTATCCTCGCGCCGTGCGCGTGTTCCGGCTGCTTCCCATCGGTCTGCTGGTTGTTGCCGCTGCGGTTTCCGGGTCATCGGCTCTGGGGCAGTCCGGCGAGGATCCGATCGTGGTGGTCGATGTCACGGATCCGATCGACCAGACGATCGTCGACTATGTCGTGGCTTCTCTCAAGACGCACCCGGTGCATGCGTTCATCCTCAAGGTCGACAGCCCCGGGGCATCGTCGGGAGATCTCGCCCCGATGTTCGATGCCGTCATGGGGGCCGAGGCGCCCGTCGTTGCGTGGATCGGACCGAGTCCCGCCGTCGCATACGGAGGCGCGGCCTATCTCGTGAACCATGCCGATGTGCGTTCGGCGGCACCGGGCACCAAGGTGGGTTTTCTCAGCCCTGCCGTGCTCAGATCGGGTGCGGAGTCGCCATCGATGCGGCCTGGCGACGACCCCGGCCTGGTCGTAGCAACCGTTGATGTTCTCGCGCACGCGACGGCAACGGTCGATGTCGACGACCCGGTCGTTGCGGGGTTCGTTGATCGTGTGGATCCCGCCCTCGGTCAGTTGATCGTCGGCCTCGACGGTGAGACGATCGTCAGGGACGACCGGGTCTTCGTGCTCGACACGGCCGCAACCTCGGTCGTTGACGGTCGGGAGGTGACGGTTGCGGCACGCCCCGTCCGCTTCATGAAGCCGGGTTGGCTTGATCGCTTCGTCAGGCTCGGCGCCCGACCCGACACGGCCTTCCTCTTCTTCGTGTTTGCCATGGCGTTCGCTGCCTTCGAGTTCTATGCCGCAGGGTCGGGCCTGATGGCAGCCGTGTCCGGACTGTCGATGATCGTCGCCGGCTACGGGCTTGCGACGCTGCCCGTCTTCTGGCCGGGCGTCGCGATGGTGATCGTGGGCTTCGGTCTGCTCGTGTGGGCGTTCAACCAGCACCGGCTCGGTTGGAGGGTCGTGGTTGGAGGGATCATGGTTCCCGTCGGTGGGCTCCTCTTCGCCTCGACGCGCCCCGGCTACCCGCCAGCGGTCTGGCTCGTGGCCGTCTCGTCGCTTGCTGCGGGTGTGTTCACCTGGTACGCGCTGACCACGGTCGTACGGGGACGATTCGCAACACCGACCGTGGGCCGGGAGGAGCTCGTCGGGCGGCGCTGCGTCGTTGTCGACACCCTCGACCCGACGGGGATCGTGCTCGTCGACGGGACCCGGTGGCGGGCGACCGCCGATCGTGGTATCCGCATCGAGGCCGGTGCTCCCGCTGAGATCGTCGGCCTCAGTGGCTTGGTCCTCGATATCGATCCGATCGGTCCGATGGGCGGATGAGGGTGAGAAAAAAACCGCTGGCGCAGCGACGCGTGAGAGGGTAGCTTCGTCGTCGCGTGTCGGGCGCGCTGCCCGTCTCGCATCTGAACTCGTACGCGATTATCGAAGGGCGGATTCTTCGTGACGGCACCCGATCGTTCCTGGCACCCGACCGCGTTGTGCAGCGGCAACCACTCACATCTCTTCTTCCCTCCCAGTACCCAGGAACGCAAGGATGAACGAGAACGACGCGAGGTCAGGGCGAAGGCAGTCTGCCAGGTGTGCCCCGTGTCGCCGCAATGCCGCGACTACGCGTTCGAGATCAAGGAACCGTACGGAATCTGGGGTGGTCTCACGGAGTCCGAGCGACGCGCAGCGCTTGCGGTTCGCTGACCGTCAGCGTACGAGCGTGCGGGTGTCCCCGCTTCTGCGTGTGATGCCCTGCTTGTCGAGCCATTCGAGCAACGGCACGGACTGGCGTCGAGCCATGCCGAAATACTCCTTGAATTCAGCGACCGTGAACGGATCGTCGAGTCCCTCGAGGCGGCCGAGAATCTGATCGATCTGGGCGCGGGTGAAGACCAGGTCGGGCTCGATCCGCTCAAGATCGCCTCGGCGAATCAGGGCGTGGAGCACCTCTGTATCAAGGCCGAGATGTGAGGCTCTTGGAACATCGAGGGACGACTCGAGCGCGGCCCGTGCCGCTGCCCACGCCGCTTCGTCGGCGTCCGAGAGCCCACCTTCGAACGAGGGTCTGCGCACGGTGCCGTCGGCGATGTCGAGTTCCTCCGTGCCGGTGACGAGGCTCGACATCAGGTCGTGCGCGATCCCGACCCGCGAAGCCAGCTCGGCGATCGGTATCCCCGCGCGTCTGGGGTGTTCGGCGTGGTAAGTCTCGGTGAGCCCAACCGCCCGTTCGACGGCGTGGCGTGCCCGCAGCAGCGAAACAGCGGTGCTCCCTGCCATCACGGCACGCGACGGCGCCCCACCTCCGGTGGCGCGTTTGAGGACGCTGATCGCCTCGTGGCCTCTCGCCTCCAGGATGGCATCTGCCAACGCGTCGGAGTCGGGTGCTGCGGTAACCGCAGCGGCGAGCCGCTCGATGGCGTCGGCGCCGATGCGTCCGGCTGCCCGTGTTTCGATCACGGTTCCCCCGGCGACGACCGCCTGGCGGCCACTCTCGCGGAGAATCAATCGGTCTTTGACAACGGCTGGAATCGGTGCATCGGTCGTGATCGCGACAATCGAGTCGCGGACGGTCCGAATCGTTGCCGGACGATCGATCGTTCCGAGGTGGACATGGAATGACCCGCGGTTCGGGAGGCGGTCGAATCCCCGTGCGGTGGTCACATCGACGAGGAGTCCGGTGGTGTCGGCCGTTGTGCCGGGGACGCTGAGCCTCGATCCGCGGCGGGCATCGGCGAGATCGATCCCCGACAGGTTGATCGCCGCTCGCTGCCCCGCGGTGACGATGTCGACCGCGTGATCGTGGTGGTGAAGCCCCCTGACCCGTGCCGTGGCCGAACCGGGATGCACCTCGATCTCGTCACCGGTGCGGAGCGTTCCTGCCTGGACGGTTCCCGTCACGACGAGACCCGAACCGTGAATCACGAACGCGCGATCGACCCACATCCGGAACGGCGCAGCGACATCGGCGGTAGCAAGCAGGGCCGTTGCCACCAGCACCTGTTGCAGATCACCGAGCCCGTCACCGGTGACCGCGGAGACCGGAACGACCGGCCACGACGCCATCGGTGTATCAGCAACCTCCTCTGCGATCTCGAGCGTGGTGAGCTCGATCGTGTCGTCGTCGACGAGATCGGTCCGGGTCACCGCGATGACACCGGTCGGGACACCGAGGAGCGACAGGATCTTCGCGTGCTCCTCGGTCTGTGGCATCCAACCGCTGTCAGCGGCGACGACCAACAAAGCGCAATCCACGCCGACGACGCCGGCGAGCATGTTCTTGATGAAACGCTCATGGCCGGGAACATCCACGAACCCCAGCTCGGTTCCGCCGACATCCATCCAGGCGAACCCCAGGTCGATGGTCAGGCCTCGCCGCTTCTCCTCGGCGAGGCGGTCCGGATCGCGTCCGGTGAGGGCTTCGACAAGCGTCGATTTTCCGTGATCGACATGGCCAGCGGTCCCGACGATCGGCATGTCAGACGATGGCGCCTTCGATTGCGGCGGCAACCGTCCGATCGTCGGAAGGATCGACCGATCGCAGGTCGATGAGGACGGCTCCGTCGCTGCGGGTTGCGATGATGGGCGTGTCCCAACCAGCGAGGGCGGACCACGCGCTATCCGCGTCGCCTTCGATTCGGATCGCAACCGTCGGTATCGTCGCTCCCGGCACCGATCCGGCTCCCGGGATCGACTCGGCATCAACGATGGTGACCCGTGGGTTCGTACCCGCCACCTGTGTCGCCCGATCGCGGATCTCGTCGACGGAGGCCGCAGCCATTTGCCAGAACGGGATGGTGAGAACAGCGGCTGTCGCATACCGATCGAGGACACCGGCGAGTCCCGCGATCGAGGCGCCGTCGAGACGCACCGCACGAGCAATCGGATGCCTCATCGCCTCGCGGATCTCGGCCCTCGTGCCGACCATGACACCCGCTTGGGGCCCACCGAGGAGCTTGTCGCCGGAGAACAAGACGAGGTTGGCCCCCGTCGCAACCGTCTGGCGGACACCCGGTTCGTCTGCGAGCCACCTGCGGTCGCGGTCGCCGAGCCAAGGAGCTGACGCGTCGACCAGCCCGCTCCCGATGTCCGCGATGAAAGGGATTCCGGCCTGTGTTGCGAGACTTGCGAGCTCCTCCCACGACGCCTCCTCGCGGAAGCCGTCGATCCGATAGTTCGAGGGATGCACCTTCAAGATGGCATCGACCCGGTCCGCAACCGCCTCGTAGTCGGATCGGCGGGTCCGGTTCGTGGTGCCGACCTCGACGAGGGTCGCCCCGGATGCTTCCATGAGCGACGGGAGCCGGAACGAACCGCCGATCTCGATCAGCTCGCCTCGGGAAACGGCCACCTTTCCCCGTCCCGCCGTCGACGCGAGTGCGAGCAGCAGCGCTCCTGCGTTGTTGTTGACTGCGAAGCCGGCCTCGGCTCCGGTTACGACCGGGAGGATCGCTTCGAGGTAGGCAGAGCGCCGGGATCGCTTACCGGTCGCGACATCGATCTCCACATTGCTCGCCGAGCGGGAGATCTCGGCGGCATCGGCCGCGACATCAGCGGGCAGAGGGGCGCGTCCGAGGTTGGTGTGGAGCAGGACGCCCGTCGCGTTGATGACCCTCGTCGGTCTGCTCGCAGCGATCGAAGCCACCAACGCCGTGAGTTCCTCGGCCGGATCAGGCGGCTCCTCGCCGGCCGCCAGGGCTTCACGCACGGTGTCGATGGTCTTTCGAGCCATCGCCACAACGAGGGCGGGAGGAAGTTCCGTGTCTCGCGCGACCACCGACGCGAGCGCATCGACGGACGGCAGGTCCCGCATTCTCATATACCAAGCGTAGGTCACCTCGACTGCGGTGCTCACCGACACTGTCGAGCGATCGGCCTAGCCTTGGAGCATGCGTGTAGGGACCTGGCTGTTTGCACTGTTTGTCACCGTTCCGATCATCGAGATCGTTCTGTTCATCGTGGTGGGTGGCTGGATCGGTATCTGGCCGACGCTCCTGATCGTCGTGCTCACCGCGGTGATCGGATCGGCGATGGTCTCGAGACAGGGCCGGGGCGCCTGGCGCCAACTCCAAGCCGAGATCGCGCGGGGCGAGTCGCCGTCGCGGACCCTTGTCCACGGCGCAATGATCCTCGTTGCCGGTGCGCTGCTGCTCACTCCGGGTTTTCTGACCGACCTCGTGGGTTTCCTGCTGTTGATCCCTGCGTTCCGTGAGGCCCTTCGGTCGTGGTTCATCGCCAAACTCAGGGCAAGATGGGTTGTCGTGCCGTGAGACCGGCATCGACGGTTTGCGTTGTTCGTGATCCCGGACACCTTGAGGTCCTGATGGTGCAACGCACGATGGATGCGAACTTCATGCCTGGCGTGTGGGTTTTCCCCGGTGGGGCAGTCGACGACACCGATGCCAGCCCTCCGGCGGGGTTCGGCACACCACCGGTCGACGCGTGGCGCGTGGCCGCGCTGCGCGAGATGATCGAAGAGACCGGCATCTGGCTCACCACCGACGGAACCCTCGAGCGCGATGTCACCGAGGACGCCTTTGGCGCCGTCGAGGCGTCCGGTGTGAGTCTCGATCTCGGGGCACTTTTCTACTTCGCGAACTGGATCACACCGGCGGTTTTTCCGATCGGTTTCGACACCCGTTTCTTCGTTGCGGTGGTCGAAGACCACATCAACGGGACGATCGACGGTGATGAGCTCATCGACATGGCCTGGGTGACTCCGCAAGAAGCGCTCAAGCTCGACGGGGATCGCCGGTGGGAGCTTGCCTATCCGACGCGCAGGACCCTCCGTCTGCTCGCTGGCGAGTCGTCGAGCGGTTCACTCATCTCGCGCCTTGAGCGTGTCGGGTCGGTGCCTGCGGTGCAGCCGAGGCTGGTCGTGACCGACTCCGAGGTGTATCTCCTGACACCCGACGACGAGGGCTGGGAGGAGGCGGGCCCTGCACAGAGTGATCCGACGATCCTCGACCGGATGACCGAGGTGCTGCGCCGCGGGGGCACGGTCCCGGCGGAGTTCAGGCACGGCTCGTGATCGAACGCGTGCTCGCCCCGAACCCGAGCCTGTACACGGGTCCCGGCACGAACACCTACCTCCTCAGTGACCGGGATGAGGTCCTCATCGTTGATCCGGGCCCCGTCATCGCCTCCCACGAGGCCGCGATCGGGGTCGCCATCGGCGGCCGCACGCCTGTCGGGGTCGTTGCCACCCACACCCATCCCGACCATGCCCCGCTGGCGAACCCCCTTGCGCGCCGGCTCGGGGTCCCGGTGTACGGGTACGGCGTCGGGCCGGGCTTCGTTCCCGACATGCGCCTCGCAGACGGCGGCGAGATCGTGTTCGGGGAACGGGCGGTGACGGCGGTGCACACCCCTGGTCACACGGCTGACCACCTCTGTTTCAAGCTCGACGACATCCTCCTCACCGGTGACCACATCATGGGCGGGTCGACCGTGGTGATCGAGGATGCTGCGACCTATCTCGAGAGCCTGTACCGGGTTCGGGATCTCGCCGTTGCGCGAATCGAGCCGGGACACGGCCCTTCCATCGACGATGCCGGCGCGGTCATCAACGAGTACATCGACCATCGTATCGCCCGCGAGGCCCAGATCCTCGACGCGATCAGGCACGGTGCGCACACCATCGGTGACATCATCGATACGGTGTATGTGGGTGTTCCTGCGGGGCTTCGTACGGCAACGGTGCGGCAGGTGGCGGTGCAGTTGAAGAAGCTTTTTGCCGATGGGGAGGTATGGTTCGGTGAGGGCGTGGCGGAGGAGCAAACACAGGTTCGCCTTCGAGAAGGGGAGCGATGCGACTCAGAGTCCTCGTAGCCGTTGCCGTCGCCATGGCGGTTGCAGCTCCCGCGTACGCGCAGGGCGGATCCGAAATCACACAGGCCGATGTCGACCGCGCCCGCGAGGCACGATCTGAAGCCGCCGCGTCCCTTGCCGAAGCAACCGCGGAGTTCGAGCAAGCGGTCGCGGATGAGGAGATCGCACGGGAGAAGATCGCTGCCCTCGCGCGGACGATCTCCGCGCTGGAACTCGACATCGCTGACCGCAAGGTCGAGGTGGGAGAGTTGGTGCGGAGTCGCTACATGTCCGGCGGCCCGACCGGTACCGAGCGCCTGTTCTCCGCCGCGACCTTCGACCAGTTGCCGGTCCAGGGCGAGTACTACGCCCTCGTCGGAGAGATGGACCTGATCACCCTGCGGGGCCTTGAGGCAGCCGAGGCGCATCACCGGGACCAGCAGGCGCTGCTCGATGCGACGCTTGCGGATCAGACCGCCCTCGTCGAGTCGATCACCTCGCTTCGTGATGACATCCTCGCGGCGCTCGAACAGGCAGACCTCGCCTACAACAAGGTGGCTGTCGCCTTTGCCGAACAGGAAGAGCGGAAACGGCGCGAGGAAGAGGAGCGCCGCAAGCGGGAGGAGGCTGCCCGCGCCGCCGCGGCTGCCGCAGAAGCCCCAGCGGCGACCTCCACGACGGCATCTCCGAACACGACTCGGACACCGCCGACGACCGTCGCAACGACCACGACCGCGGAGGCGACCACCACAACCACGCAGGGGAGCACGACCACCACAACACCGCCTTCGGCGCCGCCACCGGTTGTGACGGACGGAAAGACATGTCCGGTCAACGCCGCCACGAGCTTCTCCGATTCGTGGGGAGCCCGGCGTTCGGGGGGACGCACCCACAAAGGGGTCGACATGATGGCGGTCAGGAATGCTCCCCTGGTCGCGATCGAGACCGGTGTGATCACGAGAACCTCGAGCAGTTCGCTCGGCGGCATCTCGATCTACCTCACCGGTGATTCGGGCTCGCGTTACTACTACGCCCACCTCGAATCGCTCGCAGACGGTGTACAGAAGGGTCTTGCCGTGTCCGCTGGCGATACGATCGGCTTCAACGGCAGCTCGGGCAACGCCCCCGACTGGCTCCCGCACCTCCACTTCCAGTACGCCCCTCCCGCCAGCGACTGGGTCAACCCCTACCCCCTGGTACGAGAACTCTGCTAGGCGCGCACGCGTACCCAGGGTTCGCGTAAACATCGACCTATAGCGCGGAGAGGCGGCCGATGCATGTGTCGAGGGCGAGGGGGGGAAGAAGGCGTGTGATCTCTGCGGCGGCTTCCGTGATCGCCTTGGCGGCCGCGGTGTCGGGATTGTTGATGATGATCGGTTCGCCGGCATCCGAGCCCATGCTCACCGACGGGTCGATGGGTACCGATCCCAGCAACGGGACGGAGAGCTCTTCGGCAAGCGCAGCGCCGCCGCCCTCCCCGAAGATCGCGTAATGGTCGCCGGTGTCGGTGGTGAAGCCCGCCATGTTCTCGATCACACCCACGATCGGCATGTGTGAACGCCTTGCCATGTCGGCGATCCTCGCCGCGACCCTCTGCGCGGCGAGTTGCGGTGTCGTGACCACAACCATCTCGGCCTGTGGGAGCAGGCGCGAAAGCGCCATCTGTACATCCCCGGTGCCGGGCGGCATGTCGACGACCAGGTAGCCCAGATCTGATGGCCAGGCCACATCGTTGAGGAACTGCTCAAGGGCCTTGGACAGCATCAGGCCCCTCCACATCAGTGCCGTGGCCTCGTCGTCGAGCAGCAGCCCCGTCGACACCAGATGAACTCCGTTGGTGAGGATCGGAACGATCTTGCGGTCCTCGTTTGCGGTGAGCCGTACCGCGGTCATCCCGAGCATGCGAGGGGTGGAAAAGCCCCAGATGTCGGCGTCGAGGAGGCCGACGGAATGGCCCTGGGCCTTGATCGCCAGCGCGAGGTTGACGCTGAGTGACGACTTGCCGACTCCGCCTTTGCCAGAGCCGACGGCAACAACTCGCGTCGACGGGTCGATCGCTGTAGGGGCTGCCGTTTCGCGTGCGCGGAGGCGTGCGCGTTCCATCAGCGTTGCGCGCTGCTCCGGCGACATCACGGTGGTGACGACATCGACGCTCTCCACCCCGGGGATCGCACCGACGCGCCTGATGATGTCGCCTTCGATCTGGCCCCGCATCGGGCACGACGCGATCGTCAGGGCGAGACCGATGGTTGCGATCCCGTCGCGGACCGAGATGTCCCCGACCATGCCGAGATCGACGATGTCGGTGCCCAACTCGGGATCGATCACCCTCGCAAGGGTCGACCTGATGTCCTCCACGATGCTCATCTCCATGAGCCTATCGGCACGAGAATCGACCGCTCGCGGTGTCGATCACATGAACGGCTCGCTTGCGTCCGGCGAGATTTCGTCGGCGGTTCGGCGCGGTGTCGTTATCATCGGTACCCGTACCGAAATCCCATGGAGGCGATGTGACCGTCCAGGACTCCCAGACCGGCCACGACATACGGTTCTCACCCGACGGGCCCCCGACACCCGGCGTCATGCTCACATCGGACGCCGCGGCGAAGGTGAAAGAGCTCATCGAGGCAGATGGTGGCGAGGCCAGCGCGCTTCGGCTCGCCGTCAAGCGTGCAGGATGCTCCGGATACGCCTACGACATGTTCTTCGATTCGGTCATCGACGATTCGGACACTGTCACCACAGTCGACGGGGTCTCAGTGGTGGTCGATGCTGAGAGCATGATGATGGTCGACGGGGCAACCATCGACTTCAAAGACAACGGCCTCGACGGCGCAGGATTCGCGATCGACAACCCGAACGCCACCGGAGGCTGCGGTTGTGGCAAGAGCTTCTCTTGACCAATCGCCAACCCATCTGACTTCTGACATCTGACATCTGGAATCTGGAATCTGACATCTGGTATCTGACATCTGACATCTGACATCTGGAATCTGAAACATGCCCAAGACCGTCCATAGCCCGCCGAGCGGGCCAGCCGCACTCGGGCCTTACAGCCTTGCGACCGAAGCACACGGTTTCGTGTTCTGTTCGGGAATGGTGCCGGTTGAACCCAAGTCGGGTCAGCCGGTCGAAGGGGGCATCACCCAGCAGACGCATCAGGTGATGCAGAACATCGGTGCCGTGCTCGGGGATCTCGACCTCGGCTACGACGACATCGTCAAGACTTCGATCTTCCTCGCGGACATCGATGATTTCGGCGCCGTGAACGAGGTCTACGCGGAGTATGTCGGCGATGCCAAGCCAGCGCGGGCAACGGTGCAGGCGGGTGCTCTCCCGGGCGGTTTCCTCGTTGAGATCGAGTGCATCGCCGCCCGATGAGGGGTTCGTCCCCACACCGGTCATCTACCCTTGAACCCAGACGGGCATCCGTTGGGCGTCGCTGCGTCACGACGGACCGCCCACGGACCATCGAGGAGAACCCATGAATCGTGAATCTGCCCTCTCCGCCCTCGGTATCGACCCTGACAACTCCGGTGCCTATGCGGCTGGGTGGCGCCACGGCTCAGGGGCCACCATCGAATCGATCGATCCCGCAACGGAGCAATCAATCGGCGCCGTCCGGATGGCAGGCGCCGACGACTACGAGGCCGCCGTCGAGGCCGCCCAAACCGCATTCGCCCAATGGCGAATGGTCCCAGCGCCCCAACGCGGCGATTATGTGCGACGGATCGGGAACGCACTGCGCGAGTACAAGGAGCCGCTCGGCGCGCTCGTGTCGATGGAGGTCGGCAAGATCAAGGCAGAAGGGGAGGGTGAGGTCCAAGAGATGATCGATCTCGCGGACTTCGCGGTCGGCCTGTCCCGCCAACTGTACGGATTGACGATTGCCTCGGAACGACCACGCCACCGGATGTTCGAACAGTGGCATCCCCTCGGACCAATCGGGATCATCACGGCGTTCAACTTCCCCGTGGCGGTGTGGTCATGGAACGCGTTCATCGGTGCCGTGTGTGGCGACACAATGATTTGGAAACCTTCCCCCGTGACACCTCTGACGGCGATTGCGGTCCAGAACATCTGCCACGAGGTCATGGATGGCTCCGGCTTCGAGGGGGTCTTCGGCCTCACGGTCGGCGATGTGGACCCGATCGGCGCCGCGATGGTCGATGATCGCCGCCTTCCGCTGATCTCGGCCACCGGATCGGTGCGGATGGGGCAACAGGTCGGCACGCAGGTCGCCAAACGGCTCGGCCGTTCCCTGCTCGAGCTCGGTGGGAACAACGCCATCATCGTGATGGACGACGCCGATCTCGACCTCGCGCTGCGTGGCGCCCTCTTCGCGGCGGCGGGAACCGCGGGCCAGCGATGCACCTCGCTGCGTCGCCTGATCGTCCACAAGGATGTCGCCGACCTGCTGATCAAGAAACTCGTTGCGGCTTACGAACAGATCCCCATGGGCGATCCACTCGACGACGGCACCCTCGTCGGGCCGCTCGTCAGCAAGGCAGCCGTCGACACCACGAAAGCCGCCCTCGCCATTGCACTCGAGCAGGGAGGCGAGCTCCTCGCGGGTGGTCACGAGCCTGATCGAACCGGCTACTTCTTCGAGCCGACACTCGTGCGGCTCCCGAAGGATGCCCCCATCGCCCAGGAGGAGACCTTCGGCCCGATGATGTATCTCATCGAGGTGTCGTCATTCGAAGAGGCCCTTGCGGTCAACAACGGAGTTCCCCAGGGCCTGTCCTCTGCGATCTTCACCAACTCGCTTCGCACCTCGGAGCGCTTCCTGTCCGCGGAGGGGTCCGACTGTGGCATTGCCAATGTCAACATCGGAACCTCCGGGGCGGAGATCGGCGGCGCCTTCGGCGGGGAGAAGGAGACCGGTGGTGGGCGTGAGTCGGGTTCGGACGCCTGGAAGGCATACATGCGCCGCCAAACCGTCACCGTGAACTGGTCGGCGGACCTTCCTCTCGCACAGGGCATCGAGTTCGGCTGAGCCCGGCCGGGAGCCGTCGGTTCCCGCCCTGGGAACCTCAGACGCGCCGTCGACCGTCGTAGCACTGAGACCGTCGAGGGAGGAACCCCATGGCACGCTCACTGATCACCGCAGCGGCGGTCCTCGCCATTGCCGCAAGCGCATGCACGATTTCCGAATCGGAAGCAACGAGCCCCACGGTCGTGGGGTTTCCGCCGTCGGGGAGCCATGCGATCTTCGCAGCGGGAGCGCCGGTACAGGCATTCGACTCGTGCCAGGACTTCCTCGACCATGTCAAAGCCGCAGCGATCGAACGGGTCGGCCCGTACGGGCTCGACGGCGACTTCGGGTTCCCCGTTCCTGAGATCATGTTCGCCGCCGAGGACGGCGCAGGCCGGATCACCGCAGATCAGGCCGCACCATCCCAGCCGTTCTCGACGACGAATGTGCAGGTCCTCGGTGTCGACGAGCCCGATGTGGTCAAGACCGACGGTGAGCGGATCTTCGTCGTGGCGACGGGTCGGCTGTATTGGATCGATGTCACGACCGACCACCCACACATCGCGGCTTCGATTCCCCTCGAAGGGCGGGGTCAACAGCTGTTCCTCTCCGGTGACCGACTCCTTGTCATGACGGGCGCCGGCGGGTATGGCGGCCCGGTCTTCGAGACCGATATCGCTCCGGACGGATACGGCTACCACAGCCCCCGCACCGTCCTCGTCGAGGTGGATGTGCGTGCCCCCGACTCCATGGAAGCGGTTCGCACCCTCACCTTCGACGGCTCCATCGTCTCGTCACGGATGACGGGCGGGGTGGTACGGCTCGTGTCCCAATCGGCCCCCGTCGGTTTCGAATGGTCGTATCCGGAGGGGTCCGGACTCAGGGCCGAGCGTGCTGCGACCGAACGCAACAAGAAGATCATTGAAGCTTCGACGATCGAGCAATGGGTCCCGTGGTATGTCCTCGAAAACCACATCGCAGGGACGACTGCGGATGGTCCGCTCCTCGACTGTGACACGGTCGGATATCCCGACGAGTTCGCGGGCCTGTCGATGCTGTCGGTGATGAGCATCGATCTCGACGAGCCGCTGACACCGCACGGGGGCATGGGGCTTCTCGCCCAAGGCGACACGGTGTATGCCTCCCACGACAATCTCTATGTGGCGACCGCGCCATGGCGCTGGTGGCCCGTTGACGCCCGCGATGACGACACGCCCGAGGTGACAACGAGAATCCACCAGTTCGACATCTCCGATCCCCGCCAAGCGCGGTATGTGGCGTCGGGCAAGGTGAAAGGAACCCTGCACTCGCAGTTCTCACTCGACGAATACGACGGTGTTCTCAGAGTCGTGGTCACCGACAACTCGCCGTGGTGGCGTGGCTCGGGAACCCCAACGACCTCCGTCGTGACCATGCGGCGAACCGGTGAACGCCTCAACCGCATCGGCGCAGTGGGCGGGCTCGGCAAGAACGAGCAGGTCTACTCGGTCCGTTTCATCGGCGACCGGGGATATGTCGTGACATTCCGGCAGGTGGATCCCCTATATGTCATCGACCTGTCGAATCCCCGCCAGCCACGGGTGACGGGTGAGCTCAAGATCAACGGCTACTCCGCCTACCTCCATCCCATCGGCGACGAACTGATCCTCGGTGTCGGCCAAGATGCCACCGACGAGGGACGCACGACCGGAACGCAGATCTCGGTCTTCGATGTTTCGGACCCTGCGAACCCGATCCGCATGTCGCGCCTCACCTTCGACGGCGCGTACTCGGATGCCGAATGGGACCACCATGCCTTCCTGTGGTGGGCCCCCGAAGACCTCGCCGTGATCCCGATGCAGCGTTGGGGCTGGGACGAGCTTGCGAAGTCCGACCGTGGGTTCTCCGGTGCGGTCGCCGTACGCGCGACGAGCCAATCCGTCGAGGCTGTCGGGGAGATCACCCACCGCATGGGTGATTCGACCTGTGACGCGTGCGATGAATGGAGTGCCCCGATCATGCGATCACTCGTGATCGGCGACACCATCTACACCGTCTCACAGAACGGCGTCATGGCTTCGGATCTCACAACCCTCGACGAGGTCGCCTGGCTTGGATTCTGAGCCTTCCGCTCGACATCTGGAGGCTCGGTGATCTGGTGCCCGTGAGGAGGGCCCGGTTCTGTTCGGTTCAGCCGAAGCGGTAGCCGACCGAGCGCACCGTGGTGATCCACGACGCCCGTTCCTCGCCGAGCTTGGCCCGGAGCCGACGCACATGGACATCGACGGTCCGAGAACCACCGAAGTAGTCGTAGCCCCACACCTTCGACAGGATCTGTTCGCGGCTCCACACACGGTGCTGGTGTTCGACGAGGAACCGCAGCAGCTCATACTCCATATAGGTGAGATCGATCGGATCCCCTGCGATCGTCGCCTGATAGGTGGCGGTGTTCAGCTCGAGGTCTGCGAACCGCGCTACGAATTCACCCTCCGGGTGGTCGACTTCGACACCGAGCCTCGAAAGCCTTACCCGCAATTCGGTCGTATCGATCGGCGTGAGGACGAAGTCATCGAATTCGGACTCGCCGTCGAGGTCGGTGGTGAAGGTTCGGTCGACCACGACAAGGACCCGGAGTTGGGTCTCATCTCGGAGTTTCGCAGCAAAGGTGAGACCGGCCGAAGGATCCGAACCCAACTCAACGACCGCGCCACCCCAGCCTTCCTCGGGTTCTTTCGCCGCAGCCTCGTCGAGGCCCCCAACAGGAACCGGATGATGTCCCGCCGCAAGCAGCGCGGCCGTGAGGGCGCTCGATGGCGATGCGGGATGAACGACGAGATACATCACAGCACCGGAAGGTATTCCTCGAGCTCATACCGTGAGACATGCTGTTCGTAGCGGGACCATTCGCGTTTCTTGTTCCTGAGAAACCACGCGAACACATGATCTCCGAGCGCATCGCGCACGAGCTCGGAGTTCTCCATGGCTTTGATGGCATCAGCGAGGTTGCGAGGGATGTGGCGAATCCCCGCGGTCGTGCGTTCCTCGTCGGACATCGTGCGAATCTCGGAGCCCATCGCGGGCGGAAGCTCGTAGTTGTTGGCGACTCCGGCGAGACCGGCGGCGAGAATCACCGAAAGGGCGAGGTACGGGTTGCATGCCGGATCCGGTGATCGAAACTCGATCCTCGTGGCATCGATCTTCCCTTTCCTCGTTGCGGGAACCCGCACGAGGGCACTCTGGTCGTTTCGGGCCCATGTCTCCCATGTCGGAGCGTCGAATCCCCCAACGAGCCGCTTGTACGAGTTGACCCACTGGTTGGTGACTGCCGTGATCTCGGCGGCGTGGCGGAGCAGACCCGCGATGAATCCTCGCGCGACCTTCGAGAGCCCGTACTCGCCGCTTGCGTCATGGAAGGCATTCACATCCCCTTCGAACAGGGAGAGATGCAGGTGCATCCCCGATCCGTCGAACGCCTCGAGCGGTTTCGGCATGAAGGTCGCGTGGATGCCGTGTTCGAGGGCGATCTCTTTGACCGCGAGGCGAGTCGTTGTGATGTTGTCCGCCATGGTCAACGCGTCGGTGTGGCGGAGGTCGAGTTCGTGTTGGGACGGCGACACCTCGTGGTGACTGAACGCCACCGGGATGCCGAGATGCTCGAGCATCGTGATCGTAGATCTCCGGTACTGCTGGGCCACATCGAGCGGTGTCAGGTCGAAGTAGCCACCCTGGTCGAGCACCTTCGGGTCTGGCGAGCTGTCCGCGAAGTAGAAGTACTCGATCTCGGGTGCCACATAGAACGAATAGCCGAGCTCCGCCGCTCGCTCGAGGTTACGACGCAACACATGGCGCGGGTCACCGGGGAACGGATCGCCATCCGGTGTGACGATGTCACAGAACATCCTTGCAACGGCATCCTCCCCGGACTTCCACGGGAGGATCTGAAAGGTGGTCGGGTCGGGTTTGGCGAGCATGTCTGCCTCGTGACTCCGCGAGAAGCCGTCGATGGACGAACCATCGAACGAGACTCCTTCCTCGAAAGCCAGTTCAAGCTCCGCTGGGGTGATCGCGAAGGACTTCAGGAACCCCTGGACATCGCTGAACCAGAGCCGGATGAAGCGAATGCCTCGCTTCTGAACGGTGCTGAGAACATATTCCTGTTGCCTGCCGCGACCAGCTGTTTCGGTACCCATTGCGCCATCGTACGGAACTTCGGGCGAAGTGCCCAGCTGATCGCGGGAACGAAACACAGTGTTCACATTGGCGTTACCGGGGCGAAACCACCCCCTGCGATGCTTCCGACGCAGGCGGGGTGTTCAACGCCGCCACCAACCGAAAGCGAGAAACCATGCCCTACCGAGCCGAGTACATCTGGATCGATGGTCAGAAGCCGACCGCGAAGTTGCGCTCCAAGACGAAGGTGATTCCCGACGGCGAGGAGCTCCCCATCTGGGGCTTCGACGGTTCGTCGACGGAGCAGGCCCCGGGGAGTTCCTCCGATTGTGTGCTTCGCCCGGTCAAAGTCGTACCTGATCCGATCCGGCGCGGCAACAGCGTGCTCGCCCTGTGCGAGGTGCTCGATACGGACATGACGCCGCACGAGTCGAATACGAGGGCAAGGGTCGTCGAGGCGTTTGCGAAGTACGCG
The DNA here is from genome assembly GCA_041393965.1 of Acidimicrobiia bacterium. NCBI lineage: Bacteria > Bacillati > Actinomycetota > Acidimicrobiia > Acidimicrobiia bacterium. Next base: position 338,647 of record JAWKJB010000001.1, on the reverse strand, counting down.
GACCAGGAGCCATGGTTCGGCATGGAGCAGGAGTACACCTTCTTCAAGGACGGGCGACCCCACGGCTGGCCGATCGGTGGGTTTCCTGCGCCGCAAGGGGGCTACTACTGCGGCATCGGTGCCGACGAGATTTGGGGTCGTGAGGTGGTCGAGGCGCACACCGAGGCTTGTATCGCAGCGGGCCTCGCCATATCCGGCACGAACGCTGAGGTCATGATCGGACAGTGGGAGTTCCAGATCGGCCCGGTCGATCCCGTCGAGGTCGGGGACTCGATCTGGCTTGCCCGCTGGTTGCTGTACCGCTGCGCAGAGGACTCCAATATCTCGGCGACACTGGATCCGAAGCCCGTCAAAGGCGATTGGAACGGTGCGGGGATGCACACGAACTTCTCGACCAAGGCCATGCGTGAGAGCTACGACGCGGTCGTTGCGGCGTGTGAGGCGCTCGGGGACAAAGCACAGGACCATGTCAGGTTCTACGGAGCAGGCATCGAGGATCGTCTCACCGGCCTCCACGAAACGGCGCCGTGGTCGGAGTTCTCCTACGGTGTGTCGGACCGTGGCGCATCGGTACGCATCCCATGGCAGGTCGAGGTCGACAAGAAGGTCTATATCGAGGATCGTCGACCGAATGCGAACGCTGACCCGTATCTGGTTGCGGCGCTGATGACCGAGACGATCTGTGAGGCGCTCGCGTAGATCCGAGCCTGCGGCTCCGCTGCACGGAAGAGACTTCGGAGACCTACTGGCCGAGGTCCTCGTCGCTGAGCACGAAGAGGGGCTTTTCCGCGAGGCGCATGGCATTGACGCGTGCTCGTTCGTCGCGCTGGAGCCTCGCGAGCATTCGGGCCCACTGCTGGGGTGTCGGTTCCGGAAGTCGATACGCGGCGACCGTCACCGCAGGGAGATCAGCTCGATAGTCGTGGCCGACCGATCGGAAGACACCCGGAGTCGGGTTGGTTGCGTTGGCCGCATCGACGATCGACTGGAATGCCGTGATGATCGGTCGCCATCGCTGGCGGGGAGAGATACCGGGTTTGCGCGGCGACTCCATCAGCCAAGAGGGCTCGCGGTAGAACATTGTGGCGTTCAGCCGGTCGACCGGATCGTTGTAGTGGGTGAGGAGGGTGACGATTCGTTCGTGCGAATCGGTATCGAGCTGACCGATGTCGTTCACCTGCTCGATCGTCCCTTCGGGGGCCCTTCCCTCATAGAGCGCCTCGTGACGCCACTTGCTGTAGTAGGGCGTTCCGACCCAGAGCGCCTCGGAAACGCCGAAGGCGCGTATGGAGATCACATCACCGCCGATGAAGGCGTCCTGGCCCGCCCACGCCCCGAGGCTCTCACCGTACACGACGAGGCGCGGGCGGTCCTCGGTGGGTACGAGATCGAGATGGTCCCGGATCGCTGCGAGCAGCAACCGATGGTGGTTCGCGCCCGAACGGGTGTGCTGGAGCGCCATCAGCGATGGGAGCCGGGCGTATTGGACGGCGACCGCGGCACAGTTGCCGAGGAGGGCGTAGTCCGCGACCTCCATCGGGAGGGTGTTCACATAGCCCGTTCCCGCGGGGCATGAAACGATCAGCACCTCTCGATCGAATGCTCCGGTGCGTTTGAGCTCGGCCATGGCGAGCGCGACCCGTGCTTCGGCGGAACGAGCCGCGTCGTACCCGACGAACACCCGCACGGGTTCTGCAACGGCAGATGTCCCCATGACGGTCGCGATGTCGTCGCGTGTTGGGGCATCGGTGATGAATCGCCGGCCCTGGCGACCGAGGCGCGACCACGGTACTTCGGAGCCGGGACCACCCGAGCGTGCCGGCGTTGTCGGTGGCTGGTCGTAGCCGGGATCGACGACACGATCGTAGCGGGCAAGCCCGGTCGAAACGGACTGATACGCCGTCCTCACGCCGAGGACCCACACCGCCGTCGCGAGGACATCTCCCGTGTATCTCGCGACCTGGGGCGGTACGCCGAGGCGGCGGTTCATGATTCGGGCAAGCGCTCCGCCCGACGACCGGTAGCCCCCGATCAGGGCCCCGAGACCTCCGAGAATTCCTGCACCTTGGATGAGGGCCCGCCATGGCTTCGGGGGATCCCGGTCGAGGGCGTCCCGGTTGACGGCCTGATCGGCGATCTCGCGCCGGACGCTGACTGCTCCGATGAGTGCTCCGACACCCCCAACTGCGACTCCTACCGCTATCCGGCGTCGCGAGTTGCGAACCGCTGTGATGGTGGCCGCCGACGCGGCGCCCGCGCCGACGATGGTGGACATGGACCGCACCGGTGCCCTCCATGGCGGCTCCTGTTCATGCCACGGGATGAGGTTTCGCGATGCAAGACCGGCCGTTGCGATCGTTGTCATGATGGCGGTGTCGGACACCGCGCTGTCGGTCCTCGCCCCCATCGCATAGATGGCAGAACCCGCGACCCACCCTGCGGTGCCCGAAAGCCCAGCGAGGAGCGCCTGGTGCCCGGTCGTTCTCGGCATGAGCGACGGGCTGAACGAGTCGACCGCCGCGAATCCTGACAGAGCTGCGCCGGCCCACACCTCAGGGCGGTTCCACCATCGCTCGGATCGTGGCGAGGGCACGGCTACGGCTTGAGTGCCCGCACCGCGTCGAGCTGCTGGGTGAACGCCGTTGTCGCCTCGCCGTAGGCTTTCACCGCAGCCCGGCGTTCGCTGCCGTCATCGGGAGCCGCGAGGCCGTCAAGCACCTCGTCGGCCCGCGTCACGAGGAGTTGCGCAGCGATGATCGTGTCGGGCCACTCCGCCGGGAATGGCTCGGGGACGATGGCGGCCGCTACCTGGTTCGCGAGGACCTGCGCCCTGTCTGCGACATCCTGGAAACCCTCTCTCGTCTCATCGATCGTCGCGCCGGTGTCGTCACGGTTCTCCCAGGCATCGTTCACCGCATCGAGGTCCGTTTGGAGGGAGAGTGCCTCGGTTTCGAATCGATCCACTTCCTGGAGAAAGGCGAGGATGTCGTTCGGAAGGGTCGTTGATGTGGTCGTGGTCGCGGCGAGCGTTGTCGTTGTCGACGAGGTCGTGCTCGTCGAAGCAGCGACATCGGCCGCAGGAAGGGCATTGACGAACAGGTAGGTGAAGCCGATCAACGCCGCGATGACGACCGGAAGGATCCACCGGCCCGGTTTGGGGTCGTTCGTACTCACGGACACGAGCTTAGGAGCCGTCCGCCGAAAAGGCCGAGTACCCGGGTGCCCACCGGTTCATCCGTCTGAACCGGTCGAGCGGCGCCACCGGTACGCTGCATCCATGGATCTTGAGGGTCGAACCGCAGTGGTCACGGGCGGAGGCGTCCGTGTCGGGCGGGCGATCTGCCTCGCCCTTGCACGCGCCGGCGCCCGGGTCTACATCCACTACAACTTGAGCGATGTCGCCGCGACCGAGGTCCGAGACGAGATCCTCAGCGACGGGGGAACGGCTGCCATCGGTTCGGCCGACCTCTCGGCCCCGCTGTCCGCTTCGATGCTGATGGCGGACGCAGCCGCCGCGCTCGGCCCCGTATCGATCCTCGTCAACAGCGCATCGATCTTCCCGAAGGACTCTCTGGCCGATGTCACCCTTGAAGGCGTCCGGGATGCAAGGTCGGTGTCCCTGGAGTCGCCGCTGATGCTGATCAAGGCCATGGCTGAAGCCCTGCCCGAGGAGATGGACGGTGCGGTCGTCAACATCTCGGATGTGCGTACAGCCCATCCGTACCGGGAGCACCTGTCGTACCTGCTCGCGAAAGGGGGTTTGGACACGCTCACCCGGGTCGCCGCCCTCGAGCTCGCGCCGCGGATCCGCGTCAATGCGGTGGCGCCGGGTGTCATCTTGCCCCCCGTCGACGAGGACGGCACCTATGCCGAACGCCTCGCAGCGACCCTGCCCCTCGCACGCGTCGGGGGCGCAGAGGTGGTCGCCGACACGGTGGTCTTCTTGTGCCGCAACGACTTCATCACCGGCGAGATCGTTCGGGTCGATGGTGGCGGCCACCTCCTGTAACAGCCGCCATGCGCGCATCGGACGGTCGGTAGCCTCCCGGAGACATGGAGCAATCGGACCATCTGGACCGGATCGTCATCCGCGACCTGTCACTGCGCGGCATCATCGGGATCAACCCGGACGAACGGGTCAACGAACAGGAGATCCTCGTCAATGCCGTGCTGTTCACCGACACTCGGCCAGCAGCCGAGTCTGACGACATCAACGACGCGGTCAACTACCGAACCATCACCAAGGAGATGATTGCCCACATCGAGGGAGGGAGGCCGATGCTCGTTGAGCGACTCGCGAGCGAACTGGCCGGCATCTGTTTGGCCCACGACGGTGTTGAGCGGGTCACGGTCACGGTCGAGAAGCCCGGTGCGCTTCGCCACGCGCGATCCGTGGGAATCAGCATCACCCGATCGCGCGTTGATAACGGCGAGGACTGAAGGGAGCGCCGTGTCAGATCACATCTCGAGGGCCGTGCTGCTTGCGGGATCCAATATCGATCGAGATAGGTGCGTCCCGGAAGCCGTGCGGCTTCTTCGCCGCACACCGCATGTGACCGTCGAAGAGGTCAGCGCCTGCTTCGATACCGTGGCGGTGGGGGACAGCGACGCGCCAGACTTCTTCAATGTCGCCGTGCTGGTTTCGACATCGCTCAACCCCGAGGACCTCCGAGAGGTCCTGCGGACCATCGAGCGGGGTCTTGGAAGGGTCAGAACCGACGACCCGAACGAACCGCGTACGATCGACCTCGACATCGTGTTCTACGACGACCTCGTGAAGGACTTCGAGGACTGGTCGATTCCGGACCCCGACATGGAGCTCCACAAGCATGTCGCGATTCCGGTTGCCGATGTCGTGCCCGACTGGATTCATCCCGTTTCTGGGAGAAGCGCTCGCGACATCGCTGCGGAGATGGCGGATCACAACGACGAGGTGCCCCCGGCGCGCGTGCACGAGATCAGCTCACCGTATGTGACAAGGGCCGAAGGATTCGATGATTCGGCGGAGGTCTATGCCCCCCGGCTTGAGGACCTCGTACGGTCCCAGCTCGTCGAGATCGGCGAGGATCCCGATCGGGCGGGTCTTCAGCGAACTCCGTTGCGGGTCGCCAAGGCACTCGACTTCCTCACCAGCGGCTACACGACCTCGCTTGACGATGTGGTCAACGGAGCGATCTTCGACGCGGAGGGCGCCGAAGAAATGGTCGTGGTGCGAGATGTGGAGTTCTACTCGATGTGCGAACACCACATGTTGCCCTTCTTCGGGAGTGCAACCGTGGCATACCTGCCAAAGGGCAAGATCATCGGCCTTTCCAAGATCGCCAGAATCGTCGATGTCTACGCTCGGCGCCTTCAGGTACAGGAACGGCTCACGAACCAGGTCGCGGACGCCCTTTTGAACATCCTCGACCCGCACGGTGTCGGTGTCGTGATGGAGGGCAAGCACCTGTGCATGATGATGCGCGGCGTCCAAAAGCAGGAGAGCAACATGGTGACCAGCTCCATGCGCGGCACCTTCCGCTCCGACGCCCGAACCCGCGCCGAATTCCTCGACCTCGTCACCTGACCGGGCGTCAACCCGTACCCAGGGTTCCCGTTCAACAAAAAGGTCAACTTTTTGGGGGTGGTTCGGCCTCGTATCGCTCCGAACCGTATCAAGGCAGCGGCCGGAGATTGCACCGCTTGAGACCACTAGCGTTTCGGCCATGGTGCGCGACACCCTCGATCGCCCGATGCGTGATCTTCGGATCTCGGTCACCGACCGGTGCAGTTTCCGGTGCGTGTACTGCATGCCGCGGGAGGTGTACGACAAGCACACCTATCTGGATCGTTCAGCCATCCTCACCTATGCCGAGATCACGAGGATTGCATCGATCGCGACCTCCCTCGGCGTGACGAAGATCCGGCTCACGGGAGGTGAGCCACTCCTCCGGCGTGAGATCGACACCCTGGTGCGGTCCATCGCCGAGATCGATGGTGTCTCCGACCTCGCGATGACCACCAACGGCCTCCAACTGGCGAAGATGGCGGCACCACTCGCCGACGCGGGGCTCGGAAGGATCACGGTGAGCCTCGACTCGATCGACAACGACCGGTTCAAGCAGCTCGTCGACACGGATGTCGATGTTTCGGTGATTCTCGACGCGATCGACACGGCATCCGCAGCAGGGCTCGGACCGATCAAGATCAACGCTGTGTTACGCAGGGGATGGAACGACGATCAGGTTCTTCCCCTCGCTGCGCACTTCCGTGGAACGGGGCACACGATCCGCTTCATCGAGTACATGGATGTCGGCACAACCAACCAATGGGTGCTCGAAGATGTGGTCCCCTCAGCAGAAGTCGCTGCTGTGATCAACAGCCGCTGGGAGATCGAACCCGTCGAGGCAGCATACCGGGGTGAGGTCGCGCAGCGGTGGCGCTATGTGGACGGCGCAGGGGAGATCGGCTTCATCTCCTCCGTCAGTCAGCCGTTCTGTGGTTCGTGTACGAGACTTCGGCTCTCAGCCGAAGGCAGCCTGTACACCTGTCTGTTCGCCGGTTCCGGCATTAACCTGCGAGGCCCGATCCGATCCGGAGCGAGCGACGAGGACCTCACCGCGATCATCCACACGACATGGACGGAACGGGAGGACCGGTATTCGGAGCTCCGGGGCGGTGTTCCCCTCGCCGATCCCAAGGTCGAGATGAGCTACATCGGCGGGTAGGGCCGGTTGTAGTGCTCTGACCAGGGAAAACGCGATCAGATGCGGTTCGCCTCCCGCGCCGATGTCGCCGTTTGCCCGGGTGTCTTGATTCTGACGCAGGCGGTAGCTTCTGCCAAGCACGACCTCGAGTACCGTGGCTGAAAGAGTCATCATGGATGCCTCTGCAATGGTTGACTTGCTCGTCGGGTCGCCAATGGCGGCCGCGGTGCGGGATCGACTCAGCGGTCACGAACTTCATGTCCCCGCTCACTTCGATGCCGAAGTGCTCTCCGCACTGGGACGCCTCCAGCGAGCGGGAGAACTCACTTGTCGTCAGGTCACCACGCGACTCAAGCGTGTTGCCGCTGCCCCGATTCAGCGTCATCTTCTCTCCCCACTCCTGATTGGAGCGTGGGACCTTCGCCACAATCTGAGGCTTGTTGACGCTGGGTACATAGAGCTTGCCAACCGACTCGATGCCCCCGTCGTGACGACCGATGCTGGATTGGCGGCCGCTTCACCGGCCGCCGAGCTCCTCCCCGCGGGCTGAACCAGTCGATCCGGAGATACCGGTTGGCTTGGTTTTCGAACAGGGGTCTTGTATCGGGGCCTCCGTTTTGGCAGGTTGGTCGCGTGGCATCCGAATCGTTTCTGCCCTTCGCCAATGACTTCGCATCGTTGTATCTCGTGGTGCTGCTCGGGCTGTCGGTTCTCTGGTTCGTTGGCGACCGGATCTGGGTCCTCGCGCTCGGTATCGCAACACCACCGCCCGAGGGAAGGCCGAGGAGGCATCGGCGATCCCGGACGGCTTCGATCGTGGCCAGCGCGCTCATCGGACTCATGTCGTGGCGGCTGCTCCCGGCAGCTGCATCGGTGGTTCCGCAACGCGAGCGGGTGATGGCGGTCTCCGAGGAGACCGGATCGGCTCTGACCCTTCGCAGCGTCATGGTGGACGATCCGCAGGCGGTGCAGCCCGCTACCGGATCAGATGCCTCGCCGACGAGGCTTGCGAGCCGTGTCCCGCCGATGTCACCGACACGGGCTGGGTCATACATGGTCGTGTCCGGTGACTGCCTGTGGAGCATCGCTCGGTCCATCCTGATGAGCGAATCGGACCGCGGCGCCGTGTCGGGTGCAGAGATAAGCGATCTGTGGCACGCCATCTACGACCTGAACCGTGAGGTGATCGGCGACAACCCCAACCTCATCTTCCCGGGGCAGGTCTTCGTCCTACCGGAGAGGTGACACATGGAAGCAGAGGAATACGAGGCGATCCCGTGGTCGACCCTGGTCGCGGATGCCAAGCCCGCCGTCGATCGGAGGATCTACTTCGCGGGGACGGCCGTTGCTGCCGTCGTTGTCCTCTTTCTCGTGATGAGGTTCCTCGGTTCGACATCCCCGACACCAGCCGCGACTCCCGCGACCGCCGCTGCCACCGTTCCCGCCGAGGTGATATCCGAGACGGTCGACACGCCGCTGGCACCAGCCATGCCTGCAGAGCCGCTTGGCAGCATCAGTGAGGCCGATCTCATGGCGATCGCCGGTGAGCCACTCGCCACGGAGCAAAGGATCCCGATCCTTGTGGCCGAATGGTTCGTGACCGACTACTTCACGCGGGACGGTTCGCCCGAAACCCTCGCGAGTCTCGAAGCGGCCCTCGGCGACCCGGGACTTGCAGCGCTGCTGCCCCACCGGGATCCGGACGACACGGAATCGTTTGTCGAGTGGGCGAGGGTGTTCTCGATCGACGAGGCCGCCGACGAGACCGTGATTTCGGTTGCCTATCGCACCGTCACCCGCGCCGAAGACGGCTTCGTGCGCGACCCCGTCCGGGCGGTCACGCTCGAGCTTGCGAACGAGCCGACAAGGGGTTGGGTTGTGACATCGCTTCCCGTCGCAGCCGACCTTCCTTGAACAGTCGCCGAACCGAACCTTTGGGGCCGTCTGACGGTCAGGAGAATGCCTCGTCGAGGATCTCGGCGATAATCTTTGACAACCCCGACCACTCGGCGTCAACGGATCGCGTCACCGTGACGAAATCCGCCGTTGCAAATACCGAGGCGACGCCGTCGAGCGCGAGGATCGACGCGAACGGTTCATCGGCGGACGCAGCGTCCGTCACGGTGACCGGACCGCCGACGGGGGATCCGACACTGAACTTCATCGCTCGAGGGTTCGGTGTGGCTTCGATTGTCACCGGCATGGACCGCCTCCTTCTACGGCGCAGCGTAGCGAGCCGGTCGAGGGTCCACCGGACAGCTCGGTGAGGGCGGGAACACCGCGGACCGCGAGCCGAATTGCGGTCGACCGGAGCTGGTGCACCGCGGTCCTAGTCTCGAACCATGGAACCCGATCGGGACCTCATCGAGGATCTGCGCGAAGCGGTCGGCGGCGACGCCCTCCGCAGTCACCGTCTCGATCTTGCCGTCTTCGCCCGTGATGCTGGCGTCACCGCGGGCACCGTCGTCGCCGCGGTGTTGCCTTCGACCACCGAGGAAGTCGCCGAATGTGTGCGGATCGCCCTTCGCCACCGTGTTCCGATCGTTCCCCGCGGGGCCGGTACCGGGCTCGCGGGCGGTGCGGTGCCGGCACGGCCCGGCCTGTTGATTGTCCTGACCCGGCTCAACGCCATCCACGAAGTGGACGAGGTGGCGCGAACGGCGTGGGTCGGTCCCGGTCTCATCAACCTCGACCTATCAGAGCGTCTTGTCGACCATGGGCTGCACTTCGCCCCCGATCCCTCGTCTCAGGCCGCGAGCACGATCGGCGGCAACCTGGGCACGAACGCAGGTGGCCCGCATTGCCTTGCCGACGGCACCACGGTGGCCCACATTCTCGCCGCTGAGATGGTGACCCCGGAGGGAGATGTCATCACCGTCGGAGGTGCGGCACCGGACACGCCGGGCCTCGACCTTCGCGCTGTCCTCGTTGGCTCGGAGGGCACGATCGGGATCGCAACGAGGATCCTCGTCAGGCTCATGCAGAATTCCCCGGACGCCACCACCATCCTCATCGGGTTCTCGTCGATCACCGACGCAGCCGCGACCGTGTCGGCGATCATCGCCTCGGGGCAGATCCCTGCCGCCCTCGAGATGATGGACCAGCCGATGGTCGAAGCCGTCGAGAAGTTCGTCCACGCCGGATACCCGACCGAAGCCGCTGCGGTCCTACTCGCCGAGGTCACCGGAACGCCGGAGTCCGTTGCGAGCGCGGCTCCATCGATCGAGGCGATCGCGAGGGAGCACCGTGCCACCTCGATCCGGACCGCGAGGGACCCTGAGGACCGCGCCCTGCTGTGGAAGGCTCGCAAGGCCGCGTTCGGTGCTGTTGCACAAAAGGCCCCCGACTACTACCTCCACGACACGGTCGTGCCGCGGACGCGACTCGTCGAGGTGCTGACCCGCATCTATGAGATCGGATCGCGCTACGAACTCGACATGCTCAATGTGTTCCACGCCGGTGATGGGAACCTGCATCCGCTCGTGGCATTCGACAGCTCGGAACCCGGGATGCTCGACAAGGTACGAGCAGCGGCCACCGAAATGGTCGTCGCGTCGATCGAAGCGGGCGGGTCGTTGTCGGGTGAACACGGTATCGGCATCGAGAAGCGGGACCTGATGGGTCTCGTCTTCGACGAGTCAGACCTCGACGCACAGGCCCGGATCCGCGACGCCTTCGATCCTGACGGTGTCATGAACCCTGGCAAAGTGCTTCCCACCGGGTCCCGGTGCTTCGATGCGGCAGGCACCGGACTGCCATGACGACGGTCGTATCCCCCGAAACGGTCGACGATGCGGCTGACGCAATTCGCGAGGCTGCCGCCGATCTGCAGACCATCCGATTCGCAGGTTCCCGATCGCGCCAGGGTCTCGGGGGCATCGGCGACGGCGATGTCAGGATCGACACGGCCGGGATGAAGGGTGTCGTCGAGTGGCTTGTCGAGGATCTCACGATCGTTGTCGAAGCAGGCATGCCCGTCGGGGAAGTCGAGCATCTCGTCGGAACCAAGGGTCTCACGACCCTGCTTCCGGTCGATGAGCCGAACCGAACCGTCGGTGGTCTCATCGCCGAGGGGGCTTCTGGCCATGCACGGCTCAAATATGGCCCCACGCGGGACCGGGTGCTCGAGGTGACGATGGCGACCGGCTACGGGAAGGTCGTCAGGGGAGGGGGAAGGCTCGTCAAGAATGTCACCGGATACGACCTCCCACGGCTGGTCACCGGATCCCTCGGATCCCTCGGCTTGATCGGGACGATCTGCCTCAAGCTGTGGCCGCTCCCACCTCTTCGGAGAACCGTTGTCGTCGATGACCCTGCCCATGCCCTCCGTGTCCTGTTCCGACCGGCGGCGATCCTCGAAACCGAAGTGCTCTCGTTTGCGGTGCTCGAAGGAAACGAGCCCCATGTCGACGCACAGATGGCCCTCGTCGGAGCGTCGACGCAGACAAAGCCTCCGGAAGCGATCAACTCGCCGATCCGTCTGTCCGTGCGTGTGCCTCCTGCCCATGTCACCGACACGGTGAGCCGTGTTCGGCGTTTGGGGGCCGAACGGTTCGTTGCCCAACACGGGGTTGGTGTCGTCGACGCCGGTTTCGCTGCGATCCGCCCAGAGGAAGTGCTCGAACTCAGGGCCCGCACAGAACTGGTCGGTGGTTCTCTTGTCGTCACGGCACCGGGATTGGCGCTCGCAACGGTGGATCCGTGGGGAACGCCGCGCGACACACTCGAGATCCAGCGACGCATGAAGGCACTCTTCGACCCGCGCGGTGTTTGCAACCCCGGAATCCTGCCAGGGGGCCTCTGATGCCGTGGACCACAAGGCACCACCCACAGCGGAGCGCCCTCAAGTCATGTGTCGCCTGCGGCCTGTGTCTCCCCGTTTGTCCGACCTTCCGCCTCACCGGAGATGAAACAGCTTCCCCCCGTGGTCGCCTCGCCGCGATGACGCTCGTCGATGCCGCAGGTGTCGCTGTCGACGATCGGTTCGCCGAGATGATGTCGCTGTGTCTCCAATGCCGGGCCTGTGAGACCGCTTGTCCGTCACTTGTGCCCTTCGGGGAGGCGATGGAGGGTGCACGGGCAGAGGCCGAGGCGCAGGCGCCACAGGGGTTGCAAAAGATCCGTCGCTTCGGGTTGACCACCGTTCTGCGATCCCGATGGTTGCTGCGAACGATCACCCTGGTTGCTGCGCTGCTGCAGCGCGCGGGGCTCCTCACCCGATTGCCCGTCATCGGGAATCAGGCGATGGGGCTTCGGCGTCTGCCCGTTGTGGCCCGTACCTCGGCAGGCGGGTCGTGGGGCAGCGACGGAAGGCCCGTCGCGATGCTGGTGTCGGGATGCGTTTCCGATGTGTGGTGCTCGGCGGTCCACACCGCCACCGTCGAGCTCCTCGTTGCGGCCGGATACCGGGTCGAAGCGCCTGCTACCCAAACCTGCTGCGGCGCACTCGCCTCCCACAGCGGGTTCGCGGCCGACGCAGCGAAAATGGCCGAACGCAACATCGTGGCCTTCCGTGGCGCGGACATCGTGGTGGCTGATGTCGCGGGATGCGGTGCCCATCTGAAGATGTACGGCCGGTTCGGTGAAGCCGGCGTCGATCTGGCCCGTCGAGTGAGGGACATCAACGAGGTGGTCGCCGACGCCATCGCCGACGGGCGGCTCCCCACGCTGCCGCAAACCGGACGGTCCGTTGCGATTCAGGATCCCTGTCATCTCGAACACGGTCAGCGGGCCCACACCTCGGTCGACACCGTTGTCGCTGCCGCAGGATTCGAACCGGTCCCCGTCGATCGTGGCGGCCTGTGCTGCGGCGCAGCCGGTATCTACTCGATCGATGAGCCGGTGATGGCACAACGCCTCGGTGTGGCGAAGGCAGATGCGGTCACACGGTCGGGCGTCACGGTTGTCGCGACCGCAAACATCGGCTGTGAGATGCAACTCCGCCGGTACCTCGGAGACGGCTACTCGGTGTTGCATCCCGTGGAGGTGTATTGGCGCCAATGGCGCGACGCCGATGGGCCCTATTCGGTCCAGTCCTCAGCAGCGTCTCACAGACCGAGCGCGTAGATACCGCTCGCCTCGGATTCGCACCCAGCAGCCGCGACCGCGTCGGTCAACCACCGGAGGTCGGCATGCCATATCCACACGGTATGGGCGTCCCGATCGGCTGCAAGATCGACGAGGGCACGGACAACAACGCCAGCGTCCGACTCCGCAGCATCGAGAAGGCCGATCTCGAAGATGCCGTCTCGTTCGTCGACAATGGCCCATGCGCTGCCGACGGCCCACAATCGGCCCTCGCCTGCTGCTGTCTCGACATCTCTCGAGCGGAGCCGATGAAACGCCCACGACCTGCCGATGAGTCCCCGCATGGCTCGTCCCGCATCGCTGGTCGGCCAGCTCGCTGCGATCATCTCGGCATCGAAGCGCGTTCCTCGTTGTGCCGACATCAGGGATCGTCGCCGCTGACCCCCGTTTCCCTTCTGTTGTGGCGACGGCGCCTGAAGGTCCCGACAGCCCCGGTGAACGACGGCCGTCTGCCGGAAGCCGGTCTTTGCGATGTGGCGGACGGACGCGGCATTGTCCTGTTCGATGAGCAGCCTCGCCACGAGGGCCCCTTGCGTGCGTGCCCAATCAGCGAGGGCGACGGCCATGTCGCTCGCGATGCCGCGTCCACGCCAAGCAGGGTGGACTCTCGCAGCGTGGAACCAGGCTTCCTGCGGTGTCAGGAGAAGGCCGCGCCCGATCGCAACCGGACGATCGTCGTCGTCGACGGCGACCAACACTCTCCCGGAGGCATCGGCGATCCATCCGGAGATCGACTCGGGCACATAGTCGCCCCAGTCGAAGGTTCCCGTCGTGAACGCGGCGATGGCATCGATGTCCTGTGACCGTGCAGTACGGAATGGCATGGAGGGCGGGGCTCAGTATCGGTCGAGTGTCCGAGCGTGGTCAACGATGCCTTCGACGGTGGGCATGACCCGATCCTCGAGGCCTTGGGCGAACGGGAACGACGGTATCTCGGGTGTTGCGTACCGAGCAACGGGTGCATCGAGCCACTCGAACGACTGCTCAGCGATCTGGGCCGCAACCTCGGCTCCGAACCCCAGAAACTTGTTGTCCTCGTGCACGATCAGGACCTTCGAGGTTCGCTTCACGGCTGCTTCGATCGACGGCCAATCAAGCGGTCGGAGCGAACGCAGGTCGAGCACGGTTGCGTTGATCCCCTCTGAGGCGAGGAGGTCGGCAGCCTCCACCGACCGGTGGGCCATCGTTCCGTAGGCGATAATCGTGAGGTCCGAGCCGTCCCTTCTGAGTGCAGCACGCCCGATCGGAACCCGGTAGCCGCTTTCGGGCATCGGTCCCTTCGCAAGGCGGTAGAGCTTCTTTGGTTCGAGCACCATGACAGGGTCCGGATCTTCGATCGCTGACCGAAGAAGCCCGATGGCGTCGGCAGGCGTCGATGGCACAACGACCTTCAATCCCGGGACATGGGCGTAGAACGCCTCGATCGACTGCGAGTGGTACATCGCTCCGTGAATGCCGCCGCCGTACGGAACCCGCAACACGACGGGCATGTTCCAGCGACCGTCGGATCGGTAGTGCACGCGGGCGAGCTCCGACACGATCTGATCGAATCCGGGATGAATGAAATCGGCGAATTGGATCTCGGGACACGGTCGGCCACCAGCAGCTGCCATGCCGACACTCAGTCCGATGATGAGGGCCTCCGCAAGCGGCGTGTTGAATGCCCGGTCGTTGCCGAAAGTGTCGGTGAGCCCCTTCGTCGCCTTGAACACGCCACCTTTTGGATCGGCGACATCTTCGCCGAACACGACCATGCGATCCTCGTCTGCCATCAGCGCGTGCAATCCCCGGTTGATGGCCGTGATCAGGTTCCCCTCGGGGCCGTCGGGTGCCGGTTCGATCTCGGTGACGGGTACCGAAGGCTCGATCGGGTTCCGGTACACATGGCTCAATGGATCCGTCGGATCGGGGGAGCTCTCCGTTGTCTTGACCGCCGCGGCGATCTCGTCGGCGATCTCGCTCTCGATGCTTCTTTCGAGGGTGTCGGAGAGGATTCGCTGTTCGACGAGGTACTGACGGAAGTTCGGGATCGGATCCTTTCGCCGCCACAACTCGACTTCTTCACGGCTTCGGTACAGCTTGTCGTCATCGTCGGAGGTGTGGGCGTAGTAGCGGTAGGTCTTCGCCTCGATCAGCGTGGGTCCTTCCCCTGCACGCGCTCGCTGAACGGCTGCCGTCATGGCCCCGTAGACCGCGAGCACATCGTTGCCGTCGACGACAACTCCCTGCATGCCATACCCCGCGGCCCGGTCCGCAACCTGACCGGCGACTTCCGACGCGGCAGGCACCGAGATCGCATACAGGTTGTTCTGGATGAGGAAGATGACCGGGAGCTCGTGGATGCCAGCGAAGTTCATGGCTTCGTGCCAGTCACCCTCGGAAGTTGATCCTTCACCGCCGTCGACGACCACGACGGCGTCGGAACCGGAGCGCTTGAGCTCGCAGGCGATGCCACACGCGTGGGGGTACTGCACCCCGATGACCGACGACTGCGTGAAGATGTTCAGCTCGGGTTCGGACCAGTGGCTTGGCATCTGACGGCCGCCGCTCATCGGATCGGAGGCCTTTGCGAAGACGCCCGCGAAGATATCCGCGGGGGGAACCCCGAGCGCGAGCGCGTATGCCGTGTCGCGGTAGTACGGGAGGGACCAGTCCTTTGATGCATCGATCGCCGCCGCAGCTCCAACCTGGGTGGCTTCGTGGCCCGACACCGAAACGACGAACGGGACGCGACCCTGCCGGTTCAGCGCCCACAGACGCTCATCGAGTCTGCGTGCGAGGACCATGTTGCGGTACAGGCCGATCAGGTCATCGTCGGTGAGGCCGAGCGCTTCG
Source organism: Acidimicrobiia bacterium (assembly GCA_041393965.1). Classification (NCBI taxonomy): domain Bacteria; kingdom Bacillati; phylum Actinomycetota; class Acidimicrobiia; species Acidimicrobiia bacterium. The sequence continues at coordinate 323,039 of JAWKJB010000001.1, read as the reverse complement.
TGGTCGATCACACTGTCGAGTTCGAGGGTCACTTGTGCTCCTTTGCTCGTGCCAGCGCGATCCGTTCCTCTGCAATGAGCTCGGCGGCACGATGCGTATCGATGGTGAGGTCGTCCGCACGCTTGAGGATCATGGCAACGGTTGATCGAATGTGCTCCACCAATTCGATGGCGCGTGGCAGGGAGTAGCCGTCCCTGGCAACGGCGATGTTGATGATGCCACCCGCATTGGCGACGAAGTCCGGCGCGTAGACGACCCCGGCCTCCATGAGGCGGATGCTGTCGTCGGGCGTCGCGAGTTGGTTGTTCGCCGAACCGACAACCGCTGCACACGACAGCTGCGGGATCGTGTCATGCGACAGATCGGATCCGAGTGCGCACGGGGCGAAGATGTCACAGTCGGCGGCATGGATGTCGTCAACGGAAGTTACTTTGGCATCGAACGCGGCCGCGGCCCGGTCGGTTGCTGCCTGGTTGACATCGGCCACGACGAGTTCCGCTCCCCGATCATGGAGCCGTTCGGCAAGGGACATGCCGACCTTACCGACACCCTTGATGGCGATCCGTCTTCCGGCGAGATCGTCCGTGCCCCAGATGTGTTCAGCGGTTGCGGTCATCGCCGCGATGACTCCTCGTGCGGTCGCAGGGGACGGGTCCCCGGAGCCGCCGTGTTCGATGGGGAGGCCAGCGACATGTCTGGTTTCCTCCCTGACGATCACCATGTCCGCAACGGTGGTCCCGACATCCTCGGCTGTGATGTATGTTCCCCCGAGAGAGTCGACGAACCGCCCGTGGGACCGGAAGAGATCTGCGTTCCCGACCGTTGCGGGATCACCGATGATCACCGCTTTCCCTCCGCCCTGGTCGAGACCGGCGCATGCTGCCTTGTAGGTCATGCCCCTCGCGAGGCGCAGGACATCCACCAAAGCCGCCTCTTCCGACGCATAGGGGTAGAACCGGGTGCCTCCGAGTGCGGGTCCCAAGGTGGTGTCGTGGATTGCGATGATCGACTGATAGCCGGTTTCGGGATCTGCCCCGAAGTGGACGGATTCGTGGCCGCCGGTTTCGACGAGGTCGAAGACTCGCAAGGTGCTTCTCCGCGGATCGTGTGACCCTTCCATGATACCGACCTGCCTCCCGGCTCCACACGGCACACCCGCGGGTCGGGATGCTCGGGCGATTCTGGTGCCAACGGTGTGTGTCGATGTGCGTACCATGCGGGGATGATCGCCACTGCGTACCTTCGTGTCTATGTTCCGTCGATCGAGGTCGCGGGCCTCCCTCCCCACCGCAGCATCAACCGCGTCGGCAGGGTCGTGGTTGACGACGAGTTCATGTGGAGTGAGCCGATCGCCGACGATGCGATCTTCACGGTATGGAACGGAACGCAGTACGCGTGTCCGCGCAATCCGCGGGTGCGCATGTTGGAGGGTGTCGTGGCCCTTGGGCGTCACGATCCCGACTCGTACCTTGTGTCGGACCGTGAACAGGTACGGGCACTCGCCGAGCTTTCGCGCCTGCGGCGTACAGGCCCTATCGGGCGGTCGCACATCCTGTCCTCTGCCTTCCATGTGCCGCTCCGGTGGTTCTGCGCCTTCCACGCCTCGGAACGAGAGCTGTACGAGGCGAACGACATCGAGTCGATCCGCTACCGGACCTCCATCGGAGACGCGATCGACCGTGTCCGGTGGGCCGCGTCGGTTCTCGAGGGTGCGGGGTTCCCCGCAGGGCCGATCGAACACCTCACCGACCTCGACGGATGGCTCGCCGGGTTCTCCGCCGATTCGATGCTGGAACTCGACTACGGACGCGTCGCAACCGTCTTTGCGACCGGTGAGCTCGTGTTCGATGAGAGCGCAGGTGACATCCGAGACAGCCTCCTTGCCCTCGAGCGGGGGGACTTCCCTGCCTCAGGTGAGGGATATCAGCGCGTCGCAAGGCGGTGGGCGTCGCCCCAGGCATCCACTTTCACGAACTGATCGGCTGGGTGTCCTGTGACCGAACCTCGGCTTGTCGGAATGTACGCCCTGTGGCTGCTCGCTTCAGGTTCGATCGCCGTCACGGTCGCGGTTCTCGCTACAGAGGTGTTGGCGATCATCGGACTCGTTGATCGGTCCGGCGGCGACTACGGTTTGTCGCTGTCAATCGTCACCGGCGCAGCATTCGTGGCACTCGCGCTTGTCCCAGTCATCTTTCGGGATCGGTTCCGCGATGACAAGCGGGAGGCCGAGTCGAGATGATGCCACCACCTCCAACCATCGACGGGGTGGTGTGGCGTGCCGCGGTTGCTGACGACGCCGAGGCAATCGAGGAACTCCAAGCAGCGTGCTTCGCCGTCGACGACACCTTCATCGAGACCGCTGCCGAAATCGCCGACCGCTTCGAAAGCCCGATTGCCGACGCCGACACCGACACGCTCGTTGCTGTGCGAAGTGACGGTTCCATCGTGGCTTCGCTGTGGTGTGAGCTCGTACCGAATCCGGTGGGGACATGGAAGGTGTATGAGGACAACTACATCCATCCGGAGTACCGGACCCCGCAGATCTGCGAGTTTGCGCTTCGCTGGTGGATCGAACGCGGCGCACAACGAACGGCGGGCATCGACCCCGCGCTCCCGGTTCGGTATCACCAGCATGTCTACCCGAAGCAGGAGGCTCACCGGGACCTCCTTGTAGCGAACGGGTTCACGCCCTCGATGTTCCTCGACGAGCTTCGGCGTGACCTCGCTGAGCCCATCGGCACCGCTGAGGTTCCTTCCGGGTTCCGCCTCGTCCCCTTCGATGAGGTGCCGTCGGTCGAAGCCCTTGCGGTCCGCAACGACGCCTTTCGGGACCATCGAGGGTCTCAGCCATGGACGATCGAGATGTGGGAAAGCCGATCAATGGAGATGCATCGACCCGACGCTTCGTTCGCCGTCATGGACGGAGGCCGACCTGTCTCGTATGTGATGTGTGCGGCGTATCCCCAAGAGTGGGAGAAGCGGGGATACTCCGAGGGCTGGATCGAAGGTGTGGGGACGGCTCGCAGCCACCGCGGGCGTGGTTTCGCCTCGTTGTTGGTCACCCGAGCCATGACCGCGTTCAGGGATGCAGGCCTCGAGTATGCGACCCTTGGTGTGGACTCGGAGAACCCCACCGGTGCTGTTGGCATCTACGAGCGTCTCGGCTTTCGGAAGGTTCGTCGGATGGTCAACTACACCCTCACGGTCGAAGGAGTCAACTGAATGGGCGATCGATCCATCGAGCGCGACGAAGTGTTTCGGATCAAGACGGCCCGCACCCCGGGGCTCCTCGCGAAAGCGCTGGCGGCTGCAGGCGAGTACGGAGCCAACATCGGCGAAATCGAAACGATCCACATCGGTGCAAACCACAACATCCGGGAAGTCGCGATCATCGCGCCCGACGCGGCTGCGATCGAATCCATTGCAGCAGCGATGGCCGCCATCGACGGGGTCGAGGTCCTCCCCGGGCACTTCGACAAGGTGTGGGATCAGCATGCCGGGGGCAAGATCAAGATCCGTCCCAATGCCGTTGTTCGAACCCTCCAGGACATCCGTGAGGTGTACACCCCCGGCGTTGCCCGTGTCGTGAGCGCCATCGCAGAAGATCCGTCGCTCGCGAACTCACTTACCTGGCGCGGGAACACCATCGCAATCGTCACGAACGGAACGAGGGTGCTTGGTCTCGGAGATGTCGGGCCCGAAGCAGCTCTCCCCGTGATGGAGGGAAAGTCGCTGTTCTACGCGATGATGGTTGGCGTCAACGCGGTCCCGATCGTGCTCGACGCGAAGGACCCGAAGGACTTTGTCGACACCGTCATCCGGCTCGCGCCGGGCTTCGGTGGGATCCACCTCGAGGACATCGCGACGCCGGGCGTGTACGAGATCGAGCGCCGGCTGGAGGAGGAGCTCTCGATTCCCGTCTTCCACGACGATCAACACGGAACGGCTGTGGTGGTCGCTGCCGCGGTCATCGCAGCGGCCCGCCAAACGGGCCGCCATGTCGACGATCTCACCTTCGGCCAGGTAGGACTCGGTGCTGCTGGAAGTGCTATCGCCGGATTGGCGTCCGGGCTCGGTTTCCGATCGATGCTCGCCTACGACCCTTCCGATGCCGGGGTCGATCGGCTGCGCGAAGTTGCGTCGACCGATGCAAACATCGTGATGGGGACCGATCACGCCCATTTCGAGCGCCTCGTGGGAGCCGCCGATGTTCTGGTTCTGGCGACCGGCCAGTCGGATTTGCTGGATCCGGCAATGGTGCGGGAGGGGCAGATCATCCTGGCGCTTACGAACCCCCTTCCCGAGATCACACCCCGTGAAGCCATCGAGGCCGGTGCAGCCGTCGCCGCAGACGGAGCCATCGTCAACAATGTCCTTTCGTACCCCGGCCTCTTCAAGGGGGCGCTCGACGCGGGTGCCCCGTCGGTGACGATGGCCATGAAGCGTGCAGCGGCGTATGCGATCGCCGATGCCACGGCAGCAGGCGAACTGCTTCCTGAGCCGCTCGACGAGTCGGTACACATGGCCGTTGCCGCCGCGGTGGCGGACGCGGCTCACCGGTGAAGTGGAGCCTCAAATCACATCGTCGTCGTGACGATGCGGTGACCACAGTTCGGTCCAGATGAGGAACATCAGGACGGCCGTGGCGATCGATACCCAGCTGATCGGTGTTCCGGCCGCGGCGAGCATCGAGGCGAGGACGAGAGCGGCGATCGATCGGATGACCTTGCGCACCCGCCGGCTCGGGACCGGGCGGTCGAAGCGGTCACCATCCTCGACGAATCCGGGGAACGGCTCTTCGCGTTCGTCGGGGGTCATGACGGGAAGGTAGCAAGAGCACCGGTCACCGGAACGCATCCGGACAGTAGTGGATGTCGGTGGGACGAGGATTCGAGCGTCCGCACGAATCCGGTGGTCAGGGGCGGTCTCGAACCGCCGACCCCTGGTTTTTCAGACCAGTGCTCTACCAACTGAGCTACCTGACCAAGCACCTCGATCCCTGGCCGGTGTGACCAGCAACCGACGATCAAGGCGTACAAATATGGCGGGAGCGACGGGATTTGAACCCGCGACCTCCGGCTTGACAGGCCGGCGTGAACTCCAGGCTTCACCACGCCCCCGCGTTGTGCCCCCAGGGGAATTCGAATCCCCGTTGCCGCCTTGAAAGGGCGGAGTCCTAGGCCTCTGGACGATGGGGGCTGGGCGCCCGCCATTGTATCGACCCGGACCGGCTACGGCCCGGCGAGTATATCGGCGAACGGCCGGTGTCGGCCTGTGATCTCGACCCGTGACCTGAGGTCTCGGAGCCGGTAGGGTTCTCGCCATGACGAGTCATCAGCTGCCGGAAACGGGTCGATACAGCGAGCCCGATGCAGTCCACAAGACCCTTGTCCGCCTCATCGTCGGCGGGATCGGTGAGGGCGTCGAACGCCTGATGACGATTGCAGAGGCGATCGATCAGGCCGAAAGCGACCCCGCATCGGTAGCGATCGGGCCCATTCGTGCCAATCCGAGCCTGATGGCGATGATCGGCTGGGTATCCGAGATGCCCTCGGTGGCGCGTACGGTCGCGCGGGCCACAGCAACACGCCCGATGGCGCGAGCCGTCGGGGTTGCGTGGAACACGGTGGCGTTCGTTGCAGCAGAGACAGGGGTCACTTCGTTCGTCGACGGGCTGACCAAGCCAACACGCGAAGCGATCCTGCGTGAACGCGATCGCCTCGCCGCCGTGGGTGTGGGCGAGTACGCGCGCGGCCGGGTACTCGCCGTCGGAGTGTTCGAGCAGTCCATTGATGGTGTCGTCGGGTACCTCGGCACATCCGACGAACTCGGGGAACTCGTTCGGGAGCAGACGCTTGGGATCACCGGATCGGCCGTGAGGGAGCTTCGCGAGACCGGAGCGGCGGCCGACGGTCTCGCCGAGGGTATCTTCCGTCGACTCGTCGGCCGGAAGCCGAGAGGTGTTCCACCCCTGCCCGTCACGGACGCGCCGTGAAGCGGGACGACTACCACATCCTCCAAGACCGGGCAGCAGGGTTCGTATCGAGGATGTTCGCCTACATCGCCGACCTCGCCGTGATCGCGGGCATCGTCGGCGTCGGGGGTGGCGTTGCCGCCCTCGTCGACTCCGCGATCGAGAGCATGGGCTTCACCCCGAACATCGCGATGACCGTCATCTATGTCTGGATGATTCCCGTCATCGTGGGCGCCTACTTCATCATGCTGTGGTCCCTCACGGGTCGCACCATCGGAAAGTGGTTCATGGGTCTCAAGGTGATCGGAAGCGACGGTACGCCTCCATCGCTCTGGCGTTCGATCGTTCGCTACTTCGGGTATGTGGTGTCGGCCGTGGTGTTCTGGCTCGGCTATGTGTGGGTCCTCGTCGACGACGAACGCCAAGGCTGGCATGACCATCTCGCCGGGACGCATGTCGTGTACGACTATGCGCGTCGGAGAAGCGGCGAAATCTACGATCAGTACCGAACGCGTACCGAGTCATGATGCGCGAATGTTTCGTCGAAATGACTCGTCGGTAGCCTCCGCGTCATGAACGACCTCGAGCACGCCGCCGAGCAGTGGATTGCTGGCGATCCCGACCCGCAGACACGGGCCGAGCTCGCGGCGATCGTCGCGAGCCATGACCTTCCGACCCTCGTCGATCGCATGGCTGGCACCCTTCGTTTCGGTACGGCCGGCATACGCGGGGCGGTCGAAGCGGGCCCGAATCGGATGAATCGCGCGGTGGTGATCCGCACGACGGCCGGCCTCGCCGCACATCTCGCGGCCACCGTCCCCCCCGGCGACCGACTCGTCGTCGTCGGAAGGGATGCGCGCCCCTCATCGTCGGCGTTCATGGAGGACACGATTGGCGTGCTCGTCGCTGCCGGATTCATGGTGAGATACTTCGCGGATCCGACGCCGACTCCGCTCGTCGCCTATGCAGGCCTCACGGCCGGGGCATGTGCTTCGATCGTCATCACGGCCAGCCACAACCCGCCCGCCGACAATGGCTACAAGGTGTACGCAAGCAACGGCATCCAGATCATCGCCCCGACGGATACACAGATCGCCGAACAGATCGAGCAGATCGGACCAGCCAACGGTGTCCCGCGTGCCGCTGATCCCTTCGGTCACCCCGAGGCAACCGCGATCGGACCGGAGCTCTTTGACGGCTACCTCCACAATGTTGCAACGACCCTGCCGGGTCTCACGGGTGACCGCACGCTGTCGATCGTGTACACGCCGCTCCACGGCGTTGGAGGCAAGTTCGTGACCGAGGCACTGAGGAGCTTCGGCTTCAAGCAGGTCACCCCCGTGGCACGCCAGTTTGCTCCGGACGGGACCTTTCCGACCGTGGCGTTCCCCAATCCGGAGGAACCGGGAACCCTGGACCTCGCTCACGACCTCGCTTCCGCCATCGACGCAGACCTCGTCATCGCGAACGACCCTGACACCGACAGGCTCGGAGTGTCGGTACCCGATCCCGGAGGGGTCTGGCGGCCCTTGACAGGCAACCAGATCGGTTGTCTTCTCGCCGAATTCCTCCTGTCGCACCATCCTGACCCGTCGCGGGCAACGGTGGTCAACTCCGTGGTGTCGTCGCCGCTCCTCGGCAAGGTTGCCGAGGCCCACGGAGCGACCTGGGCCCGAAGCCTGACAGGATTCAAGTGGATCTGGAATGCCGCACTCGATCTCCAACGGGACGATGTCGGTGTTCTCGCGCTCGGCTACGAGGAGGCACTCGGCTACTCCGTCGGAACCACCGTTCGGGACAAGGACGGCATCTCGGCAGCGCTCGCGTTCGCCCTGATGGCCGCGGTCGCCCGCTCCGAAGGCAAGACGGTGCTGGATCTCGTTGGCGACCTTTTCCGCGCATACGGGATCAGCGTGTCGGATCAGGTTTCCCTGCGAACAGAGGGCGTCGACGGCGTTCAACGCATTGCGGCGGCCATGGATGGCCTGCGCACCGACCCCCCGCGAACGCTTGGCGGTCGCAGAATCACCGCCATAACGGACTTCCTCGAACACGCCGACGAACGCCCCCGCTACCTTGGCGCCACGAACCTCATCGAGTTCGGCCTCGAACCGTCCGGAAGGATCCTCGCCCGCCCGAGCGGCACCGAGCCGAAGCTGAAGATCTACATCGACCTCGACACGCCGTTCCCCGCCTGCGGCGACTGGATGGGCGCAGCAGCGGTGCTTGCGAAAGAGGCGACGGACACCGCCAACGATCTCGCAGACCGGATGAGAGCAACGATCGAATCGTGAGATCCGCTCACCGCCCGAGTCCGCGATAATGGAACACACGACGACAACCACAGAGGAGAGCATCCGATGGATCTCCGGTCACTACTCGGCGACCAAGCCGACTCGCTACTTTCCCATCAACCCGCGATCTCGAAAGATCGGCTGCACCTCCCCGGTCCCGACTTCATCGAGCGCGTCCTTGTCGATTCAAATCGCAACGCAAGGACCCTCGGCAATCTCCAGCGGTTGTTCGACGCGGGCCGCCTCGGTGGAACCGGCTATGTGTCGATTCTCCCTGTCGACCAGGGCATCGAACACTCGGGTGCCGCGAGCTTCGCACCGAACCCCGACTACTTCGATCCCTCCAACATCGTCGAACTCGCCATCGAAGGGGGCTGCAACGCGGTCGCGTCGACCTTCGGTGTGCTTGCGGCGACTTCACGCCGGTACGCACACCGTATTCCGTACATCGTCAAGCTCAACCACAACGAGTTGCTGACCTATCCCGCCACTTACGACCAGATCATGTTCGGGTCACCCGACGAGGCCTGGAATCTCGGCGCAGCCGGCGTTGGGGCGACGATCTACTTCGGATCCCTCGAGGCGGATCGCCAGATCGTCGAGGTCGCCGAAGCCTTCGAACGAGCCCACGAGCTCGGCATGTTCACCGTCTTGTGGTGCTACCTGCGCAACTCGGACTTCACCGTCGATGGAACCAACCACGAAGCATCGGCCGACCTGACCGGTCAGGCGAATCACCTCGGTGTGACGATTCAGGCCGACATCATCAAGCAGAAGCAACCCGAGTCGAACAACGGTTACGGCGCGGTCGGGTTCGGTCGCACCCATGCCGCCGTCTACGACAAGCTGACGACGGACCATCCGATCGACCTGACACGATGGCAGGTCGTCAACAACTACATGGGACGCCAGGGTCTCATCAACTCGGGTGGGGCGTCGTCGGGTGCCGGTGATCTTGCACAGGCCGTGACGACTGCGGTGATCAACAAGCGAGCCGGGGGAACGGGCCTCATCTCCGGCAGGAAGGCCTTTCAGCGCTCGAGGGCCGAGGGCATCGAGTTGCTCAACGCGATCCAAGATGTGTACCTGTCCGATGACATCACGGTTGCGTGATGTGAACCGTTGGCAGTCAACCGCCAACGGTGGATGGCCCCGATTGGTTGCTGAGCGCCGGGCTCCGTAACCTATTTGGGAAATCGTCGAGGAGGACGAGTGGATTCCCAGCTTCCCCCTGCAGCGTCGGTTGCAGTGAACCCAACCCAGCAGGAGATGCGGGCATGGGTCGAGGAATACATGTCGAACATCACGGTCACGGAGTTCGACAACATCAACTACAAGGCAGATGTCAAAGCGCGCCTCGCGGGCTCGACCTTCTTCATCACCGAGGTCGAGAACCACAAGAACCGTATGGGCCGCGCCGAGTACAACGAGTGGGCGGCCAAGCAGGACGCATACATCGCCGCCAAGGACATGATTCTCATCGAGGGCTACATCGGGCCCGATCCCGCGTTCAGGACGGGTTCGAGGCTGTACATGGAGAAGACTCAGGCCAACATCCCTGCCATGCAGCAGCAGCTGTTCTTCCCGAAGGACGATGCATGGAGCCCGGAGTTCACCGTCATCTACACGCCCGGCCTCATGGCGCCTGGCAAGCCGGATGACCGGTTGATCCTCGTCGATCACGACAACTATGTGACGCGGGTGATCGGTTCCGACTATTTCGGTGAGTCCAAGATGGGCGGGCTACGCATGTGGAATCACCTCGTGTACGAGCGGGGTGGTCTCGCCCTGCACTCCGGTCTGAAGGTCTTCCCTGATGTCGACGGCGAGGAGAAGGTCGCGTTGATGCTCGGCCTGTCGGGGACTGGCAAGACGACGACAACCTTCCGACAGCAGCTCGGATCCCTCCCTGTTCAGGACGACTTCAACGCGTTGTTCGCCGGAGGCGTGGTCTACGCATCCGAGAACGGCTGCTTCGCGAAGACCTTCGGGCTCGACCCGCACGACGAGCCAACCATCTACGGGGGCACGACCCGGCCCGACGCGTGGCTTGAGAACACATGGGTGTCTCCCGAAGGGAAGGTCGATTTCTTCAACGATTCGGATACCCGTAACGGGAGGTCGACCTTCCCGCTCGCGAACATTCGCCACCGTGATCCTCGGGGTCTTCCCACAGCCGACTACATCCTGATGCTCAACCGCAATCAGACGATCGTGCCTGCGATCGCCAAGCTCAAGCGCGAACAGGCGGCGGCCTACTTCATGCTCGGGGAAACCATCGGAACGAGTGCGGGTGGCAAGGCCGAGGCTGGCAGGAGTCTGCGGGTACCGGGCACGAACCCGTTCTTCTTCGACAACGATGCGCTGATGGGGAACCGCTTCCTCGAGTTGCTCGACACCATGCCCGACCTCGAGGTCTATGTCCTGAACACGGGTCGGGTCGGCGGCCCCGAAGGTGACGAGCGCTCCAAGAAGGTGAAGATCAGGCACTCGAGTGCTGTCATCGAAGGGTTCGTCTCGGGGTCGATTTCGTGGGTCGAGGACCCCGACTTCGGCTACCTCGTGGCCGAGGACCTTCCCGGATTCGACGATCCCGACCTGCTCCAGCCGAGGCTCATGTATCAGCGGCAGGGTCGCAGGGACGAATACACCGACCTTGTGGAGAGGCTCAAGGCCGAGCGCGTGGCGTACATGCAGACCTTCCCTGGTCTCGACCCCTCGATCGTGGCTGCTGTCTGAATCGGTTGACAAGTCACGATTCGGGACCACACTTGGTGGGCGGTCGCGGGCGCGATCGGGGCAAATGACCCTTCGCGTTTTTCTTCCGTAACTGGGTGCCTTCCCTTAAAGGGTCGACACCAACAGGCCGACAACTTGAGTAGCGAACTGTGCAGCCAACGAACTGTTGAGAATCCTGCGTGTCGATCATCGGAAAAGATGTACCGGACGAACTCGAACGGCGTGAGTTCACCCTTGTGCGGAAGGGCTACGACCGAGACGAGGTGCGAGAGTACCTCCGCAAAGTCGACGCCCAGTACCGCGACCTGTCGCTGCGTGCCCAGGACGCAAGCGTGCGCCTCGAACAGGCCGAGTACGAGCTTGCGAAGCTCAAGGAAGAACAGAACCAGTCCGTCGACGCTGCGATCGTCGCCGTGCTCGACGCGAAGGACCGGATCCTCGAGCGTGCGCGCAAGCAGGCGACCGAGATCGAAGAAGAGGCGCGTCAGAACGCCCTCGTGATCGGCGCACCGACCGGCGAGACCGAAGAGATCCTTGCGACGGCGAGGTCACAGGCGGCAGACATCGTCAAGGCCGCTGAGGAGAAGGCGGCAGAGATTGCCCGTGTCGAAGCTGCCGACATGGAGCAGCTCAAGCTCGTCACGGCAGAGCGGGACCGGCTCGCGAAGCAGGTCGAAGAGCTTCAGTCCGCGGCGGGAGCACCTTCAGGTGACGAGGTGTTTGCCATCGCAGCCGCCGAAATCAAAGCGAAGGAGATCATCGCGTCGGCCGAGGCGGCCGCGGCATCCATCAGCGACCGACTGAACCGGGAGCTCGTCGAGGCGACCGCGGCCACGGCTCGTGCCGAGGAAGAGGCGCAACGCAGGATCGACCAAGCCGACGCAGAGGTGAAACGGCGGCTTGAACAAGCCGACGCGGAGGCTCAACACCGGATCGACCAGGCCGACCAGCAAGCCAAAGGCACGATCGACAAAGCCGAGGAGCAGGCGCAGGAACTCGTTCAGCTTGCCGACGACGCAACCGGGGCGCGGCGCGAAGAGCTCGTCGCGGAGGCTGCGGCGGCAAGTGAGGCGATGCTCGAAGAAGCCCGCGCCGAGGCCGAGACGATCAAGTCGGAGGCCGAAACGCTGCTCAAGAACGCTGAAGCTGCTGCCGAGGCGCGCAGCGCTGAGATCGTGCTGCGCGAAGCCGAGCTCGAGCAACTTGCCGCGATGGCTGCCAAAGCTGAGGAAGACGCCGCCGAGGCGCTCGCGTCCGCCCGTGAAGGCGCAGAGGCGCTCAGGGAGGAAGCACAGGAGTTCCGTGACGAGGCGGCCCGAAAGCGTGACGAGGCAGAGGCTCTACTCGCCGAAGCCAAGGAACGGGCCTCTGCTGCCGACGCCGAAGCCCACGAGCAGCACGATGAGCTCAAAGCTGCGATCGCCGCGCTCGAGGCGACCATCGAAGAGCGGAAGGAACAGGCGGACGCCGTCGCAGCTGCCGTCGCATCGGTTCAAGACGATCTCGCTGCCGCTGAGGAGCGCAAGGCCGCCGAACACGAAGCACAGGAGGCCGCACGGTCCACCGCTGAGGCCGACCTTGAGGAGATCAAGCAGGAGATCGCCACGCTCAGAGAGTCGATGAACGCCGAGGCCGAGGCATTGCAGGCGAAACTTGAGGAAGAACGCGCCGAAGTTGCTGCCATCGCCGAAGCCAAAGAGGCGGCAGGTGCCGAGCTCGCGGAGGCACAGGAGCGCGTGGACAAGATGATCGCCGAAGCGACGGAGCGCGCGGAACAGATCGTCGCGGAGGCGGGTGCCGCGCAGGGAGACGGGGAAAGTGACGAGGCAGGCATCGCATCGGCGGCAGCGACCGTGATCAGCGAGGCCGAGGCAGCGGCAGAGGAGCTCATCGAGGCGGCCCGGGTGGAGGCTGAACGGATGCGCGAGGATGCCGCAGCGGTGCTCCGCGACGCGACATCCGAACGCGACGCTATTGCGATCCAAGAATCGGACGAATTCGAGATCCGGGTTGCCGAGCTCGACCGGCGGGAGGCCGCGGTGGTTCGCCGCGAACGAGCCGTGTCCGATCGGGAACACGCTGCCGACCATCCTGCGCCCGCCTTGTACGCACTTCCCGGAACGGGATCCGACGGACCGTCCTCGCAAGACACGAACGGTGACAGCATCGAGGCGATCCGCCGTGAGGCGCTTGCCGCCCTCGAAGCAAGCCGCGCGGGAGGCGGGCATAGCTCGTCCACCGTCGAGAGCGAAACGAGCGAGAAGGTCGCTATTGACTACTCGCCGTCGGTGCCGAAGCCGAATTCGGGCGAAGGTGTCGACGACGAGGACCTCGTCCAGCCGGAGGTCATCGAGAGCCGGTACCGTCGGAACTCGGCGAAGCTTCCGCGTATCGGGATCGATGCGAGTACGGCGTCGAGTTCGATCGCGAAACTCCGTCGCCAGATGTCAACGGAGGAGTGACTCCGGCATCTGAACGGCGGCGGTCCGAGGGTGACCGCACAGGCACCACACCGGTGAGAACGCCGCGGCTTGGCGATCGAATTGCACGCCCCGTCGAGGAGCGCCCTATTCCAGGGCCCCCTTCGCGTCGGGAGCGAACACCGGGACTGTCGAAGGCTCGGCGCACACGGCTTCGACGGCGTCCGGGTCGACCGGCACCATGGCCGTCATGTTCTCGGCTCCGTCCGGTATGACGAGGATGTCGTCCTCGATCCGTACACCGATGCCGAGGAACTCTGCGGGAACTTCGAAGTCGACTGTTCCGGCGTCGCTGTTCCGTTGGTCGAGCTCAGCCTTCGCCGCGGAGATCCCGAGCCGGAGCGTCAGTTCGGTCACTTCGTCGGGATCGTATGGCGCCTGTCCGAGCGAGATGCGAGTCTTGTTTCGTGCGACATACAAACCGGGTTCGACGGTGAACGCCATGCCGGACTCGAGTGCTCGCGAGGCGCGTTCGCGTCGGTACGCGCCAGCATCGTGGACATCGGATCCGAGCCAATGGCCGGTGCCGTGGAAGAAGAACTGCCGATACCAGCCCTTCGCGAGCGCCTCGTCGCCGGTACCGGGCAGGAGGCCGAGATCGACGAGGCCGTCGGAGAGCAGCCGTGTCGCGGTCGTATGCATGTCGGCGTATACGAGCCCCGGCTTCACCATTGCGATGATCGCCTTGTGGGTGGCCAACACGAGGTCGTAGAGGGCGCGTTGGGCGGCGGTGAATGTGCCGTTGATCGGGAAGGTCCGAGTGATGTCAGCAGTGAAGTGCCGGAATTCGGCGCCAGCGTCGATGAGGAGGAGCTCGCCGTCGCGGAGTGGCTTGTCGTTGTCGACATAATGCAAGATGCACGCGTTGTCGCCACCCGCGACGATCGATGGGTAACCGAGCCGCTCGCTGTCCATCGATGCGGCGACAAAAGCGATCACGGCGGCAACCTGCCGCTCGGTACGCCCGGGAGCGGCGAACCGCATCGCCTCGGTGTGGGCGATGGCACTGATACCGCAGGCCTCCTTGAGCGCGTCGATCTCGGGCGGGGACTTGATGAGCCGCATCTCGGACAGGATCGGACGGGGATCGACAATGCCGGACGGACTTGCCGTTCCGATCCGATCCGAGTGTGCGAAACCGGTGTTCAGGGCCTTGATGATGGTGGAGTCATACGCTGCATTGCCGAGGGCGTAGGCGATTGCATCGGCTCCGACCAGGCGCGTGCGGAGCCACTCCTCGAGTTCCTCGACGGGATACGCCGCATCAGCCCCGTAGCGCTCGACCGCTCCATCCACACCTACCCGAAGACCGTTCCATGCCTCCATGACCTCGTCGCGCGGGCGTACGAACAAGGTGTACGCCTCGGTGTCGCTGCGTGGATCGAAGACGGCGACTGCGTCGGGCTCGGGAAACCCGGTGAGGAAGAAGAAATCGGACGACTGGCGAAACTCGTGGGTGACATCGTCGTTGCGGACCTGCTCCTTCCCCGCAGGAACGACGGCGACCGCATCCCCGAGCTTGTCGAGGAACTCGGCGCGCCGCGCCCGATACCGAGACTGATCCATGCCCGCAAGGCTACCCACCTCGCGTTGACGCGTACCCAGGGTTCTGGTTCAACTAAAAGGTCAACTCTGGCCCACAGAACAAATCATCGCGTCTCCCCGCGAAGGATGCGGACCGACGCAGGACCGACCGTCTCGGTGGCCACCGAGGCATCTCGAATGGTGGTGTGTTTTCCGAAAGGGCGGATGTCGATCGTGCTAATCGGGCCGTCGATGCGGCGAAGGCAGGGCGCGATGCGGAGGAGGTGCCGAACATCCATTCGTCGCGGGCGTTCGACGACGCAGGGGTCCCGCGTGTGCGATCATTCCGGCGAGACGGCGGGACGACGAAAGGATCGATGATGCTTGTTGGGAGCGTGGAAGCAACGCTGCTCGTGCTTCTGCTCATCATCGTGTTCGGCCCGATCGTGGCACAACGGTTCCGCGTCCCCGGAATCATCGGACTCATCGCTGGCGGCGTCATCGCGGGTCCGTTTGTGCTCGGCTGGTTGAGGAACTTCGGCCTCGTCGCCGAGCTGGGTGCCATCGGAATCCTCTATCTCATGTTCCTCGCAGGGTTGGGCTTCAGTATCAGGGGGTTCGTCACGAATCGGAACAACGCGATCGTGTATGGGCTCCTCGGATTCGTGATCCCTTTTTCGCTCAGCATGTGGGTCGTCCTGACATGGTTCGACATCAGCGTGCTCGGTGCCGCCCTCATTGGAGCGATGTGGGCCTCGAACACGCTGGTTGCCTATCCCGATGTGAAGGCCGCTGGTCTCCAGAACAATCGAGCCGTGAGCGCTGCCGTTTCCGCGGGAGTGGTTGCGGACCTGCTGTCACTGACGGTACTCGCCCTCGTGACATCGACGGCGGTCATCGAGGTCGACATCGACGGTGGGCTGGGAATCGAACCGACCGTGGGCGATCCGACCCTTCCGGTATGGCTCGCCATACCCCTCCTCGTCGCCTTCACCATGTGGATCCTCCCGAAGGTTGTGCGGTGGTTCTTCGTGAATGTCGGTCACACCCGGATGCAGCGCTTTGTGTTCGTGCTCGCAGGCATGGCTGCCGGTGCCACCGTTGCGGTCCTTGGAGGTATCGAGGGACTCATCGGCGCGTTCCTTGCCGGTCTCGGCATGAACACTCTGGTCCCGGAGAAGGGTCAGCTGATGGAGCGGCTCGACTTCGTCGGCACGGCGCTTTTCATCCCTGCCTTTCTTGTGTCGATCGGGCTCAACATCGACCCGAGCGTCCTGTTCGATGCAGAAACGCTGTTGCTCGGTCTCGTCTTCACGGGATTCGTGATCGTCGGAAAGACGGCCGCAGCGGCCATCACCGCCCTCATTTTCCATCTGTCATGGAACGAGGTGGGGCTGATGTCCTCACTCAGCTTCGGGCAGGCAGCGTCGACGCTTGCGATCGCCCAGGTCGGTCTGAACCTCGGGATGTTCGGTCAGGAGACTGTGAACGCCGCGGTTCTCGCGATTGTCGCGACTGCCCTGATTACTTCCTTCGGGACCCTGTTCTTCATCAGACGGGTTCCTCGCCACGAGGCGCCGTCCGCCCCGATCGGTCAGAATGTTCTCGTCGATATCCGGCCGCAAGGTTCCGACATCGATGCGCTCATGACATTCTCGGCGGGACTCGCTCGACCCGACGACGGTCTGGTTGTTCCCTTCGCGATCCCGAGTCCCGGACATTCGGATGCAGCGAAGGTGAAGGTTGGCGCTGCCGCAGCAGCAGCGGCCTCACTTGGACTCGACAGCGACGGGATCATCAGAGTGGACGATTCGTTCGAGGATGGAACGCTGAGCCTGATCGAGGAGACAGGGGCATCGGTGGTACTGCTCGCGTGGGGCGGTCCTCGGATCGCTTCCGACTTCATGTTCGGGAGTGCCATCGACCGCGTTGGTGAGCGGTGTCCAGTCCCGATGATGGCTGTTCGGATCGTCCGGCCATGGTCCCGCATCGTCGCTGTCACCGGGAGAATGGATCTCGATTGGAGGCGGGAAGACGCCAATCTCGTGCTCGCGGCGCTACGAAGGCTACGGCGGGCTGCCGATGTCCCCGTCGTCGTCGTGACGAGGAACCGACCACTGGTCGAAGGTGCGGTCGGCGAACTCGACACGGTGCAGTTCGTCGTCGAGGAGCGAGAGCGCAAGGCGATCACCGACCTCCTCAAACCAGACGATCTCGTCATCACATCGGCCCATGTGATCCATGACCTGCCTGCCGTCATGGGGTGGAGGACCATGCGAACGCTTCAGGACCTCAACCTCGCCGTCGTCGCGGGACCCCACCGGCTGTCGATGTCGAGAAGTCTCAGCCCCGTCTCGGTGCGCGCAACGATTGACGCGACGGCCTGACGGGGGCGGCTCGCCGGTTTTGGTGTTCGTGCTCGTGGGCCCGGTGGGACTCGAACCCACACACTTCGGATTAAAAGTCCGCTGCTCTGCCATTGGAGCTACAGGCCCGATTCGGTCCAATTCTAGGACACCGGGATGCCTGGCCCCCCTCGCGCGCAGCCGGGTTCGCTTGATGCACCGAGGCTGGTTCACGGAATGGTATCGAGAGCGAGAGGCGCATGGCCTGTGACCCGATTGCCGATCGGCCGGGGGTACCGTCGCCGGATGGATCTGGTCTCGCTGTGGCACGATGCCTCTGCCCCCACCCTCCCTCGAGGGATTGAGATCTGGGACGCCCACACGCACACGGGAGCGAATGACCCGGACGGCGTCGTCGGGACCGCGTCGCGGCTTCTCGACAAACTCGCAGACGCCGGGCACGCCGGAGCGGTCGTCATGTCGAGCATGGAACCGCTCGGGTATCCACAGGCGAACGATCGGATCCTGAAGGAGGCAGGAATCTCGAACGGACGGCTCATCCCGTTTCTTCGAGTCGATCCGCGCCTCGGGTCGGTGGCTATCAAGGAGGCGGAGCGATGCCTCGCGCTCGGGGCACGCGGCATCAAGATGCACCCTCGGGGCGAGCATTTTGCGCTCTCACATCCCTCCGTCGCCGACATCGGCCGCGTCGCTGCTGCCCATGGTGTGCCGATTCTGTTCCACGCCGGGCGGGGAATCCCGACCCTCGGGGACGACGCCCTCAATCTGATCGATTCCGTCGATGGGCTCAACATCATCCTTGGACACGCGGGAGTCTCGGACCTTTCCTGGATCGGTCGAGAAGCAGCATCCCACCCGGGTCTGTTCTTCGACACGGCATGGTGGAGCACCCCCTCCCTCCTCATGCTCTTCGCCACCGTTGCACCGGATCGGATTCTCTACGCATCTGACACTCCGTACGGTTCGCCGAAGATGATCTCGACCGTCGTCATGCGAGTTGCCGCCGCTGCGGGATATCAGCCCGATGCCTACCACGCAGTCTTCGGCCGGAATCTCCTCGATCTCGTCGAGGGACGCAGGCCCGACAAGGTCGGGGAGCCGGTGGGTAGCGGCATCATGCCGGTCGATCCCGTCGGCTACACGGTCTATGCGAGCTTCCACGCCGCGATCACGCAGATCCTCCGTGGAGGTGACCCTGGCGAGGCGATCTCGCTCGGTAAGCTTGCGGTGCGGGTGCCCGACGATCATCCGCACGCCGCCATGTTCGCAGCGGTCTCCGCGACGATGGAACACATCGACTTCACATCGCCGAGACGCAGCGATATTATCCGCCCCCTGATCGTCGCTGCAGCGGCCGTGCTGACACCCGAACAACCGCTACCGAGGATCGCCTGACCGTCCCTCGTTCTGTGGGCCAGAGTTGACCTTTAGTTGAACCAGAACCCTGGGTACGCGTCAACGGGGGGTGTGGGGGATGCCGCCGATCACGACCTCGGTGATGCTCGCGCGGGTTGCTGACAATACGATCGCCTCGATCGAGCCGCCCGTTCCGCGCAGGTCCGCCGAGGTCGGGTCCACGACAACGAAGTCGGCAACACCTCCCGCAGCGATGCCGCGGTCGCTCCATCCGAGTGACCGCATCCCCGTGGTTGTCGCCGCTGCCATCAGGGCACTCGGGCTGTGGACGCCGCGCCGCAGCAGCCGGAGCCGGTCGTGGTGTTCGAGTCGGTGGGCCTCTCTGAGGATGTCGATGACCGCGTTCGAATCGGAGCCGAGACACAGCGGAACACCCGCTGATGCGAGCTCGATCGCCGGACCGATTCCATCCCCGAGATCGGCCTCAGTGGTCGGACAGAGGCACACCATCGAGCCAGCCGCAGCGATCAGCTCGATGTCGCCCTCCTCAAGGTGCGTCGCGTGCACGAGCGTCGTCCGGGGAGTCAGCGCACCCTCGCGTGACAAGAGCCCCACCGGTGAGAGACCGTGATGCGTGCGACAGGCTTCGTTCTCGGCACGCTGCTCCGACACATGGATATGGAACGGTAGATCGAGTTCCACGGCCGTCGCCGCAACGGTGGCGAGATCATCGATAGGCACGCCGCGCACCGAGTGGGCTGCGACACCGAGCCGGACCATCTCACGGTCGGCGACCGCAGCGGCAAGCATGGCGACGCGGTCCCTCCACGCATCGATCGATCCATCCGAAAAGCGGATCTGGTCCGGTGTCGGCGGTGCACCGCTGACATCCGAGGAGAGGTACGCCGTGTCGAGGAGCGTCATCCGGATCCCGGCCACCGTTGCGGCTTCGATGAGTGCGATGCCGACCGCGTTGGGGTCGTCGTAGGGGGCACCGTCGGGTCGATGGTGGAGGTAATGGAACTCCCCGACCGTGGTGACGCCAGCGTCGACCATCTCGGCGAAGACCTCGGTTGCGAGCTCGCGATAGCTCTCCGGGGTCAGGGTTCGGGCAAGCTCATACATCGACCGGCGCCACGACCAGAAATCACCCCTGGCCCCGTGGGTCCGACCCCGGAGCAGGCGGTGAAACGCGTGGGAATGCGCAGACACAAGCCCCGGGATCACCACTCCGGACAGGTACCGGTCGGCATCCACGACCGACCCCGGCTGCACCTCGGTGATCGAGCCCCCGTCGGTGACGATCGCAACATCGGATTCGAGCCCGGTGCCCCCGAGCCAGGCCTGCTGCGCGTGCCATGTGACCACAGGACCCTCCTTCGCGTTGCGACCCTAGTGGTCAGTCGGCCAAGTGATGAAGGCGTATCCCCGGTCTCGACGCCTTGTGGCTTCGTTCTCCGCCTTGACGCATTCACGAATACGCCTTCGTTGTGCGTCCTTGCCAGATGACGGCGATGACTCGACGAATCGCGCTCCGCATCTGGGCGACAGACCACTCGTGCCCAGTACCCGTTGTCGATGTGGGGCCACCGATGCCGAGCACCCGCGGTGGTAGATTGACCGGTGCCGCACGGGAAGGAGGTGATGATGGGCAAGCGCTACGAACGGCTCACCACCCCCATGATTCGGGTCGACAACCGCTTGAGGGAAGCCACCTGGGAAGAAGCCCTCGCACGGACCGCCGAAGGGCTCCACAACAATCCCGGCCTCGCGACCGGGATGTTCTCGTGCTCGAAGGCGACCAACGAGATGAACTTCATGGCTCAGAAGTTCGCCCGCACGGTCATCGGCAACAACAACATCGACAGCTGCAACCGGACCTGACACGCTCCATCCGTCGTCGGTCTGGCGACAGTCCTCGGAGCGGGAGGCGGCACCTCGTCGTATGAAGAGATCGAACACACCGATCTCATCGTCCTGTGGGGTTCCAACGCGCGGGCCGCCCACCCGATCTTCTTCCATCACCTCATGAAAGGTGTCCGTGGCGGCGCGAAGATGTACGCCGTCGATCCTCGCAGAACCGAATCTGCCCAGTGGGCCGATGTATGGCTCGGCATCGATGTCGGGTCCGACATCGCACTGTCGAACACGATCGCTCGGGAGATCATTCACGCCGACCTCGCCGACAAGGCCTTCATCTCGCGAGCGACCTCGGGATTCGACGCCTACGCCGCCTCGGTCGACGAGTGGACCCTCGAGCGCGGCTCCGAGGTGACGGGGGTTCCTCCCGATGCGATCCGCCAACTCGCGCACGACTACGCGATGGCGCCGACCGCACAGCTGTGCTGGACCCTTGGCATCACCGAGCACCACAACGCGACCGACAATGTCATCTCGCTGATCAACCTTGCACTCCTGACGGGTCATGTCGGCCGGTACGGGTCGGGACTCGTACCGATCCGGGGACAGAACAATGTCCAGGGGGGTGGGGACATGGGCGCACTCCCCAACAAGCTCCCGGGTTTCCAGGATGTGACGAACGACGATCATCGTGGCAAGTTCGAGGCGGCATGGGGCGTCAAGATCCCCGTTGAGCCGGGTTGGCATGTCACCGAAATGTTCGATGCCATGGAACGGGGCGAAATCACGGCGATGTACATCATCGGCGAGAACCCGGCACAGTCTGAAGCCGATGCGAAGCGAGCGGTCGAGCTCCTGCGTGGCCTCGACTTTCTCGTGGTCCAGGACATCCTTCTCACCAAGACGGCGACGCTCGCTGATGTGGTTCTCCCGGCGGCGGCAGGCTGGGCAGAGTCGAATGGCACCGTAACCAGTTCCGAACGGCGGGTGCAGTTGATGCGCAAAGCGCTGGACCCGCCCGGCGACGCCAAGGACGACATCGAGATCCTGTGCCTCCTCGCCAACGAGATGGGCCACATCTGGGGTCATCCGACGGCCGAGGAAGTGTGGGACGAGGTCCGGAGCCTTTCTCCGATGCACCGCGGCATGTCCTACGCACGGCTTGACGCACATGGTGGACTCCAGTGGCCATGCCCCGACGACGAGCATCCCGGCACCCAGTTCCTTCACGCATGGCTGTGGGAGGATCCGATGTCGCGTGATCCCGCGCCGATGATCCCCGTGGAGTGGGCGCCACCGGTGGATTCGCTGTCGCCGGAGTTCCCCATCCGGCTCACCACGGGGCGTCGCCTCGACGGGTTCAACACCGGGGTCCAGAGCGGGGGATATCAGTCGCCGATCGCCGACGGCGCCGTCATCGACATCGATCCGATCGACGGCAGCCGGATGCATATCGCTGACGGGGACCCGGTGCGGGTGGTGTCACGGCGTGGGTCGATCGAGGTTCCGGCGCGATACCGTGACGGTCTCAGACCCGGCCTCGCCTTCATGGCGATCCACTGGCCCGACGATGGTGATGTCAACACGCTCACGCTCGACGCATGGGACCCCAAGTCGGGAACCGCAGAGTTCAAGGCAACCGCGGTACGCATCGAACGGCTCGAGGCGGCGGGGTAGGCCATCGATATCAAGACCACCGCAGATGTTGCAACACCGGTCGAGCGAGCTGCCGTCGACGAGGTGCTCGGGCTGCCGGACTCACGGTGGGCTGGCGGTCTCGACCGGTCCGGAACCGACGACAGGGTGGCCTACGGCGGCTTCCGGAGAGCGGTCACCAAGCGACCCCTGCTTCTTCCCGCCCTCCTCGCCGTCCAAGATGCCGTCGGTTGGGTGAGCCACGGGGCAATCAACTACATCGCAGATCGTCTGACCCTCGGACCCGCAGAGGCATACGGCGTTGCGACCTTCTACAACCTCATCGCAACAGAGCCGACACCGGCGAGGGTGGCGCATGTGTGCGATGACATCGCCTGTGTTGCGTCCGGTGTCGATGGCATGCTCACCGAGTTGACAAGCACCCTCGGCCCAGCAGATTCGGACATCGATGGGGCCATGTGGAAGCGGTCGCCGTGTCTCGGGCAGTGCGACAAGGGCTCCGCTGCTTTCGTCCAGGTCGTCGGGGGAAGCCCACGGGTCGTGGCACCGGCAGCTGCGGAGCAGATCGTCGAGATCCTCGCGGCGGCAGAGCCCGCTGATTCGGTCACTGCCTCGCTCGTGGTTGGCGACGACCAGTCCCGCCTCTCGCGAACGGTCGTTGGATCGGTCCACACCCTTGATGCCTACATCGAGGCCGGTGGCTACCACGCTCTCGACATCGCGTTGGCAGAGGGCCCGCAGTGGGTGCTCGGCCAGGTCACAGCCAGCGGAATCAAGGGCCGTGGCGGTGCCGCGTTCCCGGCTGGCATCAAGTGGGAGGCCGTTGCGGCCCACGACGGTGTCAAGTATGTGGTGTGCAACGCCGACGAATCCGAGCCGGGGACCTTCAAGGACCGCGTGCTCCTCGAGCGCAACCCGTACGCGATCATTGAAGCACTGACCATTGCCGGCTTCGCGACGGGGGCGGAGCACGGCTACCTCTACATCAGGGGCGAGTATCCGATCGCTCAACGGGCGGTCAGTCGTGCCATGGGTGAGGCCCGCGCGGCAGGACTCCTCGGAGCATCCATCCGCCAGTCTGGCGTGTCGTTCGACATCGAGCTTCGCCGAGGTGCGGGGGCCTACATCTGCGGTGAGGAAACGGCACTTTTCAACTCGATCGAGGGCTACCGGGGCCAACCGAGGCAGAAACCGCCGTTCCCGACGGACGCGGGCCTCTTCGGCCGACCGACCCTCGTCAACAATGTTGAGACACTCGCCAACATCCCCGGCATCGTCAACGACGGCGGGGCGGCATTTGCCACCGTGGGAACGACGGACTCGACCGGTACGAAGCTGTTCTGCTGTTCGGGCAATGTCGCACGCCCCGGCGTGTACGAGGTGCCGTTCGGGAAGACTGTCGGCGACCTGATCGACCTTGCGGGCGGCCCGACCGGTGACCTCGCGGCGGTCCTCGTCGGGGGTGCGGCCGGATCGTTCATCACGAAGGATGATCTCGACATCCCACTCACCTTCGAAGGTGTCCGTGAGCATGGGATCGGTCTCGGCTCGGGGGCGATCATCGTGTTCACAACGGATATCGACATGGCAAGCATCGTCGTTCGGATCGCCGAGTTCTTCGCGGACGAGTCGTGCGGCCTGTGCATCCCGTGTCGGACGGGAACGGTTCGCCAGACAGAATCGCTCCTTCGGCTGGGAGAGGCGGGCGGCGATCCTCGCCGCGAGGGCGAACTCCTCCGCCGGTTGGACGCCGTTTTGCGGGATGGGTCGGTGTGCGGGCTCGGACAGACGGCATCGGCGGCTGTGCAGTCGGCGATCCGGCTCGGATTGATCGGACCGGACCATGCGTGACGCAACCATCGGATCACGCAAGCCGGAGGTGGCGATCACGATCGACGGGCGCGGGTACACGGTGGCTGCCGGATCCACCATCCTCGAGGTATGCAACGAGACAGGGATCGCGGTCCCGACCCTGTGCTACCTCGAAACCCTCAAACCGTTCAACTCGTGCCGGGTCTGTGTTGTGGAGGTCAGCGGATCACGAACGCTCGTCCCTGCATGCTCTCGCACCGTTGCCGAAGGGATGGAGGTTGCGACCGAATCCGAACGGGTGGTCGCGACGCGCACGATGGTGTACGAGCTGCTGGCGTCGAGCGTCGATCTCTCCCTCGTGAACGACGAGACGGCGATGTTCATGGAACGCTACGGGGTCGACGGAGATCTGTTCGACACCTCGGAACGCATGCGGCGCGCCGTCAAGATCGAAGACGATCTCTACATCCGGGACTACGACAAGTGCATCATGTGCTTCCGATGTGTTGCAGCCTGCGGCCCCGATGCGCAGAACACCTTCGCGATCGATGTTGCAGGGCGGGGCCTTGCGGCGACCATCTCAACCGAGTACGACATCGTCCTCCCCGACTCGGCGTGCGTGTACTGCGGCAACTGTGTGGGCGTGTGCCCATCGGGCGCCCTGATGGTCAAGACGGAATACGACATGCGTGCAGCGGGCACCTGGGACGAGGATGCCCAGACGGTCCAAACCACCGTCTGCAGCTTCTGCGGCGTTGGCTGCAACCTCGAGCTGCATGTGCAGGACAATCGGATCGTGAAGGTCACTTCCCCGATGGACCACCACATCACGAGCGGCCATCTGTGCATCAAGGGTCGTTTCGGGTGGGAGTATGTCCAGTCGGGAATCGGAGGCCCTGAACCCGATGCATGATCACCGTCCGGACGGAGGAGCCGGCACCATGCGGTGGTCCACGCTGCGGCATTCCGGTGGCCAGTGGTCGGGCCGTGAGGATGTCTTGACGGTCGAAGGACCCGTCGAGTACCGGATCGGCGGGGTTCCGATCGCCGTGCTCATGCGAACACCGGGCAGGGATGCACCGCTCGGACTCGGCTTCCTGCTCACCGAAGGGATCGTGATCGAACCCGACGAGGTCGCCTCCATCCATCCGGTTGAGGACACAGCGTCAGGAGATCGATACGACATCGAGCTCGCTGACGGGGTCATCATCGATCCCGAGCAGTTCCGGCGAAACATGTTTGTCTCGTCGTCGTGTGGTGTGTGTGGCAAAGCATCGATCGAATCGGTGATGATTGCGCGGCGCACACCTCCTTCCGGTCCGACGGTCCCACCGTCGTTCGTGACCTCGCTTCCGGGGAAGATGCGAGACCACCAACGCCAATTCGACGAAACCGGGAGCCTTCACGCTGCCGCGGCCGTTCTTGCCGACGGCACGCTGCTCGCACTCGAGGAGGATGTGGGAAGGCACAACGCTGTCGACAAGGTCGTGGGTGTGCTCGCATCGGGTGCGTGGCCGCCGTCTGAACTCATCCTCGTCGTTTCGGGAAGGATCGGGTTCGAGATCACCCAGAAGGCGGCGGTTGTCGGGATCCCGATCGTGGCAGGGATCTCGGGGGCATCGTCGCTCGCGATCGAACTCGGACGCGAAGCCGGGATGACCGTCATCGGCTTCGTACGGGACGACGGGTTCAACCTCTACACCGGCGCCGAGCGGGTCGAGACCTCCTGACGGTCGCCTCAGCGCGGTCGACGGCCCAGATCGAGTTCCACGACAACGGCTGCTCCCTGCTCTGAGAACTGGTGGATCAGGGGCCCATCGGGCCCCGGTGACTGCATCTTTGAACGAGGGAGATCGATCGAGATACGCCCCAGATCCGCGGTGAGTCGAGCCTCGGCGTCGTCAGTGGTCCGTACGGCAACCAAGACCGTGTCCCCGACAGCGACGGTTGCCTCGCCGCCTTCGAGCAGTCCGGCGATTTCGACAGTCGAGAGCCGGACACGCATCTCGCCGTCGGCAAGTCGGACCTTCATGGAACGGCACCCCCGGTGAGTTCGGCGTACTCCTGCGGTGTGTTGACATTCGTCAGCGTATGGCGATCGGCAATGATGTACTCAACCGGGCCGATCTCGTCCACGAACCCGAGAACTGATCTGCGGCCGGCGGCGAGGCGATGCTCGATCATCGCAGCGAGACCGCCTCCGTAGGTTGCGCACAGGGGTTGCACCGTGGTCCCGTCCGATGCCACCCTCGCCGCGTCGGGCTCGATCTCGGGGTCGGCGAGGCGTTCGATGAGGTCGACCGTGATGAGGGGCATGTCGACAGGGACAACCGTCACGGGTCTGCCCGCTGCGTGGTGAAGGGCTGCGAGGATGCCCGCGAGTGGTCCGCCGTCAGCAATGGGGTCCTTGAGGGACCGGATGGAGCCCCGGTCGGTTCCACCGCACAGAACCACTTCGTCGAGCACGAGGGACAGCGTCGCGATCACATGATCGACGAACGGCACGCCGAGGTACTCGAGTTCGGTCTTGGGTGAACCCATACGGGATCCGCTTCCGCCTGCAAGGACCGCACCGACGGTGTGGGTGATCATCCGCAGAGGCTACAACGCCGATTCCATGCGCGGATGGCGTATCGTCCCGACATGCCAACCGATCTCGAGATTGCCCGATCAGTCGAGCCGCGGCCGATCGTCGATGTCGCAGCCGACATGGAGGTCCCGCGGGAGTTCGTCGAACAGCGCGGGCGCGGCCTTGGCAAGATCGACATCGCCGCTGTCGAGGCGATGGGGCCTCCGCGGGCCAAGTATGTGCTTGTCACCGCAACCAGCCCCACCCCTTTCGGCGAGGGCAAGACCACCATGTCCGTTGGGCTCGCGCAGGGGTTCAAGCGAATCGGCGAACAAGCGGTGCTCACCTTGCGCCAGCCATCCCTTGGTCCCACCTTCGGCATCAAAGGTGGGGCAGCGGGCGGTGGATACTCCCAGGTGATCCCGATGGAGGAGATGAATCTCCACCTCACCGGTGATTTCCACGCTGTGACCGCAGCGAACAACATGCTTGCCGCCTTGATCGACAACCACATCTACCAGGGGAACCAGCTCTCGATCGGGATCAAGCGTGTCACCTGGCGGCGAGTGATGGATGTCAACGATCGTGCGCTTCGCAACATCGTCGTCGGTCTCGGAAAGTCGCTCGATGGCATTCCGCGCGAGACGGGATTCGACATCACGGCTGCCTCCGAGCTCATGGCCGTCCTCGGAATGGCAAGGAGTCTTCAGGATCTTCGGGAACGGCTCGGGCGAATCGTGATCGGCTACAACCGCCACAATCTGCCGATCACCGCGGAGGACATGCGCGGTGCCGGACCGATGGCGGTGCTTCTCAAGGAGGCTCTCAATCCCAACCTCCTCCAGACCCTTGAGGGCACTCCCGCCCTCATCCACACGGGACCATTTGCCAACATCGCCCACGGGAACTCGTCGATCGTCGCAGACCAGGTCGGGATCCGGGCAGGCGACTTTCTCATCACCGAGGCCGGGTTCGGGTCAGATATCGGCGCCGAGAAGTTCTTCAACCTCAAGTGCAGGGCATCCGGGCTCGAGCCGGATGTAGCGGTTGTCGTCACGACGGTCAGGGCGCTCAAGTACAACACGGGCCGCTTCGTGGTCAGGGGCGGTCAGCCCCTCCCGGACGCGATGGTTCGTGAGAGCCCGGACGATGTCCTCGACGGGGCCGACAACCTGCGACGCCACATCGCGAATGTTCGTCTCCACGGCGTGACACCGGTCGTTGCAATCAACTCGTTCCCAACCGACCATGACAGCGAACGCAAGGCGATCGCTGCGGTCTGCGAGGAGGAGGGTGTGGCGTGGGCCGTTGCCTCTCCCCACGCGGGAGGCGCGGACGGCATGACCGACCTCGCCGAGGCGGTCAGGGACGCCGCGGCCGCAGGATCGGACTTCAAGATGCTATACCCGACCGAGATGCCCCTTGCCGACAAGATCAGGACGATCGCCACGAAGGTCTACGGGGCGGACGATGTCGAGTACGACATGAAGGCACGCCGGGAACTCGCGAAGTTCGAGGACCTCGGCTATGGGCATCTGCCGATCTGCATGGCAAAGACCCAGTATTCGTTCAGTCACGATGCTTCGTTGCTCGGGGCGCCGACCGGTTGGACCCTCCCGGTGCGGGAGGTCCATCTCGTTGCAGGCGCTGGCTTCATACTGCCGCTGACCGGGACCATCAATCGCATGCCTGGACTTGGCGCGCATCCCGCGGCCCACAGCATCGACATCGATGCCGACGGGGAGATCGTCGGGCTGAGCTAGCCAGCGGAAACCTGCACGCCTTCCTGTGCCCGGTATGCCTTGTCGGCCCACAGCATGAACAGGTATGAGGCGATCCCTGTGGCGGCAGCTGCGATCCCGAAGGGGATCAGGGATCCGTCGTAGAGCGCGTCGATCGATGCTCCGATGATCGCGCCGCCGAGTGTGGAGGTCATCCCGATGATGGCGGCTGCGGACCCGGCTACCGCACCCATCGGGATCATCGCGATCGCGTTGAGGTTCGGGATCAGCAGGCTCTGGGCCACGAGGATCGGAAGCAGAGTTGCGATGAACACCGCAAACCCGGGGTGTCCGCCGGATGCGACGATCACAACGGCGAAGACGAGTCCCGCGACGAGGTAGGCCCCGAAGATGGTTCGGAGGAGCGGCCGAAGCTCGTAGATGTGGACGAGCCTTGTGTTGGACAGAAGGGCCGCACCCATCAGCACCGCCGTCAACCCGAAGATGAGCGGAAACCAGGCGTCGAGGTCGAAGATGTCCTCAATGATCAGCTGTGATGATGCAAGGTACGACTGGAAGAAGCCGAACACGGCCGTCTGCGCCAGTGTGTACCGCATCGTGATCGGATTGGACACGACGATGCGAGCTGCGCCCATGAGACGGCCGAAGCGCAACGGAACCCGCTCGGGCGGTGGAAGCGTCTCTGGCAGACGCAGCGTCCAGACGGCGATCCCGACACCGAACACGGCCGTGGAGACGAAGATCCACGGCCACGATCCGACGAGGAGCACAGCGGTCCCGAGCGTCGGCGCCACGATCGGCACGAGCACGAACACGGCCATGATGAACGACAGCGCCCTTGCCATTGCCGCGCCTTCGTAGGTGTCCCTGACGACGGAGCGCGCCATGGTCTGGGGGCCCGCCGCCCCGAAGCCCCACACGAAACGAACAACGAGGAGTGTGACGAGGCTCGGAGCGACGGCGGACGCGAGCGCGGAGCAGATGTAGACAGCGAGTGAGATGTACAGGACGCGCTTGCGCCCAAGCGCATCCGACACGATTCCCCACACCCCTTGGCCGATCGCGAGCCCTGCAAAGAAGAAGGTGACGACAGCCGCGACATCGTTCGAGTCTGCGGGCAGGCCGAACGCCGTGCGTAGTTCCCCCATCGCCGGCAGGATGATGTCGACGGCCAATGCGGCGACGGCCATCGACATCGACAGCATCAGTGTGAATTCGAGACGGCTCAGCTTCGATTGGATGAGGTCACGGGCGGCGTTCAAGTGTCAGGGTCCTCCAAACGCCTGAGCCTACGGGTGATTGCGGATCCACAGGCATCCCGACGCCTCACGGGCATCGTCAAGCCCGGCTTGCCGGTGCGACTAGGGAGCTGGCCCGATCGCGACCGGACGATCGGTGTTCGACCACTCGCTCCACGATCCGACAAACAGTCGCGGCCGCGGCAATCCCGCGACGGTCGCGGCGAGGATGAGGTGACATGCCGTAACCCCCGACCCGCAGTGGACGATGATGTTGGACGACGCCCCCGTCGCCGCGGCGAAACGCGCCGTGATGGTGGCCGGCGTGTTGAACCGGTCGTCGGTGAGGTTGCCGACGAGCGGCAGGTTGATCGCTCCGGGGATGTGGCCGGCTTTGGGATCGACCGGTTCGTTCTCGCCACGGTACCGCTCAGGGTCGCGAGCGTCGATGAGAACCGTGCCTCGAGGGAGATGCTCGACTTCGTCGATGGTCACGACGCCGCCCCACGATCGGGTTGCGATGTTCGCGGTACCCGTGCCCGGATCGGGGACATCGTCGGTGACGGGCCCACCGCTGTCGACCCACGCCGGAAGTCCACCGTCGAGGACGAATGCTGCGCCGTGTCCTTGGTCGGTGAGCATCCACCACAAACGGGCAGCGACCGCCCCTCCGGCATCGTCGTATGCCACGACGGTGCTTGCGGGACCGATTCCGAGCCGACCGAGGGTCGCGTCGAAGGTGGCGGGATCGGGGAGTGGGTGCCGACCGGGCCCACCGGCTTGTGACAGGTCGTGATCGAGGTCGGCATGCACGGCCCCCGGGATGTGTGCGGCGGCGTAGGCAGCTGGCCCTCGGTCGGGTTCATCGAGATACCAGCGGCAGTCGACGACGACAAGATCATCCTCACCGAGGCGAGTTCGCAGTTCTTCGGTCGTGATGAGCGGCACCCGCTCCAGCGTAGAGGTCGGACGGTCGACGCACCCGCGACAGTGACGGTACGGTGACCCTCGTGGCGACCCTGCATCTGATCGACGGCACCTATGAACTGTTCCGAGCCCATTTCGGCGCGCCTCCCCGCCAGACTCCCGAAGGCTGGGAGATCGGGGCGACGCACGGACTCGTCCAGTCCATGCTCACCCTCCTCGACAGCGGTGAGGTGACCCATGTCGGCGCGGCATTCGACACCGTCATCGAGTCGTTTCGCAACGACCTGTACCACGGCTACAAGACGGGAGAAGGGACACCACCGGAGTTGCACGCGCAGTTCCCTGTCGCTGAGCGGGCCGTGGAGGCAATCGGTGTGACCGTATGGTCGATGATCGAACAGGAAGCCGACGACGGGCTCGCAGCGGCCGCTGCGAAGTTCGTAGACGAGGTCGATCGGGTGATCATCATGAGCCCTGACAAGGACATGGCGCAACTGTTCGGGAACCCCAAGATCGTTGGATATGACCGCCGAAACCAGACATTCATCGACGCCGATGCGGTACGGACCAAGTTCGGGGTGGCTCCCGAATCGATTCCCGACTATCTGGGGCTTGTCGGTGACTCGGCCGACGGTTTCCCGGGCCTACCGGGATGGGGCGCCAAGTCGGCGGGGACACTGCTCGGCAGGTACCGACACATCGAGAACATCCCGCCGTCGGTCGATGACTGGGATGTCTCGGTGAGGGGAGCGGCGAGACTGGCGGCGGCGCTGCACGACCACATGGACGACGCGCTGCTGTTCAGAAAGGTCGCAACGCTTCGAACCGACGCTGACATCCCGGAATCGCTGGATGATCTGCGTTGGCGGGGAGTCCGTCGTGATGCCTTCCTCGCGATGTGCGACGAACTCGGCTGGGAGACGATCAGGACCCGACCGACCCGATGGCAGTGAGGGAGTCGACGGTTCACAGGTGACAGTTCACGGTTGACTGTTGACCGCTCACCGTTCACCGACGATCAGGGCCGCTCCGCCGGTATCACGAATCGTCAGAGTGTTGCCGTCGATCGAATAGGTCGATGAGCGTCCGAGGGCAGCGACCATCTGCTGCTCCTGATCCATCACACCTGCCGGTGACCCACAGAGCTTCTTCGTGAGACCGATCGATCCGAACGCCAGCGATTCGTCTGCGGACTCGTAGGTCCCGGACAGGATGTTGCAGCCGGTCGAGCCCGACACCTTGTCGTCGGTGCCGAACAGCAGCGTTGGATCGGTCCCCGCCATTACCGACTGGAGGCCACCCTTGCCGTTGTTCACATGGGTCACGGACCACGCCGATCCCGCGAGTTCGGTTTCGAGCCGATGCATCTCCATGACGATTCCTTCCCCTTCGGAAAGGCTCGCGAGATTGTCCACGACGGACCAGTGATCGGCGGCTTCGAATGCTGCGTGGATGTTCGATTCCTGGCGGGCGAGCACATCGTCGCACCCCATCAGCGTCGAAGCGAATGGGCCAGCCGAGAAGCTGCCGTCGTCCCCGATCGTCGCAGTCCCGGTGAATCGGTTGCAGCCAGTCGACCCGGCGACGGAGACGGCACCGGGGACTGACCCGTCGAGGAGGAATGTGACCCTCGGTGCCCCGACGAGCTGTCCCTCGATGGCATCGTCAGGACCCGCGACGCCATCG
This sequence comes from Acidimicrobiia bacterium, assembly GCA_041393965.1. NCBI lineage: Bacteria > Bacillati > Actinomycetota > Acidimicrobiia > Acidimicrobiia bacterium. Next base: position 290,816 of record JAWKJB010000001.1, on the reverse strand, counting down.
ATCAGCCACTGGCCCTCGAGCGTTCCCACAGCGTCCTCCTCATCACCTCCACATCCTGGGACGAGCAGCACCACGACGGCGACGACGACAGCGATGCGGATCATGGGTTGAGGCTATCGCCACCGTGCGTCTTGTGGCCCCGAGGGGCGGCGGCAAGTTTGCGCTGTTTGCCGTCAGGTGCCGACCGGATCGAGGAGGTGCTTGTCAGCGATCTGCTCCTGGAAGATGAACTCCGGATAGGCGTCCCCACCGTGCTCGGAGCGGTCAAGTCCCGCGACCTCCTCCGCGGCGGTGACACGCATCCCGACGGTGAGGTCGATGATCTTGAACACCGCGAAGGAGGTGCAGAACGCCCATGCGATGATGGCCGCTGCCCCGAGCACCTGCGTGGTGAGGGTTCCGGATCCGAGGATGCCGACGGCGAGGACACCCCAGAGCCCCGCCGTTCCGTGAACCGAAATGGCACCGACAGGATCGTCGATCCCTGCACGCTCGAGCAGCATCACCGAGAACACCATCGCGATTCCCGCGACGAGGCCCGTGGCGATCGCGGCGCCGAAACTGAAGTGATCTGCCCCGGCAGTGATACCGACGAGACCGGCAAGGACGCCGTTGAGGGTGTACCCGACATCGGGCTTTCCCACCACCATCCAGGCCGTGAACATGGCACCGAGCGACCCTGCGCACGCGGCGAGCGTCGTGGTGACCGCCGGAGTTGCGATGTCGGTTCCGACCGCGGCGAGCGTCGACCCGGCGTTGAATCCGTACCAGCCGAACCACAGGATGAAGACACCGAGCGCCGCAAGCGTCACGGAGTGACCCGGGATGGAGGTCGGGCGCCCCGCTTCGTTGTACTTGCCGATCCTCGGACCGATGACGAGAACACCCGCGAAGGCTGCGGTCCCGCCGAGCATGTGGACAACCCCCGAACCGGCGAAATCGCTGAAGCCGATGGAGGACAGCCAGCCCCCGCCCCACACCCAATGGGTGACGATCGGATAGATGAGACCGGTGATGAACGGCGTGTACATGAGGTACGAGGAGAACTTGACGCGCCCGGCAACCGCTCCGGAGATGATCGTTGCAGCCGTGGCAGCGAACACGACCTGGAAGAACCATTCCCCTGCTCGGGCGTTGTCGTCGAAGAAGAACTCGCCGTACGACACGAATCCACCGAGGGTCGAGCCCCCGTAGGCCAACGCAAACCCGAAGGCCCAGTAGACGATGCCGCCCACCGAGAAGTCCATCACATTCTTCATGATGATGTTGGCCGCGTTCTTCGCTCTGGTGAACCCGGCTTCGACGAGCGCGAAACCGGCTTGCATGAACATGACGAGGATCGCTGCCACGATGAGCCACACCGAGTTGACGGCTCCCGCAACTTCCGACAGGGACAGATCCTGGGCCAGTGCAACACCCGCCCCCGGCCCGATCGTCATGACGACGACGATGCCTGCGCTGATCAGTACTCGTCTTTTCACGCTGCTCCTTGATCGCATGCGGCAACCTACGACGAGTCCATGTCGCCACCGTTACTCGACCGTTACGAGTTCGACACGGTTGTGTTTCGCGTGTGTTTCGGCGCGAAGGGGTGGTGCCCGTGCTGGAATGGCTGTATGTCGATTGTCGCGGTGTCGAACCTCGTGAAGGAATACGGGGACATTTGCGCGGTGCGCGGCATTGACTTCCACATCGACAAGGGTGAAGTCTTCGCCCTTCTCGGTCCGAACGGCGCCGGGAAGTCGACGACGGTCGAGATCCTCGAGGGCCATCGGAGACGCACCTCCGGGGAGGTGTCGGTGCTCGGATACGACCCCGACACCTCGCCACGGGCCTTCCGTGAGTCGATCGGGATCGTTCTCCAGGAAACCGCGATCGAGACACAGCTCACCGTTCGGGAAGCGATCGACATCTACGGGTCGATGTATGCGAAGCGGAGACCATCGGACGAGCTGATCGAGATCGTCGGTCTCGACGACAAGGCCGATGCGAGGGTCAAGACGCTTTCGGGAGGCCAGAAGCGGAGGCTCGAGCTCGCGCTCGGCATCGTCGGGGATCCCGACCTGATCTTCCTCGACGAACCGACAACCGGCTTCGACCCGAGTGCGCGAAGGCAAGCGTGGATCGTCGTCGACAACCTCGTTGCCCTCGGCAAGACGGTCCTGCTCACGACGCACTACATGGACGAGGCTCAACATCTTGCCGATCGGGTGGCGGTCATCGCCGATGGTCGGATCGTTGCCGAGGGGACACCGGAATCGCTCGGCGGACGGAAGACATCCGCAACGCGTATCACTTTCCGGGTCGAAGGGTTCAACCGCGATGGGTTCCCAGTCGACGATGCGTCGGTGACCGAGAACGGCCTGGTGACGGTCACCACGGTGACCCCGACGAGGGACATCCATGTGATCTCAGGATGGGCCGTGGATCGCGGCATCGAGCTCGTCGACCTGTGTATTGCCCGCCCGTCACTCGAAGATGTCTACCTCGACCTGACCGGCGAGGAGGCGTGATGGCGACGAAGCGCTCGATGATGGCGCTGCTCCGCGGGCAAACCGCCTACCAGAACAAGATCTTCTTCCGGGACCCCACATCCGCATTCTTCACCCTGTTTTTCCCCCTGATGATCTTCGTGATGTTCGCCCTCATCTTCGGCAACGACGAGATCGAGTATCTCGGTGTCACGACGGCGCAGTACTACGCGCCGGCCATGGCGGTGTTCGCAGCCGTGTCCGCCACATATACGAACCTCGCGGTCACCACCGCGTACCAGCGTGACGAAGGGATCCTCAAGCGCATCAAGGGAACTCCTCTTCCGCCCGTCGTGTACATGGGTGGAAAGATCGTCAGCGCGGTGATGATCGCCGTGATCTCGGTGCTGATCATGATGGCGATCGGTGTTGTGTTCTACGGTGTCGAGGTCTATGCGCGGACACTGCCGTCCGCAGTGCTCACCTTCCTCGTCGGCGTCGGCTGTTTCGCGGCGCTCGGGTTGATGGTTGCTGCGTTGGTTTCGACGGGTGCTTCGGCAACGGCCGTCGCGAATGCGACATTGCTGCCACTCGCATTCCTCTCCGGCGTCTTTATCCCTCCCGCGGAGGACGCCCCGGCGTGGCTCGATCTGGTGGCCAACATCTTTCCGCTCAAGCACTTCGTCGAACCGTTCACCGCTGCTTTCAACCCGCAGAGCACCGGGACCGGCTTCGATTGGCTGAGCCTCGGCTACATGGCGCTGTGGGGGATCGCAGCCATCATCGTCGCCGTCCGCTTCTTCAAATGGGAGGCATCACCCGGGCGAAGCCGCGGACGCCGTCGCGCGGGTCGGGCCGCAATCCGGTCATGAACCGTATCGTCATCCGGCAAGCAGGGCCTCATGATGTGGCGACGATGAACGAGATCTACAACACCGTCGTCGTGGACAGCCATGTGTCGTTCGATACCGAACCATGGACCGATGATGCTCGCGCCGCCTGGTTCGTCGAACGGACCAACGCCGGATTCCCGGTCCTCGTCGCCGAAAGCGAGGGCAACATCGTCGGAGTCGCATGGTCAGGGCCGTGGAGGGACAAGGCCGCCTATCGCAGATCGGCCGAGACCACGGTGGTGCTCGATCCGGCCGTCGTCGGGCGCGGGTTCGGTACGGTCCTCCTGCGCGCCCTCGTTGACCGCCTCACCGAAGACGGGTACCACCGGGCGTACGCCATCGTCGCGCTCCCCAACGAGGCGTCGGTCGCGGTGCACAAGAAGGTCGGGTACCGGGAGGTGGGTGTCCTCGACGAAGCCGGATTCAAGAACGGTCGCTATATCTCGACGCTGCTCCTCGAGAAGCGCTGCTGACAACCCACTGACCATTGCCGGTCGGGGCACGAGAGCCCATCCTCGAGGAAGGCGGAATCGCTAGGATCGCGCCATGGCAGGGTGGACCGAATCCGGTACGACCATGAAGGTCGGTATCGCTCTTGTTGCGCTCGGCGCCGTACTCGCTGCCATCGGTCTCGCTGTCGGGGGTGTCTTCATCGCTGCTGCCGTCGTTGCCCTTGGGGCCGCAGCCATCGTGGGCGGTGTCGACAGCGTTCGGACCCGGCGGCACCGGACGAGTCGATCTGGAACCGACAGTCTTCGACTCACCCACACCGGAGCCTCGGCCGTGATCTTCGGTGTCGGTTTCATCGCGGTTGGCGCGGGCACCTCGTCATCGCCGGAATAGCCTCAGTCATCGGAAAGGGCGATGAACTCTGGGACCAGATTGCCGAACGACCCGGGCTTGCACTGGTCGTACTGGGATGCGGATTCCTTCTGATGGGTGTGGGGACCGCGATATCCAAATGGACCTTCGATGACGGCGACACCGTTTGGTTGCAGCGAATCCCCGGGATCTTGGTCGGGGTCATTCTCGTTGTGATCGGTGGTTTCTTGATTGCGTTGGGGTGGTCTCTCGCACAAGACCCACCCGCATCGGGTGACCTGTTTGACCGAATCGTCGACACCGTCACCGGCTGGATCGGCTTCGAGTAGCGTCGCACGCGCATACTCACCAAACCCAGTCCGATCGACCCGGCAGTTTCGGGACCGCGGTGTGCCCTTTGGGAGGTTCGAAGATCCGCTCACGGTCCTCCTCGGGTATCGCCGTTTCGCTGTCGCAGACGAGCACACTTGCCATTGTGCCATTGCGGAGCTCCTCGACCCGGATGATGTCACCTCGGAGAGCGTTGGAGACGAACGGTCTGACGAACTCGCTCAGGATCGCCTACCGCTGGCACTAGAGATCACCTGAGACGCCGAGGAGCCGTTCGCGGCGAATGGAGCGTGCTCCGGTCGTCAGGAGGGCCAATGCCACGAGCCATGCCAGGAAACCGGCGACGGCAGCAGAGATGACGGGACTGTACAGAAGCCCCGACGCAACGCCGTAGCTCAACAGGATCACGGGGAGGGTGACGAGGCTCGATGCTTGGTGGGCTGAGGCGGCGCTTCGCACCTTCGCCGACAGGCGCAGGATCAGCGACAAGGCAATGGCGATGAAGGGGGGGACGACCCACAGGACGAGCAGCAGCCAACCCGCGGTGGGGAAGAACCACCCACCGACCTGACTTCCCACGATGAGGTTCACCACGATGGCGTAGAGCCCGAACCCGACGATGCCGGCGACATAGCCGGGAATGAGGCTTGCGATGAGCTTGCCGAGGTAGATCTCGCGCACGGTGAGGGGGGAGTGCGCAAGGTACTCGCCGGTGCCCCGTTCCCGTTCACCGACGATCGAGTTGGCGCCGACCGCCGACGAGATCGTGAGTGGCACGATGATCGCGATCGGCGCAAGCAGGTACACGGCGAAGGCATACGACGCACGCGTTGCGCCGTCGTCGCCCCTGATGTTGTCGAGGATCGCGTCGGGGAGGGTGCCGATGATGTCACCGATCTGAGCGACGGCACCCGTGTCCCTGACCATCGACATGGCTCCGAGGAGGATCGCGGGGAGGATCACGAAGAACATGCCCCCGAGGATCAGGAGCGGGATCCAGTAGTCGCGGGTCTTGATCAGGCGGAACAGGTCCGCCCGAACGACCGCTTTGACCATCCGCCATCTCATACGGTCTCCCGGTGGGTGCGCTGCATCTCGAAGTAGAGATCCTCAAGCGTCGGGTTCAGCGGCTCGACTCGTGTCGGGCGCACCCCTCGCTTGACGAGTTCGACGACGATGTCCGGCACGCGATCGATCGAGTCGAGCGTCACATGGAGTGCCCCTTCGGGGCGTACCGACACGACACCGTCGAGGTCGCGAACGATGTCGAGCATGTCACGGTCCTCGGCGTCGATGATCACGACCGGGTTGGCCATGTACCGGTTCGCGAGATCGCCAGGTCTCCCCGCTGTACGGACGGATCCGTTGTCCATCAGCACGACCTGATCCGCCACGCCTTCTGCCTCGTGGAGCAGATGGGTGCACATCACGATGGTCCTTCCCCTGCCTGCCGTTTCCTTGATCAGGTTCAGAACGGCCCGCGACGACTCCGGATCGAGCCCCGCGGTCGGCTCATCGAGCATGAGGATCTCGGGATCGTGGACCACCGCCCTCGCCAGCGCAAGGCGCGTTCGCATCCCGGTCGAATAGCCGCCGACCTCCTGAGCGAGTGCATGGTCGATTCCGAACCGTTCGGCCGCGGATCGGGCGCTCGCCTCGTCGCTCTCGAAGATCGTCGCGGCAAACTGGAGGTTCTCCCAGCCGGTGAGCTGGTCGTAGAACGCCGGCTTCGGGGGAACCACCCCCACCCGTCGGCGCACCTCGTCGCCCTGATCGAGCGGTGAGAGGCCAAGGACTTCGACCCTTCCAGCATCGGGAAGCAGCGCCCCTGTGGTGAGGCGCACGGTGGTCGTCTTGCCAGCACCGTTCGGGCCCAACAGCACCGTCACCGCACCGGTCGGCGCAACGAAATCCATCGAGTCGAGCGCGATCACATCCCCGAACACCTTGCGAACGGACCGGAACGCGATCGAGAACTCCATTGCGTCAACCATCGGCGTCAACGGTAGGGGGCTTGACGCCAATGGGAGCCCACCGCCAACCGTGGTCCATGCGATTCATGGGTCGGTGCAGGTGTCCGGCTCGGCATCGTACGATGCAGACATGTGCGGACGATTCGTCCAGGTCGAAAAGCCCGAGTTCTATGCCAAGCACTTCGCCGTCGATGTCGTCCGCACCGAGACCATCACGCCGTCGTGGAATGTGGCACCGACGATGGATGTGTACGGGGTCGCCGAACACGAAGACGAACGGGTTCTGACCTCGTTCCGGTGGGGTCTTGTGCCCTTCTGGGCGAAGGACCCCAAGATCGGCGCACGCGCGATCAACGCCCGTATCGAGACGGCCCCCGACAAGCCGATGTTCCGAGACTCGTTCGCGACCCGCAGGTGTCTGATTCCCCTCGACGGCTTCTACGAGTGGGAGAGGAAGGCCAAGGGCAAGCTCCCGCACTACATACGCAACAGGGATCGAACACCGCTTTCCGCAGCGGGATTGTGGGCATCATGGCGCGACCAGGACACCGGCGACCGTCTCGTGACCTGCACCATCCTGACGGGTGAGCCGAACCGGCTGGTCACCGCGATCCACGACCGGATGCCGGTCATCATTCCTGCGAAGCACTGGGCGGCATGGCTCGACCCCGCAACGGGCCCGGATGCCGCGCGGGGACTTGTTTCGTCGTACCCACCGGAGGCCCTCGAGGAGTTCCCCGTCTCGACGCTTGTCAACAATGTCCGAAACGATTCCCCTGCGAACCTGGTGCCACTGACCACACCGATCGTCGACTCGGAATGAAGCAGACCGTTCGCACCTCATTCGTCAAGCAGGTCGGCTGGTGTGAACGGATGGGGTCGGTGTTGACCGCTGAGCTCGTCGCCGCAGCGCTTGACGATCTCGACCGTGGGGGCCCCGTCTCGGACATCGTGGCCGGATACGAAGGCGACGCCATCTCCGACGCCCTTCCGCTGCGCCTCATGGGTGGGGTGCACCGTCTCGTGCTGCTCGGTGCAGCACCGGGCCTCGCACGGCACTACCCGACCGCGGGAGGCACACCGGACCGCGCGACCCTCGTGGAGGACTTCCTTGCCGTTGTGCAGGACAACGCAGCGTATCTGCGCGATGCCAACCTGATCCCGCCCCAGACCAACGAGATCGGACGATCCGCAACACTGCTCCCCGGGCTCGCGTGGGCGCTCGCCGGCCGGGATCTGCGGGTCCGGCTGCTTGAGATCGGATCGTCCGCAGGGCTCAACCTGCACCTCGACCGGTATGTCTACCGAACCGATGCCTGGCATCGCGACGGGGCCGATGATGCTCCCCGCATCGATGTGGATTGGACGGGACCCGCACCCGTTATCCCCGAACGCATCGACATTGCGGACCGTCTCGGCTGCGACCGCAACCCGCTCGATGTGGCCGACCCCGAAGCCCGGATTCGGCTTCTTTCGTTCATCTGGCCAGATCAGGTCGACCGCTTCAGGCGCCTCGACGCCGCGGCGCGACTCGTCGCCTCGGTCGGTGTCACGGTTGCAAAGGCCGACGCTTCGGCGTGGGTCGCCGCGCGGCTCGCCGAACCTCAACCATCGGGAACAATGACCGTGCTCCAGCATTCCGTGATGTGGATGTACCTGAACCAAGACGAGCGCGCAGCCATTGAGTCGGCCGTTGCCGACGCGGGGGCAACGGCCACGCCGGAAAGGCCCTTTGCGCACATTCGGTTCGAATCGTCACCGGAGCAGTACGACGCAGAGGGGCATCGCCTGACCGCAACGGTCTGGCCGGGAGGGCATTCCGAGGTGCTTGCATGGGGTCACGCCCACGGAACATGGGTTCGTTGGGTCGGCACGACGCGAGCTGATGGGCCGAAGTCGCACGCCGCGGATCACTAACTTACTGAGCCGACATGAGCGACTCACCCTTGCAACCCCCCCAGGAACCCAAGCTGCGGCCGTCCTGGCCAAGGATCGCCGTCCGGCTTGTCTTCCTCGGGATCACGGTCGTAGTCCTGTACCTGTTTCTTCCCCAGATCGTCGCATTCATGTCCGAGTCGTCGCAGCTCACGAGCATCGACTGGTATTGGTATGTGATGATGGGCGTCCTCACGATGGGGACCTTCGTGAGCGCGTGGGAGCTGACACGGGTCGCCGTTCCGGGAATTTCGATGTTCGTTGCAGCTACTTCCCAACTCGTATCGAACGCTCTCGCGAAGGTCGTACCCGGTGGTCCGGTCGCTGGGGGAGGCGTCTACTGGCAGATGTTGTCCGTGTCGGGCGTCCCGAAGGGCCAGGCAGCGTCCGCCCTCGCCGCGGTGTCGTTCATCTCGAATCTCGTGCTCTTGTCGCTGCCAGGTGTTGCCATCGTCATTGCTGCGGTGTCCGCCCCGATTCCCGATGGCCTGCTTCCCGTCGCGGTGGCCGGTTCGGTGCTGTTCGCTTTCATGTTCGCCGCCGTGTTCATCCTCGTGAAATACGACGCGGTGCTGTTGTTCGTTGGCCGCATCGTCGCGCGATCGGTCGGATGGCTCGCCCGCAAGTTCCACAAGCCGTGGACCTCGACGGCGCAAGGGTGGCTCGACCGCCGCAACGAGGTCGTTGATGCCCTCGGAGCCCGATGGTTCAGAGCGCTCGCCGCGGCCGTCCTCAACTGGCTCTTCGAGTACGGCGTCCTTGTCGCGGCACTCATCGGCGTGGGCGCGAAACCCCGAGCGAGTCTTGTCCTTGTGGCGTTTGCAGGCTCCGCGGTCCTCGGCATGATCCCGCTGACACCCGGCGGCATCGGATTCGTCGAGGTCGGTCTCGTCGGCATGCTGGTCGCGGCGGGGATTCCCGGCAACGATGCAACGCTCGCGACCCTCGCATATCGGCTGTTCCAGTTCTGGATCCCGATTCCCGCAGGGCTCGTTGCCTACATCGCCTTCCGGCGTCGTCACGGCAGGCTTGAGGACCTCCCTGCGCAGGCCTGAGCCTGCCACCACCACTCGTGGCCCACTGAGCGCTGGTAGCCTTTGTGTGCTGCTGACACCCTGCGGGAGAGCCGGTCGCCGGCGCCGAAGGAGCAACCGCCCCGGGAAACTCTCAGGCACACGGACCGCAGGGAAGAGGCACTCTGGAAAGCAGGGCGCGCCCTCACCGAAGGGGAAAGCCGCACCGCGGTGAATCTCTCAGGTCTCAAGACAGACGGGGCTGGAACGGCCGCGTGAGGAGTCGCCACATGCCAGAGAGTTCATCGCCATCGACGCCGATGTCGTTCGCCGACCGACACATCGGCCCGAAAGCGGCCGAGATCGACCGAATGCTCGACGCGATCGGTGTCGGGTCGGTCGATGAGTTGATCGCAGTTGCTGTACCGTCGGCGATTCGGACCGATGATCCACTTGAGGTCGGAGGTCCATACACCGAAACCGAGGGTCTCGCAGCCCTGCGTGCGATGGCGGAACGCAACGAGGTGTATCAGTCATTCATCGGGCTCGGGTACTACGGCACGACGACGCCGGGAGTGATCAGACGGAATATCCTCGAAAACCCCGGGTGGTACACCGCCTACACCCCATACCAGCCGGAGATCTCCCAAGGCAGACTTGAGGCGCTGATCAACTTCCAGACGGTGATCTGCGACCTGACCGGCATGGAGATCGCCAACGCGTCACTTCTCGACGAGGCAACAGCCGCCGCTGAAGCCATGACCCTCCTCCGGCGCGTCGTGAATGTCGAGGCGGAAGCGTTCTTCCTCGATCGTGACCTTCATCCGCAGACGATCGATGTCGTCGCGACGCGGGCGCGACCACTCGGTATCCCGTTGGTGGTCGGTGACCCCTTCAAGGACCTCACCCCGGACGAGGTCTTCGGTGTACTGCTCGCCCATCCCGGCTCCTCGGGGGCGGTCAACGACATTGGGCCGATCATCGACCGGTGTCACGCCGCCGGGGCTCTCGTAGCGGTCGTGAGCGACCTGCTTGCGTCCACCCTGATCGCTCCCGCTGGGGAGCTCGGTGCGGATGTCGTCGTCGGATCGTCCCAACGGTTCGGGGTTCCGATGATGTTCGGTGGGCCCCACGCCGGTTTCATGGCGACACGAACCGCGTATCAGCGGTCGCTCCCTGGGCGGCTCGTTGGCGTGTCGAGGGACACGGAGGGCCGGACCGCCTATCGACTCACCCTCCAAACCCGTGAGCAGCACATCCGTCGTGACCGCGCCACCTCCAACATCTGCACGGCGCAGGTGTTGCTTGCCGTGATCGCAGGGATGTACGCGGTCTACCACGGCCCGGATGGGCTTCGTGCCATCGCAGAGCAAGTCCATCACCGGGCGTCATTGCTGGCTGCTGATCTCGTCGCCGGAGGGCGCACCCTTGTCAACGACACCTGGTTCGACACGCTGACGATTGGCGTCTCCGATGCCGACGAGACGCTCGCGAAGGCGCGAGAACACCGGATGAATCTGCGAAAGGTCGACCCGACCACGGTTGCCGTTTCGGTCGATGAGACCACAACCGACGCGCATCTCGAGGCTCTCAGGGAAGTGTTCGCGATCGCTCCGACGGGAGAAGTGGACTCCGGCATACCCGAAGGGTTGCGACGAACCACGCGCTATCTCCAACACCCGACCTTCCACCGGTATCGATCCGAGACCGAGATGCTCCGCTACCTTCGGAGGCTCCAGGCAAAGGACATCGCGCTCGACCGCTCCATGATCCCCCTCGGGTCGTGCACCATGAAGCTGAACGCGACCTCCGAGATGGAGCCGATCGCGTGGCCGGAGTTCGCGGAGATGCATCCGTTCGCACCGCTCGATCAGACCACCGGTTATCTGGAAATGATCGGCATGCTCGAAGCGTGGCTTGCTTCCATCACCGGGTACGCCGCGGTGTCCGTTCAGCCCAATTCGGGTGCACAGGGCGAGTTCGCGGGCTTGCTCGCGATCCGCGGTTACCACGCAGCGAACGGGGAGGCGCACCGGGATGTCTGCCTGATCCCGGCATCGGCGCATGGAACGAACCCCGCGTCCGCGACGATGGCGGGCATGCGTGTCGTTGTCGTCAAGACCGACGATGACGGCTCGATCGATGTCGACGATCTCAGGGCGAAGGCCGTCGAGCACGCAGATGACCTCGCTGCGATCATGGTGACCTATCCGTCCACACACGGAGTCTTCGAAAGCGCTATCACCGAGATCTGCGACATCGTCCACGAGTACGGTGGCCAGGTATACCTCGACGGCGCCAACCTCAATGCAATGGTCGGGCTCGCCAAACCGGGGCTGTTCGGGAGCGATGTGTCGCACCTGAACCTGCACAAGACCTTCGCGATACCCCACGGGGGCGGTGGTCCCGGCGTGGGTCCGATCGGCGTACGGGACCACCTTGCTCCCTACCTCCCAAGGGCCGCTGGTGCCGGGCTCGTGCCGGATCGTCCGGGGGATGAAGGAGGCTCAGGGCCGGTGTCGGGCGCACCGTGGGGTTCCGCTGGTGTGCTTCCCATCTCGTGGATGTACATCGCGATGCTTGGCGCAGAGGGTCTCCGCCGCGCCTCAGAGATCGCGGTCCTGAGCGCCAACTACCTCGCTTCGCGGCTTGCCCCCCACTATCGGGTGCTGTACACGGGGCCGTCCGGGTTGGTGGCACACGAGTGCATCATTGACATTCGCCCCATCGAGGCGACCACCGGGATCACCAACGAGGACATCGCCAAGCGACTCATCGACTATGGGTTCCATGCCCCAACGATGTCGTTTCCCGTCCCAGGGACACTGATGATCGAGCCAACCGAATCGGAGTCACTTGCCGAACTCGACCGTTTCGTCGATGCGATGGTCGCGATCCGGGGCGAGATCGACGAGGTCGCATCCGGGGCGGTCTCGGCAGACGAATCGGTGCTTCGCAATGCCCCACACCCCGCAGAGGACCTCCTCACGAGCGAGTGGGGGCGCCCATACACCGTCGAGCAGGCGGCGTATCCCGTTGCGAGCCTTCGGTCCGACAAGTACTGGGTCCCCGTGAGCCGCATCGACAACGCCTACGGCGACCGCAACATCTTCTGCGCGTGCCCACCGGTCGAAGACTACCAGTGAGGTACGCGCGTACCCTGGGTTCGCGTTCAACTAGAAGGTGCTTTGTGGCCCACAGTACGAGCCGGACGGGGAGTCGGCATGGCATTTGATTTCAAGTCGAGACCGACCGGCGTGTGGAAGTGGCTGCTCCACATGCCGACCTGGCTCTTCCGGGCACGACTCGGCTTCGTGTTCGGGAAGCGGATGGTCATGATCGAACACCGGGGCCGAAGCAGCGGACGCCGCTACCGGACCGTCGTCGAGGTCGCTGGACGAGGTTCGGAAGGCGATTACATCGTCACATCGGGAACGGGCCCGAGAGCAGACTGGTACCGCAACATCCTCGCCGACGGTCTCGAAGCCGTTTGGATCGGATCCCGCCGGCGTCGGGCGACTGCAAGGAGCCTTTCCCCAAAGGAGGCAAGCCCGGTCTTCGCCGAATACGAACGAGCACACCCGAAGGCGGCAGCGATCCTGATGGAGCGGATGGGTGTGGCCTACGACGGCACCGACGAAGGTCGGATCGAGATGATGCGCCGCATTCCGATGCTGGCGTTCACCGTCACCTGAAGAGGTAGCCGACCCGGGCGAACCATGCCGGACTCGCTTGTCGTTGCGGCTCAGCGCTGCCGGAACCGCGTCCCGTCCGCCGCATGGCCCCTGAGCATCTCGGCAGCTGCGAATCGCTCACCGTGCGTGTCGGCAAGCCGGTCGAGGGCGTCGACCACTGGTGCTGCCCCCATCCGGTCGATGGTCCAGAACGGCCCACCGCGAAACGGCGGATAGCCAAGACCGAACACGGCTCCGATGTCACCGTCGCGGGCTGACCGGAGGATTCCCTCCTCGAGGCATCGCACCGCTTCGTTCAGGAACGCAAGCGAGAGCCGCTCCTGAATCGACGAGCGATCTGTTTCCCTTCGCGGACCGAGGCCGAGGACCCCGTACACGCTGTCGTCGACACCTTTGCGTTTTCCCTTTTCGTATCGGTAGAAGCCCTTCTCGTTCTTGCGTCCCCTTCGGCCGTCCGCGACGAGGGCTGACAGCAGATCAGGCCCCTTCATCCGGTCACCGAACGCGTCGGTGAAGATCTCGGCGATGTGGGCACCGACATCGAGCCCCACCTCGTCGGCGAGCAGAAGCGGCCCAACGGGAAATCCCCACGCCTTCATGGCGCCGTCGATGTCCTCGACAGTTGCCCCCTCGGACAGGAGATGCCCGGCCTCGTTGGTGTACGGACCGAGAACGCGAGATGTGTAGAACCCGGTGCCGTCGTTGACGACGATCACGGTCTTGCCCTGCCGCTTGCCGAAGGCAACGGCCGTTGCCACCGTTTGGTCGGATGTCGCCTCCGTCGTGACGACCTCAAGGAGTGGCATCTTCTCGACGGGCGAGAAGTAGTGCATTCCCACGATGTTGTCGGGATGCTGGCTGGCACGGGCAATCTCGACGATCGGAAGAGTCGAAGTGTTCGAAGCAAAGATCGTGTCGACACCAACCACACTCTCGACTTCGCGGACGACCGAGCGTTTCAGCTCGAGGTCCTCGAACACGGCTTCGATCACGAGATCGGTCCGGCCAAAGCCTTGCCAGCTCTTCGTCCCGGTAACCCGGTTCATGATTCGATCGACCTCGAAATCACTCAAGCGTCGCCGTTTGGCTCGTTTGGCGACCACCCGGTCCACATAGGCAAGACCGCGTCCGACACCGTCGTCGTCGACCTCTTTGATGCGGACCCTTGCCCCGGCATTGATCGCGGAAACCGCGGCGATACCCCCGCCCATCAGGCCCCCGCCGATCACGGCAACATCATCGACTGCGAGCGGCGTCGCATCGGAATCCACGCCGGTGTCGCGCTTCAGTTCGTTCTGTGCGAAGAAGATCGATCGGAGTGCTTCCGACTCCGGTGTCGCGACAAGTTCGGCGAAGAACCTGATCTCTGCCGCAACACCGGCGGCCCTTCCCTCCTCGATCCCGATCCGGATCGCCTCAATGGCTCGCTTCGGCGCCGGGTAGTTGCCCCCGGTCTCGGAGAGCATCATCTCGGTCGCCTTCTTGAAAAGCACCTTGCGACCTGCCGGGTTGCCCTCAAGCGCGAACCGTGTGAGGTCCCCCAGACGAGGCCTCGAACCTGATCGCTTCTTGGAAGAAGCTGCATCGGCTGCATCGATCGCATCGGCCGCACGCCTCGTCGCGACCTCAAGCAGCATCTCATTCGGCACGATCTCGTCGATGAGTCCGATCTGCTTCGCCTTGTGGGGTCGTACCGCCCTGCCCGTGACGATCATTTCGAGCGCATGCTGAACACCGACGAGGGCGGGCAGACGCTGTGTGCCTCCCGCACCGGGGATCACACCGAGCTGCACCTCCGGCTGGCCGAGCTGACTCGTGTCCGTACACAGCCGGATCGACGCGGTGAGGGCCAGTTCGTTGCCACCGCCGAGGCACGCACCGTTGATCGCAGCGACCACCGGCTTGCCTGCCGTGGCGTGGAGCGCCTCGATCCGGTCGTAGATCAGATGGATCGCCTTGAGCGCGTCCGCTGCGTCCTCGATCGAGTCGAACCGATCGAACATCCTGACATCGGCACCGGCGAGGAAGTCCTTCTTCGCCGAGCCGATGACGACCGCCTTGACATCTGGTTCTTCGAGCCGTGCGACAACCTGGTCGAGCTCGACGACGAACTCCTCACCGAGCGTATTCATCGCCTCGTCGTGTCGATCCATCAACACGACGGCAACGCCGTCGGTGACCTCGAAATGGAAGTTGCTGTACGCCATCGCTATTTCTCCAGGACCATTGCCGCGCCGAGGCCTCCTGCGGCACATTGTGTGACGAGCGCCGTACCCCCGCCGCGCCGGTTGAGCTCATTGGCCATGGTCATGATCTGTCTCGCTCCCGTTGCTGCGAACGGATGGCCGAGGGAGATCGAACCGCCGTACAGGTTGAACCTCGACGGGTCGATCTCACCGATCGCCTTGGCGCGGCCGAGGCGTTCTCGTGCGAAGCTGTCCGATGCGAAGGCCTGCAGGTTGGACAGCACCTGGGCGGCGAACGCCTCGTGCATGTCGATGATGTCGATATCGTCGAGCACCATTCCCGCGCGATCGAGCGCGATCGGGGTTGCGAACGCCGGTCCCATCAGGAGCTGCCAGTTCGGGTCGAGGGCCGCGAATCCGTAGGACTTCACATAGGCGAGCGGTTCGTATCCGAGCGCCTTCGCCGTTGATGCCTCCATGAGCAGGAGGACCGAGGCACCGTCGGTGAGCGGCGACGCGTTCGCTGCCGTCACCGAGCCGTACCGTCGGTCGAAGACCGGGCGCAGCGACACAAGCTTCTCGATCGTGGAGTCGGACCTCGGGATGGTGTCCCTCTCCACCGTTTTCGTATATCGCGGAGGAAGTCGATAAGGCATCACCTCAGCGTCGAAGATGCCATCAGCCCACGCCTTCGAGGCTTTGGTGTGTGATGCCAGGGCGTACTCGTCCTGGGCTCGCCTTGAGATGCCGTTCTCCTTTGCCATCTTCTCGGCGGAGTCGCCCATGGTCTCGCCGGTCGAGCGTTCCGCGATTGCAGGCGGATTCGGCGCCAGGTCCCGTGGCCTGATGCGGGCATAGTGCTTCAGCTTGGTGGGCATGTCCTTCGCCGCCTGCGCCGCCATCATGATCTCGACGAATCGATCCGAGTAGGTGACGGGTGGCTTCGAAAGGGAATCGGCCCCGCCTGCGATGACGATGTCAGCCTCGTTGAGAAGGATTGCCTGTGTAGCGTTGACCGTGGCCTGGGTCGATGTCGCGCATGCCCTCGTTACCGAGTACGCGTCGACCGATTCGGGGAAGGGGCCGGCAAGGACGATCTCGCGAGCGATGTTCGGTGCTCCGACATCCTGTACCACCGAGCCGTACACGACGCGGTCAACCGCTGCGGGATCAACCGCTGACCGGACGACGAGCTCGCTGACGACCGCCGTTGCGAGGTCGAGGGTCGTCTGCGAGGCGAGAGCCGTGCCGGACTTGGCGAACGGTGTGCGGAGACCCGCGACGATTGCGACCCGTCTGCCGTCTGGGGGAGAAGCCATCATGCATCCAATTCTTGAGCGTCCGCTCAAGATTCTATCGGAGGCGGAACGCCTCGAGTCGCCGCCCGCTCTCAGGAGATGGCGACGGGTCCTTCCGGGCCGATAACGACCCACTCGTTGTCGACGAGGTCCAGGCGGTAGGTGAACCATGTGCCGCAGAGTCCACCGCACCAAAGCGAGACCGGTACCAAGCCGGTGGACCCCATGATGACCGGCTCACCGACCCCCACGATCGCTGCTCCCTCAACAGCCGGTTGGAGGTCCCCGGTCCGCCATTCGGCTGGATCGTCGATCCAACGAACCGAGCCGAGCGGCGACAGGGCCGCCACGATCGCAGCCCGTTCCGCGTCGGTGAGAGCCCTCGTGGAGCCGCCTGAGCCACCGGATGTGTCGCCGGCAGCAGGGTCGACATGGTCGAGCACGAGGTACTCGGAGAACGGGGAAGGTCCCGTACCGAAGGTGTGATCCTTGGTGACGAGCTCCACGAGAGCCCGAGCCATCATTTCGGGGGCATGTGGCGTCGCGACATCGGTCGTCTCGTTGCCGCAGGAGACGGTGACGAGAGCGAGTGCGACGGCAACGGTCAACGACTTCATGCAGCTGGGACGCTCGGAGTGCCCCGACAGGTTCCCTGCCGTCCTTCGGGTTCGCACCATCGACTGGTGCTGTGACGGACCCGAGAACTCAGCCCTCGAACCCAGCCCTAGAAGTCCGCTTCCTGGCGAAGCCCGAAGGCAGGATGGCGAAGACGCGACAGCGCCTGCTTCTCGAGCGATCGCACCCGCGTGGGGCCGAGGTCGAGATGCTTGCCGATCTCCTCATGTGTCCTTGGGAGCCCGTCCTCGAAACCGACACGCTTGGCAAGGATGTACGCCTCGCGCTCGGGAAGCCGATCGATCGCCTCCCGCAGTGCTTCGATGGTCGACAGACGCTCCGATTCACGGACCGGGTCGTCCTCGTCGTCATGAGCAACGAAGTCGCCGAGGACCGCCCCGTCCTCGCCGACAGGGGATTCGAGCGACACGGAATCGGCAACGAGCTGTGCTTCGAGGACCTGGTCGAGTCGGAGCCCCGACTCTTCCGCAAGCTCTTCAGAAGTCGGCTCGCGGCCGAGTTCCGAGAGGAGACGGTTGCGGGTCCCGTTGAGGGTGAGCAGCGTGTCGTGGAGGGAGTTCGGAAGGCGAACTGTCCGCGACTTCTCAGCGACGGCGCGCTGCATCGCCTGACGGATCCACCAGGTGGCGTAGGTCGAGAACTTGAATCCCTTGCGCCAGTCGAACTTCTCGACAGCACGGATAAGCCCGAGGTTTCCCTCCTGGATCAGATCGACGAACTCGATGCCGTACTGGCTGCGGTAGCGCTTCGCCTGTGACACGACCAGCCGCAGGTTCGCCTGCGCAAACCGGTCCTTGGCTTCCTTGCCTTTGCGAGCGGTTCGCTCGAGCTTCACCTTCGCGGCGCCCTTGACGCCACCGGCGGCGAGCTTCTCCTCGGCTTCCCGGCCGGCCTCGATGGCCTGGGCGAGATCGACCTCGTCGTCTGCCGTGAGCAGCTCATGGTTCGCGATGTCCGTCAGGTAGGTGGTGAGGCTGTCACCAACCTCGGTCGGTGTGATTGCTGTTCGTGCGGTCATGTTGTGAATTCCTTCACATAGCTCTTGGTCTCCGACCCGCTCACGGGGTGTCGCGGGCGTGTCGAAGGTTGGTTCGTCCTTCGAGAGGATGCATGGATGTGACGCTCAGGGTACACCATTCGGTTCCCGGCGGCTGACCACATCGAAGAAGATCGACTGGTTCGCAGTTCCAATGAATCCGGACGCATCGTATAACAACGAATCGGTCATGCCTAGTCCCAATCCTGAGGAATTTGTTCGTGACCGCAGGGCGATCCAGTCCCCGACGGGAGCCCTCCCGTAGTAGACCGTGGTGTCCGTATTGACACAGATGAGTTCGTCGAGTCCTCCAAGGGCGGCGATTCCGTTGGGAAAATCGGCTGCCATTGCCGCGAACGCGTACGGATTCGTCAGCTCACCCGCAATGAGAGGAACCGGGATTCTGATCCACACGGCCGTTGTCCCCCCGACGCCGCGGAACGGCCGTCCCTCGACGCCGACCATCTCGACGGCGAGGCCGAAATCCCCCTCCCCGTCCCAGAAATCGAGGTTGATCGCCTTCCCCTCGGAGCGATCAGGCGGGGGGTCCCGGTCGTCGGTGGTCGCAGGGACGACCTCGCGGTCGGTGCGGATCATCCACGCCGTCGCCCTCGCGAACGGCGCCCCGTCGATGTCGGTCATCGTCGCAGCAACATGCGTGATCCGTTTGCCGGGACGCAGCACCTCGGTTTCGATCCGCACCGGTGTCAACGGAATCGGTCCCGGGATGTCCATCGTTGCCCTCGTCATCCCCATGCCCGACCACCGGTCGACGATGGCCGTCACGAGGAGCCCGAACGGTGGGCCCCCGTGGCAGTGCGCAGCGCTCCAGGGACCGCGCACGAGCTTGGAGGGGACCAACCGGTCACCATCGCGCTGGTACAGCCACTCAGCCAAGGTCGTTCCTCACGATCCTTCCCCGACGGATCACCAGCACCGGGTCCGCGAGGACGCTGACATCGGTGGTGGGATCACTCGCGAAGAACACCACATCGGCCTCCTCGCCGACGGCTGGTCGTGCGCTTCGTCCGACATAGTCATAGGCCGCCGTGGATGCCGCTCTCGTCGCCCCGGCATGGGACATCCCGTATTCGTGGAGCCTGACGGCCTCAGCAGCCACCTCCCCATGGGGAACCGCGAGGTCGGTGCCCGCCAGCACTGTGACGCCTGCCTCCTCGGCGAACGGCAGGTTCTCTCGCATCCGTTCCAGACCCTCACTGAAGAGCCTTCCACCGCTCGAGTGTGGTCCGAGCATGTCCCGAAGGTGCAGGAGGTTCACCACGGTGGGGACCCAGGCTCCTCCCCGTGCCGCGAGCGTTGCGAGATCCTCGGTCGAGAGGAACGGCCCGTGTTCGATCGAATCGACACCGGCGGCGACAGCGTCGGATGCCGAATGGGCCATCGAGTGGATCGCGATGCGTGCACCGGCTGCGTGGGTCACCGTCACGGCTTCGACGAGGACCTCGATCGGCCAGTTGTTCTGCGGTCCCTTCCCTGGTCGCGGCCAATCCCCGACGAGTTTGACCCAACCGCCCCTTGTCATGGCCGAGGTCCGGATGTGGTCCACGAGGCGCTGCGGCGTGACCTCGGTACCGAACCCCTCGTAGTAGCCGCCAGGTGGTGAGATCATGGAGCCTGCCGTCTCGGCGTACGGTCGAAGGTCCGCGTCGTGGTCGAGGGTGATCGCCGTGGCGTCCGACCTGCCTCCCTTGTCGAGGATCAGCAGGACCCCGTGGTCGAGATGGGCCCAAGTCGCCTGCGGGACGGTGGCGGCCATCGTTTCGTCCGTGATGGCGGGGAAGTCGGCGAGGGAGTTCATCGTGACATGGGCATGGCAGTCGGCGAGCCCGGGAAGTGCGAACAGAGTGCTCGTGTCGGGAACCTCAAGGCGTCCCACTTCGGGCTCAACGAAGCGACTTTCCGAGACACCGATCTCGTAGGATTCGCCACCGGGCAGGTTGATGATCATTTCGGTCAGCGTAGACGGCATCCCGCACCGGCCATCCATGATTGCCCGCCGGTCACGCGGGAGCCGGGGCCGGAAACGGCGGACCGTGTGGGAGCTACTGTCGTCGACATGATCCCGTTTGAACTGCCGATCCTCCCGATGGAGGCAAAGGTCCGGACCTCATGGCCTTCGGAGGGTTGGGCCTTCGAGCCGAAGTGGGACGGATTCCGTGCCATCGGCGCGAACGACGACGAGCCGCGTCTGGACTCACGCAGCCAACGGCCGCTGCTTCGCTACTTCCCGGAACTGGTCGATGTCGTGTCGACCGTGCCCGAAGGAACGGTGATCGACGGGGAGGTAGTCGTCGTCGACCAAGATGCGCTCGCGTTCGACATGCTCCAACAGCGCATCCATCCTGCCGAGTCGAGGATCGCCATGCTTTCCGAGTCCACCCCTGGGACGCTCGTTGCGTTCGATCTGCTCGCACACCGAGGCGAGGACCTGCGCAACGCATCGTTCAAGGAGCGGCGGTCGCGCCTCGAAGCACTCATGCCCGAGCTTCACGAGGATTGGGCGCTTACGCCGTCGACGACATCGCTGGACACGGCGCGGCGGTGGTTCGACGAGTTCGAGGCTTCGGGGTGTGACGGGATCGTAGCCAAGGCGCTCGAAGGCCCGTATGTCGAAGGTAAACGGGAGATGCTCAAGTTCAAGCACCGTCGTTCCGTCGACTGTGTTGTGGGGGGCTATCGGGTTCACAAGGACGGGGACAAGGTCGGATCCCTGCTCCTCGGGCTGTACGCACCGAACGGTTCGCTTGCATTCGTCGGCCACTGTTCCGGGTTCTCGAACCACGACCGGGTCGCGTTGCTCCAACGCTTTGAGGCGCTGCGCGATACCGAGTCGTTCGGCGATGATGTCCGCGCTCCGGGGAGCCCGAGCCGATGGACGGGGGACAAGGACCTGTCGTGGGTTGCCGTGAAGCCGGGGGTGGTGGTGGAGGTGTCGTATGACCAACTCACCGGTGACCGATTCCGGCATGCGACCCGCTTCGAGCGATGGCGACCGGACAAGGAACCGTCCGCATGCACCTTTGACCAGCTCGACCGTCCCGACGGTCCCGGTTTCGCCGACATCGTTCAATGGGAAGCTGGCTCGGATCGATGATCGGCGTGTTCACGGTGCTCCAGATCTACGGTCGCGACGGGATGTCCCGGTACGATGCGTCGACGCAAAGGAGGCGTGTGTGGAGAGCATTGATTGGCAGCACCTGTTGTTCCGGTTCGATGGCCGGATCAACCGAGCGAAGTTCTGGATCGGAGTCGTCGTCCTGTGGGTGGTTGAGCTCGTCGTGCTGCTGATCCTGCGGTCAGCGGGTATCGGTTTCGCTCTTCTCAGCTTCTTGATCCTTGTCGTGATCATCTGGCCGGCGCTTGCGATCCAGGTCAAGCGATGGCATGACCGGGGCAAGTCGGGTTGGTTCGTTCTCGTGGCGCTGATCCCGTTCGTCGGCTGGCTGTGGGTGCTCATCGAGTGCGGGTTCCTCGAGGGCGACCCGGGCGAGAACCAGTACGGCCCCAATCCGTTGGCGGCCTGAGCCCTTCTACGAAGTCGGTCGAATCCGGTAGGAACCGCTGACAACGGCCGCAATGACGGCGAACGCGGGGATGTACCAGTTGATGGCGGCGTCGTGTGTCACGATGCCGACGAAGGCGGTGAGCGCTGTCGCGCCGATGGCTGCGACGATGCCTGCGAACCAGACCATCCGGTTGCCCTGTGGCGGCCGCCGGTTGATGTTGCGTTCGAAGGAACCGAACACGGCCACGAGCACCACCGTCAACACCGCGAGCACGCCGAAAAACGGCACCCGTAGCCACCACCACGGAGGTGTGCCCGGCTCGAACGAGAACAGCCAGCCGTCGCCGATGAAGATGCCCGCGGCCCCGAGGAGGGAGAGCGCCGTGAGGTGCCACAGGTAGATCGTCATCATCACCGCCGATACGGCCACCACGATCCGCCACACCGGGCGGCGGTCTGTGAGCCGCCTCGCGAGCGGCATCGATACGGCGATCAATCCGGCATGCGCGATCGCGAGGAAACCGTTTGCGAATGTCGGGGGCGTCATGTTGGAAATGCCACCACCGGGGATCGTCACCATCGACACGGGATACCAGCCGATGCCTGTGGTGATGATCAACACACCGAGCCCGGCCGCGAGGGCGACGACCCCGGCTGTGAAGGACACCGGTCGGTCCGTCCGGTTGCGGTCGAACCATGCGTAGCCGAGCTGATGGACGAACGCCCACACGAACAGGTAGTTGACCCATCCGATGGCCGGGAGGTCAAGCCCGAAGCGCAGACCATCGATCGACAGAGCACATGCGGCGAGTACGAGGAGTGACCGAGCACCGGAACGCCGCCACCAGCGCAGCGTCAACGGGGCGAGCGTGACCATGACGAGGTACACCGCGATGAACCACACCGGCAGCGTCGCGGAGATCGTACCGGCGTGGACGACATTGGAAGGGATGTATGGCCTCAACACGGCCACGAGGATCACCCACACCACAATGAGGGGCACGACGGGTGTGTACAGGCGGCGAACCCGTGAGGTGACCCAAGTCCTGATATCGGGTGATCCGTCGAGTGCCGCGGCATTGGCATACCCACCTGCGAGAAAGAAGATCGGCATGACCTGGAAGAGCCAGGTCAGGTGCTCGGCTGCCGGAAACCATTCGAGGGTGTTCCCGGCAAGGATGGTTCCGTCGGGTTGGACCCATATCGACGCCGAGATCCAGTGGCCGAACACGACAAGGAGGAGGGCGAGCGCGCGCCAGCCGTCGACGACTCGGTTTCGGGATGGTGGCGTCAGATCGACAGCTCGGTCGATTCCGCGCAGGTAGTTGGCGACCATGGGTGCATTGTCGCGGACGACGGCTCAGATGGCGTGAACCGCTCGGGTGCGTACGAGGGGGATCAGGGGGATGAGGGCGAGGACCCCGCCTGCCATCGCAAGGGTCTGGAAGGAGGTGGCATCGAGCAGGAGCCCCGAGGCGGCGGCCGCTGCCGCGCTCGAGATCCAGGCTGCGGCGTCCACGGTTCCCTGGAGCTTCAGGCGGTCCGCTACCCCATGGCCCGCTTGCAGAAGCGTGCTGCCCGACACGAACCCGAAGTTCCAAGCAACGCCGAGGAGGAACATGCTCACCAGCAGCGTCACCGTATCGGCAGTGGTGGCGGTTGCGGCGAGGGCGCACGAAGCGACAAACACGGCGACGGCAATGATGATCATCCTGCGGGCGCCGACCCTTCCGATGAACCAGCCGGTCACGGGAGCGATTGCGAACATGCCGAGCGTGTGGGCCATCATCACATATCCGATCGTGGACAAAGCGCCGTCAAAGGCCCTGATGTGGAGCGGGGTCATGACCATCACCAGCACCATCACAACCTGGCTGATCACGATCGCGGCAATCGAGAGCTGCACGGCTCGCGAGGCGAGCAGCTCACGCAACGGGCGCGCCGGCCTCGTGGATCGCTCATCCTCGTCATTGTGGGCGAGGGCGAGCGGATCGGGCCGCAGGCCGACGAGCATGAGCGTCGACACGAGTGCGAAGCCAACGACCGACACGGCTACGGGGCCGACGAGTTCATTGAATCCTGCGGCGAGTGCCATGGCGCCGGTGGGGCCGAGCAGGGGTGGGCCGACGACGGCACCGATCGTCGATGCCCACACGATCAGCCCGATCGCGGCCGCCCGGCGATCCTCGCGGCGCATGTCGCCAGCGGCGTAACGCGACAGCTGACCCACGCTGCGACCGATGCCGATCCCGGCCATCCCCATGAGGAGCAACACGAAGTTCTCGGCGCCGATCGCCACGATGACCGTGATGCCCCCAGCAACGGCGACGGCGTAGCCCATGGCGAAGGCCGGGCGTCGTCCCGCCCGATAGCTCAGCCACGACAGCGTTGCCGCGCCGAAGGCAACGCCGAGGGTCCCCGTTGCTCCCGGAAGCCCACTGACGGATGTCGACCCGGTGATCTCCTCAGCGATCAGGGCCGCCACTGTCGCGATCCCGATGTATGCCGTCGAACCGATGGCGTTCCCGGCAAACAGGGTCCAGATGAGGCGCCGGCGCGTCGCTTCGAGAGTCGACGATGCGGTGGTGACCATCCGTCCATGGTACGCGCACTCGCGTCGCCTCGGGTGCTGCGAGCGTGGTCAGCCTTCCATCTTGCGCCGGGATGGCTGGACTCGGGGAGGTTCGCCAGGCATCTTGGGATAGTGCGGCGGCCATGGCGCATCGCCGAGGCCATCGGCCTCGTCGCGTTCGACCCATGCGAGGGCCGCGGCGAGGTCCCCGGGAGCGTCATCGATCCCGATCGTGAGGTCTCCGACGTCTCGCCACCGGTCCTTGAACGACATCAGATCGAACATGTCGGGCCGTATCGAATCGAGCTCATCCCACTGCAGCGGTGTCGAGATCCACCCGGTATGGCGGACCGAGTAGGCGGATGCGACGGTCCTGTCCCGAGCATTCTGGTTGTAGTCGACGAAGACCCCGCTGCGCTCCTCCTTCCACCACGCTGTCGTCGCTGTCGGATTGCGACGGCTCGCTTCACGAGCGATCGCAAGACACGCTCGTCGCACCTCGTAGTAGGTCCACTCGACGCGTAATCGGACGAGAACATGGATACCCCGGTTACCGGATGTCTTCGGCCAGCCGACAAGGCCCAAATCATCGAGGATCTCGCGAACCGTTGCAGCCACATCGATGACGGCGTCGAACCCGTGTCCGTCGGTTGGGTCGAGGTCGATTCGCAGTTCGTCCGGATGCTCCATGTCCGATGCCCGCGAATTCCACGGATGCAGATCGAGGCAGTTCATCTGTGCGAGCCACACGACATCCTGCACCTCGAGCGGCAGGAACATCCTTCCCGGCCGGGCAGAGGGGAACACGACATCGACCTTGGATCGAGCCGACTCGGGCACCCGCTTGACATAGAACGGATCACCACCAACCCCCTTGGTCCAGCGTTTGAGCATCGTTGGGCGGTTGTAGACACCTCGGAGGGCACCGTCGCCACACATCGCGAAGTGCTCCGCAACATCGAGTTTGGTCCAGCCGGTCGCAGGGAACACGACCTTGTTCGGACTGGAGATCCGGACGGGGACCCCGCCGGCATCGACAAACGACTCGGAAGCCATGTTCGATTATGGCCCACGATCCCCTCGACCGGTGACGCGTCCGGTATGGTGTGCAACGCAATCGGAGGAGCCATGTCAAGCAGCCAGCCGTTCGAAGTCGATCCGGATGTCGCGTCGCTGTGGTGGGTACTTGCGGTGTCAGGGCTGCTGTCGGTAGCGATCGGTGCTCTGCTCGTCTTCTGGCCGGGAAGGACGCTCACGGTGGTGGTGTGGCTCTTTGGGGCGCTGATGATCCTCACGGGCGTGGTGCGTTTCATCCTTGCCGTATTCGGCCAAACATCGCAGATACGGTGGCTCCTGTTGGTGTCCGCGATCATCGGTGTCGCCCTCGGCATCGTCGTCATCAAGAACCCCGACGCGGTGATCAAGCTCGTTGTGGTGATCGCAGGGCTCTTCTGGATCGTCGGAGGCATGATCGATGTGTTCCGCGGTGTGAACGACGACACGGCGCCCGATCGAGGGACTCGGATCGGGCTCGGTATCGTTTCCATCCTCGTTGGTTGCGTCGTGCTCATCTGGCCCGCACCGACGGTGCTCGTGTTCGCGATCGTCGCAGGTGGGTATGCGATCGCCTACGGCATCCTCGAGATCTACTCAGGGTTTCGCCTCCGGGCGGCGTAACCCTGCCCGGGAGACGCCGGGTGCTTGTCACACCGTCGCGCTCGTAGCCCCGAACACCCGGTCGAAGGACTCGGCGACGATGCGAGCGAGCTGCGCCTTTCGATACCACACGACGGTTGCGTGCCCGCCCCGAAACCAACGCAGGTCACTTCCTTGCCAATGGTTGGCGAGATCCGTCGTCGCTGCCGCAGGGATGTATCCGTCGCTGCGGCCGCCGACGATGATCGCGTGGGCCGCGTGTGGGGGTGGGGAGGCTCGGAGGACCGACACGGACCCGAGGACCCGGCGGAGGCGGTCCCTTGCCTCCGGCTTGCCACCGAGGGCGCCCCAGGCGATACCTTCGCGAAGGACGCCATCGAGAAACACCGGTGCGGGTGAGTGGGAAGCCGCGAGCGGAGCGGTAGCGACCGGGAACGGTGTTATCGACGAGATCAACGCTGCGACATTGCCTCCCATCGAGTATCCCGACACGCCTGGTTCGTTTCCGCGTTCGCGCACGCCTGCGAGGAGCCCTGCGCCTTCGGCAACGGCGGCGATTCCCATCCGCATGAAGTCCGAAACCGTCTCGATCGGTTGATGGATCGTCGGATCGGGCCGTCGCGAGCCGTAGTAGGGGTTCTCGGGGATGAGCGAGGCGATCCCGAGGCGCGCGAGATGCCGAGCGAGGCTGACTCTGACCCTGGGATCGTGTTCGTTCCATGCCGCCATGAGGACGACGGTGCGGTGGTGCGGTGCGATCGGCGAGATGCTGATGATCGACCCGGTTCTTGACCGTGCAGGGAGCGCATCTGCAACTCCGTCGTAGACGCCCCGACGGAGCAATCCTCCATCGAATCGTTCGTCACTCAGCCACACCGGGTGGATCGGTTGGGCGATTCGTGGCGAGATATCGGGGGGCTCAAGCAGGGCGGGATCGCCCCATCCGCGGGCAAAGAACCGCAGGCGTGATGGACCCCACGCGACGATCATGCCCGCTGCCGTGTCGACGGGATGTTTCACACCGATCGGGCCAAGAGTTCGCAGGCGACGGGGTAGAGGCGCCGCTTGACGGTCCCAAGGGTCGCTGGGTCCTTGCCGGTCAGGGTGGTCGCCAGATCGAGAGCCTCGGGGAGGACCCACCCCGCCGTGGTCGATGCGTGGACGATGCCCATCGTTGCGGCCTCATCGCCGGTGATTCGGCGGCCGGTGACGACGAGGTCGTGAGCATGGGGTTGTGGGACCTTCGCGGTGATGAGTGTGGCCATGCCTTCGGTGAACGGGATGCCGACATCGACCGACGGGAGGCAGAAGAAGCCGCGATCGTTGCGCATGATGCGATGATCGAAGGCCAAGGCAAGCAGAGCACCCCCGGCGTAGGCGTGACCGTTGAGGGCAGCAACGGTGGGAAATGGTGCCGTCAGGATCCGTAGGAGCAGGCCATCGACCGTCGCCATGAACGCCAGGCGATCCTCGTCGCCGAGGCGCCCCATCTCGTCGAGGTCGAGCCCCGTTGACCAAAAGCGGTCGGTTCCGACCGCGACGAGCACGGAGCCGGGCTTGGCCGCCACCTCGTCGAGCGCACGGTGCCACGACCGGATCGACGCACTCCCGAGTCGGTTCTCGCCATCGGCGAGGGTCAGCGTCCAGACACCGCCTTGTTCGGTGAGATCGAACCGATCCATGTGAGAGACGCTACCGGTGGGTGTCGAACAGTGCGTATTCTGCTCATCATGATCAACCGCAGCTCGAATGCGTCCGTCACTTTCGTCGTCGACGAAGCCTCAACCGCGATCGCGCTCGGATCCGGGGATGTGCCCGTGCTCGGAACGCCAAAGGTTCTCGCGCTCGCGGAGGAGGCTGCGGTGAAGGCGATCGGCAACCAGCTTCCGAAGCGACTGACGACGGTTGGGGTCGATGTGCAGCTCGGCCATTACGCGCCGAGCGCCGTCGGGTCGACGGTCGTTGCCAAGGCGGTTCTCGAGGACATCGAGGACAACGAACTCATCTTCCACTTCGAAGTGTTCGAAGGGGACAAGGTCGTCGCCGACGGCCACCATGTGCGAAGCGTGATCGATCGGGAGCGTTTTCTCTCGAGGCTGGCTGCAACCTGACACGCACCACGGGATCCGACTAACCGAACCAGTCGATCCGGCACCACGATCGCGTCTGGCAGGAAGGGCACGGAATCCAGCGGCTGTAGGGACGACCCGGAATCCACAAGGAGATCGACAGGATCCTGACGAACGACTCGATGAGGCTGATCCGAGATCGGACCTCGCAACGGGAGCAGGTGATGACGACGGTTCCCGGTTGGTGTTCACCGGCCGAATAGAGCGCCTCGTGGCCGTCTTCTGTATGGTGTTCGATGAGCGGATCATCCCGCAGCGGTTCGTCGATCTCGATCGGCGGCGATTCGAAGAGGGCTCGTTTTCCTTCGGGATCGCGTCGCTTGGTCACAGCATGCCAACCAGGCTCATTGCGACCTCGCGATACGCCTCAGCCGCCTTCGAGCTCCGAGCGTGGGCGAGAACCGACACTCCTTCACCGGGAGCTTCGGCGACACGCACCGACCGTGGGATCGGCGGTCCGATAACGCGGAGCCCGTGGCGCTCCTCCAGCTCGACGAGTACGCGTTTGCCGAGATTCGTGCGGGGGTCGTACATGGTTGCGATCCCGCCGAGAACCGTGAGGTCCTCGTTGGTGTATTGCCGGACATCGTCGATAGTGTCGAGGAGCTGGCCCACCCCGCGATCGCTCAGCGTCTCGGCCTGGAACGGGACGAGAACCATGTCGGCGGCGGTGAGGGCGTTCACCGTGAGGATGCCGAGGGAGGGCCCGCAGTCGATGAGGATCAAGTCGTATGTGCGGCCCAGGTCTCGCAGGGCACGCTTCAACACGAATTCTCGACCGGTCTTGGTGAGGAGATGCACCTCGGATCCGGCGAGGTCGATCGTGGATGGGACGAGATCGGGGCCTTCCCGATCCACGATGCAGTCGGTGAGCTCGATCCTGCCCATGAGCACATCGTGGATCGAGTGATCGAGGGAGTCGGGATCGATCCCGGCTGCGAAGGTGAGGCAGGCCTGTGGATCGAGATCGACCATCAGGAGGCGCCGGCCGAGCTCCGAGAGTGCTTCGGCGAGCGTGTGGACCGTGGTGGTCTTGGCAACCCCGCCCTTCTGGTTCGCCACTGCGATGATCGTCGCCACACGGGGAGTGTAGGTCCTACGAACCAACCCGGCAGAACGGCTCTCGGTGCTGTTCCGTCATCTACCCAGGGCTGCCACTCGGGTATAGCCGACTGGGAGCCCTGGGTACAACCCGGGGTTGCAGGTAACTTACGCGGTCGGTCAGCGGGGGCCGCGTGTGCCGCACACCGGGGCATCAGGGTCTTGGATCACGGGATGGCCGTGGCGTTCGATCACGACATCGAGCAGGCAGGCCGAGACGCGCCCGTCGGGCTCGTAGACGAACTGGGCGATGGCCGTCTGTTTCGCCTCTTCGGGGTAGGCCTGCCACACGAAGTTGCCGAGACCGAGGGCGATCGGCTTGCCGTTGTACCACATGAGGGGCTGGAGCCGATGTTGATGGTGGCCGAACACACCATCGGCGCCCGCATCGATCCACGACTTCGCCTGGCTGATCTCGAACGGTCGCGGCGTTGCCTCGTGTTCCTGTCCCCAGTGTGCCGTGACAAGAACGAGATCCGCGACGGCGTCGGCGGCGCGGATGGCGTCGGCGATCGATTCCGTGTCGTCCCCGCTTGTCATGCCGGGCCTGTCGTCGGTTGCGACCCAAGTTCCGGTTTCGGGGTACACTCCACCGCTCCCGATCACCGCCACCGTCCAACCACCGACCTCGACGAGGACAGGGGCATAGGCCTCCTCGCGATTCGCACCGGTCCCGACCGGCTCGATTCCGACCGCTCGCAGGCGGTCCCTTCCGTCGAGCATCGCGGTCATGCCGTAGTCCATCGCATGGTTGTTCGCGAGGTTCACGACATCGACCCCCGCCGCGGCCATCGCTTCGAACGCATTGGGGTCGCACTGGAACACCCACGGCTTTTCCCAGGGTGTCCCGAGCGGCGAAGGGGAGCACTCGAGGTTCACAACGGTCAGGTCGTCGTCGACGAACGCTCCGTTGAGCCCGGTCCAGGCATCCTCATAACCCGTCGAGGGGAAGGTCCGCACGAAGGACGGATCGAGGTTCACATCCCCGGTTCCGTTGATGACGAGACGCCCACGCTCCGGATCGGGTCGCGCTGCGAGCGGCGTCGTGGGAACCGTCGGAGTGGGGTTCGCGGTCGTCGTGGTCGAGGCAAGCGGAACGACCGGTTCGTTGCCATGCCAACGGTCGCTCGAAGCCTGCCGCGCGTCGGAACAACCGGTGGCAAGGAGCAGGATCGCAAACACGGTTGACAGGTATCGTCCGTCCATCAGCGAAAACGGTACCGCGTGACACGAACTCGGCGTGCCGCGTGGCGGAGGGTGGAGTCGGGCGTGTCAATCCAGACGGACGATCGCAGCACGATCCCCAGGCTTCGGAACCGATACGGGCTCTTGGTGTCGTCGGCGCTCGCAGCGGTGTGGACCGTCGTGTTCTCCATTCGGGGTGTTCTCCAGCATCTCCGGTTCCACACCCACGCGTTCGACCTCGGGATCTTCGCGCAAGGCACCTGGCTGCTGAGCCGCCTCAAGGACCCGTTCGTGACCGTTCGGGGTCTCCCGCTGTTTGCTGACCACTCCTCGTACATTCTCATCCTCATCGCGCCGATCTACGCGCTCGTTCCATCTCCTGGCACGCTGATCGTCATCTCGGTGGTTGCGCTCGGGCTCGCCTCGGTGCTCGCCTATGCGATCGCCGCGAGGGCAGGGGCAGGCTCGGGACTGTCGATCCTCACGGGTCTTCTCGTGCTCGTTGCCCCCGCCGTGCAGTGGCAGGTTCGGGACCCGTTCCACCCCGAGGTGCTTGTCATCCCGCTGATCCTGGCTGCGGTCCTGTTGCTTCAGCATGACCGCCACGGGTGGGCGATCGTCGTCGTCGTGGTTGCCCTCACCGCCAAGGAGGATGTCGGGCTCGTCGTGGTGCCCTTCGGGCTCGCCGTTGCGTGGCTCATGAACAAGCGAAAGGTCGGATTCGTGATCGCCGGTGTTGGGCTCGCAGCGTTCCTGGTGAACTTCCTCGTCTTGTTGCCGGCATGGTCACCGACCGGGGAACTGCTGTACTCCTATCGGTACGGCTATCTCGGGGAATCCCCGCTCGGGATTCTCGCCGGCCTTGTCACCTCACCCGATGTGTGGTGGGACACGGTCACCAACCCGACCAAGGTGTGGTATGTGGTGGCACTCGTGTTCGCGATGCCGCTCGCCGTGTTCGCCAGCAGGTGGCTCCTCGTGGGCATCCCGACCCTTGCTGCGAATGTCCTTTCGCTCCACGGATACCAGTACGAGATCCGATGGCATTACACGGCGTATCTCGTCGCAGTGGTGGCGATCGCCGCAGCGTTCGGAGCTGCGAGGCTTCGTGCCATCGGCAACCGGGGCATCAAGATCGCCGCGGTTGTGGCGTCGATCATCGTGCCGATCGGGATCTGGGTCGCCGCTGCCCCGATCCGTGACTGGGCCAAACCACACGACAGCAACGACCAGATGCGAGCCCTCCTCGAGGTCGTGCCGGAAGGTGATTCGGTCTCCGCATGGACCTCCTTCGTCCCCCACCTCACGAACCGTGAGGAGATCTACATGTTCCCGAACCCGTTCCTTCCGTACAACTACGGGGCCGACGACACCGGCCTGCCTGACCCTTCGGCCGTCGAGTGGGTTGTGCTGCGATGGGACTCGTTCCGTGACTTCGACCACATCGTGGAGGACCTCATCGACAGCGGCGACTATGTCGTCTTCTACGAGGATCTCCCGTTCACGCTGCTCCGGCGCGCATCCTGATCCCCATCCCCGAGGTGTCCCTCCCATGCGCGGAAGACCTCGATGAAGGTCTCAGGCGACTCGATCATCGGGACATGTCCGATACCTTCGAGATAAGCCGTTGCCCAATCCGGACGCTTCGCCGCGATCCACTGTGCGGTGTGGCGGTCGACGATCCGGTCCGCCAACCCCTGGATCAGGAGGGTGGGTTGTGCGACGCGGTCGAGAGCGTCGGTGAACCGGCGGGAGGCGACGACGAAGGGAAAGATCGAGCGTGTGGCCTCCACGAGGGAGTGTGCCGCCCACGGTTGGGTGCGGCGCAAGACGGCGATCTCGAGGGCGTCGGCGGTCGCTGTCGGACTCACCGTATCGGGGTCCGCCGTGACGAGGCGATACGACTCCGCAACGCCTTCTTCGGCTGATCGCGAGGATCGATAGGCATCGACGATCGCGGCTCCGATCCCTGGGATCAGGGGGGCGCCGATCGTCAACGCGGCCCATGGTCGCAAACGATCCCACCGCCGCACCGGTCCCGCGGGGCCGACGAGGACCATGGCCCCAACGCTGGCAGGTCGGTTGCCTGCCGCGAGGATCGAAATGAGGCCACCCATCGAGTTCCCGACGACCAGCGCCGGCCCTCCGTAGTGGTCGATCAGGCCCGAAACGAGGTCAGCGTTCGCCGAGACGGTCGCGGCCCTTCCCGATGGTTGGGTGTATCCGAAGCCGATGAGATCGGGAGCCACGACGGTGTGGGTTCGGATCAGGTCGGGTGCGATGTCCCGCCAGTTGTATGCAGAACCCTCGAGCCCGTGGACGCAGACAGCCAACGGGCCCGAACCGCCATACTCGATCACCGATACGGGGCCCCCGATGTCGATGGTGACCCTGCGCATCAGCCGATGCCAAGCCCATCGAGCAGTGCTTCCCCGTCGGTGCCGATTCCTTGGAAGTAGAAGCGCTGCATACCCATCCGCGCGTAGTCATCGAGGATGGCGCGCACCTGATCGTAGGTACCGTGAGGGGGTCGGCGTTGCGCGAAGTAGTCCGCGAGCTCGTCCCGTGACATCCCACGCTCGTGCGCTTCCTGTGCGAGGAGTGCTTCGAATTCGGCTTCCGTCTCGGCGGCGAGGACTTGGCCCGCCGATGAGATCCTGATGGCGTCCGGGTCACGGCCCGCAGCGACCGCCGCGTCGCGGCACGCCTTGATGCGCTCCACAAAGGCAGGCCCTGGGTACACATTGAACTCGTCGGCGAAGGTTCCGGCAAGGCGGGGAGTCGTGTGCCGGCCCGAGCCGCCAACAAGCAGAGGGATCCGTCGCTGCGGCATCGGGTTGAGGGGGAAGCTCTCGAGCCGATACCGGTCGCCGCGGTATCCGGGATGATCCGGATCGAACGCCGCAGACAGGTAGCCGAGGGCTTCTTCGAGCATCGCGAAACGCTCCCCACGGTCAGGGAACGGAAGGCCGAACACCTGATGCTCTCGTTCCAACCACCCTGCTCCGACACCGAGCGTGAATCGCCCGCCTGACATCGCGTCGAGCGTCATGGCTGTCTTGGCAAGGACCGCAGGGTGCCGAAAGGTGATGGGCGACACAAGCGCGACCAGCTCGATGCCAGCCGTGTCCCGAGCGAGCCCACCGAGTTGGATCAACGCATCGGGAGCGTCGGTCGTTGCGGCAAGATCGTCGTTGACGGACATCAGGTAGTGGTCCGGAAGGGCGAGCGCGACCATCCCCCTTTCTCGTGCAAGATTGGCGCCAGCGAGGAGATGCTCATATGGCCCGGAAACCTGAAGCCCGTATTCGATGACTGCCATGGGTCTCGCAGCGTAGGGGAAGGGACATTCATCGGAACCGGAACGGGGCGCGGCCAACCGACCCTCTTCCATCTGCGAACAGCTTTCGATAGGTTGGCACCACCAGAAGGGACCACCGTGCGCAGCACCTACTTCACACCGGCCGCCTTCAAGTTCCTTCGCGACCTCGCCGCCAACAACAACCGCTCCTGGTTCGAGGCGAACAAGGAGCGCTACATCAGGACGATCCGTGAGCCCGCTCAGGAGTTCATCTCCGACTTCGCGCCGCGGCTCACGAACATCTCGGATCACTTCGTTGCCGACCCGCGGACCAACGGCGGTTCTCTCATGCGTCCCTACCGCGACACCAGGTTCACCGGCGACAAGACGCCGTACAAGGCGAACATCGGGATCCAGTTCAGGCACGAGATGGCGAAAGATGTTCATGCACCGGGCTTCTATCTCCACCTTGAGCCCCGGAGCTGCTGGGCTGGCGTCGGGCTGTGGCGCCCAGAGGCAAAGGTGGCGAAACAGATCAGGGACCGGATCTACACCGATCCCGATGCGTGGCAGCGTGCGGTTACAAGCAGGTCGTTCATCGATGCCTGGGATGCAACTCCTGACGAGGCGGACCTGCTGAAGCGAATCCCTCGGGAATACGAGGAACCCGAGTTCCCGGTCGATGTTCGCCGGAAGAGCTTCACCGCGGGATCAAAGCTCACCCAGAAGACGGTGACTTCAGGATCGTTCGACGACGACCTCGGGAAGCTCTACGACAAGGCGGCTCCCTACGCCAGATTCCTCTGCGAGGCGGTGGGACTGCCGTTCTAGTGCCCCGACCGTGACCGCTCGCTTCACGCCAAACGGGAGGCGGCTTCGAGCGCGAAGGTCTCGAAGTCGAAGGTCGGATCGATCGCCCATCGGAACGCAAGACCGTCGAGCGCGCCGAGGAGGAGCTCCGCGTGGACGACGGCCTCATCCGGGCCGATCGTGGACCCATTCCTTGCCATGGCGTCGGCGAACCGCTCAACACGACGCTGGTGGTGCCGCAGGAAGCGGCGTCGCGCACCGTTGTTCGAACTCTCCGTGTTGACCGCAGCGAGGACATAGACCCTCGCCATCTCCGGCTGCTCGACGAAGAAGCGCACGAACGCAGCAACGAGATCGTCGACCGTGTCGGTGCCCGCGCCCTCGGGATCGGGGTCGACCGCATCGATGGCTTCCCGCACAACCCGAATCACGGCTTCTTCTTTGGAATCGAACAGGTTGTAGAAGCTCCCGGCCTTGACATCGGCCCGCTCGCAGATCGCCTGAAGCGTGGTTCCTTCGAGGCCGCCCTCCGCGAGCAGGGACCGGGTTGCATCGATGATGCGAGTCTCCGTGCGGAGTCCCGCCTGATACCTCGCCACGGTCGTGTGCTCCTCGTTCGATCCGGACCGAGATCGTACCCGAAATCTTGAGCGGTCGCTCAAAACTCGCTCAAATTCTGCTGGCAAGCCCCCAATTCTGATTGATCACTCAAAGTTGAGGGTATACTCAAATTACGAGCCAGAACAGGGAGGTGGACGATGTCGCATTACAAGACGAATCTGCGGGACCTCGAGTTCAACCTCTTCGAGTTCCTTGAGGTCGACTCGTACTACGGCTCAGCGCCGTTCGAGGGATTCGGGCGGGACACCGCGATGGATTCACTCCGTGAGATCGAACGGCTCGCCGTCGAGGATTTTGCCGTCAGCTGGGTCGATTCGGATCGCAATCCGCCCAAGCTCGTTGACGGCACCGTCGAGATCACCCCGAGCCTGAAGAAGAGCCTTGACGCGTTCTTCGACGGAGGCTGGCATCTGCTCGGGATCGGCCCGACACTCGGTGGCTACGGCGCACCCGACACTTTGCGATGGGCTGCAGGCGAGATGCTCGTGTCGTCGAATCCTTCCGCGTTCTTGTATGCCTCGAGTGCCCTCATGGCCCGCGTGATCGCCGAGATCGGAACCCCGGAACAGGCCGCCCGCTGGGCCCGACCGATGCTGGATCGGCGCTGGGGCGCAACCATGGTGCTCACCGAAGCAGACGCCGGTTCCGATGTCGGGGCAGGAACCACCAAGGCCATTCATGTCGAGGGGGACATGTGGCAACTCGAAGGCGTGAAGCGATTCATCACCTCGGGTGACAATGACTACTTCGAGAACATCATCCATCTGGTGTTGGCGCGCCGCGAAGGCGGCGAGCCGGGGACTAAGGGCCTTTCCATGTTCATCGTGCCGAAGTACCTCGTCGATGATGACGGCAAGCTTGGTGCCCGCAACGGCATTCGGGTGACGGGCCTTGAGCACAAGATGGGGATCAAGGGCTCGTCGACATGTGAGCTGACGCTCGGCGCGGGTGAACCGTGCGTCGGGTACCTCGTCGGCAATGTGCACGAGGGCATCAGGCAGATGTTCCACATCATCGAGGACGCCCGCATGCTGATCGGCGTCAAGTCGGCAGGTACGCTGTCGACGGGCTATCTGAACGCTCTCGCGTACGCGAAGGAGCGCATCCAGTCCGCAGACCTGACGCAAGCCGCCGACAAGACGGCTCCCCGGGTTCCGATCATCCGCCATCCCGATGTTCGGCGTATGTTGATGCTGCAAAAGGCGTACGCCGAGGGCTTGCGGGCTCTGTGGATGTACACCGCATGGACGCTCGACAAGATGCAGCTCGAACCGGAAGATGACTACTGGTCACGACTCAACGATTTGCTGCTTCCCATCGTCAAGGGCTACTCATCCGAGAAGGCATACGAGCTGCTCGCGCAGTCGCTTCAGGTATTTGGCGGATCGGGATTCACGCAGGACTATCCGATCGAGCAGTACATCCGTGACGCCAAGATCGACACCCTCTACGAGGGCACGACGGCGATCCAGGGGCTCGATCTCTTCTTCCGCAAGATCGCGCGAGACCAGGGGCAGACCGTGATGCGCCTCGGGGAGGACATCCTCGGGTACATCAAGGGCGGCTCCGACGAGTTCGCCTCCGAACGGCAGGCGCTCGGAGACGCCCTCGAACAGGTGCAGATCCACATCGGCGTGCTGGTCGGCCATGCCATGGCATCGTTGGAGGACCCGCCGGAGATCTACAAGACGGGACTCCACACGAACGCGCTTCTCGAAAGCCTCGCGGAAGTCATCATTGCGTGGCTTCTGCTCGAACATGCCGAGCGTGCAAGCGCGGCGCTGGAGGCGGCCGACGAAGACGACAGGGCCTTCTATGGGGGCAAGGTCGCATCGGCCAAGTTCTTCGCCTCCGATGCTCTGCCGAAGGTCGGGATCCGCACGGCAGCAGCCCAGGCCGAGACGGCGTGGCTCATGGAGATGAGCGACCAAGCGTTCTAGGGGGTTGTCACATCGTGTGGTCTCGTGGTTGACCGCGAGTATCGTGATCGCATGACCTCGCACTATGACGCGATCGTCGGGCTCCGAGCGATCCGGCAATTCGACAATCGGGCGGTTGCTGATGAGGATCTTGCGTCCCTTCTTGACGCTGCTCGTTGGACGGGGTCGTCGAAGAACTCGCAGAACTGGTCATTCGTCGTTGTCGATGATCCGGAGCAGAAGGACGCCATCTGTGCCGCAGGTGACTTCATGACGCCCGTGCGGAACGCACCGATGATGATTGCGCTCGTCCAGCACCCGGAGGGATACGAGTTCGACACCGGCCGCCTCGCCCAGAACATCATGCTGGCAGCGGACGCCATCGGCATGGCGAGCTGCCCCGTGACCCTCCACCGCGAGGAGATCGCTGCCGAGGTGCTCGGGCTTCCCGAGGGGTACCGATGCCGGTACGGTGTCGCGGTCGGTTACCCGGAGCCGGGGAGCGGGCCGGCGCGCATGGGGGGCCGAAAGCCCCTCACCGAGCTCGTCCACCGGAACCGCTTCGGGGCATGATCGGCCCATCGTCGGCGAACCTGTCCTGATGTTGTGATGCTCTGATGTCGCGGATTGCCGTCTTCGATTCGGGAATGGGCGGAATCGGTGTGCTCGACGCGATCCGGGCGAGGGCACCGTGGGCCGACATCATCTACCTTGCAGACCATGCATTCGGTCCATACGGTGAGCGCACCCTGGACGAGGTGCGCGACCGCACGACCCTGATCGCGCGCTTCTTGCAATCGGCGGGGGCCGACATGATCGTGGTTGCGTGCAACTCGGCGTCGGCGGCGGCACTGCACCACCTCCGTGCCGCCATCGGCGAGGTTGCGTTCGTCGGCATGGAACCGGCCGTGAAGCCCGCCGCAGAGCGCACGAAGACCGGCACCATCGCCGTGCTCGCGACCGATGCGACCTTCCAAGGCGAGCTGTTCAGGAGTCTCACCGGTCGGTTCGCTGGCGACATCGAGATCATCGAGCAGGCATGCCCCGGTCTCGCATTGGCGATCGAACGAGGCGACCCTGTCGATGCCCTCCTCGACCGGTATGTCTCGCCCCTCGGCGACACCGGTGCCGATGTCGTGGTCCTCGGTTGCACCCACTATCCACACATCATCGACCGGATCGCTGCGTGCCTTCCCGACTCCGTCGAGCTCATCGACCCTGCTCCAGCCGTCGCGGCACGGGTCACCGATGTCGCCCATGAACACCGGATCGATCTGAGAGGTTCAGGCTGGTGCGGCATGTGGACGACCTCACTCGACACGGTTCGTCCCGACGGCAGGGATTGGGAAACCGTTGACATCCCTCCCGAAGCAGCGTCTGCGGCAAGCTGCAATGACGCGACGCTCGTCGCCGTGCAGGGCGACATCACGGTCATGCCTGTCACGGCGATCGTGAACGCGGCCAATCCCGGCTTGATGCACGGGGGCGGCGTTGCCCTCGCGATCGCACGAGCTGGTGGGGCGACCATCGACGACGAGTCAGCGGCATGGGCCGCCGCCCACGGGCCCCTCACCACGGGAACCGCGGCACTCACCTCAGCGGGCAAGATGCCGTCGTCATATGTGATCCATGTCGCAGGCCCGATCCACACACCGGGTCAGGACAACGAGCGGCTCCTTGCGGCAGCGGTGAACGGCGCCCTCGACGCTGCCATCGAAATCGAAGCAGCGACCGTCGCCATGCCAGCCATCTCTGCCGGTATCTACGGCTACCCACCGGACGAAGCGTGCGCGGTGATCGTCTCCACCGTCGCTCGTCGGCTTCGTGACGATCCCGGCCCGCTGCGATCGGTTCGGCTCGTCGGTTTCGACCGGGTAATGGCCGACCGCTTCGGAGACCTCGTGCGCAGGATCGGCGCAGCGTCCTGACCGGACCGCGCGATATCCTCGCTGCATGTTGCGTCCCACCGTAGCGATTCTCGGCGCTGGCTCCCTTGGCGAGATCCTCGCGCGGGGTTTGCTGCGTGCAGGCTGGTCGACCGATGACCTCATCCTCGTCACTCGGCGCGCCGAGCGCGCGGAAGAGCTCCAGAAGGAGACCGAGATCGCCGCCACGACCTCCCTTGTCACTGGCGCCGAAGGGAGGCAGGTTGTCGTGATCTCGGTGAAGCCGCAGGACATGCCAGCCGTCACCAGTCAGATCGAGCCGGTGCTCACCACGGATCAGGTCGTTGTCTCGGTCGCGGCCGGTGTCGCGCTCTCGACGATCGAGGGGGCGCTCGCCGACGGTCAGCCGGTCATACGCGCGATGCCCAACACGCCCGCAGCGGTCGACCTCGGCATGACCGCCCTCGCGCCAGGCTCGCACGCAACGAAGAGCCATGTGGATCGTGCAACCGCGGTCCTCGGCGCCGTCGGGTCGACGATCGAGCTTCCCGAGGACCTCCTCGATGCCGTGACCGCCGTGTCGGGAACCGGTCCCGCCTATGTGTTCCTTCTCGCCGAAGCGATGATCGAAGCTGCCATCCGCGAAGGGCTTCCCCACCATGCCGCGGAGCAGCTCGTCCACCAGACGATTCGAGGCTCGGGCGAGCTCCTCATCCAGTCGGACCAGTCCGCGTTCCGGCTGCGCGGCCAGGTCACATCCCCTGGCGGTACGACCGCAGCCGCGCTGCATGTGCTCGAGGACGGCGGATTCCGCGCGTTGCTCGAGGACGCGGTCAGGTCGGCTGCCCAACGATCCCGAGAGCTCGGTCAGAGGGCGAGCGGCGTGTGATTCGCTCAGCGGTGCTCGCCGTCACGAATCGGAATATCACGCGGAAACTCATCACCGACACCCGCGCAGGGAAGGCTGTTGCGCACCGTTTCGTCGCAGGGAACCTCCTCGAGGACGCCGTCACCATTGCCCATGCCCTCAATGAGGGCGGTCTCAAGGTCTCGCTCGACCACCTGGGCGAGCATGTATCGACCCTCGATGAGGCCGAGACAGCGACCGCCTCGTACCTCGCGTGCATCGAAGCGATCGACAACCAGTCGCTCGATGCGAATGTCTCGGTGAAGCTGACCCAGCTCGGAATGGGCCTCGACGACGGGGCGGTGACCACCAACCTGGGCCGTATCGCCTCCGCTGCGCTTGCGTCGGGCGTCTCGGTGACGGTCGACATGGAAGAGTCGATCTACACAGAAGCCACCATCTCGATCTACGAAGATGTCCAGCGCAAGCACGGAAACCTCGGGATCGCGCTGCAGGCCTATCTGCACCGGACCCCTGCCGATGTGACGAGGGTGCTTCCGCTCGGGGGACACATCAGGCTCTGCAAGGGTGCATATGCCGAGCCGTCTGAGATCGCCCACCAGTCGAATACGGCTGTCGATGACGCCTTCGACGAGTTGACCTCTCTGCTCATGCGCTCAGCGTCGGTGCAACCAGCGATCGCAACGCACGATGACGACCGTATCGCTCACGCGCTGGACGAGGCGCAGGACCGATCCGCCCCGTGGGAGTTCCAGATGCTCTATGGCGTGCGCAGGGACCGCCAGCGAGAACTCGCAGAAGCCGGATACACCATGCGTGTCTATGTGCCATACGGCGAAGCGTGGTACCCCTACCTCACCAGACGGATGGCCGAACGCCCTGCCAACCTTGCCTTCTTCTTCCGGGCCCTCGTCGGTCGCTAGTGGTCTGTTGCGCCAGTGGGGAGCGCGTGTCGCCCGTCGAGACATCTCCACCATCTGATTGACCGGCCACTCGCCGTGCGGCGGTGGCGAGGTCGGCGGATCGGCTTGGGATCGACGAGGGGATACCCTGCACCGATGCTCTCCCGAATGGTCCACATGGCTCTCGCCCTTGTGGCACTCGTGTTCGTCGTGGCCGCCACACCATCGGATCTCGTCGACGCTGTCGGATCGAACGGGTTCCATGTCGACTCGGGGACTTCGGCGACCGACCAATGTGTGTCGGCGTCGGTCAGCGACGCCAGGAACGCCGGTGGCAACCTGTATGTCGTCGTTCTTGCGGATGAACCTTCCGGCGGCGCGACGACATTTTCCGGAGGGATGCTGACCGAACTGGGGACGGTTGGAACGGTGTTCACGGTCGCACCGGAAACCGTCGGCTATGAGGACAACGAGGGGTTCTGGTCCGGCACTCAGCTCGATGCTGCCGTTGCCGAGGCGCTGACCGTTGCATCCGACAACGATGTCGTGCGAACATTCGTCAACACGCTCACCGGCGAAGACGCGGTGTGTTCGAATCAATCCGTTGAAGGCAAGAGCGGGTGGGCTTGGCTCGTCGTGATGATCATCGTGGTGGCGGGCATCATCTTCCTCGTCTGGAGGTCTGTACGCCACGGAAAGAAGCGGACGGCGACCGATCTCGCCCAGGCCAAGGAGCCGATCCAGGCACAGATCGATGCCATCGCGAACGACATCCTCGATCTCGAACAGGAGATCGCCGAGGCTGGCAATGCCGAAGCCTCAGCCTTTTTCAGCAACGCCACCGCGTCGTTCGCTACCGCGAGCGATCGGCTCGCTGCTGCAGACCACGCCGGTTCGCTCCTCGACCTGAGCTACGACCTCGATGTCACGATCTGGGAACTCGACTGCGCCGAAGCGATCCTCGACGGGAACCCGAAACCGCCGCGGCCGCAGCGACCGGAACCTTCGACAATGCCGCCACCGACTGAGACGCCGCCACCGAACGAGTCCGCACCGACGCGGGCCGAGCTCCCCGCAAGGCTCCCTGAATACCACCGGTCGCAGTACCAGCGCCGCGGCCAACGCCAGAGCAGCTACGCCTCGAGCCAGACCCTCGAGATGCTGCTCGGCGCGGCAGCAATGACCGGCCTCGGTGGAGGCTTTTCCGGATCCGGATCCGGGGCTGAAACGAGCCGAGGTGGATCGCCACGCACACCGGGACCGACGGGATCAACCGGGAGGGCTCGGCGGAGAACCCGCGGCGGGGGTCGGCGCCGGAGCTGATCCATCCCATCCGCGCCCGACAACCGGCCGGTGAGGATGAGCGCTAGTATCGCCTGGCACGCAAGCGAGAGTCGGGGAGACGATGTTCCGTCGAATTTGGGCCTACATCAAGGCGCTGTTCAGCACTACCGCCGAAAAGGCGATGGATCCGAAGATCGAGATCGAGGCAGCGATCAACGAGGCCAAGAAGAAGGATCAGGATCTCCGCAACCAAGCAGCGAGAGTGGTTGCCCATCGGACACAACTCGAAAGCGGAATTGAGGACGCCGCCGAGTCCGCAGGG
Organism: Acidimicrobiia bacterium; assembly: GCA_041393965.1. NCBI lineage: Bacteria > Bacillati > Actinomycetota > Acidimicrobiia > Acidimicrobiia bacterium. The sequence goes on along the minus strand of JAWKJB010000001.1, from coordinate 248,446 downwards.
GAGGCTCGTGAGATGGCCAAGCAGGCGCTCCTGAAGGCGGAGGCCGCAAAAAGCGCAGGGGACACCGCCGGTGTCGAGAAGTGGACGCAGGCGGCCCAATCCATCGCCATGAAACTCCAGGCCTCCGAGAACAACCTGGCATCCCTCAAGGAACAGTACGCGGTCGCCCAGTCCCAGGCGGAGAAGGCCAAAGAGGCGGTACAGCAGAACTCCATGAACCTCCAGGAGCTCTCGGCCAAACGCATGGAGCTGCTCGGACAGCTCGAACAGGCAAAGATGCAGGAGGCCGTCAACGAAGCCGTCGAGACGATGTCCGCGTCGATCTCAGACGATGGACCGTCGTTGTCCCAGGTCGAAGCCAAGATCGAACGGCGCAAGGCCGAAGCGATGGCCAAGGCCGAACTTCGCGATGCAACCCCCGAAGGTGCAGAGGCAGAGCTCAAGGCGGCAATCAATGTGGCGCAAGCCGATGCGAAGCTCGCCGAGCTGAAAGCCGAACTCGGCCTGTCGGATGACGCTTCCGCATCCGGGTCGGACACCGACCAAGCGGAGTAGACCCGTGGCGTGTGATGCCTGACCGTCGGGAGGCGATGCAGCGGTGACGACCACCGAGGACAACGAACAGACAAGGCATCCCAGCGTCTCGGCCTCGTTGCTCATTGGGATTGTCGCTGCCGTCTCGGTTGCCGGCACGCTGGCGTTGTGGTGGCTCGGGTCGCTCCCGGGGCACGCTGAGTTCGTGATCGGCCGCGAAGTCTTCGGGAATGTGCCGGAGGTCGTCATCGCGGAGTTCTATGTCGTCGTGTCGGCCTTCGTCGGTATCTCGATCGGCATGCTCGCGGTGCGCGCTCGGAACTGGGAACGGGGAAGTTGGGAGCGCCGCACCGGAGACCTCAAGCGCCGACTGAAGCGCTTTGGTGAAGGCATCTCGATGCGAACGGTCGCCGAGGATCGTTCAACGGCACTCCTGCACTCTCTCATCTACTACGGGTTCCTGATCCTGTTCGCAGGTACCGTGACGCTCGAGATCGATCATCTGCTCCCGACCGATCTCAAGTTCCTCCACGGGACGGTCTACCAGGCGTACTCGGCGATCCTCGATGCAGCCGGTGTCGCCTTCCTTGTCGGCCTTGCCATGGCTGCGATACGGCGCTACGCCATTCGGCCGTGGAGGATCCGCTCGAAGACCCGACCCGAGGACGCGTGGATCCTCGTCACGCTGGCAGCCATCGGCGTTACGGGTTTTCTGACCGAAGCGGCCCGCATCTCGCTCGTCGGGCGCCCGGCCTTCGAGGTGTGGTCCTTCGTTGGGTACCCCCTCTCGGTGCTGGTTCCCGCATCGTCCGCATCGGGAATCCATCAGACGATGTGGATCCTTCATGTTGTCAGCTTCATCGTCTTCCTCGTGCTCTTGCCGGTCACGAAGCTCCGCCACATGATCACGACGCCCGCCAACCTCGCCCTCGCCGCGAGGGAACGCCCCAAGGGCGCAATGCGCGAGATGCCGAACCTGATGGAGGCGACCGACCTCGAATCAGTGGGATCTGCGGTCGTTGCGGACTTCACCTGGAAGCAGCTCCTTGACACGGACGCCTGCACGATCTGCGGCCGTTGTACCTCGGTGTGTCCTGCCAACACGACGGGGAAGCCGCTCGATCCGAGGGAGATCGTTCTCAAGCTCGGGACCGTCGCGGCCGCGACCGCAACACCACCGGTTTCGCCGCCGGTCGGGGTCGACGAGGGGATCACGGTCAGTTCCGACAATGTGTTCGAGTTGATCACCTCCGAGGAGTTGTGGGCATGCACGACCTGTCGGGCATGTGACGAGATCTGCCCTGGCGACATCGAGATCGTCGACAAGATCCTCGACATGCGCCGATATCTGTCGCTCATGGAGTCGGACTTCCCTTCGGAGCTCGGCAAGGCGTATGTGTCGATGGAGAACTCGTCGAATGTCTACGGGATGGCCCAGGCCGACAGGGACAACTGGACCGGCCAGCTCGACTTCGAAATCAAGCGGCTCGGTGAGCCAGGCGTGCAAGCCGAGTACCTCCTGTGGGTCGGCTGCGCCGGGTCCTATGACGACCGCAACCGCAATGTCACGATCGCCACTGCGCGGCTTCTTCATCGGGCTGGCATCGATTTCGGCATCCTCGGCGCAAGGGAGCTCTGCACGGGCGATCCGGCACGGCGCACCGGAAACGAGTTCGTCTTCCAGGGGCTTGCTCTCCAGAACATCGAGACCTTGAACGATCTCGGCATCGACAAGATCGTGACCCAGTGTCCCCACTGCTTCAACACCCTCGGGAACGAGTATCCGCAATTCGGCGGGAACTACACCGTGCTGCACCATTCGGAACTCCTCAGCCAGTTGGTCGAGGAGGGGAGGCTGCAGCCGGCGTCGACGGGCGAATCGATCGTCTTCCACGACCCGTGCTACCTCGGTCGCCACAACGACACCTTCCTCGCTCCGAGAACGATCGTTGACTCATCGGGCGTGCGGGTCGAAATGGAACGCAACGGCACCGGTTCGTTCTGTTGCGGCGCCGGAGGCGGGAAGCTCTGGTTCGAGGAGCACATCGGCAAGAAGGTCAACATCGACCGCACCGAAGAGGCCGTCGGGACGGGTGCTGATGTGATCGCGACCGGATGTCCCTTCTGCTATGTGATGCTCGACGACGGCATCAAAGAGATCGGTGTCGACGAGCAGGTGGTGGTCCGTGACCTCGCGATGCTTCTCGACGAGCGAACCCGCTGACGGCTCCTCCGTTTGACCTTGGTGCACCGTCACCTGCGGATGGTGAACCTGCCATGTCTATTGTCCAACGATGCGCGTTGGATACCAGGGCGAGCCCCTCAGCTACAGCCACCAGGCCTCGACGGAGCTGTTCCCCGACGGGGAGCTGATTGGCTTCCGTACCTTCGCGTCCGCCTTTTCGGCGCTGGAGGCGGGAACGGTCGAGCGCCTCGTCGTCCCTGTCGAGAACTCCACGACCGGTTCGGTCCTTCCGGTACTCGATCGCCTTCCCGGCGATGACAGCCATGTCCGGTTCTCGATCCTCGCCGAGCACCTCGTCGAGGTGCGCCACACGCTCCACGGACTTCCCGGCGCGACCCTCAAGGAGATCCGTGAGGTTCGGAGCCATCCTCAGGCCCTTGCACAGGCTGAATACGCCTTGCTTGCTCTGGGTATGGACGCAGTACCGACCCATGACACCGCGGGGGCGGTACGCCAGGTGGCCGAAGGGGGTGATCCAACCATCGCGGCTCTCGCACCTCCACTGGCGGGAGTTGCCCATGGTCTGGTGGTCCTGAAGGAAGATGTGTTGGACAAGGCCCACAACACCACTCGGTTCGTGGTGATCCATGTCGGAGAACCCGAGGTCAGCGACGACGACGACAAGACCACGATCGTGGTCACCTTCGCCCACACGCCTGGGTCGCTCGCCCTTGTCCTGACCGAGCTCGGGCTGCGAGGGGCGAACCTCACCCGGATCGAGTCGCGGCCCTCCGGGGCTGCGTGGAACTACCGGTCGTTCATCGACCTCGTGCACGAGCCCGGCATCGAGGGCCTCCGCAGGGTGCTCGATCCCCCTCCCGCGAACGCCGCAACCATCCTCAACCTCGGCTCCTACAAGGCCGTCGTGTCGTAAAGCCGTACCCACGGGAACCCTGGGTACGCGTTGACGATGGCTTGCGGTGATAGGGTTCGCGGGCAGGAGGTCATGTGGCGACCAGCACGGCCAGTTTCGGGGCGGGGAAGCGCGAGGGACACGACGCGTCCGGGTTCTACGGGAGACGGATGGCGCGGCCCCCGGACGGTGGTGACATCGGCCCGCTCGTCGATCCGCCTGCCAGCATCGTCGATCGGTTGTTCTGCCAGTCGTCCGTCACCATGGAGCAGATCCCGGACAACTGCGTTGCGCTGATGGTGACATCGCCGCCCTACAACGTCGGAAAGGACTACGACGACGATCTCAACATCGACGAGTACCTCGACCTTCTTCGTCAGGTCTTCACGGAGACTTGGAGGGTGATCGAGCCGGGCGGAAGGGTGGCGGTGAACATCGCCAATCTCGGGAGAAAGCCCTACATTCCGCTCAACCACCATGTGGCATCGATCCTGACCGACATCGGTTTCGACTTGCGGGGCGAGATCATCTGGCAGAAGGCGAAGTCCGCAGGTGGGAGCTGTGCGTGGGGCTCGTGGATGTCGGCGAAGAACCCGACGCTGCGTGATGTCCACGAATACATCATCGTCGCCTCCAAGGGCTCGTTTGCCCGCGTACGGACCGGTGACGATTCGATCGACAAGGACGGATTCCTCGAAGCGACGATCTCCGTCTGGGACATCCTTCCGGAATCTGCTCGTCGGGTGGGGCACCCGGCCCCGTTCCCCGTGGAGCTTCCGAGCCGCCTGATCGAGCTGTACACCTTCGTCGGTGACCTCGTCCTCGACCCCTTCGTCGGATCCGGTTCCACGGCCGTTGCCGCCGTCGAAACCGGCCGCCACTACATCGGCTACGACCTGCAGCGGGATTATCTCGACCTCGCTGCCAAGCGCATCCGCGAAGCCTCGATCGGGCACAGGGGCATCCGAGCGCACTGATCCGCTCGGCGGACCCGACCAGCTTCACCGGGCCGTCCGGGAAGCGTGTCGGGCTGTCGATAGGCTGATCGAAGCGACTCAGCTCAGCTCTTCGACAAGGAGACCCGCCGCGGCGTCGTACTTTTCCTGCGCGGTGCGCATGGTTCGAAGGACGAAGAAGCCCAGAATCCCCGCGATGGCCGAACCGAGGAAGATTCCGAGTTTGGCTTCATCGGCGAGGATCTCCTCCGTGAAGGCGAGTTCGGTGACGAACAGCGACACCGTGAATCCGACGCCAGCGAGCAGTCCGAGGCCGGTGACGGTTTTGAGGCTCGTCCCGCGAGGGAGCTCACCGACACCGAACCGCAGGCCGAGCCACGACGCGATCGTGATGCCGACCGGTTTGCCGACCAGCAGGCCGACGGTCACCGCAAGAGCTACCGGACTGAAGACCTGTTCGAGCAGGCTCTGTTCGTGGCCGATGAAGCGGACGCCGGCATTGGCGAGCGCAAACAGCGGGACGATCACGAACGATGACCACGGGTGAAGGGCATGTTCGAGTCGGTCGAGGGGCGACACGGAGGCTTTCGCGACGGCGGCAAGCTCAAGGGCGTCCTGGTCAAGGCGTGCCTCCGCGTCCGGTGATGCTCGGTTGAGGTTCCATCGCTCGAGCACCGCAACGGCCTTCTGGCGGAACTCCTCGTCGGTGTACTTCGGCTTCACCGGCGTCATCAACCCGAGGGCGACCCCTGCGATCGTCGCATGCACCCCGGACTCCAGGAAGAAGTACCAGATGACGAAGGCGACGGGTACATAGAATAGCAGGCTGTGGATCCCCTGTCGCCTCGCGAGGTAGACGAAACAGAGAGCACCGATTCCCGCAAGGAGGTAGCCGACATGGAGTCCGTCGGTGTACGCGACCGCGATCACCATGATGGCACCGATATCGTCGACGATGGCAAGGGCGAGCAGGAACAGCTTCGCCCCGACCGGAACCCTCGATCCCAAAAGCGCGACGATGCCGACCGAAAAGGCGATGTCGGTCGCCATCGGGATCCCCCAGCCATGGACCGCGTGGGCCGCCCCTCCCCACACCACGATCGTGATGTAGATCGTTGCGGGAACGACCATCCCCCCGAGTGCCGCAAGCGCAGGAAGCGCGGCCTTTTTGCGTGAGTTGAGCTCACCTACGACGAGTTCGCGCTTGATCTCGAGACCGACAACGAAGAAGAACACGGCCATCAGTCCGTCGTTGATGAGATCCTTGATCGACTCGCTGAGGTGGACCGGACCGAGATCGAGCGAAATGTGATGGTTGATCAAAGCGAAATACGACTCGAACCACGGTGAGTTCGCCCAGATGACCGCAATCGCGGCGGCGGCAAGCAGCACCAGTCCACCGGCAGCCTCGACGCGGGTGAAGCGGAGAACGGGACGGATGAAGATGCTCGGAACGACGCGGCTCGACCCGAGCCAGGTCGAGTGGATCGTCTCGTTCTCGACGCTCATAGACGCAGCAGGCTAATGCCGCCAGCGCCCACACGGAGGACCGCACACCACGGCGGTACCATCGCTCGATCGTTGCCGGGAGCGCCATGTGGCTTGACATCGTGAGAATCAGCGTCGGTCTGGTGGTCCTCGTCGTTGCAGCCGATCGGCTTGTCCTCGCAGCAATCCGCATTGCAAGGGTGTACGAGGTGTCCGCGGTCGTGATCGGAGCGGTCATCGTCGGGTTCGGAACTTCGATTCCCGAGTTCGCCGTCTCAGCGATGGCGTCGGGCCAGGGCAACACGGAGCTCGCAATCTCGAATGTGACCGCGTCGAACATCACCAATGTGATGCTGGTGCTTGGCATCGCGGCCGTGATTGTTCCGCTCTCGAGCAGCCGTGCGATCATCAGGCGTGAGGGGTTTCTGATGCTCGCATCGGTGTCGGCGCTCGGGCTCCTTGTGCTCACGGGAACCATCACGAGGTTCGCGGGGCTGATCCTTGTCGGTGGTTTGGTCGCCGCAATCATTCTTCTCGTCAAGTGGTCGAAGGACGGGGAGGGTGTCAGCGCCGATATCGAGGACATCCCAGCATCCGACATCCGGCTCGGCGTCGAGGTGATCTACGGATCTGTCGGCCTCTTCGCGACCGTGATCGCCTCACAGGTCCTTCTCACCGGTGTCGAGAATGTTGGGGAGCAGGTTGGGCTGAGCGTCGTGTTCATGGGGCTGATCACCGGCGTTGGAACCTCGCTTCCGGAGTTGTCCGCATCGATCGCAGGAGCGAGGCGCCGCCAGACGGACCTGATCCTCGGCAATGTGCTCGGATCGAACACCTTCAACTCGCTCGGTGTCGCAGGCGTCGCTGCACTGATCGGACCGGGACCCATCAACGAGATCGGGCTGCCGATCGTGCTGCTCATGGTTGGATCGGCACTCGTCGTCGGCATCCTTGCATACACATGGCAGCGGATCAGCCGACTCGAAGGGTTCCTCCTTCTCGTCGCCTTCGTCGGGTATGTGGTGCTATCGACATGAAGCCGTCGAACGATGCGATCGTGGCGGCCCTCCGACAGCTCGTCGCCTACACGAAGCTCGAAGATGCCCAGAGTCAGTCGTTCAGGACGAGGGCCTACGAGAAGGCGATCGATGCCATCGACGGGACATCGAACGATCTCGCCGACATGACACTCACCCAACTCAAGGCCATTGACGGCATCGGCGACAGCACCGCACGCAAGATCGTCGAGTATGTCACCACCGGGAGTATCGCCAAGGTCGATCGGCTCAAGGAGGAGTTCCCCTCGACGATGCTCGATCTGCTGAAGATCCCGGGCCTCGGGCCCAAGACGGTCCTCACGATGCGCGAGCATCTCGACATTGTCGATATCGCTGGGCTCGAGGCGGCGATCGAGGGCAAGGCCCTGCGTTCGATTCCGGGTCTCGGATCGAAGATCGAGGAGAAGATCGCCGCGTCGATCAAGTTGCTCGGCATTCACTCCGATGAGACCCGGACCCCGATCTTCGATGCCATGCAGATCGCCGCGAGGGTTGTCAACGACCTGCAACGAGTCGATGGTGTCGATCGCGTCGAGTACGCGGGCAGCCTCCGGCGGCTGTCCGAAACGATCGGGGACATCGACATCCTTGTCCTTTCGACCGAACCTGCCCCCGTGGTCGGGGCGTTCACCACGCTGCCGGGAGTCACCGCTGTGATGGCATCGGGGGACACGAAGGCGAGTGTCGTGATCGATGACACCATCCAGGTCGACCTTCGCGTCGTGGACGCCGAAGTGTTCGGCGCCGCGTTGTTGTACTTCACCGGTTCCAAAGGACACAACATCGAGCTGCGCCAGCGGGCAATGGACAGGGAATGGACCCTCAACGAGTACGCCCTTTCGGTTGCAAGCGATGGACCGGTCGTGGCCTCCACGACCGAGGACGACATCTATGCCGCGCTCGGCCTTCCGTGGATCACCCCCGAGCTGCGAGAAGGAACCGGGGAGATTCAGGCTGCGGAGGACGGCCGACTCCCCGCACCGATCACGGTCGACATGCTGCGCGGCGATCTCCATGTGCACACCGACTGGTCGGGGGATGGGAGATCGAGCCTCAACGAGATGCTCACCGCAGCCGTCGAGCGGGGCCTCGAGTATGTGGCCGTCACGGATCACGGCGAGGATCTCGCGATCAATGGCCTGAGCAGGGATCGGGTCCTTGAGGAACGGGAAGCGATCGAGCAGGCACGAGACCGCTTTCCGAGCCTGACGATCCTCCACGGTGCCGAGTTGAACATCGGTCCGGACGGCACGGTCGACTACGACCCCGAGTTCCTCGAGATCTTCGAGTTCACCGTCGCCTCGATCCACTCGCACTTCGACCTCGACCCGGATCGCCAGACGGCGAGGCTCATCGAGGCGATCGGTAATCGAGCGGTCGATGTGATCGGCCACCCGAGTGGGCGAAAGATCGGGACTCGACCCGGAGTGCAGTTCGATATCGGAGCCGTTGCTTCCGAAGCGGCCGCGACGGGGACGGCACTCGAGATCAATTGCCACCTCCAGCGCCTCGACCTGTCGGCGAAGCACCTGCGTGAGGCACTGTCGGTTGATGGTCTGATGGTCGCGATCTCCACCGACGCGCATCGCGTCTCGGAGCTGAACAACATCAACTGGGGCGTGGCGCAGGCCAGAAAAGGGGGCGTCCCGATCGATCGCGTGCTCAACTCCTTACCAATCCGTGAACTCAGGGCGCGAATCGCCCGGAAACGGCATGGTTCCTCGTCCTGACCGGTTCAATGGACGCATGGAACGAACAGCGCTCGAACCCGTGTCACGCACCCGTTGGCGGGCAGGCTGGGCAGGTGCCGCAGGTGTCGCCGTTGCGCTCGGTGTCACGGAACTGCTTGCAGGCATCATCAGCGGAGTCCCGTCGGCGATGGCCGCGATCGGAGCGTTCATCATCGATGTGTCGCCAGGCTGGCTCGAGTCGTTCGCCATCAGCGTGTTCGGGACAGCAGACAAGCTCGTCCTCGGCATCGGGATCTTCGTCGTCGCCATTGCCATCGGCGCCATAGTCGGCAGGCGCTCCACCGACAGCCCTATCCCCATCACGCTCGGCTTCGTCATCTTCGGAGCTCTCGGCTACATCGCGCAGCTCAGCGAGGCGGGCGCTGCTCCAGTCGTATCGGCAGCCAGCACGCTGGTCGCCATCGGGGCAGGCCTCGGGACCTTCTTCGCCATCATCTCCTTGTCGGCACCGGTCGAGGATCCGAACACCGACAACGACGCGACCGACATCGGCCGAAGACGGCTCTTCATCGGGATCGCGGCCGCTGTTGTCGTTTCCGGTGTCGGAATCGGCATCGGGAGAGCCGTGTTGCGCTCGCGTGCTGAGGCTCAGCGGTCCGCCCTCGTGCTCCCGACACCCGTTGAGATCATGGCCGATCCGACCTCCGCTCACGACTTCGATCTTCCCGGCGTGTCCCCTGCCGTGGTCAGCAACACGACCTTTTATCGCATCGACACCGCCCTGATCGTCCCCACGGTCGATCCCAACGAGTGGTCGATGACCGTGCACGGGATGGTCGATCGAGAGGTCAGACTCGACTACCGCGAGCTTCTCGAGATGGACCAGGTAGAACGCTATGTGACCCTTTCGTGCGTTTCGAACGAGATCGGGGGCAGGCTCGTCGGAAACGCGTTGTGGACCGGTGTTCTGCTCCGAGACATCCTTGACATGGCGGGCGTCGACGACCGGGCCGACCAGGTCGTCGGGCGCTCGGTCGACGGGTTCACGGCCGGGTTTCCCACCGAGTACGCATTCGACCGACGCGATGCCATGGTTGCCGTGGGTATGAACCGTGAGGTGCTCCCCACCGCGCACGGGTTTCCTGCCCGTCTCGTGGTCCCGGGCCTCTACGGCTATGTCTCGGCGACCAAGTGGCTGACTGAGATCGAGTTGACGACCTGGGGTGCGTTCGATGGGTACTGGATCGACCGGGGATGGGCAAAGGAGGGCCCCATCAAGACGCAGTCGCGCATCGATCGTCCCAAACACCGGGACTCCGTGGTTGCGGGAGCTTTCACCTTGGGCGGGGTTGCGTGGGCCCCGAACATCGGGATCGAGCAGGTGGAGGTACGGATCGACGACGGGCCGTGGCAGGTGGCGGATCTCGCGGAATCGCTCAGCGACGCGTCGTGGCGGCTCTGGAAACTCGATGTCGACCTTCCCGCAGGGGAGCACCACGCCACCGTGCGGGCAACGGATCGGACGGGAACAACCCAAACCGAGATGGTCACGAGTCCGAAACCAGACGGGGCGACGGGTTGGCACCGGATCCGTTTCCAGGCAACCGAAGCCTGACATGGACTCCCGGCGCCCTGACCCGGATCCGCCACGGCCATGACGCGGGACACGCGTTCATCGAGGTGAAAGCACCATCCGTGCCTCGGCATCCTCGTCGATGTCGGCCCGATTCCACAGCATTGGCGCCGTGTCGCCGACGAGCCAAAGGGCGATCATGTCGTCGTAGTGCGGATGATCGGTATGTCCCGACTGGCCGGTGGTGTGGATCGCTGTCGACGCGCTCAGATCACTCAGGTCGATGAGCATCCGCATCGAGGGGAGCCAGTCCACGGCGTAGCCTTCCGTTGCCGTCCAACCGACCGCGTTGACGACCCCTTCGGATCCGCTCGCCGGGTACGGCCCCCGGTTGAAGCGATCCTCGATGATCCCGATACCAGAATCACCGAGCGACTGGTTCACGAATGTCATCGTGTGGAGGTCGCCCCAAGTCCACTCCCACGGGTTTCCGCGCAGCAGGCTGCTCAGCTCATCGAGGGCGGCACCGAACGCTGCCACAAGGATGGCGTCCCGGTCTTCGACGGCTCCGGTCGTCGGATCGTCCCAGAAGGGGTCGTCGGGGACGACGAGGAGGCCCCTCATCACCTCGAACCATCTGGCGTTTCCCTCCGGCAGCCAGTCGGAGGGCAGATCGCCGCGAAAGGTGAGATCGAGCAGGTTGCGCCAGAACCCGTTCCATACCGCCGCTCCCGCGCTTGTCGCCGTGTTGCGGAGATCCCAAGTGAAGAGTTCGTTGATCGCGGCGGTTGCCGTTTCGTCCGAGGGAGCGTCGGGTTCCACGACAAGGGCGTTCTCGAGGTAGGGAAGAATGAATGCGGCGTTGAGGTCGTAGCTGTCGAACTGGATGACGCGATGCCCCTCCGCATCGATGCCGAGGTTCGAAGCAACGAGATCGACAATCCGTCGGGCCCGATACCCGTCGTCGAAGTCCTTTGTGATCAGGAAGCCGTATGTATCGTCGACAACGGCATTGTTCGCAGTGACAATCCACCCCGACGGCGGGTTGTAGCTCGACGGCAACTCGTCGAACGGAACAAAACCGGTCCATTCGAAAGCATCGGTCCAACCCGGAACCGGAAGAGTTCCGTCGCCGGAGGCCCTTATGGGGACCTTGCCCGGCATCTGGTAACCGATGTTGCCCGCAACATCGGCGTAGATCATGTTCTGCGCCGGTACATCGAACAGCTCTGCCGCCGCGCGGAACTCATCGAAGCTGGACGCCGTGTTCAGTCCGAGGATCGGGCCTGCGATCGACGGGGACGGATCGAGCGCGGTCCAGCGCAACGCGATGGCGTACGGATCGGGCTTGAACGCCCCGGAGGCATCGAAGTCCTCGAGGGGCTCATAGGAATCCGAGATGATCGGCCCGTGTCGCGTCGACCTCACGACCTTGGTCGTGGGTTCACCCCCGGCAACCTCGATCGTCTCGGTCCGGATCTCCATGTCGACCCATGCGCCGTTGACCTCGTACTGATCGGGATTGTCAGGATTGATCTTCTCGATGTACAGGTCCTGGACATCGGGGCCCGTGTTGGTGAAGCCCCACGCGATGTTCGCGTTGTGGCCGATGATGACACCGGGCACTCCTGCGAACGAAAAACCCGCGACATCGAACGGGCAGTCAGGTGTGACGGCGTAACAATGCAACCCCACTTGGTACCAGATCGAAGGCATCTGTGCTCCCAGATGAGGGTCGTTCGCGAGGTACGGGAGGCCGGTCGGGGTGTGAGCACCGGCAACAACCCACGAGTTGGACCCGATGCCCGTCCCCTCGCCGCCGAGGGTGATCTGGTTGATCGCACGAATCGCCCGCGACGCGGCCGAAAGCGGGGAGCGCGCACCATCGGGGATCTGCGATTGGACCTGTACCCCCGTCGGCACCTCTTGGCCACGGGGCACGATGTAGGGGTGTCGATCACCCGGGTAGGGTGGAAAGAGCTGGTCGACACGGTCGCTGCTCAACACGCCGAGATACATGGCCCGCTCGATCTCGGCAGACTTGTTGCCTCCGAGATCCCACGCCATCACCTTGCCCCATGCAAGGGAGTCGGCGCCGTCCCACGGCTCCGGGTCATATTCATGGTTGAGCAGCTCCAAGATCGTGTATTCGAAGCTGAGATCGGCGGGTGATTGGGTCTCGAGATACGCGTTGACGCCCTGCGCGTAAGCGTCGAGAAGTGCCCGGATGGCTTCCGTCTCGGCCTCGTATTGGGCCGTGGCGAGCCGACCCCAGCCCATGTCGCGCAGGAACATATCAGTCTCGAGCTGCGACTCGCCGAACATCGAAGCGAGCTCACCGTGGGAGATGTGTCTCCAGAAGTCCATCTGGAAGAAGCGATCCTGAGCGTGGACATACCCTTGCGCGAGCATGAGATCGTGCGGCGTGCTTGCGTAGATGTGTGGTACCCCGAACGAGTCGCGGATGACCTCAACCGTGTCGGTCAACCCGGGAATCTCGACCGTACCGGTCGTTTGGGGGAATGCTCGATGTACGGAGTATTGGAGGAAGACGATCGCCGCGATGACCAGTCCCACCCCGAACGCCAACAGCGACCAGAGGATCCGACGGAGAACCCGGCGCTTCTTTCGGGGCGTTGCCTCGGTGCCGGTATCGGTCATGGCGGCATCGTACTCGCATGCCGGGTCGGGTCGTATGCTTCGCGTATGCCCGACGAACAAGAAGTCGCACAGGCAGTGAGGCCCGAGGTGGTCACCGCGGACGACAAGACGGCCTCGACGAACGAACATCAGACACCAAGCGTGACGGAGCCTTCGAAGCTGATCAGGATCGCTTCGATGACCCGCGCGATGCTCGACGAGGTGCGCGAGGCACCACTGGACGAAGCGGGGCGCGAACGGCTGCTGTCGATCTACGAGCGTTCCCTCGACGAACTCAAAGATGTCCTCTCCGCGGACCTCCGTGACGAACTCGACTCTGTGTTCATTCCCATGGGGGAAACAGCTCCGTCGGAAGCGGAGCTGCGGATCGCCCAGGCCCAGCTCGTTGGATGGCTCGAGGGGCTGTTCCACGGCATCCAGGCGTCACTGATCAGTCAGCAGATGGCAGCATCTGCGCAGCTTGACCGAATGCGGCGACGGCCAGCCATCGAGGCGAACCCTGGCCAAGACCAGGGTGGCGGTCTCTACTTGTAGGTCGATGCCATGACGCTTTTCACCGTTGTCAACAAGCCAGAAGTTCAAAACCCCGTCCTGATCATCGGTGTCACCGGCTGGGGCGATGCGGCGGCCGCAGCCAGCGACGCCGTGGACTGGCTCGCCGAGGATGGGACGATCGTCGCTCATTTCGATCCAGACAAGGTCTTCGACTACCGGTCGAACCGGCCGATCATCCGAACATCTGCCGGTGAACAGATGATCTTGTCATGGCCACGCCTTTCGATCATCCACACGGTCGTTGGGGGTGTCGATGTCCTGATGCTCGCAGGGAACGAGCCTGACTACCGCTGGCAGGGAATCGGGAAGCACCTCGTGGAGTTCGCCGAGCAGAACGATGTCGCCAAGGTCGTGACGGTCGGCTCGATACCGACCCCCGTCCGACATTCGATGCCGACCGCGGTCATCTCGACCGCCTCGGACTCGAGACTGCTCGTGGCTGGTGACGACATGCTGATCGACAATGTGATCGTTCCGGCATCGGCTGGGACGGCGTTTCGCGCGCTGCTCGAAGATGCCGGTTTCCCGACGGTCGGTTATTGGGCGCAAGTCCCCCAGTATGTGGCACGACCATACGCGCCAGCCGTCTATTCCCTCCTGTCCAAGATCGCGGCGCAGCTCGATGTCGATCTCGATCTCGATGACATCGAGTCGGAAGCCCATGAGCATGTGGCTCGCCTCGATGAACTCCTCGCGAAACGCTCCGATGCAAGGGAGCTCGTGGAGGGACTCGATGTCACCTTCGGTACGACAGCGCATGTTCCGATGGATCTGCCGACCGCAGACGAGATCGCGGCGGAGTTCACGAAGTTCCTCGAGTCCTCGGGCGAAGACGAGTGATCAGCTCCCGAGAATGCCGACAAACAGCGTCAGGACGCAGAGTGCTGCGGTGACGGCGATCATCGCCCACACCGACCAGGTGAGGCCCCTGATGGCGGCGATCTGGTCGCGGATCGCGTCGTGGAGGTCGGGGTCAGTCGCCGATTTCTGGCGCGGCGGGTCGGACGCGGCGACGACTGCTGCGCTCGCCGTCGGTGACGGCGCTGGCGCGGAATCGACAGCCGAACGGCGCGATGTTCGACTCGGTACGGCCGGTGGTGTGTCGGGAAGCATGAACGAATCGATCTCATCTGCGAGATCCTGAACGCTGTTGTCGATCGGCGTGAAGGTGATCGACTCACCGTCGGTGGGATGTCCGAGGAACAGCGTCATCGGTCCATCGATCGTGGTGACATGGATCCGCTGCCCGTCGACGAAGGTCCCGTTGCGTGAGTCTGCGTCTTCGACCTTCCAAGTGGATCCGTCGTACGAGACGGCGGCGTGCTGGCGAGAGATGCCCGGGCGGGCGATGCGGATCGACGAACCCTCACCCGAACCGATGAGGATCGACGAACCCTCATCCACGACGACATCGTTGCCTTGATAGCTGACCTTGAGCGACACTCTTGCTCCCGCTGGGATCTGACCGTGCGCATAGAGAGTAGCGAGGACCCGGTTCCACCATCGCCGATTCATGCGGCGGGTTTGCATCGGCACTACCCTTGCGCGGACCCGACGACAAGGATGTGCCAAGTGAAGGTGTCCGACATCATGACCACCGATGTTTCGACCATCGGGACCGAAGCCTCCCTCAAGGAAGCGGCAATGGTGATGGTGAACGCCGGGGTGAGCGGGTTGCCCGTGGTCGACGACGAGCGGCGTGTCGTTGGGATCATCACCGAAGCGGACTTCGTGTCCGCCGAAGCCGAACGGTCATGGGGCCACCAGAGAAGGCGCCTGCTCGCGAACCTGTTCGGAGAAGCAAAACGGACGGTTGCGTCGCAGGTGTCCGATGTCATGTCGGTTGCACCGCACACGATCGATCGCGAGTCTTCCGTGACGGAGGCTGCCCGGCGGATGACCGACCTGGGAGTCAAGCGCCTTCCGGTGGTCACTCCTGACGGAACCCTTGAAGGCATCGTGAGTAGGGCCGATGTCATGGGTGCGTTCGCGCGATCCGACGACGAGCTTCTGTTGGAGATCGAAGACGATGTGTTCGAACGCGTCATGCGTCTTGACCCCGGTTCGGTCAAGGCTGTGGTCGACGACGGCGTCGTGACCCTCACCGGCACGGTCGAAACGAGGTCCGAGGCACGGCTGCTCGAAGAGCTCGTGGTTCGTGTCGAAGGTGTCGTGAGCGTCGACGCTGCGGTGTCGTTCACCCACGACGACACGAAACGCTGACCCGCCGCAGCAGCGCCATCCAGCTGTTTCGCCTCCGCCCGCTCGACGGAGTGGCCGATTCGACGGCTTCCCGAGACACCTGGCGAAGGCGTCGGACCAAAGAGCCTCAGCGGCGTGCTCGGCACGAACTCGGTCCCGTCGATGCCTGTTCGCGAGAAATCCTGAAAGAACTGGGATAAAAAGCTGGAATTCGGGAATTATCCCTAGCACCATATGCGTTATAGGTGTTCGCGGAGACGAAAGGCGGCGCGGTGCTGACACTGAGCGATGTGATGTGGGAACCGAACATCGACTGGCGAAGGGACGCAGCGTGCGCCGGGGTCGAGAGCAGCATCTTCTTCCCTGACTCCGATAGTGAGGCGGCAACCGCCAAGGCAAAGGAGATCTGCAATGCGTGTCCGGTGAAGGACGCCTGCTTGCAGTACTCCCTCAGCACCAATCAGGCGGCAGGGGTCTGGGGTGGACTCGACGCCAACGAGCGCCGGAGACTCCGCCGCAGGCTGCGCGATCGGGAGCGGCGCAAGGCCTCCTGAAATCACCACGGAGGTGTCCGCTCCCGAGGCGGCGACCCACCCGGGACAGCACCCTCCCTCTCCTCGGAGTGGCATCGCGCCCGTTGGGGTACCGTTCGACCCCGGAGGATCCCCCGAGTGCGAGCCTGGCTCATCAACATCGTTGTCTTTGTTGCCGCTGCAGCGGTGCTCGTCCTCGAGATAGTCGCCGGGCGGATCCTCGCACCTTATGTCGGCGTGACCCTCGAGTCGTTCACCGCGATCATCGGGACGGTGCTCGCAGCAATAGCAGTCGGTGCGTGGGCGGGTGGGCGCCTCGCGGACCGAGGAGGGGCGGGTGCGGCACTCGGTCCGGTGCTCGCGATCGGGGGGATCCTTGCCGTCGTATCGCCATCGTTCGTCTACCTCGTTGGCGACGATCTTGTCGGCTCCTCCGGGGCCACGGCGGTAGTGCTCGCTGCCATCGGCTTCTTCGCTCCGGCAGCGGTACTGTCGATGGTGACGCCGCTTGCTGCGAAGGTGCAACTGACCAACCTCGACGATACGGGCTCGGTTGTCGGCTCACTGTCCGCGATCGGCACCGCCGGGGCGTTGTTCGGAACCTTCGTCACGGGATTTGTCCTCATCGCAGCACTGCCGTCGCGACCGATCACTTGGAGTGTCGCGGCGTGCCTGCTGCTCCTCGCGGTCGTGGTGGCGGCACCGTCGTCCCGCCGATGGGTCCTCGTCGGTGGAGTGGTGCTCGTGGTGTCGGTGATCGGGTCCGCCGCCATTGCAGGCCCCTGCGACACCGAATCCGCCTACTACTGCGTCAGGATCGTCCCTGACGAGACCCGCCCCACAGGGCGCACACTGATGCTCGACATCTCACATCATTCGTATGTCGATGTCGCGGACCCGACCTTTCTCGGGTTTCGATATGCGAGGCTGTTCGCGGCCATCATCGACGCCGAAATCCCGGGTACCCCGATCGATGCCCTCTTCATCGGGGGAGGTGGCTTCACCATCCCGCGATATCTCAAGGCAACACGCGGGGGAACCTCCACCGTCCTCGAGCTCGATCGGGGACTTGTCACGATCGCAGAGGAGCGTCTCGGGCTCGTTGGGGGTGACTGGCTCCGAATCGTCACCGGCGATGCCCGATTGACGATCCGACACGAAGAGTCCGACGCCTACGATGTGGTGGTCGGTGACGCCTTCTCGAGTCTGGCGGTGCCGTGGCATCTCACGACCAAGGAGTTTCTCGAGGAGGTCCGCGGGAAGCTCCGTGCCGGCGGCCTGTACATCATGAATGTCATCGACCGCCCACAGACGAGGTTCGTTCGTGCCGAACTCAAGACACTCGCCAAGGTCTTCGACCATGTCGCGGTCGCTGCCCCCGCGAGCTACCTGACCGGCCCCGACGCCGGGAACTTCGTCCTCGTTGGATCGACCGAGCCCCTCGATGCATTGACAACCGAAGGGAACCTCCCGGCCGGTGAGACGGTGCTCATCGACGACGCAGCGATCGAATGGGCGTCAGATGCCGTGATCCTCACCGACGAGTTCGCACCAACCGATCAGCTTCTCCGCGAATAGGCGGGTTCTAATGATCAGGACTCGGTGATGCTGATCGAGTCGATGGTGACGGGTGAGACCGGGCGATCCTGCATGCCCGTTGCTGCAGCGGCGATCTGGTCCACCACCTCGATACCGTCGGTCACCTGTCCGAAGATCGAATACTGGTTCGGGAGACCGTAGTCGGCATGCATGATGAAGAACTGGGATCCGTTGGTGTTCGGACCTGAATTGGCCATGGCGACGGTCCCACGCAGATACGACGACTTGGAATGGCCGAGCTCGTCGCGGAACCGGTAGCCCGGACCACCCCTGCCACTCCCCGTCGGGTCCCCGCCTTGGATCATGAATCCCCGGATGGTGCGGTGGAAGATCACGCCGTCGTAGAAGCCGTCCCTTGCGAGGAAGACGAAGTTGTTGACGGTCTGGGGCGCATCCTCGGCGTGGAGCTCGAACTCGATGTCACCCACCGAGGTGTGCAGCGTCGCCGTGTAGGTCGTGGCGAGGTCGATGGTGAGTTCGGGGGCGGCGTCGTATTGGTTGGCCATGTTCAGCTCCGGTCGATTGCTGCCCGAACCATAGGGTGGGAGCGCGAGATCAGAACCGGCGCCGTTTGCGGTTCTTGATCGACTTCGCCGTGAACGGCACTTCGTCCTCCGGAGGTTCCCACCCCGCAAGATCCTCAAGTCGTTCATCGTTCGAAAACATCTTGACGATCGGAACATTCAGCTCGGCGCGACGCTGGATTCCGAGTACCTCGTTCACTTGGTCCCACTCGACCAGCGTCACGACAAGGCCGGACTCGCCGGCACGAGCGGTCCGCCCGCTGCGGTGGAGGTAGGTCTTCGGATCATCGGGAGGGTCGTAGTGGACGACGACATCGACCCCGTCGATATGGAGTCCGCGGGCTGCGACATTGGTCGCGACGAGCACTCCGACCGAGCCCTCTGCGAACCGTTTCAGCGACTGCTCTCTCTTCCGCTGCGGGAGATCACCATGGATCGGGGCCACCGCGATGCCGAGCTCCTTGAGATCCCGCACGAGGCGATCCACGCCCGCCTTTGTTCTGGCGAATGCGAGGATCCGCTCGTTGTGACGGGAGAGCTCGGCGACGACTTTCGGTTTGTCCATGTAATGCACCTTCAAGAAACGGTGCTCCATGGTTTCAACCGTCTCGGTGTCAGACGCAACCTCGTGGCTGACCGGGGCCGTCATGTAACGGTCGATCAACTCAGCGACCTGGTGGTCGAGAGTCGCCGAAAAGAGGAAGGTCTGACGCTTGTCGGGGAGCTGGGCCATGATCCGGCGCACCTGAGGCATGAAACCCATGTCGGCCATCTGGTCGGCTTCATCGATGGTGACGATCGAGATATCCGACGGATCGAGTGCTTGCCGTTCCATGAGGTCGATCAAGCGGCCGGGAGTTGCGATCGCAAGCGATGCTCCTTCGGCGAGAGCATCAATCTGCGGTCCCATGGGGGCGCCACCGTACACGGTGACCGCCTTGTGGCCCTTCGCTTCGAGGAGGGGGGCGAGCGCACGCGTGACCTGGACCGCGAGTTCCCTCGTCGGTACGAGAACCAGTCCATGCGGGCGCTTGGGCTGTGCCTCCCCGATATGGGCGAGCATCGGGATGCCGAACGCCAGCGTCTTGCCCGAACCGGTCTTCGCCTTACCGGTGATGTCGCGGCCCTCGAGCGCATCCGGGATCGTCATGGCCTGTATGGGAAACGGATCGACGATCCCTCGCGAGGTGAGAACCTCGACCACCGCCGGATCGACTCCGAGAGCGGCGAACGAGGAGGTTTCGGTTTCGGTTGCGGTATCTGGCATCGAAAATGGGCGGATCGAGAGGTAGCCCCTTCCATCACGGTAACGGTCACGGAACGGTACCAATGCCGGAGCCGCGTCAGCGGCCCACGCGCAGGAACCTCCTTGGCGCGGCGAGCCTGCCATGCCGTCGGCCGAGACCGTAGGCGGTTGCTGCGGCAAGCGCGGCGCCGCTGAGGGCAGTCGTTCGCTTGATGACCTTCTTGCGGGTCCTTGAGAACTCGACGACCGGCCATCCGCGGTGCATCGCGATGGCCTCGAGCTCACGGTCCGGGTTGACGGCGACGGGATGGCCCACCACATCGAGCATTGGGAGATCCCCTGCCGAATCCGTGTACGCGTAGGATCGTGCAAGGTCGTATCCCTGTCGGGCGGCCATCCTCCTGATGGCATCCGCCTTGCCTTCGCCGTAGCAGAACGGTTCAGCGAGATTCCCGGTGTAGGTGCCGTCGACGATCTCTGAGACGGTTCCGATGCCACCCGTCATGCCCATCTCGTCTGCGAACCGGCCGACGATCTCAACCGGTGATGCAGACACGATGTAGGTGTCGCGACCTGCATCGTCGTGCAGATCGATGAGCCCCCGCGCTTCGCGGCGCACATCGTGGAGCAGCTTCGGAATGATCTCATCGGCGAGGTCCGTGAGAACCCCGACCTCCACGCCCTCGATTGCTTCGAGAATCCGTTTCTTGACGGTTTCGGTCTTGTCGTCCGATGCGCCAGCGAACTTGAACGCCACGGCGTTGGCCGCATCCTTGATGAGCTGCGGGGTTGGGACGAATCCGCGCCGATAGGCGACCCATCCGAACACGAAGACGGAGCTCCCGGCGATGATCGTTCGATCGAGATCGAAGAACGCGGCCGCCTTCGGTTCAACCTTCACCGCGGCGTACCGATGAGATCGTCGTCGATCGCAAACAGCAGGTCTTGCCCGGCGATGGCGGCCGCAGCAAGCGCATGGACCCTCCCCAACAGGTTCGTCGCATAGAAGCCCGCGGTCGACACCTTGGCAGCCATCCACGGATCTTCCGGCGCGTGTGGAGCTGCTGCGGCGGCTTCCTTGACGAGGTAGTAGCCGCCGCACAGCGTGCCGAACATCTCAAGATACGGGGTCGCGCCCGCGAGGCGATCGCCAGCGTCGTCGAGCCCGAGCATCGCGTCGGTTGTCTTACGCACCAGGGAGAGTGCATCAGCGAGGCGCTCGCGCATCTCGGCGAGCGATGGCAGGCTCGCAAGACGGTCATTGAGCGCCGCGATCTCGTCGAGGTAGCCGTGAACCACGGCACCGTTGTCGAGCGGCAGCTTGCGGGTGACCAGGTCGATCGCCTGGATGCCGTTCGTCCCCTCGTAGATCGGCGTGATGCGTGCGTCACGGTAGAACTGCGCAGCTCCGGACTCCTCGATGAAACCCATGCCGCCATGGACCTGGAGGCCGATCGAGGCGACCTCGACACCGCGGTCGGTGCACCATGCCTTCGCGATCGGTGTCAGGAGTGCGATGCGGTTCGCGGCGTCGGTCCGGTCTTGTTCCGACTCGGCATGCAACTTGCGATCTTCAGCTGCCGTTGCGTCGTACACGAGTGCCCGCATCGCTTCGGTGAGTGCCTTCATTGAAAGGAGCATCCGCCGCACATCGGCATGGGCGATGATCGGGCTCGGCTCCTGAGCACCCTCAATGGCTCCCTGCACACGATCCTTGGCGTACGCTGCTGCATGCTGATATGCCCTGTCGGCGATCGCGAGGCCTTCGAGCGCCACCTCAAGCCGGGCCTGGTTCATCATCGTGAACATATACCGCATACCTCGGTTCTCCTCACCGACGAGATAGCCGACCGCGTCGTTGAAGGAAAGGACACAGGTCGGTGAGGCATGGATGCCCAGCTTGTGCTCGATGGATACCGTTTCGACGGCATTGCGATCCCCGATGCTTCCGTCTGGATTCACGAGGAACTTGGGAACGATGAACATGGAGATGCCCCGTGTTCCCGCGGGGGCGTCGGGGGTCCTGGCGAGGACGAGGTGGACGATGTTGCCAGCGAGATCGTGGTCTCCCCATGTGATGAAGATCTTGGTGCCGTTGAGTCGCCATGTCCCGTCCCCGGCTGGCTCGGCTTTGGTGCGAAGCGCCCCGACATCGGATCCCGCCTCGGGCTCGGTGAGGACCATCGTTCCTGTCCAAGTGCAATCGATGAGGTTCTCGAGGTAGGTCGAACGCTGCGTGTCGGATCCGTGACGAGCGAGGAGTGAGATCGCGCTTCCTGTGAGCATCGGGGCAAGAGAGAACGCCGTGTTGGCCGCCGTCATCATCTCCGAAACGGCCGCACCCACGGCACGCGGGAAGCCGTGACCTCCGTATTCGACGGGCCCGGTGACCGCAGTCCAACCCGATTCGACGAGTTTGTCCCATACCGGCTTGAAAGCTCCGGGTGTCGTGACGGAACCGTTGTCGAATGTGGCTCCGGTCTCGTCCCCGATGCGGTTCGTCGGCGCGAACACCTCGCCGAAGAACCGTGCGGCCTCTTCCAGGAGGCTGTCGAGCATGTCAGGGTCGACATGGGAATAGGCGGGGAGGGCGGCAATGGAGTCGATGTCGACGATCGTGTCGAGCACGAACATCATGTCCCGTACGGGAGGGGAGTATTCGCTCATGGCCACATGATACCGCCGTGCCCCGATCGGCTACGAAGTGGCGGTTGCGCCGGAGTCCCCGGTTCTCATCACTTGTGCCACAGGTCAGTAGAGTCGCTCCTCCGGAAGGAGTCACCGATCGCCAGATACCCATTCGCATACCTCATCCCTGTTGCCCTCGTGGCGGCAGCATGTTCGGGTACGAGCTCGGGCGAGACCGATGCGTCAAGCCTCAGCGTCATGAACGGTGACACTGTGGAGGTTCACTATGTGCTGACGCTCACCGATGGGTCTTCAGTCGACTCCTCTCGCGAACGCAGTGTGCCGTTTTCGTTCACGGTCGGGTCCGGTGATGTGATACGCGGTTTCGACGCCGCCGTGATGGGACTCTCGGTCGGGGATGTGCGGACGGTCGAGATCCAGCCCGCCGATGCCTACGGGGAATGGGACGAGGATCGTGTGCTTGAGCTCCCCATCGCCGCGGGCCAGGAGGATGTCGCGGTCGGGGATGTGGTCTATCTGAACACCGGTCAACCGGTGACGGTTGTGGAGGTGAGCGACGAGACGGTCAAGGTCGACGCGAACCACGAACTCGCAGGCAAGACACTCGTCTTCGAGATCGAGGTGCTCGGTATCACGCGGCCCGGGTGATACCGGCGTGAGGTCAACGCCGTTCGTCACCCACCGCTGCTCCCTCCCAGATGGCCCGGAATGTCTCCGACGATTCCTTGAGCTCTGCGGCCGTTCCGGTGGCCGCCACACGCCCGTCTTCCATGACGAGCACCCGATCGGCTCGGCTCAGCGCCGCCTGGCGATGCGATACGACCAGCGTGGCGACTTCGGCTCGTGCGTCGAACAGCCGTTCCCACAGCTGCTGTT
The DNA here is from genome assembly GCA_041393965.1 of Acidimicrobiia bacterium. NCBI lineage: Bacteria > Bacillati > Actinomycetota > Acidimicrobiia > Acidimicrobiia bacterium. Next base: position 225,203 of record JAWKJB010000001.1, on the reverse strand, counting down.
CCGTTTCGACATCGAGCGCGCTCGAGACATCGTCGAGAACGAGCAACTGCGGTTGCCTGATGAGCATCCTCGCGGTTGCCGCTCGTTGAAGCTGACCACCCGAGAGGCGAACGCCTCGCGGTCCGATCATCGTCTCGAGACCTTCCGGCATGAGGTCAATGTCGCGGGTGAGGGTGGCAATGAACACCGACTCGTCGACGACCTCATCGTCGATGGGATCACCGAGTACGAGGTTGTCACGAAGCGACATCGAGAACAGGCGGGGCACCTGGGGCGTGTAGGCAACCCGCGGCGGCGTCATGACCGCTGGCGGATCATCGAGGATCCGTCCGTTCCACGAAATCGTCCCCCCGGATGCGGGGAGAAGCCCGAGCAGGGTTCGGATCAGCGTCGTCTTTCCTGAACCGATCCGACCCGTTACAACGATGAACTCACCGGGGCCAACGGCGAGATCGACGCCCTCGATCCCGGCGCCACTGCCGTTGTAGTGATAGGTGAGACCCCGCACCTCAAGACCCTCGAAGGCCGGGGGAATCCCCTGACGGTCCGGGAGCGGAAGAGGCTGCCCGTCGAGATGGAGTTCGGTCGGCTCGAAGAGCCGCTGCCACGGCGCGCCACGCAGCGTGTCAGCCAAGCGGTCGAAGCTCACAGCGCCCTGCTTCGTCCTCGCGACGAACATGCCGGAGAAGTATGCCGCCTCCGTAACGAGTCCGAGCAGGAACACCAAGAGTGCGAAATCCCCGATGGAGATGCCCGCAGTTCCGCCACGCGCCAACCTCCCCGCCGCGAGAAGCAGGATCAGCCCGGTACCGATGTTCACCGTATTCCTGAACACGGCTTCGAGGACCGCAGTCAGCGTACGGTCCCGCACCATCATGGTCCTGCGCTCATCGTTGAGCAGCCGGAACCGTGCGAGCATGTTGGATTCGGCAGCCGCAACCTTCACGGCTTGTGTCGCCGCGAAGGTCTCACCGAGGAAGCCCGTGATCGCCTCAGTGGTCTCCCGGGCCCGGACTCGATAGCGCCGAACGATCGAACTGGTACGGTTTGAAACCACACCGACCGCGATCACCGGCACAAGGATCACCACGGTGATGACCGGATCGATCGTGAGAAGGATGAGGATCGAGAGTGCTGCTGCGATCCCCGACCCGACGATGTCGACGGAGAGATCGAACGGAAGGATGATGTGTTCCACATCATCACGGAACCGGCTCACGATCTCGCCTGGGGTGTCGTCAAGTGGTTCGGCGCCCGGCAGCTCGTAGATGCGTTCGAGCAGGTTCCGCCGGACGAGGGCCGAGCCCCGGAACAGCAACGATCCGTGATTGCGCATCCCGACGAGGATGAAGACCGAGCGCCCAACGGCGTAGCCGAGCGTCGCGAGGATGACGCCAGCGACCGTTCCGATCTCGATGTCGGGACCGAGCTCGTCGAAGAAGCGCGCCGTGATCAGCCCCACAAGGATGGGCATCGTCCAAATCGAGATCCACAGGAACTGCGCCCACGCGTACCTGAGCGGCTGCTGCCGGATGAGTGCCCACAGCGCCTTCCGATACGGTGGTGTGCGTCCGTTCACGCGAGGGCCTCCTCCATGCCGGTCGCGAGGAGTCGAGAGAACACCGAGTGCTCGTCGGCCATCAGGTGCTGGCGTTCCCCGGCCTCGATGACTTTCCCGTCGTCGAGGATCACGATGTCGTCGGCGCGGGTGATGGTCGACAACCGGTGCGCGATGATGATTGCCGTACGCCCCGTCAGCAGGTGATCCACTGCCCGTTCGAGGAGGGCCTCGGTGGCAGGATCGAGACGCGACGACGCCTCGTCGAGGACGACAAGGCCCGGATCCCGCAGGAAGACGCGGGTGAAGGCGAGAAGCTGCGCCTGGCCGGCCGAGAGGCCACCGCTTCCGCTTTCAAGCATCATGTCGAGACCGTTTGGCAACGATGCCAGCCACGGGTCGAGCTCGAGGCGTGTGAGGACCTCCATGAGCTCTTGATCGGAGACCGATCGGTCGAAGAAGGTCAGGTTGTCGCGTACCGATGCCCGGAACAGCTGCACATCCTGGGTCACCATCGCAACCCGCCTTCTGAGGATTGAAGGTTCGATGTCCCATGTCGGCTTCTGGTCGATTCGCACGACACCGTGTTGGGGTTCGTGCAGGCGAGTGACCAATCTCGCAACGGTCGACTTGCCCGAGCCGGTTCGTCCAAGGAGACCGACGACGCGCCCTTGCCGAATCGTGAAAGACACATCATCGAGCACGATCTCGTCCCCCGCCTCGTCGTCGTAGCGGAAGGTGACCGATTCGAAACGCACCTCGAGTGCTCCCGATGGCAAGCCGATCGACGCTCGCTGGACGAGCTTCGACCGGCGCGCGAAGAGGGCCTCGACGCGCGTGATGGAGGCTCCGGCCTTCTGGAGGTCGATGAGTTCCTCGCGGATCTGCTCGATGGGCTGGTGGGACATCTGGACATACTGGAATACCAGGTACACGGATCCGATGGTCAGTGTGCCGACACCCAACAGCCATGCGCCGAGCGCGTAGACGACCACGAGCGAGAAGAAGTAGAGCCCCATCGAGGTGATCCACATGATCGACCAGCCGGTCCAGCCGAGAACGACCTGGGGAAGCCATCGGCGTTGGATGGAATCAAACCGCCCGACCATGAACCCGGTTGCACCGTTTGCCTCGATGTCTTCGGTCCCGTCGACCTGCTCACCGACGAACCCGTACATCTCCGCGCTGGTTGCCCGAATGGCTCGCTGCCAAGGAACGGTGACGCCATGGAGCCGGATCATGCCGAGCATCGCAAGGACGGTGAACACGGTGATTGAGAGACCGACGATCCAGGACTCGACCCACAACAGCACAAGGATGCCACCGAGGAGTGCGGCATTGCCGACGACCTTGATCATCATCGACGAGAAGAAGTTCGAAAGGGCGGTGACATCCCCGTCGACTCGTTCGATGAGTTCTCCGGGACTCGATCCTTTGTGGAACCCCATGTCGAGATGCAGCAGGTGATCCATCAGGTCGCATCTCAGCTCGTTGGTTGCGGACCATCCGATCTGTTCGGCAAGGTAGGTCGCCCACACGATCAGGAGCTGGTGCACCACAGCGATCACCATGAACGCCACAGCGAGCGGAACGAGCGATCCGACGGCAGCGCCTGCGATCGCCTCGTCGATGAACCGCGCGATGAGCTGGGGGTTCACCAGCTGGAGCCCGATGGTGAGCAACAGCAGGATCCCAAGCGCGGCCGCGCGGCCGCGGTAGGGCCGCAGGTATCGGGCGAACAAGCGAAAGTAGGCGGTGATCGGGATCATGGGTTCCTCATGGATTCATCGAAGCGAGGCACGCGGCATGGAAGAGGTCCATGCGGGTGGGTGCAGATCGGTCGGCCGTTCAGCTGAAACGCGCGCGCCCGAAAGCTGGGGATGATGGAGTCGGCGAGATGAGCCTCGGCATCGATCCTCCTCGGGTCGCGTTGAGCAGTCCCTTCGGCACCGCGGCTTGGCAGGATCGCAAGTCGTGCTCGCGATGTCAAGCGCTTGTGCTACAGGGCATGGACGACGATCAGGGCGCCAAGCATGGCGACGGAGTTGGTGCCGATGTGGGCAAGGATCGACGCGAGGGTCGAGTTGGCGTACAGGCGCACGAACAGAAACCCGATCCCTGCGGCTGCCGTCCCGGCGATTGCGCCGGTGATGGCCACTGTCGATCCGATCCATCCGGTGAACAGTGCTCCGGCAGGATTGGAATCAATGGTGTCGAGGGTGGGCAGGATGTGCCAGAAGCCGAAGAGAACGGAAGTGATGATGCCCGCAACGAGCGGTGTGTGGCGACGAACCAGCATTCCGAACATGATGCCTCGGAAGAGGATTTCCTCGTATAGAGCGGTTGCGATCGGGATGCGCACCAGTGCCTGGAACAGGACATAGCCGACCGATGACTCAACGATCGTTTCGTCCATGAACAGCTCCCGGGTCGCAGGGATCGCGATCCCGACTGCGATCCCGATCGCGACGACTCCGATGATGAACCCGCCGGCGATCGCGCCGCGCCTGAGACGGTCCCGCCGCAGGCCGAGTGTTGTCCATGTGGTGCCAGCTCGACGCGAGATCACGAGTGCGATCCCGAGGATCCCTAGTTGGAACGGGATGTGCCACACGCGGTCGAGAATCTCGTTTGACACGATGTTGGCGTACAACGCAAGCCCATAGATGGCCGCGAGGTGGAAGATGTGCGCTCGGTGCGGCTCGGGGGGTTTGCGAAGCCACATCGACGGTCGCCACATCGCGTCCCAATCGGCGAGGGGCCACGACCATGCGAAGTGCTTCCCGGTCGCGGAGAGGTCCTTTGGCATGTTCGGGAGGGTACTTCGTGGGCGTCGCCGCTGGGCTTGACCCGACCGTAGCTGTCGGTCACTCGGCGGGACGGTCTCGACCAACCGAAGCACCTCGGTCCTTGCGGATTCGGTGCGTGCAGCGGGGTAGTCTGGCCGCATGTCGCTCCTGTATGCGTTCAAGCAGTCCGTGCTCGAGCTTGGCCGCGGGGAGGCCAAATCGAAGGCGAGGCCGCTGACGGTCGGCGACGAGACACTCGACCGTTCCGCCTCAGGGCTCGATCGGCGGGCAAGCGAACGCTCGGTGATGTTCTGGCTCCTCTCGGATCGAGCGATGTTTCTCGTCGTCGGATCCGATCCGGATGACTATGCGTTCAGGATCCCGTACGAGTCCATCGACGAGATGAGCCTCGACTACGACGACACGACGAGCTTCCTTCCGTGGTACATCCGGGTGTCGATCCTTCCCGAGGATTCGGGCACGATCACGTGCATCGAGGAGGGGACCATTCCGGGTCAGCCGCTCGCCGTTCCACCGCCGGTCGAGGTCACAGGCGAGGAGCGTCGTATGTTTGCTCGGGGCGAGATCGTCCCACTTGCGGGTTTCGTGGCGTGCCCGAAGCGGTTCCGGACGGCCTTGGCACGACGAATGGAATTGGCGGGACGCCCGCTGTCGATCACCGGAGACGAGCTGGCGGAACGCAGGTCACGCGCAACACGCCGCGACCGCGCTAGCTGATCGTTTCGTCGAGTTCGGCGGGGACAATATCGTCGCTGCCGCAGGCTCGGCACCGCAGGCCAAGCTCGGATGGCTCCGAACCCACGATGTGCCTCGTGCCCGTTAGGAGGTGCGTCCCGCAATCCCTGCAGAACTGCGCTGTACGGAAGTGGGTCGTCCCGCAGTTCGAGCATTCCTCCCAGTCGTCGGGGTTCGTACCCGCCGCTTGACTTGTCGACTCTTCGGGTTCGACCGGTCGCGGACGCCGGTCCGACCAGAAGTCGATTCCGATCTCGGCAGGTCCCACGCGCTCGGGCTGCTTGGGGGCGAAAGGAGGGTCTGGTGGCGTTGCGGGTGCAAGCGAACGCGCATGGCTGGTCTCGGCGTGAGCGACCCCCCATGCATCGAAGGAATACAGGGCAATGCCCTGGGTCTCTGCGACCGAGATCGCTCCGGGCGTGAACCCCGAAGCCGAGAAGATCGCGAGCTTCTTGTGCTCAACGGCGGTCCGCAAGATGGCAAGCACGGCGCGTTGGCCCGCTGGGGTCTGCGACCACCGGACCCGTGCAATCGTGTGCTCGGTCTCGAGCTGGACGGACCCATGCGCAGGCTCACTGATGTTGGTCGGGGGCTCCCCCTTGTGGTCGAACCACAAGAACGCGGCTTGGTAGGCCTCTTCGAGGCTGAGCTGATCCGTTGAAGCCTTCGCCATGGCCGCAGTCTATGTCCGGTCGTTCGGTCGCGCGAATGGAATCGAGTGATCCCAGTCCGCGAGGAGCGTCCGGAGGGCAGCGACGAAGGCAAGCGGCTGATCGAGCATCAGGTGGTGATGGGCCTCGGGGATCTCGATCACGGGGGAAACCCGCCCCATCAGGTCATACATGTATTCGGCGACATCGTGCGGGACGATCGTCGAATATGCACCCGTGAACAGGGCGATCCGGCACGCTGCCGTGCTGAGCTGGTCCCTCAGTGGCACAACATTCCCACGGAACAGCTTCGGGTCGAACTTCCATGTCCATCCCGCCGGGGTCTCGTGGAGCGAGTGCCGTGCAATGTGATCGACGATGAAGCGATTCTCACACGGCTGAGCCGGGATCAGACGGAAGTGCTCCAGCGCCTCGTCGAGCGTCTCGTACACGCCGGGCGAGCGGAAGGCGCGACCCGCGGCCGCCTCGTCTTCTTCGGGGGACGGTGCCCTGACCGGCGTGTCGACAATCACGGCGCCCGCCAGTGCGTCACCGTGTGCCGAGGCCACCTGGATCGTCACCATGCCTCCGAGGCTGTGACCAACCACCACGGGTGGCCCGGGGAACCCTGCATCGTCGGCGACGCCGAGGATCTCGGCAGCCCATGTCGGATGCCCGTAACGATCACGCCATCCGGAGTCGCCGTGTCCGGACAGGTCGAGAGCCACCGCATGCCAGTCGGTAGAGAAGAACGGGGCAATGAAGGACCACCACTCGGCATGGGCTGCACCACCGTGGACGAGGACGAGTCCCGGCTTGCCTTTCGTGCCCCACGACAGATAGCGGATACCGGCACCGTCAACAGGTACGGTGTGCGTCTCGGGGACGACGGCGACGGCATCGCGGAACCAGGAGGGTGTGTCAGCCACCGGTGCGCACCTCGTTCGGGAGGAGAAACCACCGAAGATCGTTGAACGATGCCGTTGCGTTCACATCGTCCTGAGCCGGCCCATCCCCCGGATTGAGTCCTTCGAGCAAGCTCCGGGCTTCGGCCAGATAGTCGCCGAGGCGTTCCTCGCCGATGATTTCGGGATCGATGTCGTATTCCATCCGACCGTTGGCATAGGAGACGCCGTCGAGCGACAAAGGCGTCTCTCCCTTGCCGTCCACATGTGTCCAGGTCGCCGAACCAGGATCGAACCGGTACCAGGGCAGAAGCTTCCACCCATGGGTCGCCACGAGGTTGACGGCGTCGATGATGAACTCGACGACTGTGTCGGAAAGGAAGTAGTTGAAGTTGACCCTGATCCAGCCCGGTTTGATCCCCTCACATCCGAGCGCGATCTCGTGGGAGAGATGACGGGACCGTTCGGTGTCGATGCCCAAGAGCGCGTGTCCGTATGGGCCCGCACAGGAGCAGCCACCCCGTGATTGGATCCCGAACAGGTCGTTGAGCAGCGAGACGACGAAGTTGTGGTGGAGATACTGCCCTTCGTGTCGCACGACGAACGAAACGATCGAGAGCCGATCAGCGGCAGCATTCCCGAGGATCTCGATGTTGGGGTTCTCCCTCCAGGCTGAGATCGCCCTTCCGATCAGGTCGTCTTCGATGGCGCGGATTCGCTCCGTGCCGACGGCTTCTTTGAGTTGGAAGACGAGCCCCGCGCGGATGGATTCGACGATCGCTGGGGTTCCACCCTCTTCGCGGTGTTCGATGTCGGTGAGGTACTCGTGCTCATTGGCGTTGACGAATCGAACGGTGCCCCCGCCCGGGAGGCCCGGCACGGCATTGGTGAACAGCGCCTTGCGTGCGATGAGCAACCCGGGGGTACCGGGCCCGCCGATCAGCTTGTGGGTGGAGATGAAGATGGCGTCCTTGTAGGCGTCAGGCTCGTCTTCCATGGTCATGTCGATCGACACATACGGCGCCGCGGCGGCGAAATCCCAAAACGAGAGTGCACCGTACCTGTGGAGCAACCGAGCAATGTTGGCGGTGTCAGAGATGATGCCGGTCACATTGGATGCTGCTGAGAACGATCCGATCCTGAGGGGGCGTTGCTGGTACCGGACGAGTTCGGCCTCGAGGTGCTCAAGATCGATGTGTCCGTCGCGATCCTCGCCGATCTTGACGACTTCGGCGACTGATTCGCGCCATGGGAGCTCGTTGGAATGATGTTCGAACGGCCCGATGAATACGACCGGCCGCTCGCGGTCGGGAATCTGATCCGAGAAGTGGTACCGAGCGTCGAGACGATCAGGGAGCGAGAGTCCGAGGACCCGGATCATCCGATCGATCGCTCCGGTACAACCGGAGCCAACGAAAAGAACCGCATGCTCATCGGTCGCGTGCACGCACCGCCTGATGATCTCGCGGGCATCCTCGCGGAATCGTGAGGTCTGGCGCCCCGTCCCCGACGATTCGGTATGGGTGTTCGCGTACAAGGGCAGCACCACTTCGGCGATGTAGCGTTCGATGAATGACAACGAACGCCCTGAGGCGGTGTAGTCCGCGTAGGTGACCCGGCGCGGTCCGAAAGGCCCGGGGACTGCATGGTCGGTTCCGATGACCGAGTCCCGGATCGTGTCGATGAGGTCTGTCACCGGGTCATCGTACCGGTGTCGGGCGTCGGGCCATCCAATGGCGGCAGGGTCAGTGCAGGAGTGCCCCTTCACGAATGAGCAGGTCGCGCTTGCGTTGCGCACCGAAGGCATAGCTCCCAACCGAGCCGTCGGCTCGCACGACCCGATGGCACGGTACGAGGAGCGGGATGGGGTTTCGAGCAAGTGCGGTCCCGACAGCTCGCGCCGCCGCTGGCTTGTCGATCCGCACGGCGATCCATTGGTACGGTTTCACCTCACCGGCCGGAATGGTCGAGCAGGCCGCAAGCACGCGCTGTTGGAAGGGCCGAACACCGGACAGGTCGATCGGGACATCGTTGGCATTGCCGGTGTCGAGTGCCTTGACGACCGCGTCGCCGAGGTCAGCTGGCAGAGCATCTCGCTCGAAGGCGGTCCGACGGTGCGACCTGCTGAAGTCCTCGAAGGACTTCGAAGCGAACACGGGCGACAGTGCCGTGACTCCACGGACGCTCCATGCGATCCACACGGGGCCGACGGGGCTGTCTGCGAGAGCTGCCTCATCGGCCGCACCGACGCCGACGACGGTCTCCGGAAAGAGCGCATCCGGGGGCACAGATCTCAGTGCTCGCAGCTCCTGTTCGAGGTCTCGTAGGTCATCGGGCAAGGTACACCTCCGTTTGCATCGTTGCGCGGAGCCGATCGAGGGCTCGCGAGATATCAGATTTGACGGTGCCGACCGGCCGTCCCGTGATCTCGGCAATCTCGGCGAGGGGCAGGTCGAGCACATAGCGCAAAACGATCGCCTCCCGTTGGCCCGAGTTGAGGGACGCGAGGCGCCGGTTCCATGCATCCGAGTCGAAGATCGCGGGCGATTGGTCGCCCGCGCCGTCGCTCTCGACGAGCTCGACCTCGATCATCTTTGCCCTTGCCCGATTCCGGCACAGGTTGAGGGCGATCGTCCACAGCCACGGCCGGAGTTGCAGGCTGCGGATCCGTCCTTCCTCATAGGACCGAAGCGCCCGGTACGCGCGAACGAAGGTGTCCTGGGCGACATCTTCTGCGTCTTCTGCTCGGTTGGTCAAGCGCCGTGCTCCCGAGTAGATGCCGCGTTGATGCTCCGCCACGAGCGCAGTGAAACCATTGTCGAAGTCATCGACGAGGGCACGCAGAATCAGGCGATCATCCATGGGCGGTGCGGCGCTCATACAAGGAAGAACCCGCGTCGGGTCCGAAAGGTTGCATCTGATGGGCCCGACCGGCTGTGTTCTCGCACGATGGTGATGTCACAGGCCGGCGAATACGGCAGGCTGCCGAGCGCATAGGGCGGCCGATGGTTACTCCTCGATCAGGGTATCGAGCCTACAACGGGGGCCCGCCGATAGCATCGCCGGAGTGTCAAGCTCGATCGGCGACTCACGCGGGTACAGGGGAGCGGTGCTCGCGCTCTCGGCTGCCGTCATGTTCGGCATCGCCGATGTCGTCGCGGGGGGTGTGTTCGACATGGTGTCTCCCGGTCGGGTCGCCCAGGTTCGTTCTGTGATTGCGGTAGTGGTACTTGCCCCGTTCGCGTGGCGTGCCGGCGTGCTGCGGCCGACCCGGGGGCTCTGGAAACTCGCGGTGCTCGGGGCGAACCTCGCCGCGGTGATGTTCGTGTTCTACCTTGCGATCGATCTTCTCGGCGTTGGTCCCGCCGCAACGATCCACTTCCTCGGGCCAACGCTTGTCCTTGTCTGGTTCGTTGTTGTTCGACGAACGAGGGTCCCGCCAATTGTCTGGTCGGCCGCGATCGTGTCGGTGCTCGGAGTCGGGTTCGTCACCGAAGCATGGTCTCTCGGGCCGTCTGACCTGCCGGGGGTGCTCGTGGGTCTGCTCGCCGCCTCGGCGTTCGCAAGCTATCTCCTTGTCGGTGAGTGGGTCTCCGGTCAGTTCGATCCACGGCATGTCAGTGTGTGGGGGTTCGCGTTCGCGTCGGTGTTGTGGGTGGTTGTTCTACCGGTGTGGGCATTTCCAACTGATCTTCCCGCGGCTGGTTGGCGTGATCTCCTCGTGATCGGGGTCGTCGGGACCGCGGTTCCGTTCCTGCTGGAATTCGGAGCGTTGCGAGTGCTCCGTTCGAGCATCGTTGGGGTGATAGCGACCGCGGAACCGGTCGTCGCCGCCGTGGGGGCTCAGATCATTCTCGGCCAGGACCTCACCACGATCCAGTGGATCGGCGTGATCCTCGTGGTCTTGGCCGTTGCGACGGTTCAGTTGGGGATCGCAAGGGGCTCGAGACGCGAGACCGCACGCCCACCCGGAGGGCCTTGAGGGGTGTTCTGAGCCATCGGATCTCTGGTACCTTCGGAGCGTGAAGCGCCCCACGACGATGATCGCCCCCGTCGGTGCACCGCATTGTGCCGCGTCGTTCGGTCTCCTGTCGGCACAGCGGAGAGCACCCGAGCAGCGCCTCGGGGCCGGAGGGTGCCGCACTGTCGGAGCGATGGAACGACTCTCGGGGGGCACCGCCTGATGGCTGTGGATCTCGCTTCCACCGTGACCTACCTCAAGGATCACGCCATGGAACATGGGTTCCATGTACACGATGAGCGGCATTTCGTCGAGACCTACACGCTGCGCCAGGCATGGGAGATCGATGTTCATCCCGCGCAGGCGTGTGCGGGGCCGCTCGATTTGCACATCTCCCTCGATGTCGAGCCTCGACTTCTCCTGAAATTCGAGGATTTGCTCGCCGAAGTTGAAGATGTTCCCGAAGACGCCGCGGGAGACTTCACGGTCATCTTCTACTTCAACTGGTCGCTGCCCCCGATGACCCGCCAACCAGACTTGATCATGCTCTCGGCCGAACTGGCAGGAATCGGCGGCATCGATCTTCCGATCGAGATCAACTCGGTGCAGTCCATGGGCGCTCTCGACGAGCGAACGGACAACCGCCTGTCGGTGATCGGCAAGGTGGAGCGGTCACTCGTCGATGTGATGTTCACACAGGACACGCTCTGTGATGTCCTCGACCGCGTGCACGATGTCAGCATGCACCTCGTCGAGAACATCGAGCAGTGGGAGTGAGGCGGCGAGGCCATCTCCGTCACCGGCGCATCGCCGGCCGCGCCCGACCTATGGTTCTGTGGGGTCCGACTCGGGCGTGAAGTCGATCTGTTCTTCGATCCAGCGCACGACGGCGCCCATCGAGCGCCCCACCCTGTCCGAGACGATTTCCGAGAGGCGGTCGGTTGGCGGGGGCACGACCCAGCCGATCAACTGAACGGTTACGACATCGCCGTTCACCTCGATTGCGTTGATGCGAAGCGGTGTTACCTCGTCACCGGGGAACTCCTCTGAGAGCCATTCGCTGACGGCCGCCGAAGCGTTCCTTGTGTCATTCGACGCCGTGAAGATCTTCCGCGCGGTGAGGGCAAGCGGGATCGAGATGAGGATGACGCCGAGCACGACAAGGGCGAAGCTTGTTCGAATACGATCGCGGCGGTAGTGGAGTCTGCTCCAAGAGCCGTAACCGACGATCAGGAACACAAGACCAGCCATCAGGATGATGGCGAACAGGTTGGTCAGGAACAGCAGGGATGCTCCAGCGGCCTGGTTGAGGTCCTCGGCGTGGAGGGTGATACCGATGACCGCTAGCGGCGGTACGAGGGCGATTGCCACGGCGACACCTGGCAACGCGTCCGAGGTCTCCGCTTTCGAGACGCCGTAGGCACCTGCGATACCTGCTGCGACGGCGATGGCGAGGTCGAGCAGGCTCGGTGCGGTTCGGGATACGACCTGGCTGTTCTCGACGACCTCTGCGAGGTTCGGGATGAGGGCACTGAGTGCCCACGCGAGCGCGACGGCACCGATGGCGCCACCGGCAACGACGGCACTTGAGTCCATGGCGGCACGGGAGCGCCCGTTGATCAACCCCGCCGAAACACCGAGGATCGGGGTCATCAACGGCGCGATGAGCATGGCGCCGATGACGACCGCGGTCGAGTCCACGGCGATACCGAATGTCGCGATGGTCGTCGCAAGCGCCATCAGGACGGCGAAGCGGGTGATGCGCTGCTTTGGGTCGATCCGACGAATGAACACGATGTCGTCGATGCGGTGGACATCCTCTTCCGGGAGGTCTCGACTCGACAAGATGTATGCGACGATGGCGTAGGTGTCCCCCGGGTCGATCGGAAGGTCGTCGGTCCGTCTCGACACGACATACCAGACACCCAGGACGGCGCGCACGATGAGGAGAAGGGCCCCTCCAATGACAGCGACCGGGACCGCGGCGGACGGAATCAACAGGACGAGGCCGCTCATTGCGATCAGAATGAGGCCCCGAACGAAAACCCACATGTTGGTGCCTCGCTGGTTGCGACGCCACAGACCCGACCAAGTGTCGATGACCCCGCGCAGCAGGATCACGGCTCCGAGAATGAGTCCGACGACTCGCCGCGTTTCATCTGGCCAGATCCAGATCGCTACGCCGGCACCGATGGCCACCGCGGGTTGGATGTATCGATCGAGCCGATCCCCATTGCGAACGCTGGAGACGGCCTCGATCGTCCCGAACAGGATCAGGAGGATCGCCACGATCTCCTCCAACCGCAAGGTGTTGTTGGGATCGAGGGCGATGGCGAAGACGATGACGACCCCGAGGAGCCCCGTGAAAAGGACCTTTCCGAGCCCTTTCGTGGTGTCGGACCGTGCGGCGGCGTCCGGTTCGGTTGGGGTCTCGGGAGTGGGTGGCGCTACGGGTTCGAGTTCACCGGTGATCTCCTCTGGGCCCGGCAGCGCATCGGCGGTGCGGTCGTTGTCTCCCACGGCCGCCATCCTATCGGCGGCCCGACCAGCCGCGCGGACGCGCTGCTACTTGTTGCGCTGGGAGCGGCGTCGGAGGGCAGGGATCGACCAGCCGAGGAGTGCTCCGAGGGCGCCGGAGATGAGGATCACCGCCCACATCGGCATCCGGGTGTCGAGCCACAGGAAGTTGACTTCGGTGGTGTGGTTGTTCGAGAAGATGAAGATGACGAGAACGAGGCCGATGATCCCAGAGATGATGAGGCCGATCGGCGGAGCAGTGCGCCCTGCGCCCTCCTGGTCTGGCCGATCGGTCACCTCATCCCCTCGTTCGCTAACCGGAGCCTAGACCAAACGAATCCCAGCTGTGTCAACACACCGCTCGGACGGTCGGGTAGGGATTCACCGCAGCTCCGCCACCGGGGTGGAGCTGGAAATGCAGATGGGGTGAGCCCGCATTCCCCGAGGATCCCATGTAGCCGATGACCTGGCCCTTGGTGACGCGCTGCCCGTCGACAAGTCCGTCGGGGTACCCCTGGAGGTGGGCGTAGTAGTAGCGGTACCCCGCGTCGTCGTAGAGGTACACGACGATACCCCCGAGGTTGACGACCTTCTTTTTGATGGATCCGTCCTGGACCGCGACGAGCGGATGGCCGTAGCCCGTCGACGAGTACATGTCGGTGCCCTTGTGTGTTCTGGTCCCGCCCGAGCGCGGATAGCCCCATGAGTTGATGAAGGTGGATCCTCCCTGGACGGGACAGACGAATCCCGGGATGGCATCGGGTGGGAGCCCTGCAGCGGCACCGTTGGCTGCGGTGTGGGCCGCGGCTGCCTGTTCGGCCTTGCGCTTGGCCTCGGCGATATCGAACTGGCGCTGTTCCTCACGGACTTCGTCGATCGCTTCGCGAACATCGGCGCTGGCGTCGGCATACGCGGCGTCGGCTTCGGCATACAAGACCTGGACCTCGCCAAGCTTCCTCTCGGCTTCGGCTTCGAGGACGAGCGCCTCCGCTTCCTGGTCGGAGAGGTTGATCTTGAGACGCTCGACCTCGCGGTTCACCGCGGCGAGCTGATCGAGGTCGGAAAGTCCCCGAACGGTTGCCTCGTCGAGGAGGATCTGCGAGATGAGAATGTCTTGGATCGACGCCAGCGAGAACGCCGTTTCGACTCCTCCGTTCCCACCATTGGTGTAGGTGTCGATGATGAGGGATTGCGCCCGGTTCTCGGCAGCCGCGGCCTCGGTTTCATGGAATCGGATCTGGCGTTCGAGTTTGTCGATGCGGACCGTGAGGTCTTCGCGCTGGGCGTTGATGTCGGTGAACTCGGCGATCGCGACATCGAGTGCATCCTTGGCGGTCTCCCAGCGTGCGAACGCCTCCGTCTTGCGCGCTTCGGCCCTGCGGAGCTCCGCCTCGGCCCGATCGACATCGGACTTGGTCTGAGCCGAAGCAGCGGCGGGGAGACCGAAGACGGCCATTGCGACGAGGACGGCGGCAACGAGCTTTCTTCGTAATGATTGCCCAGGAATGCTTTGCCTCCGCCCGAGTCCGGGTGCTTGGTGCATTCCCGAACCCTAGGCGCGGAATCCCTGTATGCGTGGACGATCCCGCCCCGCGAAGTCAACGGTATCCGATCGACTGTGCCTCACCGAGGCCGCGTCCGGGGTTGGGTACCCCGAGAACACCCCTGCCCGGCGTCAGCTACAGCCCTTCGAATCGCCGCAGTTGAGGCACCGGTAGCACGAGCCGTTCCGCACCGTGATGTGGCCACAGGTGTCGCACAACGGAGCGTCTCCCATCTTGTCGGCGAGCAGTGCCTGGACACCGGCTGTCTGGACGGCACCGGCCGCCATCGCCGCGGCATCGGCCGTCGTCGTCGCTGGCTGTCGAGCAAGCTGCGATCCGTTGGAGGTGCTGGGCACCTGATCGGAATCGGTGAACCGCGCTGCCCGCACCTGTGCATCGATGTCGGACTCCATGGCGGCATCGGTCAGGTCGAGCTGGAACCCGGCGTCGACCGCCATGCCCGAGGGCGGCTCCGGAAGCTCACCGGAGCGATCCGGTGGAACCTGCGCGAGTTCGTCGCGGTGGAGGTACTCGACACCCAACGCGCGGAAGACATAGTCGACGATCGAGTTGGCCATCTTGATGTTGGGGTGGCCCTCCACCATGCCCCGCGGCTCGAAGGTCTGGAAGGTGAAGGTGTCCACATACTCCTCGAGGGGCACGCCGTATTGGAGGCCCTTGCTGACGGCGATCGCGAAACAGCTGAGGATGCCCCGCAGCGTCGCGCCCTCCTTGGCGAGATCGACGAAAACCTCCCCGAGCGTGCCGTCCTCGTACTCGCCGGTCCGAAGGAACACTTTGTGGCCGCCCACTCTCGCCTCTTGCGTGAAACCCGATCTGCGGGCGGGGAGCAGGAACCTCGGGCGTGGCACCGAGTCATACGCCTGGGTGGGTGAAATGCCCGGTTGGAACAACCCAGCGAAGATGTCGACCTCACGGTCGATCGCGTCGGAGATCTCCGGTGGCTCGTCGTCACCGGTGCCCTCGTCCGAGGTTGCCGACAGCGGCTGGGAGGCCTTCGAACCGTCCCGGTACAGAGCCATCGCCTTGAGGCCGAGCTTCCACGACAGCTCGTACGACTCCTCGATGTCGTCGATGGTGGCTTCGTTCGGCATGTTGATGGTTTTGGAGATCGCACCGGTGATGAACGGTTGGGCCGCCGCCATCATCCGGATGTGGCCCTTGTGATGGATGAACCGCTCGCCATGTCTCCCGTTCCGGTTGGCGGTGTCGAAGATGACGAGATGCTCGTCCTTGAGCCCGGGCGCGCCCTCGATGGTCTGCCTCCCACAGACGATGTCGTTCGCCTCGCTGATCTCGTCTTGCGTGAAGCCGAGCGCCTTGAGCATGTTGAACCCGAGTCCGTTGTACTCGTCTGGCGTGAAACCGAGCCGGTGCATCGTGTCTTCACCGAGGGTCCATTGGTTGAAGGCGAACCCGAGCTCGAACACGCCGGGCAGGGTCTTTTCGATCTTCGCGATGTCGGTCTTGGAGAACCCGCGGGCGAGGAGCGTTCTCGTGTTGATGTGTGGAGAGGTCTCGAGGGTCATCGTGCCGACGACATAGTCGATGATGCTTGCGATCTCGGTGTCGGAGTACCCGAGCTTGGCGAGCGCCGGACGGATCGATTGGTTCGCGATCTTGAAGTAGCCCCCACCAGCGAGTTTCTTGAACTTGACCAACGCAAAGTCGGGTTCGACACCGGTCGTGTCGCAATCCATCAACAGGCCGATCGTGCCGGTTGGTGCGAGGACGGTCGTCTGCGCGTTCCGGTATCCGTGAACACGGCCCAGTTCGTACGCCGTGTCCCATGCGTCGTGGGCCATGTCGAGCATCGCCACAGGGCACAGCCGTTGGTCGATGCCGACCACGGTGTGGCTGATCCGGTCGTACTCGAACTGCTCGGCTCCATACGCGGCGCGTCGGTGGTTCTGGATCACCCTCGTCATCGCGGCGTCGTTCTCCTCGTACCGGGGGAAGGCACCAACGACGCTTGCCATTTCGGCCGACGCGGCATACGCGTAGCCGGTGAGGATTGCGGTCAGCGCACCCGCGATTGCCCTGCCCTGATCGGAGTCGTAGGCAATGCCCATCCGTATCAGGACGGAGCCGAGGTTGGCGTAGCCGAGGCCGAGGGTCCGATAGTCGTAGGAACCTCGTGCGATCTCTTTCGACGGGAAGTGGGCCATGGTGACGGAGATCTCGAGTACAACGGTCCACAGGCGGATTGCGTAGCGGTAGTCGTCGAGGCCGAACTCGCCCGACGCGTCGTCGTAGAACTTCCCGAGGTTCAACGACGCGAGGTTGCATGCGGTGTTGTCGAGGAACATGTACTCCGAGCAGGGATTCGACGCCCTGATCTCGCCGCCTGCGGGGGAGGTGTGCCACTCGTTGATGGTTGTGTGGAACTGAACCCCGGGGTCCGCCGATGCCCATGCGGCTTCTGCGATCTGACGCCACAGGTCCCTTGCTCTGACGGTACGCATTGTCTCGCCATCCGTGCGTCGGGTGAGGTGCCAGTCCCCGTCGTTGTTCACGGCCTCGAGGAAGTCGTTGGTCATCCGTATCGAGTTGTTCGAGTTCTGGCCCGACACGGTGGCGTATGCCTCGCCGTTGAAGTCCGCGGGATAGCCAGCAGCGATCAGTGCCTTGACCTTCTGCTCTTCGTTGGCCTTCCAAGCGACAAAGGTCTCGATATCCGGATGGTCGACATCGAGAATTACCATCTTCGCGGCGCGCCGCGTCGTTCCGCCGGACTTGATGGCGCCTGCCGCCCTGTCGCCGACCTTGAGGAACGACATCAGCCCGGACGACTTGCCACCACCCGAAAGCGGTTCGCCTTCGGCCCGCAGGCTTGAGAAGTTCGAGCCGGTGCCGGAACCGAACTTGAACAGCCGCGCCTCGCGCACCCACAGATCCATGATGCCACCGGGATTCACGAGATCATCTTCGACGGACTGGATGAAGCAGGCGTGCGGTGCGGGGCGGCTGTACGAATCCTTCGATGGTGTGATGGCATCGGTCTCGGGATCGACGAACCAGAAGCCCTGTTCGGGTCCCGTGATGCCGTAGCGATGATGCAGACCCGTGTTGAACCATTGGGGGGAGTTGGGCGCTGCCATCTGGTGCAGCAGCATGTATGCAAGTTCGTCCTCGAAGACCTGCGCGTCGTTGGGCGAGTCGAAATAGCCGTGTTCCTCACCCCACCAGCGCCAGGTGGCGGTGAGACGATCGACGACCTGGCGTGCCGACCGTTCGGGGCCGAGGACCGGATCACCGTTGTCGTCGAGAATGGCATTGCCGTCGTCGTCGACCTGGGGAACCCCCGCCTTACGGAAGTACTTCGACACCATGATGTCGGCGGCGACCTGCGACCATCCCGACGGAATCTCGGCACCCTTCATCTCGAACACAACCGATCCGTCGGGGTTGGTGATCCGGGAGTCTCGTTTGGACCATGTGACCGTGTCGTAGGGGCTGATGCCCTCGGTGGTGAAACGACGCTCGATCTTGAGGCCCTGTGCCATGGATTGTTGCTCCTCGACGGGGGTCACCCGAGGGGTGGCCCTTCTTCCTACTTTGTCCACAAACTTGTCCACACCCACAACATATGGTGTCCCGAAACCCGGGAGACCCCCAAGATGTTGGGTAGGGTTGCACGAGTGTAATTACAAAGTTGTTGGTCGTCAACTATGGTCCGCAGTGCGGGCGAAACGCCCACACGACGGGGGAAGTGTGGTAGTTGTACCGTCCCCGTCGACCCCATCGCAAGGTCATGCGCTTGGCAGTTTTCGCGTTTCGGTGATTGTTTCGCGAGAAGTCCCCTCCCGCATGGCGCGATGTCCCCCGCGGGGAGGAGAGGAGAACCCTCAGCCGCGCGCTCGGAGGGTTGCGCGCACCGCAGCGATGTCGTCTGGTGCGCTGTGGGCAGCCTTCCAATAGCACCACCCGGTCGGGAGGAAGAAGACCTGGAAGAGCGAAAGGCTGAGGGCGAGGTCGAGCGGAGGGGGGAGACTGCGTTGCAGTGTCTCGGCGGTCGCCGTCGTCAGGCCGGTGCCGATCCCGCGACCAACGCCGTTGACGAAGTTCCCGACACCGAACACGGTGCCGCGGTGCTCGGGCAGGTTCACATCTGAGATGAGGGCGAACCAGTTGGGGGAGTCGGCTGAGGTGAGCGCAAGGGCGACCAGGGCCGAAACGAAGGCGGCGGCGACCCACGGATTCGTGAACAGCTCGATGACCACCTCACCGATGGCTGTGCTCGTCGAAGCCCCGTCGGTGACATCGAGCCCGTTGAGCGGAATCCAGAAGAAGATGAGGAAGAACGGGACCGCTCCGAGGATCCCGATCGCCGAGACATAGGCTCGCCCGCCGAGGTTGCGACGCTGCCACCGGTCACCGATGTGGCCCGCGAGGATCGAGAACAACGCCCCTACGGTGAACATCGCCGCGAACAGCCCCCCGACGCGCTGGCCGGTTTCCGCGCTGTATCCCTGCGCGATGACCTTCTCCTGGTACAGCAGGGGCACCCAGATGAGTGACCCGTACGCGATCTGCGCCGTGAGGCCCTGGAGGACCAACCATCGGTTCGTCCTGATGCGGGCGACATCGCGAACCTGATCTGCCGAGATCGTGTGGTCGTAGGTCCCGCCCTGTGCGTGGAGGTGTTGGAGTTCCGGTTCACGGAAGCCGCGGGGTGGCTCGAACGAGAACAGGTACAGGGCGGCGAACACGAGGCCAGCGGCCGAGATCGCGAGGAACGGTGGCGTGTGGTCCCCTGCACCGGCCTGGCTCGCCAGCAGGCTGCCTGCGAGGGTTCCGATGCCCTGGGACAGGCCCCAGAAGGACATGGCGAGCCCGCGTCGCTTGGGGGCAACGAAGTCCGCGATCACCGAGAATCCCACCGACGCGATCGAGCCGAGTCCGATCCCAGCGACGGCCTGAAGACCGAACAGCGCGCCGAACGCCTCGGTAAGCCCTGAGCCTGCCATCGCCACGACCCAGATCAGGGTTCCCCACAAGAGGAGCCGCTTGCGCGTCCGAGAGTCCGCGAGGTATCCCCAACCGACCGCGGTGATCGCGGTGACGAAGATCTGTGTCGCCGTGAGCAACCCGATCGCTGCGGTCCCAACCCCGAATGTCTCCTCGAGTTCTGGCACCATCGACGGGATGAGGGCGATCGCTGCATTGTCGAGCGACGCCAGAACCACGAAGACCACGATCGTGTACCCGATGTGGAATCGCGAACCGCGCCAAACCGGTTCCGTCATCGCTCCCTGCTCACCGAACGCCCCGGTGGTTGGCGCTCCGCACCGGCGAATGACGGGCGCATCAGGACAACTCGTCGAGGCCGAAGAAGCCACGAGGTACGGTCGGCGGCGTCCTGAACGCGGCGTACCTCATGGGACGGGGCGCACGGCCAGCGTCGTGAGACCTATGAGCTCGGGGTGTCGTCGCCACCATCGGCGGGCGATGGCATCCCCGCTTCTGCGACCGGTTCGCGTTCCGCGCCCTGGTCGGCGGCGGTCATCGGCACCTCGTCACGGTCGGTGTCAGCTTTGCCGAACGGCGCCCATGCCGCCAACGCGATACCCAGTACGATGCCTGCGAGGGGCAGGATCCACATGAGCGGTGACGCGAGCTCGATCACTCCCCACAGCCACAGGGTTGGCCCGAGGAACAGACCGAACAGGAATCCGCATATCACACCGAGAACAGGTCTGCCCTTCATCACTTGCCCTTCTTCTTGATTCCGGCTGCGACCGTTCCGGCGCCGGCTGCAGCGGTGAGTCCGGTCGCTACGGCTGCCGCCGCTCCTGGACTGCCTTCGATCGTCGCGTTGAAGGCGACGGTGCACACCTGTCCGCGCTGGGTGTGTGTGGCAGTGACCTTGATCGGGCCCGTTCCTCGAGGGATCCAGCCCGGAACCTCGTAGGTGTAGGTCCCGGCCTTCTCGGTCAGCTTCGTCTCGCCGGGAGGATCGGGCCAGCTGACGATCGCGAAGCTCACACCCATGTCGAGTTCGAGGGACACCGATCCGGAGAATGCTTCCTCTTCGGGCGGTTCCGACAGGTGCGTTGAGCCCGTGTAGTCGACATCGCCCTCCGGCGGCACCTCGACAACCGTACTCAACGGTGTCGACTCGGTGACCGTGACCCCGTTCTCGAACGTGGCGCTTCCCGTGCACGGGCCCTGGATCACCTCGGCGCTCGCAGGGGCGGCAAGCACCCCCACCGTGAGCAACACGGTCCCCGCAAGAATGCCCATTGCCTGCCATCGTCTTCGTCCGTGCATCAGTTTCGCCTCCCGCGTTTCCCCCACACTACGCGATGGCGAACGCGACATGCGATCATTCCCCGCGGGAGTAGCCTCACTGTCGATGGGCAATCCCGCCGACGACGCACCGGTCTGCTGGCGACCGAACGCGGAGACCTCCCGACGCGCCCAACTCACCGGGCTCATGACCCAAGTCGGTGTCGACACCTTCGAGAATCTCCACCGATGGTCCGTCGAGGAGCCCGATGCCTTCTGGCAGGTTGCAATCGACGACCTCGATATCGAATTCGCCACATCTCCTGCGGCGATCCGCGGGTCGAGTGATGTGACGAACCCTGAGTGGTTTCCCGGCGCCGAGCTCAACATTGTCTCATCGTGCCTCGACCACGATGAGCGGGCCACGGCCGTCATCAGCGTCGAATCGGGCCGGATGCTGCGTGTGACGGTCGGGGAGCTGAGATCGCTCGTCGGCGAATTCGCCGCAGGGTTCTCCGCTGCGGGGTTCGAGCCGGGTGACCGCGTCGCCATAGCGATGCCGATGAACTTGCATGCGGTTGTTGCGTACCTCGGCATCGTTGCGGCGGGTGGCGTGGTCGTGTCGATCGCGGATTCCTTCGCCGCCGACGAGATCCGGATGCGGCTCGGCATCACCGATCCCGTCGCCATCGTGACCCAGGACGAGGCGCACCGTCTCGGGCGAACACTCCCCATGTACCGCAAGTGCGTCGACGCCGGTGGACCACCGGCGATCGTCGTGCCGACCGGGGCGTCGATCGACCTCCGGCCCGACGATTGCTTGTGGGACGACTTCGTCGTACGGAACGCGGCGTTCCAGTCGATCGCAATGGCTCCCGGCGCTCATACGAACATCTTGTTCTCGTCGGGGACCACCGGTGAGCCGAAGGCCATTCCGTGGACACACACCACTCCGATCAAGGCAGCCATGGACGGCCGGTACCACCACGACATCCACGCCGGGGATGTCGTCGCATGGCCAACGAACCTCGGTTGGATGATGGGTCCGTGGCTCATCTATGCCGCCCTCTTGAATCGAGCGGCGCTTGCGCTGTACGAGGATGCGCCGACCACGCGGGGGTTCGTCGAGTTCGTCGAGGCCGCAGGCGTCACAATGCTCGGCGTTGTTCCATCCATCGTCGCGTCGTGGCGTTCCAATGGCACCCTGGAACCGGGTGACTGGACCACGGTCCGGGTGTTGTCGTCGACGGGGGAAGCGTCGAGTCCGGACGATTACGCATGGCTCATGGCAACGGCCGGAGGCGTGCCCGTGATCGAGTACTGCGGAGGCACCGAGATCGGAGGTGGTTACCTCGCGGGCACCGTGTTGCACGACGCGGTCCCGTCACGGTTCACGACACCAGCACTCGGGTTGGATCTCGTGATCCTCGACGACGAAGGCCACCCGGCCGATGTCGGCGAGGTCTTCCTCGTTCCCCCGTCGATCGGCCTGTCGACCGAGCTGTTGAACCGGGACCATCGTCGCGAGTACTACGAACGAGTCCCAACGAGCGACCGGGTTCTGCGACGGCACGGGGATCAGATCCGCCGGTTCCCGGACGGGACGATGCAAGCCCTCGGGCGGGTCGATGACACGATGAACCTCGGCGGAATCAAAGTGTCGTCAGCAGAATTGGAGTCAGCCGTCGGTGATCTCCCCGGCGTCGAGGAGCTTGCCGCGATCGCAAGCCCACCACCGGGTGGCGGACCGGACCGCCTTGTCCTGTTCGTGGTGCCGGCGCAGGATGCCAGCATCGATCTCCCCCGACTCACCGCACAAATCCAAGGATCGATCCGCGCCCGACTCAATCCCCTGTTTCGCGTGCACGATGTCGTCCTCATCGAAGTGCTGCCCCGGACCGCGAGCCACAAAATCATGCGCCGTACGCTGCGGGAGGAATACACCAAATGAGAATCCTCGGACTCGTCAACGATCCGTTGGACCCGCCAGGGCGACTCGCTGATGTTGCCCGCGAGCACGGCCACGAGCTGATCCTCGTCGATCTTTGGGACGGGGCGGCGATCCCGGATCGGAACGCGTTCGACGCCGTTGTGGCCCTCGGCGGGGCGATGGGCGCCTACGAAACGGAGAAGTATCCGTATCTGGTCGATGAGAAGGAGTTTCTTGCCTCGGTCGTCCACGAGGGCGTCCCGACACTCGGAATCTGTCTCGGGAGTCAGATGCTCGCGGACGCCCTCGGGGGGAAGGCCTATCTCGCCGACCGGCCTGAGGTGAGCTTTGAACGGCTCATATTGCTCGTCGACGACGATCCGGTCGTCACCGCGCTCGGTTCGGGACGCGTCGCGCTCTTCCACCAGGACACATGGACCCTCCCTCCCGGGGCACGCCTCATGAGCGCAAACGAGTACAACCATGTGTTCCGATTCGGCTCTGCGCTCGGGGTGCAGCCTCATCCGGAGCTCACGATCGACGATCTGAACCTCTGGGTCGCCCAGCCGGTGACGACCGAGTTCATGGATCGGGCAGGAGCGGATCTTGAACTTGTTGCGACGATCACGGCCGCCGAATCTGAGATGGCTGCTGTGGCATCGAGGTTCTTCTCGGCATGGTTTGTCGAGGCTGAGGCACGGATAGCTGCGATGACATCCACAGCCTGACCAGCGACATCGCTGCGATGTCCAGCGAGACACCGGCCGTAGACTCGCCGCTGACGCCAGGAGGCCGGTTCGTGGACATCGCAGCCGAAACAACCGCACATGACGGGTTGCGCGTACGGATGCGGGAGCTCGTCGGTGTTGTCCTCGTGATCGGTGACGCAGACACCGGCAAGACAAGCCTTGCGAAGCTGATGATCCGCGAAGCGATCCAAGCTGGGCGGTCTGTCGCGTTCATCGACGCCGATGTCGCAGCCGCCACGGTGGGCCCCCCTGCCTGTGTCGGTCTCAAGTTCGTGTCGACCGTCGACGACCTCAGCGAGATGCATGTTCCGGACGCTCTGCGATTCGTCGGATCGATCGAACCGAACGGTGTCGTCCTCCCCGATGTGGTTGCGGTCGCTTCTCTTGTCGCGACCGCCCGCCAATCCGCGGAGCTCGTGATCGTCGATACATCCCGCGTGATCTCGGGCGTGGTCGGTCAAACACTCAAGTATCACCTCGCCGAAATCACCGAACCCAGTCTCGTCGTTGCCATCCAACGCGGCAGCGAACTCGATCCGGCCATCGGCATGCTGCGGCGCTTCTTGTCGGTGAGAATCGCTGAGGTGCCACCGCCTTCCGATGTCGTTCCCCTGTCGCCAACGGAACGGGTCCAGGCGCGAGCTTCAGCGTTCCACCGGGAATTGGGCGACGAGCCGCCGCGCTGGCGGGTGCAGACGACGGTGTTCGCACCGACGCTTCCCACAGGATTCGATGTCAGCAGACTCGATTCGATGCTGGTGGGGGTCCAGGACGAGCACGGGGCCTGCCTCGGTCTCGGTGTCCTCGAGCAGCGTGACGGGACCGTGCGCGTCGCGACGCGCCACGGTGATGCGATGCGGGGGCTGCGTCTCGGATCGATCCGAGTCGATCTCGGCACCTTCGCAACGACGAGGGTGCGCCTGCGTGAACTGATCTTCGGCGTCTGATCATCCGAGATCGGCGGGTTGAACCTGACGATCCGCGCTCATGACGGCGAAGCCGGCATCGAGGTCATGGACCGTGAAGATCCGTCGCCCCGGTTGAATTGCCCGTTTCACCTCGCCGACGGCAAGCCCCCGCGCGCGCCAGTTGAGGGCAACCGCATCGAGCGCTTCGGTCGTCGCGACCGCGATCCCGTACAGGGCGTCGTTGCGCACCGGCGCTTCGATGACCTCGAGCACTGGGCCTGCCCGGAAGAACGCCGCCGGTCGCTCCCGTACCTGCATCCTGAGCCGTGGCACGAGACCCGCCTCGGCAAGCGTTCCGATCGCAGATTCGAGCGACGGGACGAGGAGCACAACATGGTCGATGACCCACCGGTCGACGAAGACTCCCTCATGGTGTGGCCGAGCCGGCACGGCGAGGCGCGGTGGGGTCGGGTCCCAGGTCCATTTGGGGTCACCGGTTGTCAGCGTGATGCCGTTGAGGAGCGGTTCGGATGGCCATCCGAAGCCGTCCCACGGGATCGGAAGTTCGAGACCGGTGATCCGTGCCACCTCAGCAGCGTACCGTTTCGGAACGGAGCCTTGGCGTCGGTCGACGGGGCACCGATCACGGTCCGGAGGTTCAGGAAAGGCCCGACGAACCCCGACATCTTGCCCCGCACTTCCCCGAACGAGGTGTTGTTGCCTTGGCACATCGGGCCTTTCGCTTGGCAATGTACGAACAATCGAATCCCGAATCAACCCTCTCGCGACGCTGCCAAACGAAGCGAATTCCTCCCTGTTTCAGCCCAACTGCGGCTACCTCGTGCGTTGCACCTATTCAAATGGCGTGGTTCTCCACATATCCACCACTATCCACAGGTCGTTGTGCACAAGATCCTGTGTGAAAGTCTCCTGACGGAACTTTTCGCGTTGCCGCCGGATGATGCCGGGGCATCCGGAGTGATCAACCCAGTGGTTCATCGCCGCCGGTGATGCCGTCGTAGAGTTCGAGCAGCCGCTTGGCGGTTGCGTCCCATGAGAAGCGCTGGGAGAAGGCCACGGCACCCTCCGAGAGACGGCGCGCAAACTCGTTGTGCTCGAGGATGGCCCGCATGGCAGCGGCGAACGCATCAGGGTTCGGGCGATCCACGAGGAGCCCACTTTCGCACGATGCGACGATGTACTGGAGGCCACCGGCGTTGGCGGCGACGACTGGGGTGCCGCACGCCTGCGCCTCGGCTGCGACCAGCCCGAACGACTCGGAACGGGACGGGACGATGACGAGATTCGCCGCCCGGTAGTAGTCGGCGAGGACATCGTGGGGGACCGGAGCGACTCTGCTGATGCCGTCGAGGACTCCTTCCCTTGTTGCGATCTTTCGGCAGGCCGCGACCTCGGCAGCGCCATCGGGGCCACTTGCCCCACCGACGATGATCATGCGAGGCGTACCGATCGAGGGGTCGAGTGTTGCGCGGAGGCGAGCGTACGCGTCGACGGCGACCGCCGTTCCCTTGTGTGGCTGGATTCTCCCTGCGTACAGGACAATGGGTTCACGGCCGAGGTCGAGACGGTTGCGGGCCATCGATCGTGAGCTCGGCCGGAACACGGCATGGTCCACCCCCGGGGGGCTCACGCAGAGGCGTTCGGGGCTTGCCCCGTAATGCTCAAGCAGGTCCTCGAATTCGTACGGAGTCGAAGCAATGACACAGTCCGCGTTCGCGATGACCTCTTCCTCGGTCAACAGGCGGGTCACACTCGACGGCGACTCGCCCGGTCGTCGCACGCGGTCCTTGACCCTGCCGAGCGTGTGGAACGAATTGGCGAGCGGTATGCCGTACACATTCTTGACTCGCACGCCGGTGCGACCAGAAAGCCAGTAGTGGCTGTGGACGAGGTCGAACTTGGCGCCAGCGCCGTCGATCCAGTCGATGACGCCCGCGGCAAATGCGGGGACATGCGCCTTCATGTCGCCGAGCGTCATCGTGCCCACAGGGCCGGCATCGATGTGGACGACTCGATAGCGGTCTGTCACCTCGACGACGGTCGGGTTGATGACCGAGGTTCGGCGCGTGAAGGTGGTCACGCTGATGCCTCGCCCGGCCATCGTCCTCGCCAACTGGTCGAGGTACACATTCATGCCCCCCGAGTCGCCCGATCCGGGCTGGACGAGGGGTGACGAGTGCATGGCCACATAAGCAACATCGGTGATCACAGCAGCACACCCTCGACGGCATACAGGGGGCGACGACGCGCGCCATGCCGGTACTTGTAGGTCTCATCGCCCTTGAGGAAGTCGACGACCGCTGCCCCACGCTCGATCTGGTATTCGATCAGCGTCGTGAACAGCACGACACCGGGGGACGCCGACAACGCCTCACGGTCGAGCGCCGAGTTGTAGTAGAAGTAGCCGTCGTCAGTCTCCCAACCGAAGGCGCCCGCGCGAGGCCTTCCATCACATTCCAACAAGTGAATCGTGGCGTCGGCCTCCTTGAGGAGTGCCTTGAAGAAGGACACCATGCGGTTGGTCATGAAGCTGCCCTTGTCGCCGTCAGCGCTGCGGTGCATCGAGCAGAACGCCGGAAGCAGATCGGAGCGGCCCTCCACGATGGTCGCCTCGCCGAACGCTTCGTCGAATCGCCGCCGTTTGCGGCGCACCTCATGGCGTTCCTTCTTGCCGATGCTCGCGAGCCACTGATCGAACGAGTCCGGAAGGTCCAACACGGCCGTGGCCGCGTGCTCGCTGATGGTGTGGGTGGCACCGATGCGCTTGAGCGCCTCGGTGACCACCGATACGGCTTCAGCGGGAAGAGAATCAAAGCGGAAGGTTCGACCCGGGCGATCAGCCAAGAGCTCCGTGAACAGTTCGAGCGCCTCGTCTCCGACCGGTGCGTGATAGTCGGTGAGGTTCCCCTCACCGACGAAGGTGATGTGGCCTTCGGCGGCGGCGACGGCAACACCAGAGTCGCCGCTGGCCGCGAGATGGAGTTCGGCTTCGGCGCTGCTGCGATGCTCCCACGCCGCGCTGAGAAACCCCCGAAACGGAAACGGGCCCGTCAGCGGGGCCGCCGGTGTACCGGTGCGCGGAAACGAAGACCACGGGTCGTGCCAAGCCGGCATGGCTACTCTACCAACTCAAGGACGCCGACCGGTTTGCCAGCACCGAGAACCGGGGGCGCAAGAGGACGCGCGATGGCGTCGATCATGGCAGGTGTCAGCATGCCGAGCCGTTCGGCGACGCGGAGGGCGGCAGCAAGCGCGTTGGTGTCATCCCCGGATATTGATTTCGTAACGATCGCGACGCCGCCGCGTTCCATCGCGAGCAAGCCTTCAGCACCGCACTTGATGGTTCCTCCCCACATCGCCGCGACGCTGCCTTCGTCCATCGTGTTGTCCGAGACGAGCGAGCCGAAACGACCCATTGCCGATGCGATCGGTGCGGTTTCGGCGTCTGTCCCGAACCGGGAAAAAGCCGTTGCGAGACCGGTGATGGTCCCCCGTAGGGTCGGAGCCCCGCATCCGTCGACGCCGGTGGGTTCAGGATCGACCCCGGTGGCGTCGGCGACGACATCGACGATGAGCCGCTGAAGCGGGTGGTTCTCGGCGAGGTAGGTTCCGGTGTCCCAACCGGCGCGTGCGCAGGCCGCAAGCCATCCTGCATGCTTTCCCGAACAGGTGTGCAGAATGGGTCGCCGCTTCATATCCCCCGCTGCGATGCGCAACACATCGGCAGAACGCGCGCGGGGGCGCCCAGGTGTGCAACGCAGGCTCGATTCGGCCAGGCCCGCATCGTCGAGGATCCTCCTGACGATCGCGAGATGCACCGGATGACCGCCGTGGCTCGCACACGACACGGCGAGATGTTCTGCGGGAAGCTCGAGACCGGTTCTGCGCGCCGCCAATGCCTGAAAGGGCTTGATCGCTGATCGGTAGAAGATGGGCCGGTGGACATCCCCGGACGAGTACAGGACATCCCCTTCGCGGTTAATGGCAACGGCTTCGACTTCGTCAGATGATTCGGTGAGCCCTGACCGGACTCTTTCGAAACGCACGGTTAGCGGCTGACCACTAGTTCGCGGACAGCAGCTCGTCTGCGTCCGCGACCCCCTCGCGATAGCGGCGGGTCAGTTCCGCGGTGATCACATCGTGTGCGTCGTACACGGCGCGGCGCTGGTCGGATACCTCGCGTTCG
This sequence comes from Acidimicrobiia bacterium, assembly GCA_041393965.1. Lineage (NCBI taxonomy): Bacteria > Bacillati > Actinomycetota > Acidimicrobiia > Acidimicrobiia bacterium. The sequence continues at coordinate 196,477 of JAWKJB010000001.1, read as the reverse complement.
GCCGCGCCGAGACCGTCGCGGATCTCCGTGAGTTCGCGATCATCGAGCGTCGGGAGTCGGGCGAGGAAGTCGTCGGCGAGGGCACGGTCGACTTCCCGGCGGCCCTCACCGGCAAACGGTGGCGTCGTGACGGTGAGCGCTCGATCGAGCGGGTTGGAAGTGTGCCCCGATGCCCCGTCGCGAAGGATGTCAGGGAGTGCCTCGATCAGTGAACGGGTCTCGGTGCCGGCACGCCGGCGGAGCTCGAAGTCGAGGAGATCCATTCGACCGTGCAGGATGCGCCGATAGTACGAGAACTCGGTGTCGAGGTCATCGAGCATTGCCCGACGCATCCTGATCTCGTCGAGCGGCACCCCGTCGAGCCCTTCGGTGAAGGTCGGATCCAGGACCTGGTCGATTCGTCTGCGATGCGGTTCCATTGCAACTCCTTGCAGCTCCCAAGTTAGCAACCATTGGTGGGCAGCCCGACCGGACCGTTCGGGCACAACGCCCGGTGCTGCCGCGGGGATGGCTCAATCCGACTCCGTCCGCACCGACTACGATCTGCGCATGAAGGGTCATGCCGTCGTGAATCAGCCGCCCCCGCTGATCGACTACAACCTCTTTCGAATCGATCCCATCCTTGAGGCCGCGGTCAAAGGCGAGGGAGCGGGTGCGTCGGTCGAGGCCCTCGATCGATTCGGAGCGAAGGTCGGGACGGCGGAGGTCATCGAGTGGGGAACCCTCGCGAACACCAACCCACCAGTCCTCCATACCCACGACCGGTACGGCAATCGCATCGACCAAGTCGAGTTCCACCCTGCATGGCATTCTCTCTTGGACCTCGCCGTGACGAACGGGCTCCACAGCCTGCCGTGGGAGGACGGTTCGGTCGATTTCGCCCACACGCAGCGGACGGCAATGATGTACCTGTCCTCACAGATCGAGGCAGGGCACTTCTGTCCCATCTCGATGACCACATCGGTCGTTCCGTCCCTTCGAGCCACGGACTCCGTCGCCGACACATGGCTTCCGAGGATCGCGACGCGTTCATACGATCCGCGGTTCCTTCCCTCCACCGACAAGCAGGGCATCCTGATGGGTATGGGCATGACCGAAAAGCAAGGAGGATCCGATGTTCGCTCCAACACCACCGAGGCGATTCCGGCGAAGACAGGCGGCCCAGGCGCCGAGTATCGCCTGACCGGGCATAAGTGGTTCACATCGGCACCGATGTGCGATGCCTTCTTGGTGCTCGCCCAAGCACCCGGGGGTCTGTCGTGCTTCCTCGTCCCCCGGTGGGCCCCTGACGGTTCGGTCAACGCGATCCGGTTGATGCGACTCAAGGACAAGGTCGGCAATCGATCAAACGCCTCGAGCGAGGTCGAATTCGAAGACACCTACGGGGAGCTTGTCGGCTACGAGGGGCGCGGCGTCGCCACGATCATCGAGATGGTCAACGGGACCAGGCTCGACTGCACCATGGCGGCCGCCGCGCTGATGCGTCAGAGCCTCACCCAGGCGGCGTGGCATGTGCGCTACCGGCATGCCTTCGGATCGGCGCTCATCGACAAGCCGCTGATGCAGAATGTGATTGCCGACCTTGAGGTCGAAACCGAGGTTGCCACGCTGATGATGACCAGGGTCGCCGGAGCCTTCGACCGTTCCGTGATGGACCCTCAGGAAGCTGCCTTCAAGCGCATTGCACTGCCGATCGCCAAGTATTGGGTGACGAAGCAGGCGACGCCTGTCGTGCGGGAAGCCATGGAATGCCTCGGCGGGAACGGGTATGTGGAGGAGTCCATGATGCCACGGCTGTTCCGGGAGTCTCCGCTCAATGCCATCTGGGAGGGATCCGGCAATGTCATTGCCCTCGATCTCCTGCGTGCGGCAACGCGGGAACCCGACTCCGTGAAGGCCTTCTTCGTCGAGCTCGAAACCTTCGACACAGCCGACGCAGATGTTCGCGCGGCTGTGGAGCGGGCCAAGGATGCCCTGTACAACGCCACCGATCCGGAGGCGGAGGCACGGATGATCGTCGAACACCTCGCAATGGCATGGGCGGGAGCCCTCATCGTCCGCCACGGCGACACTGACCTCCTCGATGCCTTCGCCTCGTCGCGGCTGCGTGGCCAACACGGGAGTCACTTCGGGACGCTGTCGCCTGACCTCGCTCTCGAATCGCTCGCGCAGAGGGCGGTACCGGAGTTCTGAGCCCCGCTGCAGCGCTCAGCAGACCGATCGCACGGTCGGATAGGGGTTCACCGCGACCCCGCCGGGTCGGATCTCGAAATGGAGGTGCGGTGATGTATACCGCGCGTTCCCCGAGTTCCCGAGGAATCCAACGACTGTGCCCTTGGACACCCGCTGTCCGGAAGAGATGTCGGTCGGGTGGCCCTCAAGATGTGTGTAGTAGTAGACCACGCCGTTGTCTGCATACAGGTGGGTCGACCGGCCACCGATCGAGTTCGACGAGAACTTGATCCTGCCGTCTGCGACCGCGAGGAGGGGAGTGTGTCGGGCGTTGAACATGTCGACCCCCTTGTGGGTGCGTCCACCCGATCGGCGGGCCCCCCAGGTGTCGGAGAACGATGCGCCTCCTTGGACCGGACAGATGAAGCCGGGCGTCGTCTCGGGCGGTGCTCCGCCTGCCTTCCCCGGACGGCTGGCCGCCGCTGCCGCCTGCTGGCGCTTCTTGCGGTCGTCCTCGATCTTCTTCTCCCTGATCTCGCGTTTGAGGTCGTCGATCGCTTCTCTCAGTGCTGCGTCGGCGCGGTCGAGAATCGCCTGCCGTTCCTCGTACAGATCGTTGATCTCGTCGACGAGCACGGCGGCTGCATCTTCGGCCACCTTGACCTCGGCGCGTTGGACTTCCATCTCGGCGGTGGACCTATCGACCTGGCGAGAGATCACATCGAGGTTGTTGAGCGTCTCGAGTTCGGTTTCCGCTGCACGGTCCATGAGCGCTTGGGAAGTCACCAGCTCCTGAATGCTCCCCGCTGAGAAGGCCGAACCGATCATGGTGACCTGACGGCCCCCCGTGTAAGCGTCGATGACGAGCTGACGAGCCGAGGTGGCGATACCCTCGGCTTCTCCCCGGTATCGCGTGACGGCTTCCTCCATCTTCCCGAGCCGGTACTGGAGGTCGAGGTGCTCGTGGTGGATCTTGTCGTACTCCCCAAGCGCCGCCTCGAGTCGCTCCGAGGCAGCGACATACTCCTTGTACGCAGCAGATTGGCGGGCCTCCGCCCGCGCCTTCGCCCGAGCTGCGGCATCGACATCGCCCTGGGTCTGTGCGGACGCGCCGATCGGAGCGATCGATATCAAAGCGATCGCCAGGAAGAGCGTGAGCATGCGCCGAACGCGAAAACGCGACATGAGACCACGAGGCTAGTGGCCTGTCACCCAATTGATGAAGGCGTCTCTCCCGCGACACGCGCTCCTCATTTGAGCGACCGACCACCACCGACCATCTCGCCTTTGGTGAACGGATCCGTCGGCGCGGGGAGCCCTCTCAGCCGAAGAACCAGATCGCCATCCAAAACAGCGGAGAGGCAAGGACCGCACCATCGAAGAGGGTGAGGGCGCCTGGCGCGTCCTCGGTGTGGACGATCGAGCCGGTTCGCAGGCTCGATCCGAGGGCCCGTCCGCCGATGACTCCCGCAGCCGCCGCAACGCCGCCGAGCAGACCCGCCGCGATGTCGAGTTCGTCGATGGCGAACCCCGCGATGAGGCCGCCGAGGAGGGCACCGAGGAGGGCACCGACATTCGGATCGACCGACTGGATCGTGTCGCCATATGCTCCAGCGAGGAACGAACCGACGAGCGCGAATGCGGTGACGAGCACGAACGCGAGGACGCCATACGACCCGATCAGCCTGATGAGCACAAGCCCCGCGGCGGCCGATGATGCGAGGATCGTCACGAGGGCGGTCGCAGCGGTCGTTCGGAAGTCGCGGTGGCGTTTGTCGAAGACCGGCCATGTGACGGCCACGATGAAAGCGAAGGCGGTTGCACCCGCGAAACCTTCGAACCCCCAGGCGTACGCGGCAGATCCGGCAGCGGTGGCACCGATCATCGGTGGATACACAACGAAGGCGTCGTTGGTCCGGGCCGCCGAATCGGACGCATCCCACACCCAAGCGAGGATGGCGCCAACAGCGACGAACACGAACCACTGCGGATCTGCCCAGGCGACGGCGAGCAGCGCCGCCATCAGGGCGATCGACAGAACCCCCGGGATGGCGACAACCGAAACGGCCGTGGTCGCACCGCCCGACACCGGCGGGATCAACGCGACCTCGTCGGCTTCCGCGATCGCCGCGGAGATCGAAGCCTGTTCACCGTTGACCCACACCCCGGCCGACTCGATACCCGATGCGAAGCGGCTGCCGAATCGATTGCATGCCTCGTCGAGCAGTTCGGCGACCGTCGAAGCCGGGATGTCGACGCTGTCGGTTCCGGCGGATTCACGCAGATTCGCAAAGAGGCGCAGTCTTGCCACGCCCCGGAGCGTAGCGCCGCACGGCACGGTGCGGGGTGCACACTCGGATCGGCCCGGTGAGCGACAGCCGAGGGTTGAGTCCGCAGCCCAGGGTTCAACCCTGGGCTGCCACCGGGCTTGAGCCGAGTGTGAGCCCGGAGAAGGGTCTTCGTGTCGAAGGATCAGTAGATCTCGGGGACGAAGGTCTGCTCTGTTATCGGCGGTCGGATGTAGCCGCCGTCTGGTTGACGCGGTGGGAGTTCCACGGCGCCGAGGATGCGATCCTCATACGGGATCAGCGAGAGCAGGTGGCTGATCACATTGAGCCTTGCACGCCGCTTGTCTTCGGAGTTGACCACATACCACGGTGCCTGCTTGATGTCGGTGTGTTCGAACATGGTGTCCTTCGCCTTCGAGAACTCCACCCATCGGGCCCTCGACTCGAGGTCCATTCCTGACAGCTTCCAACGCTTCGTCTTGTCGTCGATGCGTGCCCGGAACCGCCGTTCCTGTTCCTCGTCGCTCACCGAGAACCAGTACTTGATCAGGACGATCCCGCTTCGCACGAGCATCCGCTCGAATTCGGGACACGAACGAAGGAACTCCTTGTATTGCTGGGGCGTGCAGAACCCCATCACGGGTTCCACGAGGGCGCGGTTGTACCACGACCTGTCGAAGAGGACCATCTCGCCACCGGCGGGCAGGTAGGCAACATACCGCTGGAACCACCATTGGGACTTCTCGCGTTCGGTCGGCGTGCCGAGGGCTTCGACGCGACAGACCCGCGGGCTGAGCCGCTCGGTGATGCGCTTGATCGCACCACCCTTTCCCGCGGCATCCCGTCCTTCGAACACGACCACAACCCGGAGCTTCTCGTCCCTGATGTAGCTCTGGAGCTTGACGAGTTCGGTCTGGAGCCGTTCCAACTCGGACTCGTAGCGTTTCTTCTTCAGCTTCGGAGGCTTCGTCGACCGCTCAGGTTCCATCGACTCGAATATGCTGCTTCCGTTCCCCACCCTGTCCTCCAGTGCCGTGATCCACACTAACCGTCGACACGACGGTGTCCGGTCCCGCTGCCTGACCGAGCCATCCCCTCAGCGGTACGCTTGACGACATGGATCAGCCGATCTCGTTCCTCTCCGACTTCGGTCATCGCGACGAGTTCGTCGGCGTTGTTCACGGCGTCATCGCCCGCATTGCTCCGTCAACCAGGATCATCGACATCACGCACGGCATCGAACGGGGCGACATCCACGGCGGCGCGATGGCGTTGACCCGCGCCGTCCAGTACATGCCTGACGGCGTGTTCCTCGCGGTCGTCGATCCCGGCGTGGGGACCGAACGGCTCGCGATCGCGGCCAGGACACCGGTCGGCTACTTCGTTGGTCCGGACAACGGACTCCTCGCGCCAGCGGTTGCGATGGTGGGCGGCGCAGATCTCATCGTCTCGATCGAAGACGAGCGATATCGGTTGCCAAACGAGGGAGCGACCTTCCACGGCAGAGATGTCTTCGGCCCCGCGGCGGCCGTCCTCGCTTCTGGGCAGGCCGGGATCGAGGACCTCGGGCCCCGAGTCGATCCCGATGCAATCGTGCCCCTCTTGATTCCCCTCGCCGAATCCGCTGGCCGCGGCTCGATCAAGGGTGCCGTCCTGTGGGTCGACATCTACGGCAACGCTCAGTTCAACATCGGCCCCGCCGATCTGGAGGCGCTCGGGTTGTCCAAGGGGGACGATGTGCTCGTTTCCGTGTCGATGCGCGACTTTCGGATTACATGGGGTGAGTCGTACGCCTCGGTCGATGACGGAGAACCGGTGATCCACCTCGACTCGCACGGACAGATGGCCCTTGCCGTGCGCGGCGGAAGTGCGAGCGAGGACTTCGATCTCGCGGTCGGCGATCCGGTGGTCCTTGGCCGTCCGGACGGCGGGAACCGCATCAACCTCGAGGTGGTCCCGTCGTAGCGGTCGTCACGAGCACAGGAGGTCCCGCGGTTGATCCATCCCGTCGGAGTACCGCGGCGCTCAACAGGCTACGGTGAGAGACCGCCGGTCAGCAGCTTGACGATGAACGCCACGACGATGAAAGCCAGCAAGACAGCAACGGCGATCGAGGTGACCGGTCTCACGGCGGTGACGATAGTGATCGAACGAGAATGATCGGCATCCGGTTCCTCACCCGGAAGGCCTGTCCCCTGTGCGACGAGGCTCTCGCCGCGATCGGTCCCATCGCTGCGCGAGCCGGTGTCGAGATCGAATTGGTCGACATCGATCTCGACCTCGAGCTCCTCAATGTCTACAACGATCGGGTTCCGGTGATCGAACGCAGCGACGGCTCAGTCATTGCCGAAGGGATCGTTGATGTCGGGAGGGTCGAGGCGGCCATCGCCGACATGGTGGCAGCCGATGGGTGATCACGGTCTGATCGTTGATCATTGGTCGGCAACGAGCATCGGCATCATCGCCCGGTGTTGACGACGCGTTCGATCGCCCGGTAGATGTGTTCGGACATGTGTGCCTCGTCAGGGTCAAGCAGGTTGGCCATCACCTTGAGCGTCCATTCCATCAACGGTCGCGATCTGAGCCCCACCGTGGTGAGCGTTCTCATCACCGTCGGATTGCCGATGGCCCGCACAAAGACCCGTGCGACGCGGTGGTAGTCACCGTATTCCTCCTCGAGCTCCGACGCGTAGGCAACAAGCGAGCCCCCGGCCGCTGCCGATGCAATATGGCGGGCAGCCATCCGGCCCGTTTCGTACGCGTAGTCGATTCCCTCACCGTTGAAGGGATTGACGGCCCCTGCTGCGTCGCCAACGAGGACCCAATTGCGCCCCACCTTCGGACCGACCGACATGCTCATGGGCAGCTTCCCACCGATGGGCTTGGTGTGGTGGGTCGCCTCGTCCACCTTCCAATGCGGCGGCAACGCCTCGGCGTACGCCTCGAGGATGCGGCTCGTGTTGATGTCCTTCCATCCTTTGAAGGTGGACACGAGGCCGGCCCCGACATTGATCTCCCCGTCACCGAGCGGGAACACCCAGCCGTAGCCCGGCATGGATCGCCCCTTGCGGTCCCTGATGTCGAGCTGGCTCTCGATGAAGGCATCGTCGGAGTTGGGACTCTCGTAATAGGCGCGGACGGCCATTCCGTATGGATAGTCCTTCCGGCGGCTCGCCCCTGCTGCTCGTCCGAATCGGGAATTCGACCCATCGGCGACGACGACATAGTCGGGATGGACGACTCGCTTCGCGTCGTTGTTCACGAGCTCCACACCCGTGACGGTCCCGTGTTCGATGAGAGGCGTTGCCGTCGTGCCCTGTTCGATGAGCGCCCCCTGCTCGCGGGCTAGGGCGGCCACGGCCCCGTCGAGGTCTGCGCGACGCATCGTTGCGCCCCAATTGGGGAACACCGAATGCTCGGGCCACGCGAGTTCGATCTCGAGTGTTCCCGCATACGACCGAAGTCCGTCGATTCGGTGCAGGTCCAGCCCATCGAAGTCGAAGCCCATCGCGAGAAGCTGATGCACGGCGCGGGGCGTCAGCCCGTCGCCGCAGGCCTTCTCACGCGGGTACCGCTGCTTCTCGACCAGGTGGACATCGATACCGTCGCGGGCGAGCCAATAGGCGGCCGAGGCCCCGGCAGGACCCCCGCCAACGACGAGAACTATCGGTGATGAGGACACGCCGGGAGGCTACCCAGGTGTCAGATATCAGATGCCACATGCCAGATGTCTGTTATCTGTTATCTGGCATCTGAAATCTGTTATCCGACGGTCGTCGTGTCGGCGCCGCCCTCTCCACCGGTGAACCCGCAGTCCTCTTCGGCTGCGGTGAGGTCCTGGCCACCGAACTGCACGCGTTCGTACAGGACGACTTCGGCAATCTGGTCGGGGGTCAGGGTTGGGCCGAAGGCAGGCATCAGGCCGACGCCGCCGACGGGTTTGGAGGTTGCGCCGTAGGTCGGGTCGGGCCATCCGCTCGTGCCGAGCGTGACCCATTCGATCTGGGTCGAACACGAGCCCTCCGGGAACACCGTCAGGAGGTCGCCTCCGGTGAACGCAGGGCCTGCGCCACCGGACCCGTCTGCGGCGTGGCACGCCTGGCATTGGGCATACAACGCTGCGCCGTTCCCGAAGTAGTCGGTGGCTTCGGTTCCGTACGCGGATCCGTCGCAGTTCACCGCGGTCCCGGTCACCGGGTCGACAAGAAGCTGCGCGCCCGTCCCGCAATCGGGGCCGTTCGGGGACACAAGGATGTAGGCGACCGCCAGCAGCGGAATGATGACGAACGCCGCGGTGAGCCATCTCGGGTAGCCGCCCATCCTGGTGGGCACCTCAGGGGCTGCGTCGTCGGTGGCGGCTGCCTCGATGACCTCGACATCCTTCGTCTTGGTGACCCCGGGCTCCCCATCGCCCTGCGCCTCGGTCCTGTCCTCGGCGTCGATCGTCGTTTCATCGGCTTCGGCGGTCGTTGCAGCTGCATCTTCGGCAGGTGCTTCGACCACCTCGGTCGCTTCCGTTGCCGGAATCGCGCCTTCCACCTTGGCGGGATCCACACCTGCCCACTCCGCAAGAACCGCTGCGAGTGGTTCCCCGGTCTTTTTGGCGCGTGCTTCAGCGGAGCGCTTCGCAAGGGCCTCCGGCATACCCTTTGCGGCCGCAACCTTCTCAAGGATCTCGTCCATCCCGATCGTCGCGACCACGGTGGCCGCAACGGCAGGTGCGTCACTGCCCTCGTCGTCGGCTTCCTGGTTGTCGGCTTCCTCGTCGCCATGGGGAGTCTCCCCCGAGGGTTCCGGGGTTTCTGCGGGAACTCCGACGGCGACTGGCGAAGGTGATCCTGAGTCGGATTGCCGCAACTCGTCGAGGTCCACGGCCGCCCATCCGGCGAGGACCGATTCGAGCGAGGCGCCGGAGTGTTCGGCGCGTGCCTTGGCCGAACTCAAGATCAGTTTCGGAGGCATCCGCTTGGCTTCGGCAGCCAGCTTGACCAAATCATCCGTGGTGACATCGCCCTTCCCTGCATCAGCATTTGCAGCGGAAGCAGCATCGGTCGCAACTTCGGGGGTCGATTCGGTCTGGTCGCTGGCATCGTCGATCCCGTCATCGTCTGCAGCTTCGGGAAGCTCGACCCCTGCCCATTCGGCGAGCACCGCCTCGAGGGTCATGCCTTCCTTTTCGGCTCGTGCCTCGGCCGACCGGCGTACGAGGGAGGCCGGCATGCCCCTGATCTCGGCGACCTGGTTGAGCAGTTCCTCCATCGTCCTACCTCAGCGTCTCGATGTAGCTGATCAGCGCATTCATGTCTTCATCCGAAAGGTAGGAGTACGACGGCATCGTCGACCATGGCCGGGACACGCGTGGATCCGCGAGATGCGATCGCAGGAAACCGGCATTGAATTCGTCGGAGCTCGCGGTGTGCATCAGATCGGGACCGATTCTCGCAACGCCAAGCAGTGTTGGGCTCTCGTGCACATAGTCGCCTGCGATCGACACCGGTCCAAGACCGACATCGGTTCCAACCGGACGCACGGACTGGGTGTGGCACTCCGCGCATCCCTCGGAGATGTAGAGGTTGCGGCCGGCGAGCTCGACGGAACCGGCAGGGTAGTTCCGCGACTGGTCGCCGAGAATCGTGGAATCGGAGTTGTCGGGATCGACGGCAGGGAACATGCCGGTCATGAGCGCGGCCACGATCCATACCGCAGCGGCGCCCCATGCAAGGCGCTTGAACGATGGTGCCAGCACGGCGCCTTCGAACTCAAGGTCGTAGTCGAGGGCGCCGAATGCGGGCGGAAGGACCTCATCGGAAGCCTTGCGACCCCACACGACCGCGTAGAGCACCTGCGCGACCGTGAACAGGATGAGTGATCCGGCGGTGATCCACATGAAAGGTTCCACCGACACCGCGGTGATCTCCCACGCACTCCCGACATTCGCGAAAGACCCGCTCGCTGGCCCTGATGCCCATGAGAACCCTGCAACGACCCCACCGGCAAGAGTGCCGAAGACGACACCCGTGAGCCCGGCGACCGACCAGGAGAAATGCATCGGTGCACCGCTTCGGTTCCCTCCCCGCATGATCGAATGGGTTGCGAAGAGAGCGAAGGACCCAATCCCGAGGGTCACGAGGATCCTCCCTGCCTGCGTGGCGGAGGTCCAGTGGATGATCGCGCTCGTCGACCGGTAGGTGAGCAGGAAGTTCGTCACCGTGAACACCGCAAACGACACGAATGCGACGGTGGCGTACCGAAGAGAGGCCCGGTCGGCGATTCGCGAGACGGTCCCCTTGAGCATCAGGCCGAGATCGGTCGCGATGGCGAGAAGCGGTACAAACGACGCGATCGCGAAGCCGACACCGAGCGTCTCGTACCAGTCGGGGGCCCCGGAGAAGATGAGCTCGGTGGCACCCATCGAGCCCCAGACGATCGCCAACGACCAGAATCCGATGGCTCCAAGGGGTCTCGGCACGCTTGGATCGGTGCCGGTGAGGGTGGTCGCCGCGAAGTACATGAGTCCGACGCTTGCCGTGATGACGAACAATCCCGTGACGGTCGCGGACGCAAACGAGGTCTGGATGGCCCCGCCCATACCCGACATGGGAGGCACAAGGCTGACGGCTCCGGACAGAGCGAGCCACCACGCTGCCGCCGTCAGGTACCACCCGGTGGTTCCAAGCTTCGATCGTGCAGCCCCCGCGGTTGCCGACAGCGAGATGGCGGCAAGGACGAACCCGGCAACGGTGATACCGCGTGCCCACAGTGGGGCGTCGAAGCCAGCGATGCCAGATTGAAGACCGAAGATGATCCCGAAGCCGCCGGCAAGGGTGCCGACCACGATCAGGAGGAGCGAGGCCGTGGCAAGCGCTTTGCGGGCAACTTCGACACCGAACGATCGCGAAATGGCGAAGAACGATCCGCCGAGCAGGCCGGTGATGATCCAGCCGTCGAACAGCAACCACCGGCTCGCAGGTGCGAGGCGACCGATCGAGGTCTGGGCCCGTCCCGACAGCAGGTCGGGGAGCACACCTTGAACCGCCGCGACGCATGCAACGATCAGGCCCAGAACGAAGAACCCGGTGGCCGCTGCGAAGAACCTCGTGGCGATTGTGGAAGCGGCGGTTGTCGACCCCACCGGCTGGGGTTCGATCGTCGAGGTATCGGCGGTCACGCTTGGGGCTTCCTCCTGCGTACGGCGGCTCCCGGCCGTCTTCGGCCGTCGCAACTCTAGCCGTGGACCGGACCACACCTGTATTCCCGGAACGGGCCAGGATCCGGCGGGTTCACCAAGCGGAGAAGGGGTTGCGCGACGCCGGGGCGTGATGATGAGAGAACTCACAGGAGGCATACAATGAGGGGGTCACGAAGGAACACCGTTGAACGAACGCAAACGACTCGCCATCGGATACGCCGCGATCCTTGTCGGGATCATCATCACGATCGTGGCCTCCCTCGGTGTGCACATGTCAGAAGCCCCCGAGGTGGACGACTTCGGTCGTGAGCTGTATTCGTTCATGCCGAGGGGATGGGTTGTCGTCACCATGTTCCAACTCATCGCACTTGGGGGAGTCCTCATCGCGATGGGCGGCATCACCTACGGGTTCATCTACCGAAGGCCGATGACATGGGCAAGGGCGATGCTCGGCGGCCTGTTGTTCACGGCGCTCATGCTCATCCTGTTCGCTGTCATCCCCAACCAATTCCTCACGCTGACGCAATCCACCCTCGAATGGACGCCGCAGAAGAACTTCTTTACGATTCCGCCCATCCTTGTTCTCAACAACGATGTGTCCATCTCGTACGCCGCACTCAAGGACATGATCTCGGCTGGCTATGTGACGACGCTGACCATCGCCGTTCCCGTGATCATGTACCAGATGCAAGAGCGGGCGAAGCGCGCCGATGTGCCGAAACCGACCCCTGTTTCGGACTACGGTCGTCCGCTGAGGGGTGCCAGCTGATGGCGAAGGAAGCGTGGCTCGAGACACCCCCGATCAGGGACGACTACCAGCTTGCCCTCGTCGATACCGAGTACATGACCGCGGCGGTGAAGCCCAAGCAGTTCATCCACATCAACGAGTCCGAATGCATCCTGTGTGCTGGCTGCGTGGACATTTGCCCTTGGAAGTGCATCCACTTCCTCACGCCGGACATCGTCACCGAGACCTTTGGTGTGGACGATCCGAACGCCAAGGAAGAAAACGGCGCGTTGTTCATCATTGACGACACGGAATGTACCCGGTGCAAACTGTGCGTTGACCGGTGTCCCACCAATGTGATCACGATCGGCAAGTTCGGCGGCTCCCTTGCGGAGCAGTCCGAGGAGTTCGTGTCGGCTCCGTGGGAGTACGACACGGGTGATCGGGACACGAAGACCGGTGTCGCGTACGGCGTGCGGTGGGCTGGCCAGACCTGACCGTCCATCGAACCGGTACCGAACCGAGACGACCAACACAACACCAACAGCACCAACAGCGAATCAGACAGCGACGGATCGAAGAGGAGCACACCAAGTGGCAAACGGGAACGGGAAGGGCGGCCTCAAAGCCGCCGTGACGGGGATGGGCGACCATCTTCGCAATTCCCAGGTGTGGGAGTCGATCTTCCGTCCCGGTTCGCCCATGCGTTCGGACAACAGCGACACGCCACGCAACCGCGCCTATGTCGTGATGAACAATGTGCTGTATCACCTGCATCCCGTGAAGGTGAAGCGCCACGGTGTCAAGGTGTCCTATGTGCTCTGCCTCGGGGGACTGAGTTTCTTCTTGTTCATTGTGCTGACGATCACCGGCATCTTCTTGATGTTCTACTACCGGCCAACCTCGCCTGAGGCGTACTTCGATCTCCAGGCACTCGCCACCGATGTCGCGTTCGGGCAGCTGGTGCGCAACATGCACCGATGGGGTGCGCACCTGATGGTGCTCACGGTGTTCCTCCACATGACGAGGGTGTTCTATCACGGCGCCTACAAGCCACCGCGTGAGTTCAACTGGGTCGTTGGCATCATCCTGTTGTTGTTGACCCTGCTGCTGTCGTTCACCGGGTATCTGCTCCCATGGGATCAGCTCGCTTTGTGGGCTGTGACCGTCGGTTCGAACATGGCGGCATATGTGCCCGTGTTCGGGGCGCAAGTCTCGTTCACCCTGATCGGTGGCGTCCAGATCACCGCCGATACCCTGCTGCGGTGGTATGTCCTGCATGTCTTGTTCCTCCCGTTCATCATCACCATCTTCATGGCCGTCCACTTCTGGCGGGTCCGCAAGGATGGCGGCATCTCCGGACCCCTCTAAGGAGCACCTGTGGCAGAGCTACCAGAGCATCTTCTGAGGCGATCAGCCGAAGCACGGGCGAAGGCCGACGGTCGTCCCTTCGAGGTTGTTCTCGCAGAGATGAAGGGTGAACCGGCCCCCACCGGCGCCACCGCGCAGGCTGCTGCGCCGCAGGCCGCTGCAGCCGCTGCACCGGTCGCAGGTGGCCCGACTCGCGATCTCGACAGCGAGTCCGCCAAGTTCGGTGTTCCCAGACCCCTCCTTCAGCGTGCCATGTTTGCAAGGGCCAAAGCGGACGGAAGGCCCGTTCCGGCCATGGCAGGAGCCGTCGCCGCGGCCGCTCCCGCAACAGCCGCAGCAGCGCCAGCAGCTGGGGCCCCCGTCCGTCCCGCCGGCCCGCCACCCGGTGTCCGCACCCAGCGCCTCCTCACGGTCGTCAAGGCGGGTGCCATCCAGGGCACGACGCGAGAGCCTGCCGACAAGGTCAATGTGTGGCCACACCTTCTTGCGATCGAGTTCGTTGCGCTGCTCGCAATGCTCGCCCTCCTGACACTGATGTCGGCATTCATCGATGCGCCCCTGCTGGAGTTCGCCAACTTCAACTCACAGCCGAATCCGAGCAAGGCGCCGTGGTACTTCCTCGGCCTCCAGGAGCTCCTCGCCTACTTCGACCCCCAGGTCGCCGGTGTGATCATCCCGACCTTCGGCCTGGTCGGGCTCACCTTCATCCCGTACATCGACCGGAACCCGTCGGTGCGACCATCCGATCGCAAACTCGCGATCGCGATCTTCACGGTGTTCTTCATGGCATCCTCGATACTCACCATCTTCGGATCCTTCTTCAGGGGTCCGGGTTTCAACTTCACCTTCCCGTGGCGCGACGGCGTCTTCTTCGACGACCTCAAGACGATCCTCGAATGACAACGACGACTTTCATCCTCATCCTCATCGGCGCGGGGGTCGTTGCCCTCGCCGGCATCGTCGCGGTCGCGGTACGGCGCTCCGACGCTGAAGGGGCTGCCACCGCGGCAGAGCTCGATCGGAAGGCGATCCGAGCCGACAAGGAGCGGCGGGCGGCATTGGCGCGGGCCCGCGGCGGCGAACCGGAGGGTGACGGCGCTGTCGCGACGATGGTGGCCGCCCCGGCCGAGTTCGTGGACGACCCACCGAGGGAGGAGATCTCTGCAACGGACTACGGCATCACGAGACGCAAGTTCTTCAACAGGGCGCTCGGTGCTGTGTTCGGCTTGTTCATGTTGCAGTTCACCCTTGCAAGCCTCGCGTTCGTATGGCCAAAGCTGAAGGGTGGGTTCGGCACGCCGATCAACGCCGGGAAGGTGACGGACCTCAAGGCGGAGACCCTCGTCGCCGGCTCGATCGTCCCCAAGTTCATTCCCGCCGCCCAGGCGTGGATCGTCCCGTTCGACATGAGCAAGCTCCCGGGCTCGTCGTACGAATCGGTGCCGTTCGTCGTGGCAGGCGCCGAGTCCGACGGGGTCGGTCTCATGGCACTGTGGCAACGATGCGTGCACCTCGGGTGTCGTGTCCCGTCGTGTGAGTCATCACAGGGTTTCGAGTGCCCGTGCCACGGATCCAAGTACAACGGGCATGGCGAATATGCAGCAGGACCGGCACCGCGAAACCTCGACCGGTTCGGCGTCTCCGTCAACGACGCGGGCGAGCTGATCATCGAGACCGGCAACATCGTCCAGACCGCCCGGTCGAAGCACTACACGGTCGCCTACCCACAAGGACCGTTCTGTGTTTGATCTTGGCGCCATGGTTGGCCTCGTGATGGCGACCGCGAGCACGGAGCCCGTTTCGACCGGTGGCGTCGGAATGGGCGCCGTCGTGGTCACGATCGTGGTGGCGCTGCTCCTCGTATGGATGGGGTACCTCTTCGTCCACTCTCGGCAGAACCGGGCTTCGGCCAACGAAGCCGCCGCACCCAACCTGTCGCCGCATGTGTCGGACGATGAGCTCGAGAACGAGAAGCTGACCCATGTGCTTCGCGCCGCGCTGTTCCTCTCCGTTCTGCTCGCGATCACGATGCCCTGGTACGCCATCAACGAGCCGGATCGACAGGCGGCCGCAGCCGAGGCGATCGTCGAGGAAGATGTAGCCGCAGGAGCGCACTGGTACAGCGTCACCGGTTTCCAATGTGTCGACTGTCACGGGCCGAACGGCGGTGGTGGGGCCGTTGCTTTCACCGAGCCGCGCTCTGGTGTTCAAACGAGCTGGAAGGTGCCGTCACTCAACGATGTGTTCTACCGGTACACCGAGGACGAGGTGCGGCACTGGATCGTCTATGGCCGTGCCGGCACGCCGATGCCAGCAAACGGGCTCGACGGTGGCGGCGCCATGACCGTGCAGGAAGTCGACCAGGTGATCGCGTACCTCGAGACGATCCAGATCTCGCAACAGGAAGCGTTCGACCAGGCCCAAACCGCGACCGATCTTGCCCTCACCGCGATCAAAAGCGGTGCACAGGCAACCGGGGCCCTCATCGATGCACAGGAGGCAGAGATCGCCCTCGTGAACGACGCACCGAGGCAACTCGGGATTGTTGGTTCGTTCCCCGACGACATCAAGGACCTGTTCCAGGATCCCGAGACCTGCACCGAACAATCCGCGGCGATCGTCAACGCGCTGTGCTCCGATCCTGCGCCGGACGCCGATCGCGATGGCCTTGCGGATGCGGTCGAGGGTCCCCTTTCGGCCATGGCGACCGCAACCCTCCAGACCGTGGTCGGTGCATCAGGGGCCGAGCAGACGATCTATGCCTTCACCTTCGATCCGGCGAATCCGTTCACCAACGAGAACCCGAACGGATCCGAGCCGCTCCCCGATCTCGACGCGGCCGAAGAGCTGCTCTCGGCGATCGAAACCGAAGTACTCCTTCTCGATGTCACGGTCGAACGCCAAGAAGCGTTCCTTGCTGACCTCGACCGAGGCCTCGCGTTCCTCAACAACGCGGCCGCAATGAAGCTGTGGGAGGTCGACTACGAGGCGAAAGCGGCCGAGATGGGCGTGACGGTTGACGAAGCGATGACGGCGGCGGGCCTGTTCAATGCGTACTGTGCGAGATGCCACACCGGTGGCTACTCGGCGGGTTCCCCGTTCGAACAGGGTGCGGGCTCGGGGGCGTGGGGACCGTCGCTGCTCGCGGGTCGTGCCGTGATCCAGTTTCCCGACATGGCCGACCATGTCAAGTTCGTGATCGACGGTTCGACCGATTCGCAGCAGTACGGTGTCAACGGGCTCGGTTCCGGCCGCATGCCGGCGTTCGGGTTGGTGTTGTCCGAGTCCCAGATCGAGCTGATCGTCATGTATGAGAGGACGCTGTGATGGCGAGTCAGAATCAGACACCGAGCATTCGGTCCGACGAGTCGGGGCTCTCGTCACTCGAGCTGTTCGGCCTTGTTGCATTCATCCTGTCGCTCCTCGCGATGATCCCTTTCGTGCGGGAGTTCGCGATCTCGCTCATCGGCACCGTCTTCGGCCAAATGGACGAGGAGACCGGCCATGTCAACGACTTCTCGCTCGCGATGCGGGGCCTCGCGATCACGGTCGGGGCCGTGATCGTCTTCATCGGCTCGGGTTGGTTCGTGCTGTGGACCGATGTCGGGAAGCGGCTCGCGTTCCTGCTCACCGGAGCGGCGACCATGGGGTGGCTGACGATCAACGGCATCCTGTTCACCGTCTATGCACCGCGCGGGATTCGGCCCGCGAACCTCGAAGGCCTCAACGCGCTCCAGATGCGACTCCCGGCCATCGCGATGGCGCTCGGTTCGTTCGTCCTGTTCCTGATGTTCGCGATTGCTCTCACCCGCTACGAGGCAGACACCGAGAGCTGACCGGAACGGCCACCACCTCAGGGACGGTTGAGGTGGTACGCAAGGATGCCGAGCTCGGTTGACAGGTCAACGCGTCGCACCGCCACATCGTCGTGCGTCTTGAGTGTGGTCGGTGCGAGATTCAGGATCGACTTGATGCCGGCATCGATGAGCCGATCGGCAACCCCTTGGGCTGCCGCGGGCGGTGTCGCGATGATGCCGATCTTGATCTGCTTGTCTGCGACGATCGCTGCCAGCTCGTGGAGGGACTGAATCACGAGCCCATCGACCCGTTTGCCTATCTTGTCGTCGTCGATGTCGACGATGGCTTGGATCTCGAACCCCCAGTTTTCGAACCCCTTGTAGTTCGAGAGCGCGGTACCGAGATTGCCCGCGCCGATGATGATGACCGGGTGATCCCTCAGCATTCCGAGCGCCTTCCGGATCTGTGCCCGGAGTTCGTCGATGTCGTACCCGACACCGCGGGTGCCGTGGCTCCCGAGGTATGAGAGATCCTTGCGAACCTGGGCCGCGTTGACCCCCGCGACGGTCGCAAGACCCTCCGAGGAACAGGTCGAAACCGTCTCTGCCATGTCCGAGAGACATCGCAGATATCGGGGAAGCCGCGCCACCGTCGCGGACGGGATTCTGTCAGCCATGCGCGGAGGTTAGGCAGGTGTCTCTTCGACTCAGTATTCGCCCGCGATGATTTCGGGTCGACTCCGGGCCTCAGTATCCTCAGCCACCATGGAGCTCGCCGACTATCTCCCCATCGCGCTCATGACGGTTCTCGGTATCGGGTTCGCCGGCGTGTCGATGTTTGTCTCGTCGAGGCTTGCTCCGCGTAACCCAACACCCGAGAAGTTGGCACCGTACGAATGCGGCATTGTACCCCTCCAGGATCCGGTCGATCGGTTCCCGGTCAGGTTCTACCTCGTCGCGATGTTGTTCGTGATCTTCGATGTCGAGATCATCTTCCTGTTCGTGTGGGCCGTGCGCATGGAGCAGTTTGGCTGGGCTGGCATCGCGGCGGTCGTGTTGTTCATGCTGATGCTCATCGAAACCCTCGCGTATGTGTGGAAGCGCGGAGCGCTCGACTGGAACACGGCCCGCCGCGCTCGGTACCGTCGGGTTGTGGCGCCCGCCCCGAGCCTCGACGAGGCGGCCTGATGGCCGGCGTCTCGTCCGAACCCGGCTTCCTCCTCACCACGGTCGAAAAGGGTGTGAATTGGGCGCGAACGAACTCCATGTGGCCTGCCTCGTTCGGACTGGCCTGTTGCGCGATCGAGATGATGGGGACCGGAGCGGCGCACAACGACCTCGCGAGGTTCGGCATGGAGGTCTTCCGAGCCTCGCCGAGGCAAGCCGATCTGATGATCGTGGCGGGCCGTGTGAGCCAGAAGATGGCTCCCGTCTTGAGACAGGTGTACGACCAGATGGCCGAACCGAAGTGGGTCCTCTCGATGGGGGCATGCGCTTCGACGGGTGGCATGTTCAACAACTACGCACTCGTCCAGGGCGTTGACCAGGTGGTCCCCGTCGACATGTATGTGCCGGGATGTCCGCCGGGCCCCCAGTCGCTCATGCACGGCATCCTGTCCCTCCAACAGATGATCATGGACGGCGAGATCCGCAACTCAACGGGTGTGTTCTGATGGCAAGCGACGACGCCCTGACCGCGACCGAGACACCAACCCAACGCACGGGACTTTCGGACAACGAGCTCGTCGCGTCCGTGCTGGCTGCGCTCGACGACACCATCGGCATCACGGTTGTGGCGCAATCCTTCGCGTCGTCAGCATCGGTGTATCACCGGGTTTCGGTGCCGACCGACCGCTATGTCCCTTCCGTTGTGGCAGCAAAGGATCAGGGCTTCGACATGTTCATCGACCTGTACGCGGTGGACCACTTCACGGAAGCACCGCGGTACGAGGTCGGCGTGAATCTGCTGTCCATGGAAGCCAACCAGCGGATCATCATCTCGACCCGGGTCCCACACGATGACCCCACCGTGCCGACGATCACCGGCCTGTTCATCGGTGCGAACTTCTACGAACGCGAGGCCTTCGACCTCTTCGGGATCGACTTCCCCGGCCACCCCGACCTGACCCGCATCCTGCTCCCCGACGACTGGGAAGGTCATCCGCTCCGGAAGGACACCTCGGTCGGTGCCATCCCGGTCGAGTTCAAGGCCGGGAGCGTCGACCTGTGACCGATCGGACCGTGAACGACATGGCCGACGGGTCCGACACGACACAGGCGAAGCCGATGTCGGCTGCCGACCAACGGCGGGCCACCCACAGTGTGTGGGTCAGCGGAACCGAGGAGCGCTACCCGTTCGCCGCCGCTACCGACGAAGGGGCGCAGGAGATGCTGCCCGCAGCGGACGATCCCGGGGCACGCATGCAGGCCGGCATCGCTGTTGAGGACGACTATCTGTCGGAGCCGGAGACAGATGTTGCGGAGCGTCAGATCATCAACATGGGTCCGCAGCACCCATCGACCCACGGGGTGCTCCGCCTCCACCTCGAGCTCGAAGGCGAGACCGTTCGGCGGGTGAAACCGATCATCGGCTACCTCCACACCGGTATGGAGAAAACGGCAGAGACCCTCACCTACGCACAGGGTGCCACGAATGTCACCCGCATGGATTACCTGGCTCCCTTCCACAACGAGCTCGCGTACTCCCTCGCCGTCGAACAGCTGCTCGGGATCGATGTCCCACCGCGGGCGAGTGCCATCAGGGTGCTCATGACCGAGCTCAATCGGGTCTCGAGTCACCTGCTGTGGGCCGCCACCCAGGGCATGGACATCGGTGCGCTCTCGATGATGATCTATGGGTGGCGCGAACGCGAGGTCTGCCTCGATTTCTTCGAGAAGACCACAGGGCTTCGGATGAACCACAACTACATCCGGGTCGGTGGCGTCGCAGCCGACCTCCCTGACGGCTGGGAGGACGACATCTCGAGCCTGATCGGGATCGTTACAAGGGGCATCGGGGAATACCGCGAACTCCTCGATGAGAATCCGATCTTCCTCGACCGGACCCTCGGGGTCGGTGTCATCACGCCGGCCGAATGCAAGCAGTACGGCGTCACCGGCCCGATTGCCCGTGGCTCCGGGCTTGCGTGGGACCTCCGCAAAACGAACCCGTACTGCGGGATCGACGAGTACGAGTTCGATGTTCCGACCGGTCTCCATGGTGATGTCTACGACCGCTACATGGTCCGGATGGAAGAGATGATCCAGTCGCTGCGGATCGTGCAACAGGTCACCGAGACGATGCCAGGAGGCGACTACCGAAGTGAGGACCGGAAAGTCACCCCGCCGCCGAGGAAGCGAATCGACGAGTCGATGGAAGCGCTGATCCATCACTTCAAACTGTTCACGGAAGGCATCAGGGTTCCGAGTGGTGCTGCTTACCAGTCGGTCGAGGGGCCCCGTGGCGAGCTCGGGTGCTATCTCGTGTCGAAGGGCGGCGCTCGGCCGTGGCGCATGCACTGGCGTGCCCCGTCGTTCGCCGCGGTCCAGGCGCTTCCCGTGATGATGACCGACTCGCTGGTTGCCGATCTCGTCGCGTCGCTCGCGTCGGCTGATCCGGTCCTCGGAGATGTCGATCGATGACACCCCAGACGATCCGCACCATCATCGGCCACTGGTCCTCCGCCAACCGTGGTCGCGCGGAGGAGATCCTTGCGGGCTACCCCGAACGCCGTTCGGCGGTGATGCCGTTGCTGTACCTCGCGAGTCTCGAACACGATTACGCATCCGACGAGGCCATGAGGGAGGTTGCGGCCCTCGTCGGGATCACCCCGTCGCAGGTGCGGTCCGTGGCCTCGTTCTACACGATGTACAAGCGCGAGCCGGTGGGAACCTATCTCGTGTCGGTGTGCACATCGATCTCATGTCACCTCCTCGGGGGTGATGCGGTCCTGTCCTCGATCGCACAGGCAAGTGGAGTCGCACATGGGGAGACCTCCGATGACGGCGTGATCTCGGTCGAGCGCGTCGAATGCATCGGTGCTTGCGGTGGTGCACCTGCCATGCAGGTGAACTACGAGCTCGTCGAGGGCGTCACCCCGGACAAGGCCGCCGCCCTCGTAGCGTGGCTGCGCCAGACGACACCGTCGGTGGTTCTCGCCGACGAGATGCAGCAGCTCTTCGGTGGGCAGCGTTCCTTCGAGACAGGGCCCTCCGAGTCGACCGGCGCCATCGCGCCCGTCCCGGCATTCGGTCCGTACGGATCGACGGGAGAGGGCCGATGACGAAGATCCTGACAGCCCGCATGGAAGCCCACCCAACGGACAGCAACACGATCACCCGATACCTCGACACTGGCGGCTATGCGACGCTTCGCCGAGTTCTCGCTTCCTCAACACCCGAAGAGGTCATCGACCAGATCAAGACATCGAATATTCGTGGGCGCGGGGGTGCAGGCTTCCCCACAGGGATGAAATGGGGGTTCCTTGCGAACAGTGACCCGAAGTACCTCGTCGTCAACGGCGATGAGTCCGAACCGGGTACCTTCAAGGACCGCCAACTGCTGGAGCGTGACCCGCACCAACTCCTCGAGGGGATCGTCATCTCGTCGTTCGCGCTCGGCGTCAACCGCGCATTCGTGTACATCCGCGGCGAATACCCAAAACCGGCACGGCGTCTCCAACGGGCGATCGAGGAGGCGTACGAGGCCGGACTCCTCGGGGACAACATCGCTGGAAGCGACTTCTGTCTCGATGTGTCCATTCATCTCGGTGCGGGTGCCTACATCTGCGGGGAGGAAACGGCGTTGTTGAACAGCCTCGAGGGTCGTCGCGGTGAACCGAGGCTCAAGCCCCCCTTCCCGGCGGTGGAGGGTCTCTACCGCCGGCCGACGATCGTCAACAATGTCGAGTCGCTCTCCAATGTTCCTTGGATCATCGAACATGGGGGCGACGCCTACGCCGCGATCGGACCGGAGCGGTCGGCGGGAACCCGGCTGTTCTCCCTGTCCGGGCATGTGAACAGGCCCGGCAACTACGAGATCGTCATGGGGATCAGCTGGCGGGAGCTGATCTACGAGATCGGTGGCGGCATCAGGGACGGGAACGCGCTCAAGACCTGGATCCCCGGGGGTGCCTCGGCGCCATGGCTCGTTCCCGAACACCTCGATACGCTGATCACGATCGATGGAGTCCTCGAGTACGGAACCATGCTCGGTTCCGGGGCCGTGGTCGTCATGGACGAGACGACCGATGTCGTCGGGGCAGCCCACAGCATCGTGAGGTTCTTCGCCCACGAATCCTGTGGGCAGTGCACCCCGTGCCGGGAAGGCACCACATGGCTCCAGGACATCCTCGAGAGGATCATGGCGGGCCGTGGTCGCCAGAAGGACATCGAGCTCCTCCTCGATATCTCGGACAACATCTCACCCGGCCTCGCATGGCCGCCGGCCATGACCACGATCTGTCCGCTCGGACCATCGGCGACAGCTCCGATCACCTCGATCACGAAGTACTTCCTCGACGAGGTGAAGGGTCGCATCGCTGCGCAACCGCTGGAGGTCGTCGATGGCTGACCGCGCGGTTCCGGATCCCACGACCGTCACGATCACGATCAACGGTGTCGACCACATCGTCGACGCCGGACAGCGCTTGATCACGGCAGCCGAACGGGTCGGCAACTACATCCCCCGATTCTGTCACCACGAAAAGCTCGACCCGGTCGGCAAGTGCCGCATGTGTCTCGTGGAGGTGGAGGGACCCCGCGGGAAGCAGCTCGTGCCGTCATGCACGATGCTCGTCAGCGACGGCATGGTCGTCGACACGGAATCCGAAGTCGTCAAGAAAGCCCAAAACGGTGTGCTCGAGTTCCTCCTCATCAACCACCCCCTCGACTGTCCGGTGTGCGACAAGGGTGGCGAGTGCCCGCTCCAGGATCAGACGATGGCGTACGGGCCCGGCGAGAGTCGCTTCATCGAGGCGAAGCGGACCTTTGTCAAGCCGATCCCGATCTCTGATGTTGTTCTCCTCGACCGGGAACGGTGCGTCCTCTGTGACCGCTGCGTTCGTGTTGCAGACGACATCGCGGGAGATCCCCTCATCACTTTCAATGAGCGCGGGAATCAGGTGCAGATCCTCACCTTCCCCGATGAACCGTTCAAGTCCTATTTCTCCGGTAACACGGTGCAGGTATGCCCCGTTGGCGCCCTCACCTCGGTCGACTATCGGTTCAGGGCTCGGCCGTGGGATCTCGAGGTCGTGCCATCCGTATCGCTCAGGGACACGGTCCATTCGACGGTCGAGATCCACACAAGCCGGGGCAAGGTCGTGCGGGTGTACGGCGCCGACAACGACCATGTCAACGATGGTTGGCTCTCGGACAAGGATCGGTTCTCGTTCGGCTCGATGCATCACGAGGATCGGGTTCTTACCCCACTTCAGCGCACCGGCGACGGGCACACGCCCATCCCGTGGCCGCAGGCCATCGAGGCCGTCGCCACCAGGCTCGGTTCGGTGCTCGGTACCGAGGTCGGCGCCATCGGGGGAGCGAACGGGACCAACGAGGAGGCGTACCTGATCGGGAAATTCATGCGCTCAATCGTCGGTTCACCCCACCTCGATGCACAGGTCGGCGACGGATTCGAGCCACAGCTCGCGGCTGCGGTCACGCCGCGCGCCCGAATCGACGACCTCGATGCGGCCACGACGATCCTCGTGTGGGGGCCCGACCTCAAAGAGACTCATCCGGTTTTGTACCTGCGGGTCCGAAAGGCGGCGCGCAACGGTGCGAACCTCGTGGTCGCGAGCCCTGCCGGAACGGGGCTGGATGGCATCGCGACGCATGTCGTCAGGTACCGGGCCGGTTCCGGACAGGACGCGGTTCGCAAGCTCTCGGCCGGGGAAGGCGATCTCGCATCGGTGCGGGCAGAGCTCGACGCCGGAGGAGTTGTGACGCTCTTCGGGCGATCCTCGCTCTGTGAGGATCCTCGGCTTGCCGAGTCGGTTGCGGCCTTCGCACGAACGCTCGAGGGTCCCGGCCTCCTTCCGCTCCTCGGGAGGGCAAACACCTTCGGGGCCCTCGACATGGGGCTCGCACCAACACTGCTCCCCGGCCGGGTGTCGATCCGCGATGGCGAGCACGCCGCTGCCATGACGGACCAGTGGGGTCTCATGCCCGAAGGGCCGGGCCTCGACACGATGGGAATGCTGCGGGCGGTCGAGTCGGGTGATGTGAATGTCCTGCTGCTGTTCGGGTCCGACCCGGTGAGGGACTGCCCTGACCCCGACCTCGCACGGCGAGCTCTCGAGATGGCCGAGTTCGTCGTTGCATTCGACGCGTTCGTGACCGACTCGTCACGCCACGCAGACCTCATCCTCCCTGCGGCACTGTGGGGCGAGGTCGACGGCACCGTGACGAACCTCGAAGGCAGGGTTCAGGCCGTCAGGGCTGCGCTTCAACCGGATGGGCAGGCCCAGTCGGTCCTGTTTGCCCTCAAGGACATCGCCACGGCCATGGGTGCGGACCTCGCGGCGTACGATGTCGCATCGATCACGAAGGAGATCTCCGCCGTCGCGCCCGCCTACCGCGGCATCACCGCCGACCATCTCACCTTCGAGACCGACGGAACGGGCGTTGTGGTGCCGATGGAAGGAGCACCCCAACCGCTCGGCTACATCCCGACGGATGGTGCCGTGCCCGTTGTCACCGACCGATACACCCTCCACTTCGCTCCATCGTTGTACGACGACGGAGTGACGACGCGGCATTCGCCGTCGATCGCCGGTCTCGTCCCCGCCGTCGAGGCGCGCCTCCATCCATCGGACGCGTCGCTCCTCGCGGTGGCGAACGGTGCGACGGTCATGGTGGCTGGCGAGCGGGTGTTCCCGGTGCGAGTCGATCCGTCGGTAGCGAAGGGTTCCATCGTGTTGCCCTTCAACCAGGTGGCGACGAAGGGTCTTGCCGCGATGGCGGCTGTCTCCGTGAAGGCGATTCGTGACATCGACGGGAATGAGGGAATCGCATGAGCCCTCTCATCGAGGCTGTCGCCAAAGTCGTCGTTGCCTTCGTCTTCCTGTTGCTGACGGTGCTCGTCCTCGTCTGGGCAGAACGCAAATGGGTGAGCGACCTCCAGAACCGCATCGGGCCGAACCGGGCCGGGCCCTTCGGGGTGCTCCAGAGCCTCGCCGATGGGGTCAAGGCATTCTTCAAGGAATCAATCTCGCCGACCCGTGCCGAATACGGGATCTACATCGCGGCACCGATCGCGTCCCTCATCCCGGCACTGCTGATCTTCCTTGTCATCCCGATCGGTGCCCCCATCGAGATCGGCGGCACCACCTACACCCTCCAGGTGATGGACCTCAACATCGGGCTGCTGTATGTGCTCGCCCTGTCATCGGTCGCGGTGTACGCGGTGACGCTCGCGGGGTGGAGTTCCGGGTCGAAGTATCCACTCCTCGGTGCCGTGCGGGCATCAGCACAGATGATCTCATACGAGGCCGCGATGGGGCTTGCGCTCGTGCCGGTGGTGATGCTCGCCGGCTCGACCTCGATCGCCCAGATCGTCGCGGGGCAGCAGGGCACCTTCGGCGCGATCCTCCCTGCCTGGAATGTCGTCCTCGTCCCGTCATTCGTGATTTTTCTCATCGCAGGGTTTGCGGAGACGAATCGCGCGCCTTTCGACCTGGTCGAGGCCGAGTCCGAGATCGTCGGCGGTTACCACACCGAGTACTCGGGACTCCCGTTCGCCTTGTTCTTCCTTTCGGAATACATGAATGTGTTCAACATCTCCGCACTGACCGTGACCCTCTTCCTCGGTGGGTGGGGCGGGCCGGTGCCAGACGGTCTGCCGACGGTCATCCAGTGGGTTCTTCCTGTCGCCTACTTCCTTGTCAAGACATGGGCGCTGGTGTTCTTCTTCGTATGGGTGAGGGCAACCCTCCCACGCATGCGGTACGACCAGCTGATGTCGTTCGGCTGGAAGCGTCTCATTCCGGTCTCGCTCGCATGGATCATCCTGTGCGCGTTGGCGTTCGGCGTCAGGGATCTGGGGATGCCGTGGTCATGAGGAGGCATCGATGAGTTGGATCTCAGATTTGCTCGGGCCGTTCAAGGGGTTCGCGGTCACGCTCCGCCAGGCACGCAGGAAGCCCGTCACCCGCAAGTACCCGTCGGAGAAGCGCGTCAAGCCGACCCGTTTCCACGGAAGGCACGCACTGAACCGCTACCCCAACGGGATGGAGAAATGTATCGGCTGCGAGCTGTGCGCTGGCGTCTGCCCCGCCGACTGCATCTATGTCAGGGGTAGGGACAATCCGCCCGATGCGCCGGTCAGCCCGGGTGAGCGGTTCGGCTATGTCTACGAGATCAACATGTTGCGGTGCATCTTCTGCGCCATGTGTGTCGAGGCGTGCCCCACCGAAGCGATCACCATGACGCACCTCTTCGAGATGTCGGTCACGAACCGCGACGATGCCATCTACACCAAGGACGAGCTTCTGGTGCAACCGGACGGAACCCCGAACCATCCACAACCCGAGAGTCCTCTCATCGACCTGAACGAGCTTCGACTCGGCGATGGGTGGATGCGGGCCACTTCGCCGTCTGGCCGCGCCGAGTACCAAGGGGTCGTCGCGTGGACACCCTCGGCGAGGACCGGCGCCCTCCCTCCCGAAACCGGCCAGTCAAGACTGGAGAGAGCTTCCGGCACACCCGGCGACACCGATGACGGGGCGACCACCGATGGCTGAAGTCGTCGTCTTCGTCATCTTCGCCCTGGTCGCGCTCGCGGGTGCCACCACCATGGTGGCGGCCCGCCAGCCGGTCTACTCGGTGATCGGCCTTCTCGCGTCGATGTTCTCCCTCGCGGTGCTCTATGTGGTCCTCGACGCCCACTTCGTCGCCGCCGTCCAGGTGATCATCTATGCAGGAGCGGTCATGACCCTGTTCCTGTTCGTGATCATGCTCATCGGTGTCGACAAACCCGGGGCCTATGGCCCGCGGGTTCCCGCCCAGGGAGTCATCACTGCCGTGGTGTCCGTCGGGCTCTTCGCGGCGATCGTTCTCGCCGCGAGAAGTGCATGGGTCACCGGCTCCGCGCTGGTCGGCTCGTCAGACCTTTCAGGCACGATCGAGAACACCGCCGATGAGCTGTTCGGGACATGGACAATCGTGTTCCTCTCAACGGTGATGCTGCTCACGATCGCCGCCGTTGGCACGATCGCCCTTGCGTACTACGGGTCGGGCCCAGCGGACGAGGACGCGACGCTGTGATGGGTCTGGTCGTCACCACCTCGTGGTATCTCACGCTCGCCGCTGCTCTGTTCGCCATCGGCGCGGGGGGCGTCATCATCCGGCGCAACGCCCTCGTCATGTTCATGTCGATCGAGTTGATGCTCAACAGCGTGAACCTCACCTTTGTTGCCGTGTCGAAGGACCTCGGCCTCATCGAGGGCCAGGTCGCAGCCCTGTTCGTCATGGTGGTCGCTGCCGCCGAGGTCACCGTGGGGCTCGCGATCATCGTTGCCGTGTTCCGCAAACGGGCAAGTGCCAATGTCGATGAACTTGCCGAGATGAAGGGCTGAGGGAATGACCGATCTCATCTGGCTCGTCATCGCGATTCCCCTCGTGGGTGCGGTGGTCAACCTCCTCGCAGGCAGGCGAATCGGGGAGCCGGTCGCCGGATGGTTCGCCTTCGCGATGGTTGCCGTGCCGTTCGCAGTCGCGATCGGACCAACCGTCGGCTTCCTCACGGGCGATGCGCAGCCCGCCACCATCCACCTCTTTTCGTGGATTCCCGTCCTTGGCGTGGAAGCCGACCTGCTGTGGGATCCCCTGTCGTCGCTGCTCACCCTCATCGTGACGGGTGTCGGTGGGCTCATTCACCTGTACTCGATCTCGTACATGCACAACGATGAGCGCTTCCCCCGGTTCTTCTCCTACCTGAACTTGTTCATTGCATCCATGCTCGTGTTGGTTCTCGCCGCCAACTACGCCGTGATGTTCATCGGATGGGAACTGGTCGGCCTCTCGTCGTACCTGCTGATCTCGTTCTGGTTCACGAAACCAGCCGCTGCCGCCGCCGGCAAGAAAGCCTTTGTTGTCAACCGGATCGGCGACTGGGGATTCCTCGTCGCGATGATGCTCATCTTCGCCGCATTCGGCACCCTCGATTTCCACACGGTATTCACGGATGCGCCGGCTGTTCTCTCGGTGGGCATGGCAACGGCAATCACCCTGTGCCTGTTCATCGCAGCGGCGGGCAAGTCCGCTCAGATCCCGCTGTACATCTGGCTCCCCGATGCCATGGAGGGCCCGACACCCGTCTCGGCCCTGATCCACGCTGCGACGATGGTCACGGCTGGTGTCTTCATGATGGCGAGATCGGCGGTCCTGTTCGAAATGGCTCCGGTGACGGGCGCCGTGGTTGCCACGGTCGGTGTTCTCACCGCGCTCCTCGCGGCGGTGATTGCCGTCGCACAGAAGGACATCAAACGAGTCCTCGCGTATTCGACCATCAGTCAGCTCGGCTACATGGTCCTCGGCATCGGCGTTGGCGTCTACACCGCAGGCATCTTCCACCTGACAACCCATGCCTTCTTCAAAGCATTGCTCTTCCTCGGCGCCGGTTCCGTCATCCACGCAATGGCCGGCGAGCAGGACATGAACAAGATGGGCGGGCTCCGATCCAGGATGCCGATCACCTTCGTCACGATGGGTGCGGCGTGGCTCGCCATCACCGGTGTCTTCCCGCTGTCGGGGTTCTGGTCGAAGGACGAGATCCTCGCAGGTGTGTTTGCGCGAGGTGGCGCCTGGTACACCTTGTGGTTCATCGGTGTTGTCGGTGCCGCGCTCACCGCGTTCTACATGACGAGGCTCTTCGTGATGACCTTCATGGGCGAGGAGCGCTGGGACGACGGTGTCCACCCACACGAGAGCCCGTCGTTGATGACGATCCCGCTTGTCGTCCTTGGGGTGTTCACGGTGCTCTTCGGACTGGTCAACACACCGATCCGCTATGCCTTCGAGCACTTTCTCGAACCCTCCTTCCACGGTGTTGCCCATCCCGAACCGCTCGACACGACGCTGCTGTGGACGCTTGCGATCCTCACGCTTGTGGTCGCGCTCGCCGGTATCGCCGTTGCGTGGCGTCGCTACCGGGCAGCGTCGCTTCCGGCGGAAGATGGAGGATTCTGGCGGCATGCACTCGCCGGGTTCGGTGTCGATGACTTCTTCGGAAGGGTCATCGTGGCTCCGGGCAAGCAGGCATCCGAGCTTGCGGCCGAAGCCGATGCGTCGGTCATCGACGGGGCCGCGCACGGCATCGCGTCCGGGGTACGGATGATCGGTGACGCCCTCAAGCCGGTCCAAGGCGGCAAGGTCCGGGCCTATGCCGGGGTCCTCACCGCCGCTGCCGTGGTACTCATCGTCGTGATGGTGCTCGCAGGGGGAGGTCTGTGATGGATGTGCTCTCGATGCTCATCGCACTGCCCTTCTTCGGCGCCGTCGTCGTCGCGCTGATTCCGAAGCAGCGCCAGGAGGTCGTCCTCCCCGTTGCGTTCGGCGTCTCGCTCGCCCCTCTCGCCGTGGCCCTCTATCTCGTCGCCACCTACTCGATCTCGGAGGCAGGCTTCCAGTTCTCGGAATCGATCGTCCTTTCGGAACGGTTCGGCATCTCGTGGCTGGTCGCCATTGACGGGATCTCCGTGTTCATGGTGCTGCTGACGGCCATTCTGTTTCCGCTTTCCATCCTCGCGTCGCGTTCGATCACCGACCGCGTCAAGACCTACATGGCGCTCATGTTGATCCTCGAAGGCGCCGTTTTTGGCGTGTTTCTCGCGCTCGACCTCCTCGTGTTCTTCGCCTTCTTCGAGATCGTCCTCATCCCGATGTATCTCCTGATCGCGCTGTGGGGATCCGAGCGGCGGGCGTATGCGGCCTTGAAGTTCGTCGTCTTCACCGCGGTGGGTTCAGCGTTTCTTCTCGCCGGAATCATCGTGCTCGGCGTGCTCGGCGGCGACGCGATCGGCGCCTCGTCTTCCTTCGATTGGCGGGTGCTGCTCTCGCTGGACCTTCCCCGCAACACGCAGCTCTGGCTGTTCGTGGGGTTCGGACTTGCCTTCGCGATCAAGGTCCCGATGTTCCCGTTCCATACCTGGCTTCCGGATGCGCACACGGAGGCACCAACGGCAGGCTCGGTGATCCTCGCGGGCGTCCTGCTCAAGCTCGGCACCTACGGGTTGCTCCGATTCAACCTGACCCTCTTCCCAGATGCGGTCGTCGATCTCGCTCCTGTCATCGGCGTGCTCGGTGTCGTCGGAATCATCTACGGCGCTGCCGCGGCGATCGTCCAACCGGATTTCAAGAGGCTCGTTGCGTACTCATCGGTCAGCCATATGGGGTTCATCGTGCTCGGGCTCTTCGCGTTGACGAGTCAGTCGCTCCAGGGCTCGGTCTTTTTGATGATCAGCCACGGTCTCACGACCGGCGCGTTGTTCCTGTTGATCGGGATGATCTACGACCGAACGCACACTCGCGCCATCGCCGACTACGGCGG
The DNA here is from genome assembly GCA_041393965.1 of Acidimicrobiia bacterium. Classification (NCBI taxonomy): domain Bacteria; kingdom Bacillati; phylum Actinomycetota; class Acidimicrobiia; species Acidimicrobiia bacterium. The sequence continues at coordinate 165,381 of JAWKJB010000001.1, read as the reverse complement.
ACTTGCCAAGGTGATGCCGATCTACGCGGGCATCTTCCTGTTCTCGGTGTTCGCGTCGGCCGGCCTCCCTGGGCTTTCGGGATTCATTGGGGAGTTCACGATCCTCATCGGCTCATATCTCACCCTTCCGGTGCTCGCGATCGCGGCCGGTGTCGGCGTGATTCTTGCCGCGGTCTACCTCCTGTGGATGTACGAACGGGTCTTCACCGGACCCGTCAGCAGCAATGTCCAAGCGCTGAAGGATCTCAACTTCCGCGAGGTCGCGATCATGGTGCCCCTCATCATCCTGATCATCGTGCTGGGGGTATTCCCGAAACCGGTGATGGACCGCATCCAGCCGTCCATCGAGCCGATCCTCGACCGGATCGAGTTCACAACCGACTTCGAGGTACCTGTCCATGGACGCATCGATGACATCGGTTTCCATGAAGGAGGTGGGGGCTGATGGAGCACGCATCCTTGCTTGCGGTCTCCTTCGAAGTCGTTCTCCTCGCAGGGGCGCTCGCGGTCCTTCTCGTCGCGGTGGTTGCGAACCGGGCACCTGCGGTATGGGGGCCCGTTGCCGGATTCGCGTTCCTGCTATCGGCGATCGCTGGCCTTTGGCAGTGGTTCGAGGTTGACTCCGGTAACGGCGGCCTGTTCTTCTCAAGCCAGCATCTCGACATCCTCCGATCCCCGATGGTCGTCCTCGACGGGTTCTCGGCCCTTGCAGCGATCGTGCTCGGCCTTGTCGGCTTTGTCGGGTTCCTCGGATCGTGGGATTTGCAGGCTCGTCTCGGGAAACGCGCCGCAGAGTTCTCAGTCCTGATGCTCCTCGGCGTTGCCGGACTCCACATGATGACCGCGACCCCGAACCTCGTCGTTGTTTTCATCGGGCTCGAGACGGCGTCGATCTCGTTCTATGTCCTCGCCGGGTTCACACGGAGCGTCCGCGGATCCGACGAGGCCGCCCTCAAGTACTTTCTCCTCGGATCGCTCGCCTCTGCACTCTTCCTCTACGGCGTGGCGCTCACCTTCGCAGCCACCGGATCGTTGACGATCTACGGTCAGAACAGCATCCGGAACTTCTTCTCGACCGAGATCGTCAGCAGTCCCGGAATCCTGCTCGCCGGTCTCGCGTTGATGCTCGTCGGGCTCCTGTTCAAAGTATCGGCAGCACCATTCCATCAGTGGGCACCCGATGTGTATGAAGGGGCGCCTGCGGGAGCCGTTGGGCTGATGGCGGCTGGAGTGAAGGTCGCGGGGTTGGCGGCGCTTGCCCGCATCTTCATCGGCGGCATGATCAGCCAGATTGACACCTGGGCCCCGCTTATTGCGGTCGTTGCAGGCATCTCGATGGTCGTCGGAACGGTGATGGCGCTGGTCCAAGATGACCTCAAGAGGATGCTCGCCTACTCCGGTGTTGCCCACGCGGGCTACCTGCTCACGACCCTCGTCGCGGGGCCCTTCGGTCTCGAAGCGATGTGGTTCTACCTCGCGACCTACTCGTTCATGATCGTCGGGGCGTTCGTCGTGGTGTCGGTTGTGGTCGGTCCCGGGGCCGGGTCGGCACCGATCGCTGCCTTGCGAGGACTCGCGAGGCGCAACACGGAGACCGCTTGGTTGATGACCGTGATGATGCTCGGGATGTCGGGGATGCCGTTTTTCGCTGGCTTCGTTGGGAAGGTCCTCGCGTTCACGGCGGCCAACGACGCTGGTTATCTGTGGCTCGTGATCATCGGAACCCTGACGACGGTGATCGGGCTGGTCTTCTACCTCAGGGTCGTGGCGGTCATGTTCACCGACAGCGACGAAGGGGCCCTCTCATTCGAGGTTTCGATGAATTCGCGGTTCGCGCTGATTCTTGCTTCGGCCGTCACCTTCGTGTTCGGTGTTGTACCGTGGCCCTTGCTCGATGTCGTCAGAAAAGCCATCCCGTTCTAGGAGCAGCATCGTACGGGGAGCTCCGTACCTGGGACTTGCCATCGCGGCCATCGTTGCCGCCGCGATGCCGATCCTTGGCGCACTCGTCACCACGAACATCTTCGTCGTCGCCGAAGACGACCCGGTCACCGAGGATGTCTATGTGACCTCGGTGCGAGGAATCGTCGATGGGGTGATCGATGGGGACCTCACGATCTTCACCGGGAATCTCACGATCAATGGAGAAGTCACCGGCAATGTCCAAGTGTTCTCCACCGGAACCGTGCGCATCTCTGACAACGCAAGAATCGGGGGGTCGTTGCGTGGTGCTGCGCTGAACATCACGATCAGCGGGCAGGTGGCATCCGATGTGTTCGCGTCAGGAGCCTCGGTGGTCATCGAGGAAGCCGGAGTCGTCGACCGCGATGTCATGGCATTCGGCGGTGTCGTGCGGGTCGAGGGATCCGTCGGGAGGGACCTGCGAGGACGGATGGTGCGCACAGTCGTTGATGGGACCGTTGCCGGCGATATCGATGTCGCGACCCAACGCTTCGAAGTCACCGACAACGCCGTCGTCGAAGGCGACATCTTGTACCGGTCGCCCGTCGGGGCATCCATCGGTGAAGCAGCCGCCGTGACGGGAACCATCACACGGCTGCCGTCCCAGAGCAACTTCATCTATGGCGTGATCATCACCGTGGCCAACATCGTCAGCTTCCTCGGATTCGTGCTCGCGGGGCTGATCGCTCTCGTCTTGCTGCGAAGCTCAGGAAGCCGGGCTACGGGAGCCGTCGTCACCCAACCCGTTCGGAGTTTCCTGTACGGCACAATCGCCGCCGTTGCGCTTCCGATCGCGATCGTCGTGTCGGCTGCCACGCTCGTCGGTCTCCCGGTTGCCCTGCTGCTGGTACTCGCCGCGGTCGCCGCGTTCATCGTTGGGCCGGTGCCGGCGGTCACCGCCCTCGGCAACCGCGTCCTGATCCGCAGGGGAGGCCTGCTCGGTGGTTTCCTCGTCGGGGCGGTCTTGTGGCGACTCGGGATCTGGCTCATTCCCGTATTTGGCGGGGTGCTGTACCTCATCGGGCTCGTGTTGGGCATCGGCGGATGGATCACCGGCTTCGTCGAAACGCGTAGGGGAGCCGAGCTGCCCCTTCGCCTGCTCCCCGCGACTATGACTGTCGACGACGGCATCCCCGACGACTGGGAGCCGCCCCTTGCCGGTCCGGCGTCTTGACCGTTGACCGTTGACGGTTCACCGCTGGCGGTGCGCGTCTCCGTCAGTCGTGTGCCCTTCTCGGCTCGCGGAGTCCTGGCTTGTGACCTCCGGATACACGGCAGCATCAAGTACCTCAAGGGTGACGGTGTCACCCGCATGGATGGCTTGGAGGGAGGACACGAGTGCTTCGATGGGTTCGTCGCCACCTATGTCGATCTCCACCCGCTGGTCATGGCCGTAGAACTCGGTATCTACCACCGCGAACCCGCCGGTGTCGGTTCGGACCGGCCGGAGCCATTCGGGTCGAATCATCACCGTCACCGCCGAACCGTCGGGCAGGTCGTATGGGATGGAACCGATCGAGGTCGCGATAGCGCCATCGGTCACCGTGCCGCGCATGATCACGGCGTCGCCGAGGAAACCCGCGACCCATCGACTGACCGGTTTGCGGTAGACCTCATCAGGCTTACCAATCTGGATGATTGCGCCGGAGCGCATCACGCCGACGATGTCCGCAATGGCGAGAGCCTCGGCCTGATCGTGCGTCACGAGGATGGCCGTCACTCCCGCAGACTTGATGATCTTCTTGATCTCTCTGCGCATGCGTTCGCGTTGGGGCGCATCGAGGTTGGAGAACGGTTCATCAAGCAGGACGACATCGGGGGCCGGTGCAAGCGCCCTCGCGAGGGCCACGCGCTGCTGCTCGCCTCCTGACAGCTCATGCGGATATCGAGGTCCGTAGCCCGCAAGGCCCACCAAATCGAGCACCTCACCGACGCGTTCGACGCGATCAGAACCCTGCACGCCGTAGCCGACATTCTCGGCGACCGAGATGTGAGGAAACAGCGCATATTCCTGGAACACCATGCCGACTCTTCGCTTCTCCGGTGGGATGTTCACCGAGGGGCCCAGTACCTCGATGTCCCTGATGCGCACCGTCCCAGCATCGGCATCCTGAAACCCCGCGATGACCCGCAGCGCCGTGGTCTTGCCGCAACCCGACGGGCCCACGAGCGTGACAAGTGCGCCGGGCTCCACATCGAGCGAGAAGCCGTCGAGCGCCCGCGTACTCCCGAAGGTCACCGTGACACCCGAGACCGAGATGAGTGCGTCGATCATCGCCTGGCAACCTCGCCAGCGTTGATCTCCCTGGGTCTGATCGATAGGTAGTAGACCGGGAGGATGGACATAGCGATGAGGATAAGTGCAGCCGTCGCTGCCCTGGTGTAGAGGAGTTCATCCGCTGCTGCCCACACCCTGACCGCGAGGGTTGAGAAGCCCGGGGGACTCAACAGCAGCGTGACCGGCAGTTCCTTGAGGGTTGTCACAAACACCAATGCACCGCCCGCGAGGAGGCCCTTGGCCATGAGTGGGACCGTGATGCGCATCAGCGTGGCGAAGGGCCCGTGCCCTAGCGACCTGGATGCGTCCTCCACCGCGGGGTCGATTTGGAGAAGTGAGGCTTTCGCGGCGCTTGTCGACTGGGCGATGAACATGCCCGCGTAGACCGCAACAAGCACAAACATGGTTTGGTAGATGGGCCGCAACCAGGTGATCGTAAAAGCGACCACGGCGATGGCGATCGTGATGTGCGGCAGTGAAAAGGTGACGAATACCGATCGTTCAAGGAGAATCGTGCGTCGTGAGGTGTACCGCACGGCGAGTACCACGATCGGAATCGTGAAGATCATCGCAACGACCGCGGCCAAGGTGCCGCCGGTCATTGATCCAGCCACAGCGTTCCACGGAATCGAGACATCGGTTCGGTTGGCGATCCCACGCACCACCCAAGTCGTGAGCACGCCGACCGGCACGATGGTACCGATGAACACGACGGTGCCCATGGCGCCTTCCGCAGCGAAACGACCGATGCCGCGCAGGTGGTGGCGCGTGGGAGGGCGGACCGGTGTGGATGCGTAGATCGTCCCCTTGCCCGCTGTGCGGCGCTCGGCCCAGATGATGACACCGGCGATGAGGATGAGCACGATCGACAGGACGATTGCCGGTGTGCGGTCGATACGCCCCGAGTATTGGGCATAGATGACTCTGGTGAAGGCATCAAATCGCATCAGCGACACGGCCCCGAAATCCGAAAGCGTGTAGAGCGCGACCAGAAGCGACCCGGCGCCCACGGCCGGCCGCAGCTGGGGGAGGGTCACGGTTCGAAACACCCGCCACGGTGACGCCCCGAGTCCGCGTGCTGCCTCTTCGAGGGCGGGGTCGAGCCGCACGATCGCCGCCGCGGTGATCAGGTACACATACGGGTAGGTGGCCAGCGTCAGGGCAAGCCAGGCACCGGGCAGGCCATTCAGGAGCGGAACCTCGACACCGACGAGCTGAGCGGCGAGGCCGCGGGGTCCCGATGATGAAATGAGGACCATCGCAAGGACATAGCTCGGGATCACCAGCGGGAGGGCGAATGCCACCCCAAGAACCCGCCGGAGACGAATGTCGGTGCGGGCCAGGAGCCAAGCGCCACCAACGCCCATGACGGACGCCGCGACGGTCACGAGCGCGGTGAGGACGAAGGATCGCCAGATGAGTTCCACCGTGCGAAACGACAACAGCGTGGTCCATGCCGAATCTGTCGCGTCGAAGACACGGAGGAACAGCGCAACGATCGCGAGGCTGATCGGCACCACGATGGCAATCGCACCAACCCACAGCCACCACGGCGGACGGCGCCCGGGGCTGGTGTCCCGACGCCGACCACGAATCCACGGTTCAGCGCCCGGATCGATATCGATCACGGTGCGCCCTGTCGTCACAGCAGCCCGGCCTCGGCCACCAGGTCGGTGGCGGTATCGAGCACTCCTGCAAGATCGGAGAGGTTGAGTTCCGGGGTTGGGATGCGGTCGATCGGCGGCAGTACCGCATTGGCCGGAATGCCGGGCACCAGCGGATACTCGAATGTCTCATCGGCAAAGTACCGCTGTGAAGACTCGTTGAGGAGCCATGCGACGAACCGACGAGCCGCATCCTTGTGGGTCGAGCTTGCGAGAATCCCGGCTCCGGCTGGCATCACGAGAGAACCGGCCGTGGGTTCTTCGAAGAAGTAGTTCACGCCGATCTCGTCGGGATTCTCGGCAAGGGCCCGCAACAGGTAGTAGTGGTTCACGAGCCCGGCCTGGATCTCGCCTGCGTTGACCGCTGCGACGATCGACGAGTTGTTCGGATAGGCAGGCGCGTCGTTCGCCGCCATGCCCTCGAGCCATGTGAGCGTCGCATCCCGGCCATCCACGAGGATTTTGGTCGCCACAAAGGCCAGGAACGAGCCGTTCGTCGGCGCGATTGCGACGCGTCCTGCCCAGCCGGGGTTAGCGAACGGGTCCTCGGTGGCCGGGAGATCCGCGTCGTTCAGCACCGTCGAGTCGTAGACGACAACTCTGGCCCTACCCGAGGTCCCCACCCACTGGCCGGCGTCGTCTGAGAACCGGTCAGGAACCCGACCGAGCAGGTCGTCGTCAAGGGTGTCGAACAATCCGGCCTCGGCGATGGTTCCAAGCGATGCCGGATCCTGGGCGAAGAACACATCAGCGGGTGATGCATCTCCTTCCTCAAGGATCGTGGCGGCAAGATCGGCGGAGCCCGCGTACTTCACCGTCACCTGGATACCCGTGGCATCAACGAAGGCATCAATAACGGGTTGGACCAGGTCCTCACTCCGCCCCGAATACAGCGTAAGGCTCGCATCGTCCGACGATGAACAAGCAGTCGCAAACAGCGCGGCAACCACCGCGCCGAGCAGGATCCGTTTCATGACTCTTCCCCATCCTTTGTTGAAGCTTATCAATTCACAAAGGTGAGGTTATAACCACTATGAGCATAGGGCAAATCAAGGGATCGCTTCCCGATGCTCGCGAAGCAACAGCGGGATCTCGATCTCGCACGGATGACATCCGCCGTGATAGCCGACGAGCCGACGGTTCGACGAGGGCATGAACACCGCAATCCCGTCCGGAAGGAACAACAAACCGTCGGGCGCCCTCTCCGCGAAGCGTGGATGCTCGGGACCGGGACCCCACCAGGCGGATTCGACCGCAAGTGGAACCCACCGTCCGTCGTAACGAGATGCAAGCACAGCGCCATCGCCGTGCACCATGATCACCCGCCCATCTTCGGACACGAAGCCAGTCCCGAGGTCGTCAGGGTCGATCATATGACGGGCTGCCTCGTCGATGTCGACATGTCCGTGGTCGGCGGTCCCGATGAGGCACACCTCGGGGTCCAGCCCCGACGCGAGCGCCGCCCACACCATGTTCGCCCGTTCCATCGCCTCGCCGTACAGGTCGGATGCTTGCCCGGCGACATGGGCGGCGAAGTCGACATCCGGGATGTACAGAAACACGACGCGCCCATCGGTCACCGCGAGGTCCATCGTTGCGGCAACCGCTTCGTCAGCGTTCCAGTACCCCTCGAATCTCGCTCCGCGATAGAGGGCGCGGGTCAGCGGGGTCGACGCGAAGTTGCCAGGCTGTACGACGATCGGCTCCACTCCCGCCGCACGGAGACGCTCCCAGAGGTTCGGGGAGGGAAGGAGACCCGCATGGTCGAGGCCGTCGATCGGTTCGCCGAACGGTGTGGTCATGTGGATCGTGTTGACAACCGAGCCGACCTCGGGCATCCACATCTTGTACGCGATGAGGCCGTGCTGGGAGGGTGGAAGACCCGTCGCGAGCGTTGCGAGGCTGACGGTCGTTGTTGCCGGAAAGGGGGCGTCGATGACTCCGGCGACCGAGGCAGCGAGATCCGTTGCACCGGGATGCCCGAGCTGGTGGCACCCGAGACCGTCGAAAAGCACGAGGACATGCGTTCGACCCGTGGGAATCCGCGCTGCGAGGTCCGGATCGAGCCGTGGGGCGATCGAGACGCCGGTGCACCGGTGCTCGATCTCGGCAACGAGGTTCACCAGTCCGCGGCCGTCGTAGCTCGGGATCGGGGGAACCTGCACGCCCGCGAAACTACCAGCCGCGGGACGCGACGGGTCTGTCGTGATTCGCGCAATTACGAATGCCGTCGCGGAGAGGCATAGAATCGCCACCCGTAAACGGGAAACCGAGCCTGTCTGCTGCGAAGGGTTGTACGGGGTGCTCAATCAGTACTACGGCGACTACATCACCGTCACGCTGTTTGTAGCGATCGGGGCGATCTTGGTCGGGGCAGCCGTCGGGGTCTCCAAGCTCATCGCTCCGCGACGGCCCGGCGGCTTCAAGGACATCGCATACGAGTCCGGCATCGAACCTGTCGGTGGGGGCTGGAATCAGAGCCACATCCGCTACTACATCTATGCCCTGTTGTTCCTGATCTTCGATGTCGAGGTCGTTTTCATCTTCCCGTGGGCGATTCAGCTCGATGTGTTCCAGGCGGCGGGCCGCGCCGTGTTCGCCATCGTGGAGATGTTCGCCTTCATCGCGATCCTTCTCATGGGACTCGTCTACGCGATCCGCAAGGGTGTTCTCAAATGGGAGTGATCGACCGGTTCAACATGCCGAAACCGGTGTCATGGCTGCTCAACTGGTCGCGCAGGTACTCGCTGTGGTACTTCCAGTTCGGCCTCGCCTGCTGCGCAATCGAGGTCATGGCTGCGTCGAGTCCCCGGTATGACTTCATGCGTTTCGGCATCGTTCCACTCCCGGCGTCGCCGCGGCAGTCGGACCTGATGGTGGTCGCGGGCACCGTCACGGACAAGATGGCCCCGGCGATCCGTCGCCTGTACGACCAGATGCCAGAGCCGAAGTATGTGATCTCGATGGGTTCGTGTGCCAACACCGGTGGGCCGTACTGGGACTCGTATTCGGTCACCAAAGGTGTCGACCAGGTGATGCCCGTCGATGTGTATGTCCCTGGCTGCCCACCACGGCCGGAAGCCCTGCTTGAGGGCATTGTGCTGCTCCAGGAACGCATCACGAAGGAGGACTTGCAACACAAGTGGAGTGGGGTCGATGAGCGACACGCCTGAGACCCCTGACGCTCCTGAGGAGCAGACCGACGGGCCCGAGACGGCGGGCACCGAGACCGATTCTCTCGAAGACTACGCGGCCGGCCTCGTCGACACACTCGGTGCCGTAGGGGCCACCGTTGAGTTCGGCACGGTTCGCATCCAGGTCGATCCCGGACGGTGGGTGGACACCATCAACGAAGCCCGCAAGGAGCTCGAGTTGTTCAGCTGGCTGTCTGCGATCGACTGGTCGAAGGAGGTCGAGGTCGGCGACAAGGTCGACGATGTCGATGCGCTCGAGGAACGCTTCGATGTGCTGTGCAGGCTGTCGTCCGTCACGAACGCCGACGGCGCGATCTTCGTTGCCTCGATCTCGAAGGAGTCCCCACGGATTGCCTCGCTCGCGCCGACCATCGCCGGAGCCGAATGGCACGAGCGCGAGACACACGAGATGTTCGGCATCGACTTCGACGGCAACACGAACCTGATTCCTCTGTACCTGCCGGATGATTTCATCGGGAACCCTCTCCTGAAGTCATACCCGCTGCTTTCGCGCGAGGTCAAGCCGTGGCCGGGCGATGTCGATGTCGAGCCGATGCCAGAGGTGCCCGAGGTGCCCGAGGACGCCCCCGCGAGCACCGATGGAGACGACGCATGACGAGTCGTGAGATGATCCATCGGTCCGAAGCAGCGGTCTCCGTTGAACTCAAGACCCCGGATATGACCCTCAACATCGGACCGCAGCATCCCTCGACCCATGGTGTGCTCCGCCTCGTCGCCGACATCGCCGGTGAACGGGTCCGCAGCGTCGAACCGGTGATCGGCTACATGCACCGTGGCTATGAGAAGCTGGCAGAGGTCCGCACCTACGCCCAGATCACGACGCTCGTCAATCGCATCGACTGGGTGTCCGGTTTCGCCAACGAGGTGCCGTTCATCGTTGGCGTGGAGCGGCTCATGGGCGTCGAGGCACCGCCGCGGGCGCAGTACATCCGCATGATCCTCACGGAGCTCGCGAGGATCGCGTCGCACCTCGTGTTCATGTCCTCGTATCCCCTCGAGCTCGGGGCCACCACACCGCTCATGTACGCCCTTCGTGAACGCGAGTACATCCTCGAGCTGATCGAGGAGGTCACCGGTGGGCGTTTCCATCCCAACTTCAACCGGGTGGGTGGGGTCAAGCCCGTCTATGGAGGCGGATCGAAGACGAAGAAGTGGGCGATGGACCTCCCGTCGGGCTTCCTTGAGCGCACCCGCGACGCCATGGACCGAATGGACCAGATCTGCAAGGAGATCGACCAGCTCGTCGTCGGGAACGAACTCATCAAGATGCGCACCGTCGATGTGGGGGTGATCCCCGTCGACAAGGCCCTTGAGTACGGGCTGACGGGCCCCAACCTTCGCGCCTCCGGCGTCGCATACGACCTGCGGAAGGTGGAGAACTACCTTCCCTACGACGAGGTGGACTTCGACATCGCAGTTCGCGACGGCGGTGACTGCTTCGATCGGTATGTGGTTCGTCTCGACGAGATCAGGCAATCGTCACGGATCATCCGTCAGGCGGTCGATCAGATCCCATCGGGTCCGCTCCAGGCGAAAGTGCCTCGGGTCCTGAAGGCTCCGAGGGGCCAGGTCTATTCGCGGGCGGAGAACCCGAAGGGGGAGTTCGGGTACCTCATCGTGTCCGAAGGGGGAAGGCTGCCCTATCGGGTCAAGATCCGGTCGTCGAGCTTCTCGAACCTCTCGATCCTGCCGTGGCTGCTCAAGGACCAGCTCGTTCCCGATCTCGTGGCGATCATGGGCTCGCTCGATTTCGTCCTCGGGGATGTCGACCGATGAACTTCTGGCTCGAGCTCATCATCAAGCTGGTTGCGATCCTCGGATTCGTCCTCACCGGTGCCCTCGTGGTGATCTACGCCGAGCTCAAGGCCGGTTCACACATGCAGTCGAGGATCGGCCCGTACTACGCCGGTGGAAGGTGGGGATGGGCACAGCCCCTTGCCGACGGTCTCAAGTTCCTCCAGAAGGAGGACCTCGCTCCCGCGGCGGCGGACCGTACCGTGTACGGCTATGCGCCCTATGTGGTGATGATGTCGACCATCGCGGTGTTCGTCGTGATCCCGTTCGGTCCCGACCTTGTCGGCCGGAATCTCGACCTCGGGGCCTACTACCTGCTGGCGATCTCGTCGCTTTCGGTGCTCGGGATCCTGATGGCGGGCTGGTCGTCGGCAAACAAGTACTCGCTCATCGGAGGACTCCGCGCAGCCGCTCAGCTGATCGCGTACGAATTGCCGCTCGTGCTGGCGGTCGCAGCCGTTGTCGTCCAGGCGGGAACCATGTCGCTCAACGGCATCGTCGAAGCGCAGGCTCAGACCTGGTTCACCATCGGGGGAATCGACATCTCGGCGCCATTCCTCATCAAGGGTCAGATCATCGGCTTTGTGATCTTCATGGTTGCATCCGTTGCCGAGCTGTCGCGGATCCCGTTCGACATGCCGATCGCCGAATCGGAACTGACGATGGGGTACCTCACGGAGTATTCCGGCATCCGGTTCACCATGTTCTTCCTCGGCGAATACGCCTCCATGATCGGTCTTTCGGCCATCGCGGCGACGCTGTACCTCGGTGGCTACTCGGTTCCCGGGATCTCGGGGAACATCGAGAACCTACTTGGCCCGGGCGTCATGATCGCCAAGATCGCCATCTTGGTATTCATCATCCTGTGGATACGGTGGACATGGCCCCGGCTACGCGAGGATCAACTCCAGACCATCGCCTGGCACTGGCTGATCCCGCTCGGCCTCGTGAACATTGCCATCGTCGCGATCCTCAAGGTGGCGTTCTGATGTCAAAGGCCGCCTCGACCAAGAAGATCTGGTTTCCGTTCCCCGGCCTGTTCGAAGGCATGTGGCTCACCCTCAAGACCATGCTGAAGCGGGCCCCGGTGACCATGTATCCACAGGAGAAGGAGGTCCCGGTCCCTCGTGCCCGCGGCGTCATTGCGCTCGATGTCGAAGCATGCACCGTATGCATGTTGTGCGCAAGGGAATGCCCGGACTGGTGCATCTACATCGAAGGGCACAAAGAGGAACAGCCGCCAGCGAAACCCGGCGGACGCCCGAGGGCGCGGGCCACCCTCGATCGCTTCGACATCGACTACTCGCTGTGCATGTACTGCGGTATCTGCGTCGAGGTTTGCCCATTTGACGCCCTGTTCTGGAGCCCTGAGTACGAGTATGCCGAAGAGGAGGTCCAGAGCCTCCTCCACAACAAGGACAAGCTGACCTACTGGCTGGGAACCGTTCCCGATCAGCCGAGTCTGGAGTCCTCATGACCGTGTCGTTGTCCGACTTCTTCAAGGAGTCGGCGAATTGGGCCTTCCTCGCGATTGCGATCCCCACACTGCTTGCCGGTTGGAGGACCGTGACTTCGAACAACATCGTGCGAGCGGTTCTCTATCTGGTGGTATCGCTCGGCGGGACGGCTGCATTGTTCTTCATGGTCGGCGCCGAGTTCGTCGGCTGGACCGTTGTTCTCGTATACATCGGAGCTGTGATCATCCTGTTCCTGATCGGGATCATGATCACGCGCGCGCCGCTCGGAACCGAGGCGGAGTTGAGCCATCCCGCGAGCGTAAAGGCACCCGCCGCGCTGCTCTCGACGGTGATGTTCGGCGTCGTGACATGGGCGATGATCGACGCCTTCGGCAACGATGCGATCGCCCCCTTCGACAAGACCTCGACCAACGACCTGTCGCTCCTCATCTTCGACCGGTTCGTCGTTCCGTTCGAAGTCCTGTCCTTCGTACTCCTCGCGGCGCTGATCGGCGGTATCGCCGTGGCTCGAAAAGACGAGCCGGTCCGATGACGATCATCCAGTTCCTCGTCGTCGCCGCTGCCCTGTTCTCTTTGGGCCTCTACGGTGTGATCACCCGCCGGAACGCGGTGCTCGTTCTCGCCTCCGTCGAGCTGATGCTTGCCGCGGTCAACATGAACCTCGTGGCCTTCGATGTCTTTCTCGCAGACACCTTGCATGCAGGGCAGGTGTTCTCCCTGTTCATCATCGCGCTCGCAGCCGCAGAGGTGGGAATCGGCATCGCGATCGTGCTCATGATCTTCCGGAACCGCCAGAGCGCGGATGTCGACGAGCTGAATCTGATGAAGGGATAGCGGATGATTCGACTCGCAACCTTCGCTCAGCAGATCGTCCTTGCGACCGAGGAGGTCACCCACACGGCCGAAGGCGGCCACACTGTCGATCCGGGAATCACAAGCGGTGTCCTTGTGGAATGGGCATGGCTGATCGTCGTCGTACCGCTCATCGCGGCGTTCGTGATCGCCTTCTTCGGCCGCAAGTCACCGCTCAAGGGGTGGGGTATCGCGTTCGGATCTGTCGCCTTCGTCGGCGTCTACGGAACCGTCCTGTTCATCGTCAACGCCACCGAGGGAATCGTGTACCAAGGAACCATCGAGGTCGCGCAGCTCGGTTCGTATGTCATCGAGTGGGGATGGATGGTCGACGGCTTGTCGATCATGATGTACTTCCTCGTCGGCGTGGTCGGCGCCCTCGTGTTCATGTACGCGAAGGGGTACATGCACGGTGACATCCGTTACACCTGGTTCTTCGTGTCGTTCTGTCTGTTCGCAGGAGGCATGCTCGTCCTCGTTTCGGCACCGAACCTCCTCCAGCTGATCGTTGGTTGGGAACTCGTCGGCGTCGCCTCCTACCTCCTGATCGGCCACTATTGGGAGGACTTCGCGAATGTCGATGCGGCCAACAAGGCCTTCATGGTCAACAAGGTGGCGGACGCGGCGCTGTTTCTCGGAGCCATCATCATGGCCGTGTCGGTCGGATCGTTCAGCTTCGAGCATGTCATCGATGTTGTCGTCCACGGCACCGAGGGCGCGTTGAGCCAATACGCCTTCTGGGCAGGCCTTCTGATCTTCATCGGGGCGATGGGCAAGTCGGCCCAGTTCCCGTTGCATGTGTGGCTTCCCGACGCCATGGCCGGTCCGACGCCGGTCTCGGCGCTCATGCATGCTGCAACGATGGTCACCGCCGGCGTGTACCTGCTCGGAAGGCTGTTCCCGTTCTACCTCGATGTGAGCGGGCTGTTCGCCGGCGATGTGCGCAACATCATCATCGTCATCGGCGGCTTGACGCTGTTCCTCACGGGTCTCATTGCCGTCGTCCAGGACGATATCAAAAAGGTGCTCGCGTACTCGACGGTTTCCCAGCTCGGGTACATGGTCGCCGCGATGGGCGCGGGGGCGTACACAGCTGGCCTCTTCCACCTGTTCACCCACGCCTTCTTCAAGGCACTGCTGTTCCTCGGGGCTGGCTCGGTGATCCACGCCGTGCACTCGAACAACATGTCCGACATGGGCGGCCTTCGCAAGAAGATGCCGGTCACCTTCTGGACCTTCATCATCGGGACCCTTGCGTTGGTCGGCGTGTTTCCCTTCGCAGGGTTCTTCTCCAAGGATGAGATCCTCGCATCCATGAAGTACGCAGGCGGCCACGGCCAGGGCATCGCGACCTTCATCTTCGTTCTCGGGATCGCAGGGGCGCTCGTCACCGCCTTCTACATGACGAGAGCGGTGGCATTGACCTTCTTCGGGACATACAAGGGTGAGGCACATCCGCACGAATCGCCGAGGTCCATGGCCTATCCGCTGATCGGGCTTGCTTTCTTCGCAGTCACTGCCGGGTGGGTCAACATCCCCGGCGTGTACACCGGATTCACGGACTGGCTGGCAACGCGCCTCCCGGCTGCCGACTATGACCTGCATCACGCCGAGTCATTCGACTGGCCCGTCATCCTTGCGTCGAGTGCCGCGATTCTGATCGCCCTCGCGCTCGGTTGGTGGATCTACGGAAGCGACGCCCGCACGCAGGTTGCGCGGGACCGGCTCCGCATTCCGCTCCTGTGGCCGCTGCTCGAGAACAAGTACTACATCGACGACCTGTACATGTCCGGCGTGGTGCGCCCAACGATGGGGCCTCTTGCCAACCTCATTCTGTGGGTGGACACGCACATCGTCGACGGTGTGGTCAACGGTGCCGGTATGGGCTCCCTTGGCCTTGCAAGAGGGGTCCAGACCATCGACATGAATGTGGTCGATGGTGTGTACAACGCGACCGGCGCCGGTACCGGAGCAACCGGAACAGTGCTTCGCAAATCATTCACGGGCCGCGTGCAGCAGTACGCGGCGTTCAGCTTTGTCGGCGTGATCGTGATCGCCGTCCTGTTCATCATTTTCTAGGAGGAGCGACGAGATGGATTGGTTCGAAAACGGTTGGGGTCTGAGCCTCATCGTGTTCCTGCCCGTCGTCGGCGCGGCAGCCACATTGGCGATACCGAAGGCACAGGAGTCCCTCATCAAGTGGACTGCCCTGCTCTTCTCATTGGCCACCCTTGTGCTCACCGTGCTACTGGCGGTGAGGTTCGACTACGGGGCATCTGACACCTATCAGTTCGGTACCGCGATCGACACGCCATGGATCGAGGCGATCAACGCCCACTTCCACATCGCCGTCGACGGTATCTCGCTGCCGCTGGTCGTCTTGAGCTCGGTCATCACGGTACTCGTGATCATCTACTCCTGGAACCACTGGCCGGAGCCGCACAACCCGAAGCTCCTCCTCGCGTTTGTGCTCATCCTCGCGACCGGCATGACCGGGACCTTCGTTGCCCTCGACCTCGTCCTGTTCTTCCTGTTCTTCGAGATCGTGCTGCTCCCGATGTATTTCATGATCGGGGTGTGGGGCGATCGCGAGATTCGCCGAGTGCCCGTCTTCGGATGGAAGTTGGAGATGCGGCTGTATGCATCGTTGAAGTTCTTCGTCTTCACCCTCTTCGGTTCGGCATTCATGCTCCTCGGGATCCTTGCGCTCTACTTCCGGTCGGCTGACACCCTCACCTACCGGAGCTTCTCGATCGTCGAACTCACCGAGATCGGAAGCATGGGGGCCTTCACGGGGACCTTTGCGTTCCTTGTGTTCCTCGGTCTGTTCCTCGGTTTCGCCGTCAAGGTTCCGATGTGGCCCGTGCACACCTGGCTGCCCGATGCCCATACGGCAGCACCGACCATCGGATCGGTGATCCTTGCCGCCATCCTCCTGAAGCTCGGTACCTACGGCTTCGTCCGCATCGCGTTGCCGATCCTTCCCAACGAAGCAGAGAACTGGGCATGGTTCATCGGACTCCTCGCCGTGATCGGCATCATCTACGGTTCTCTCGCGTGTCTCGCGCAGACCGATGTGAAACGCCTGATCGCCTATTCATCGGTTGGGCACATGGGGTTCGTGATGCTCGGTATCGCGACCCTCACCGATGTGGGAATCAACGCGGCAATCATCGGGATGGTCGCCCATGGGCTCATCACTGGGCTGTTGTTCTTCATCGCCGGCTCGATGGCCCACCGATACCACACAAGGGACATGGGGCGCCTCGGGGGTCAGATGGTGCTCATGCCGAAGATGGGCGTCTTGTTCGGGTTCGCGGCCATGGCGTCGCTTGGGCTCCCCGCCCTCGCCGGTTTCTGGGGCGAGTTCATGGCGCTGATGGCGTCGTTCGATCCGCTCGCGTCCCTCGACGCCGATTCCCTCTTCCGGGGATTCATGGTCATTGGCGCGATCGGGACCGTGCTCACGGCTGGCTACATGCTGTACATGCTGCGCAATGTCAACTTCGGTGAGCCGAGTGATGAGTGGCTCGGCAAGGAGTTCGGAGATGTCGACTCCTCCGAATGGCTCGCGTGGGCACCCCTTGTGATCGGAACGATCGCCATCGGCATCTTCCCCAAGATCGTGTTCGGCGCAACCAACGACGCGGTGATCGCTCTTGTCGAGAGGGCATTCGGAGGCTGACCGTGAACCCGATCGACTACCACGCGCTTGCACCCGAGCTGATCCTTGCCGTCACGGTGCTTGCGACGCTTGGCGTCGATCTGATCACGCGTCGGAAGTCCCTTGCCGCGATCACGGCCATGGTTGGCATGTTCGCTGCGCTGGTTCCCGTCTTGACTCTCGCGTTCTGTGAGAACCTTGAGTTTTGCACGGCGACAGGATCGGAGAGATCACTGTTCGGGGGATCGTTCGTTGTCGATGGGTACGCCCTTGTCCTCCAGGGCATCTTCATCTTCGCCGGGTTCGTCGTGCTGCTCCTGTCGGTCGGGTTTCTCGAGACCGATCGCTACTACGAGGGTGAGTACTACTTCTTGATTGTCTCTGCGGTCCTCGGTGCGGCTGCCATGGCCGCGTCGCGGGACTTCATCTCGATGATCGTCGCCCTTGAGATCGTCTCGGGTTCCGGGTTCCTGCTCGCCGGATGGCGCAAAGGCGACCCGAAGTCGAACGAGGCATCTCTCAAGTTTTTCATCATCGGGGTTCTCGCGCTCGCACTGATGCTCTTCGGCGTGTCGCTGCTGTATGGGGTGACCGGATCGCAGCAGTTCTCCGAGATCGCGGCAGCCGCCGATGGCGTCAAGGATTTGGCACTCTTCAACCTCGGTGTGATCTTCGTGTTGCTGGGTTTCGGTTTCAAGGTGTCAGCGGTTCCGTTCCACTTCTGGACGCCGGATGTCTACGAGGGTTCTCCGACGCCGGTGACGGCGTGGCTGTCGGTCGGGTCGAAAGGAGCGGGGTTCGTCGGTCTGCTCTCGGTCTGCTACCTCGCGCTTCCCTCCGTTGCGGATTTGTGGGGTCCGGTCCTGTGGGTGGTTGCGGCCCTCTCGATGACCATCGGGAATGTCGTCGCGATCAAACAGACCAATGTGATTCGGCTGCTCGGGTTCTCATCGATCGCTCAGGCGGGGTTCATGCTCGCTCCCTTCGGCGCCGCAGCGGCGGCCGGCGCCGATCTCGGACAGGCCTTCTCGGCAACCGTGACCTACCTCGCCATCTATGCCGTCATGAACCTCGGTGCGTTCGCCGTTGTGATCATCATCGGTTCAAGGGTCGGTTCGTACGAGCTCGACGAGTGGGGCGGCCTCAACCGGTACGCGCCGGGGCTCGCGTTGACGCTCGCCGTGATGTTCATGTCACTTGCTGGCATCCCTCCGCTTGCGGGGTGGTATGCGAAGTTCGCGATGTTCTCTGCCACGATCGGTGTCGGAGCCTGGTGGGGCTATTCGATCGCCATCGTTGCCGCCCTCAACTCGGTCGTTGCGCTGGTCTACTACCTCAAAGTTGTCAAGGGACCGTTCTTCGACCCGGTGTCAGACGCCGTGGACAGGGCGGGACACGAGCGTGCCGAGACGCCCGCCCCGATCGGTTTCGCCCTCGGCCTCACGACGATTGGTGTGTTCGTCCTCGGCGTGTTCCCTGGTCTTGCGGCCAACCTCGGCAACTTCTCGTCGGAGCTGTTGGAAGCCATCGGCCTGTAGGGGATGCGCCAACCCTGGGTTGAACCCGGGGCTGCCACCCGGATAGAGCCGAGTACCAGCCCAATGTTCGACCCAGATCGTCGGTAAGGTCGGTCCATGGCGTACCCCGATTCCGTCGAAGCGCTCGAAGCGGCTCTCCTGTCAAGGGCGTACATCCCTGACCGGGGGCTCACGGTCGCCACGCACCTTGCGATCCAGATGGGCCGCCCGCTCTTCGTCGAAGGTGAGCCGGGGGTCGGCAAGACGGAGATCGCCAAGGTGCTCGCATCGATCACCGGCGCCAAGCTGATCAGGCTCCAGTGCTACGAGGGACTCGATGCTTCGCATGCCATCTATGAGTGGGACTACGCCAAGCAGATGCTCGCGATCCGGATGCTCGAGGCCCGAGGTGATGACATCGAACCGACCGACATCATGAGCGACGAGTACCTTGTTGCGCGGCCGTTGCTCCAGGCGATCAGGCATTCCGCCGAGGGTGACCCGACAGTGCTCCTGATCGACGAGCTCGATCGTGCGGACGAAGAGTTCGAGGCGTACCTGCTTGAGATCCTCTCGGAGTTCCAGATCACCATCCCCGAGATCGGAACGATCAGGGCCGAGACACCCCCGATCGTGGTCATCACCTCGAACCGAACACGCGAGATCCATGACGCCGTCAAACGCCGCTGCGTCTACCACTGGATTGACTATCCGAGCGTCGAGCGCGAAATCGAGATCCTTCACGCGAGGGCTCCCGATCTTCCCGATGCGCTCGCCAAGGAACTGGCCGAAGCGATGGCCAAGCTCCGCGACCTCGATCTGTTCAAGCCTCCCGGCGTTGCCGAGACGATCGACTGGGCCAATGCGCTCTCTATTCTCGATGTCGACCGACTGAGTCCGGAGGCGGTGGACTCGACGCTCGGCGTGGTCGTGAAATACGAAGAGGACCTCGTCACGGTCCGAACCGCGGGCACCGAGCTGCTGGCATGACCGCCGGAGAGGTTGCAGCGGCGAACCTGGCCGCCTTCACGCGTGCCCTCCGCGAAGGCGGCTTCGCGGTGACGCCGACAACGACACGCGACCTCGTGGAGGCTGCCCGCATCATCGGGCTGCACTCGGGCGGGGATGTTCGAGCCGCATTCGCATCCCTCGTTGTGACCCGCAACGCCCAACAGGAACGCTTCAACGAGATCTTCGACCAGTTCTTCTCCGGTGGGATCGTGTACCTCCTCGAGGATGTGGTTGCGAGGGTCGGCTCGAAGCGTACGCAGACACGCTCACCGAGCCTCTCGATCACCGGCGATCCCACTGCCAGCGACACAGCGCAACTCGCCGAGATACCTGCGATCGTCGGGGGATCCCATACCGACCGCCTCGCCGATGTGGACTTCGCCGACCTCAGCGATGACGAAGCAGCTGCCGTCGCCAAGGTGCTGGAGGCAATGGTGTGGAGTCCTTCGAGCTACCGATCGCGGCGGTTCATGCCGACCCGTTCAGGAACCGTTCCCGACATGCGCCGGACCCTCCGCGAGGTCACGGGCCCGAGATCGGACATGATGCCCTTGTCGTTCATGCAGCGACGACCACGACAGCGCCGCCTTGTGGTGATCGCCGACATCTCAGGCTCCATGGAGCGATACTCCGAGATGCTGTTGTACTTCGTCCATGGTGCGCACCACCGGTTCGCTTCCGTTGAGTCGTTCGTGTTTGCGACGCGGCTGACCCGGATCACCCGCCAACTCCGACGACGAGACCCACGCGATGCCCTTGCTGACATATCCCATGTGGTGGACGACTGGTCCGGGGGAACCCGGATCGGCGAGGCCATCGGCGCATACAACCGGCATTGGGCCAAACGGATCGGTGGGCGCGGCCCAATCGTGCTCATCATCTCCGATGGTTGGGACACGGGGGACCCGGATCTTCTCTCGATCGAGATGCGGCGTCTCGCCCGGTCGGCGCATCGCGTCATCTGGCTCAACCCGCTCGCCGGCCACCACGGATTCACACCGGAGGCGAGGGGAATGACGGCCGCGTTCCCGTTCGTCGACGATTTGTTGGCAGGCGGCACCGCTCGTAACCTGATCGAGCTGGTGAACCTGTTGCAGTCCGACCGGACCAAGCGAAGGAGTGTCGAAGCCTCATGAAGGAGATCCTCGAAGTCAGAGACCGATGGCTCGGCGAGGGCAAGGAGGTCGCTGTCGCGACGGTGGTGTCGGTCAAGGGCTCCGCACCGAGAGGTGTCGGCGCCAAGATGCTGATCTCATCCGAAGGCGAGATGGAGGGATCGGTCAGCGGTGGGTGCGTCGAGAACGATGTACGCGAACACGCAGCCGGAGTGCTCGAATCCCACACGCCCCGGCTGGTGACCTACGGAATCGCAGACGACGACGCGTTCGAGGTCGGCCTCACCTGTGGGGGCACGATCGAGGTGTTCATCGCACCATGGTGAATGAGTCCGTCGAGGCCGTTGTAACGCTGAAGAATGCCGAGCGCCTCGGCGCCATACTCTCCGTGATCGAAGGCCCCGGCCTCGGCGACACCGTGGTTGTCGACCGCGAGCGTGGCGCCATGACCGGTGCGCTCCCGGCCTGGTGCAGCGACGCTGTGCTTGCCGATGCCAGCCAGCTCATGGACCGGGAGGAGAGCAGGGCTCTCGTGTACGGCGATCGGCGTATCTTCATCGATGTCGTGGCGCCTTCGCCGGTCATGCTGATCTTTGGCGCCGGGCATATCGCTCAGCCCCTGTCGCTGTTCGCTCGCGAACTTGGATTCCGGGTGATCGTCGCCGATGCGAGGGCAGCGTGGGCAACCCCGGAACGCTTCCCCCATGTCGACGATCTGATCGTTGCCTGGCCGGGCGAGGTCTTCGACAAGGTGGCGCCGGATCGGAGAACCTATGTGGTTCTCCTGAGCCACGACGCTCGATTCGAGATCCCCGTCTTTGATGCTGTGCATGGCATGCCGATCCGCTACCTGGGTGCCATGGGTTCGCGGCGCACGCACGGGCTTCGGCTCGAGCGACTCAAAGAGGCGGGTTGGACCGACGATGAGCTCGCCTCGATCCACGGGCCGATCGGTCTCGACTTGAAGGCCCAGACCCCGGCCGAGACCGCGATCTCCATTCTCGGGGAAATCATCCGGGTCCGTTACGGAGGCTCCGGAACCGCCGAACCGCTGCGAGGTACCGATGCTCCAATCCACTGATCCCCTACACATCCCAAATCTGGCATCCGGCATCTGGCATCTGAGATCTGAGAATCATGAAGATCACTGAGAGCTTCACGGTCCAACGCACCCTCGACCAGGTCTGGCCCATGTTCATGGATGTGCCGGCACTTGCACAGTGCCTCCCGGGGGCGGAGCTGACCTCGACGAACGACGATGGTTCCTACGGCGGGAAGGTGTCGGTCAAGCTCGGGCCGATCGCGGCGTCGTTCGAGGGGACCGCGACGGTTGAGTTCGACGAGGCGGCACACACCGCGAAGATCAGAGGCCGCGGGGTTGATCGATCGGGGGGGAGTCAGGGACAGGTCGTTGTCGATGTGACACTCGCCGAATCTGGTGTCGACAACACCGATGTGACGATCGACGCCAAGGTGACGCTCGCAGGCCCGATCGCACAGTTCGGGAGAACGGGTCTGGTCGGGGAGGTGTCGCGTCGACTCATCGACGAATTCTCCCAGTGTGTCCACGCGAAGCTCGACGCGTCGAGCGAGGAAGAGGCGTCGGCGGTGGCGGCTGGGGAGGTGCGGGGTATCTCGCTGTTCTTCGCCAGCTGGTGGGCCGCGTTCAAGTCGTGGCTGAAACGAATCGTGTCGAGGTCGTAGCTCGCGTGCAGCGTGGATTCGATTCGCGTAGTGTGATGGTGGAGCGGAGCATCGATCTCCGCGTGTGAGGGTCCTCGAACAAGCGGAGGTTCAGATCGTGGAAGTCAGCATCACCGTCAATGGGGCCCGGCACACTTCCGATGTCGAACCACGGCTCCTTCTCGTGCATTACCTGCGCGAGAAGCTGGGGCTGACGGGAACCCATGTCGGGTGCGACATCGGCTACTGCGGAGCGTGCACGGTCATTGTCGACGGCGACCCTGTGAAGTCGTGTTCGATGCTCACGGTCCAAGCCGACGGCTGTGAGGTCACGACGATTGAAGGTGTGGCGAGCGGCGACGACCTGCACCCTGTCCAGGAAGGATTCTGGGAGTGTCATGGCCTTCAATGCGGCTTCTGCACGCCCGGGATGATCATGAGTTCGGTTGCTCTCCTCGAATCCAACACCGATCCCACCGAGGCCGAGATCCGTGGCGCAATCGCAGGCAACCTGTGCCGGTGTACCGGCTACCACAACATCGTGCGATCGGTCGAATACGCAGGGGCGAAGATTCGTGGCGAGGATCCCAAAGGTGCGTCTTCGGAGGTGGCATCGTGAGTACGACCAGTGTCATGGGTGGGATCGTCCGCCGCAAGGAAGACCCGTCCCTCATCAAGGGGAAGGGCGTCTATGTCGACGATGTCAAGCGTGCAGGCGAGCTCGCTGTTGCCTTCGTGCGGAGTCCGTTCGCGGCCGCGACCATCAACAGCATCGATGTCGCCGCGGCCAAGAGCGCTCCGGGGGTCCGCGCCGTGTACACGGCCGACGATGTGCGCCATCTCGGACCGAACCCGGCCCAGGTCGCCGTCGGTACCCTCCGGCCCCTCCTCGCCGACGGCGTGGTGAAACATGTTGGCGAAGCCGTTGCGATGGTCGTCGCAGACGACCGCTATTTGGCACGGGACGCTGCCGACCTCGTGTTCGTCGACTATGAGCCAGGTGAGGCCGTCGTCGACCTGAAGGATGCATTCAACGACACCGTCAAGGTGCACGGTGACGCATCGAACACCCTCCTGACTTGGCACGGCCACGGATGGTGGGAGGGGGTCATCGAACTGCCGGATCCTTCGCCGGGGATCCAAGAGGCGAAGCAACGGGACGACACCGTCACCGTCAGCCTCGAGATGGTCAACCAACGACTCATCCCCACCGCGATCGAGCCCAGAGCGGTGCTCGCCGATTGGAACAGCGGTTACGGGTCGGTCGAGCTGTGGTCGTCGTCCCAGATCCCTCATGCCGTCGCCGGGGCCATCGGAACCACATTCGGCATTCCGTCGAACAAGGTTCGTGTCGTGGCCCCCGAAGTCGGTGGCGGTTTCGGGCTCAAGTTGAATGTGTACCCCGACGAGATCCTCGTCTGCTACGCATCCAAACAGCTCGGTCGGCCGGTGCGTTGGACCGAAACGCGCAGAGAGGCGGCCTTCTCGTCGATCCAGGGCCGCGGTTGGGTCGGGACGGCGACGATCACCGGTACAAGAGACGGGAAGATCCTCGGGTATGAGCTCGAGGCGATCTGCGACATGGGTGCGTACTCACACAACTTCACGGTGGCGATCCCGTTGCTCGGTCTGTTCGTTGCACCGGGCCAATACAACATCCCGACCGCCTATGCGCTTCACTGTGTCGTGACCAACACCCCGACCACCGACGCGTACCGGGGTGCGGGTCGGCCAGAGGCCGCGTATTACCTCGAGCGCATCATCGACCACTATGCCCGCGAGATCGGCATGGATCCTTCCGATGTGCGTAAGGCGAACTACTGGAAGCCTGAGGATTTTCCCGTCCAGACCGCGATCGGGCTCACCATGGACAGCGGCGACTACGCAACGAACCTCGACGCCCTCCTCGATCGGGTCGGCTATGAGGATCTGAAGGCAAAGCGGGATGCAGCTCGTGCCGACGGGAGGCTTCTTGGTCTCGGACTCAGCTCCTATGTCGAGGTCTGTGGCTTCGGGCCCTCGGCCCTTGCAGGGCTCGGGTTTTCATGGGCGGCCTACGGGCTACCGACCGCCTTCAGCGGATCGGGTGTCGTGCGTATCCAGCCCGATGGCACCTGCACGGTGACGATCGGGACCGGCCCGAGCGGTCAGGGACACGAAACGACATGGGCACAGATCGTTTCCGACGGACTCGGTATCGCGATGGACAACATCGAGGTGCAGCACGGCGATTCGCTCGATTCACCGATGGGTGTCGGGACTTTCGGGTCGCGGTCGATCGCCGTTGACGGAACAGCAACATACGAGGCGACGGCGCGGGTCAAGGAGAAGGCGGCGGCGATCGCCGGACACCTCCTCGAAGCGGCGTCGGAGGACATCCGGTTTGCTGACGGTGGCGCCCATGTGGCCGGATCCCCTGATAAGTC
Organism: Acidimicrobiia bacterium; assembly: GCA_041393965.1. NCBI lineage: Bacteria > Bacillati > Actinomycetota > Acidimicrobiia > Acidimicrobiia bacterium. Next base: position 140,722 of record JAWKJB010000001.1, on the reverse strand, counting down.
GGTGACCTGGGGACAGATCGCCGAGTCTGCATACCAGCCCCACACGCTTCCCGAAGGTGTTGAGGGCGGACTTGAGTCGTCCGTTGTGTTCAGCCCCCCGAACGCTACCTGGCCGTTCGGATCGCATCTCGCACTCGTTGAGGTCGACCCTGAAACCGGTGATGTCGACATCCTCGAGTACTGGGCGACCGACGACTGTGGGAATGTGATCAACCCGATGATCGTCGACGGTCAGGTCCACGGGGGTATCGCGCAGGGGATCGCGCAGGCACTGTTCGAGGAGGCCATCTACGACGACATGGGCAACCTGCTCACTGGCTCCCTCGGGAGCTATGCCCTGCCCGCAGCCTCGGATCTTCCGATGTTCTCTCTCGATCGAACGGTGACGCCGACGGATGTCAATCCGCTCGGTGTCAAAGGCATCGGGGAAGCCGGAACGATCGGTGCCGCCCAGACGATTGTGAACGCCGTCGTCGATGCTGTCGCCCATCTGGGGGTACGGCACATCGACATGCCGCTGCGACCCAAACGGGTGTGGCAGGCGATTCAGGACGCGAAGGAGTAGCGATGTTCCCACCAAGCTTTGACTACATGGCTCCGGCGTCCCTCGATGAGGCTGTTGCTGCACTGTCCGGAGCGGAGAACGCCAAGGTTCTCAGCGGCGGTATGAGCCTCATCCCGATGCTGAAGCTACGCATCGTCCGCCCCACAACGGTCATCGACATCTCGCGGATCCCCGGACTCGACCAGATCACCGATGAGGGTGATCACCTGTCAATCGGTGCGATGGTTCGACACGCCCAGACCGCTTCGAGCGAACTGGTCCAGCAACACGCCACCGCCCTCGCAGAGGCTGCTGGGTCGACAGCTGACCCGCAGGTGCGCAACCGCGGAACCACATGCGGCTCGCTCGCGCATGCCGATGTATCTGCGGACCAGCCAGCCGGAGCCCTTGCGCTCGATGCGACCATGCACGCAGCATCGGTGCGCGGAACCCGCGAGATCGCGGCCGCCGACTTCTTCGTCGACACGCTGACTTCCGCGTTGGAGCCTGACGAGATCCTTACCAAGATCACGATCCCGAAGGGTGGGTCGTCGGCGTATCGAAAGCTCGGCCGGCATGGGGGCAACACCGACTACCCGATTGCCGCTGCGGCGGCGTGGGTGCAGCGGAGCAACGGGACGGTGACCTCGGCCCGTGTCGCGGTGACAGGGGTGTCATCGAAGCCGTACCTCGCAACGGGCTGCTCCGATGTCCTTGCAGGTTCGGACGGGTCCGAAGATGCGATCGCTGCGGCGGCGTCCCACGCCACCGATGGGGTGCATGTCCTCGAGGATCTGTTCGCGTCGGTGGACTACCGCACGCATCTCGCCGGTGTGTATGTGCGGCGTGCGATCGAAGGTGCCCTCACATAGCCGAAGCCGACGCCGGACGATCGGCAACGGTCCGGTTCGCCGCGATCGTACTGGCTGCTGGCGAGTCGTCGCGTATGGGTGCGCCGAAGATGACCCTGCCGTTTCGTGGATCGACGATGGTCGAAGCCGTCGTCGCGGCAGCGTCCGCCTCGGGCGCCGAGCCGGTTGTGGTGGTGACCGGCTTCCACGGTGAGGAGGTGGCTTCAGCGGTGCGAGACCGCGCCGTCCTTGTCGACAACCCGGATCCAACGGCCGGGAATGCCTCATCGTTGCGGGTAGGCCTCGCGGTGCTCGACGATGTTGATGCCGCTGCGGTACTCCTGGGAGACATGCCCGGCGTCGATCCTGAAGTCGTCCGACTCCTCGCGACCCGGGTGATCGCCTCGGGAGCAACCGCGGGGATCGTTCACTACACCGACGGACCGGGACATCCGATTGTTCTCTCGTCGGCCTCGTTTCTCACGGCTGCGACGCTCGAGGGTCCACGCGCACTGTGGAGATTCATTGCCAGACTTGACGAGCGTGAGGTGCTTGAGCTCGGGGTGAACTCGGCAAGTCCGGTCGATGTGAACACCACGGCCGACTACCACACCCTGCTGGAGCGCGATCGGTGATTCGCGGTGCGCGGTGAGCTGCCGGGCCGTCTACGGATTCAGTCGGTCGCGGATGTCGGCGATCGCCGCGAGGGAGATCTCATGGTCAACGAGCGGGTAACGGTCCGAGACGAGCACTTCGGCCCCTGAGGGCAGGCGGGTGAGGTGACGGGCGCCTTTGATCATCTCGCCTACGAGCGGGCTACCGATCTCCCGCCATGGGGCGAGGTGGATGTGAAGATGATCGATGCCGTTTCCGAACACATAGACATACACGAGCTCCCCACCCGTTGCTTCCTTGATGGCCTTCGATGCCGCTGCGATGGTCGGCCCGAGCGTGGTTGCTTCGTCACCGTCGAGTTCCGTGATATCGGCGATGTGACGGCGCGGTTCGAGGTAGGAGAATCCGGCAACCTCCGTGTACTCGGCGGTGGTCAGCCGCCAAAGGGAGTCCGACCACACCTCGGTTCGCATCAGTGCTTCGTCCATTGCCGAACCGGCACAGAGGGCGCAATCGTCGGCTGTCATGGTGCGAACCTACACTTTCTTGGATGCTTTCGCAGATTCTCGAACACATCGAGGCCTCCGGGCCGATGCCCTTCGATGTGTTCATGGAGATGTGTCTCTACGACGAGAACCACGGCTTCTTCGCAGCAGGCCGAGGCGGGCCCGGTGCCACCGCGGACTTCGTGACGGCGCCCGAGATCAGTCCGCTGTTCGGTACCTTGGTTGGGGAGTGGGCGAAGGCCCGAATCCGAGACGATTGGATCGTCGTCGAGATCGGGGGCGGGACAGGTGCCCTCCTCGGCCCGATGCTCGGGGTCGTCGGCGGGATCGATACCTATGTCATCGAGCGGTCGAGGCCGGCGCGGGAAGGCATCATTGCTTCGATACCCGGTACGAAGGCCGTCCGGTCGATTGGGGAGATCGCTGCGAAGGGGGCGGTCGTCGTGATGAACGAGGTCCTCGACAACATTCCGGCTGCGATCGTTCGCCGGACGCCAGAGGGATGGATCGAGGTGGCCGTTGGTGCCGACGACGGGTCGCTCTGTCTCGTCGATCTTTCCGTTCGGCCGGAGGTCGCAAGTTGGGCCTCCGAACATATCGGCAGTGTTCCCGTGGGCACCGTTGCTTCGGTACAGCTTCGGGCATCCGACCTGGTCGCTCAAGTGTTCGAGGCGTTCGATGAGGTGGCGCTTGTCGTGTTCGACTACGGCGGCGTCGCTGATGAGCTCGCAGCCAGGCCCCCCGGAGAGGTTGTTCGTACCTATCGCCGCCAACGCACCGGTTTCGACTACCTGCGTCACCCCGGAGAGACCGACATCACGGTCGATGTCAACACCGATGCCGTGGCCTCGGTCGCTACCACGGCGGGAGCAGATGTCGAGTCGCAGCTCCAGAGCGACTTCCTCCGGTCACTCGGCGCGCAAGAGACCCTCGACCGTCTGAAACAGCAGGAGATTGCCTGCGCCAAGGCGGGTGATGTGATGGGTCAGCTGAAGGCTCGATCCGACGGACTCGCCCTCCGCGCGCTACTCGACCCAGCAGGTTTCGGGGGGTTCGCGGTCGTGACGGCCGAACGGATTTCCCGCGTGGATTGAGCTACGGACGGAATCCACCGTGGTTCGGTGCGAAGGTTCGAACCGACGGCGAGATATCAGGCACCGGTTGATACGCTGATTGCATGAACAACCTCAAGACGACGGCGCTCCTTGCGTTCCTCGGGGCGCTGTTCATCGGTGTCGGTTACCTGATCGGTGGCACCTCGGGCGGGATCATCGCCCTCGGTTTTGCGGTCGTCTTCAACTTTGCGATGTACTTCTTCTCCGACAAGATCGCACTCAAGTCGGCTCGTGCAACGCCGGTCGAGGCCCACGAGCTCCCCGATGTGTATCAGATCGTGTCATCCCTCGCGCAGCGCGAGAGGATGCCGATGCCGGACATCTACCTCATCGACTCGCCCCAACCGAACGCTTTCGCCACGGGGCGCAGCCCGCGGCACGCTGCCGTTGCCGTTACGACCGGCATCCTCGACATCTTGGATCATCGTGAACTCGAGGGAGTTCTCGGGCACGAGCTCGCGCATGTCAAGAACCGTGACATTCTCATCTCGACCATCGCAGCAACCATCGCCGCCGCGCTCACGCTCCTTGCAAGGATGGCGTTTTGGGGTGGCATGGGTCGGCGTCGGGACAACGGTGCGACCGCGATCGTCGGACTCGTTGCGATGATCCTCGCCCCGATCGCTGCTGCCCTGATCCAGATGGCGATCAGCCGTTCGCGGGAGTTCGAGGCGGACCACGACGGAGCCGAGTCGACCGGCTCGCCCCTTGCACTTGCGAGTGCGCTCGAAAAGATCAGTATGGGAACGGCCCGTCATCCGATGCAGGTCAACCCTGCCGTGTCCCAGCTGTTCATCGCCGATCCGCTCAAGGCATTCGGCTCGCGCGGTCCCGGCCGGATGTCGAAGATGTTCTCGACGCACCCTCCCATCGAGGAGCGCATCGCGCGCCTCCACCGCATGGCGTCGGGTATCCGCTGAGGTCCAGGAGTCGCCGTGAGCCAGGGGTGCGGACGCGGTTCGGGATCTGCCCAGATAACCGAAGAAGCGACACACAGTTCGAGGCAGTATCCTCGCCCCTGCGCTGGGATGCCCGAGCGGCCAAAGGGAGCAGACTGTAAATCTGCCGGCGAAGCCTTCGGAGGTTCAAATCCTCCTCCCAGCACGTAGGAAGTTCACCGTTCACCGTTTACAGTTCACAGTCGATCTGACTGTTAGCTGTGAACGGTAGACCGTGAACTCTCCGGCCTCCTTAGCTCAGTGGCAGAGCACCTCCATGGTAAGGAGGGGGTCCCGGGTTCAAATCCCGGAGGAGGCTCCATTGCTACTTCACGCGGTGCGTCTCGACTCGATGATCACCATGTACGAGCTGCAAGACGCGGTTCCGAGTGGCGCCCGATCTGGGTACTCATTGTGGGGTGGGTTGGTCGGAGCTGTGGGGATGGGTCGGGACCTCGCCGATGCATCGGGCAAGCGCGACGCAACGGGCGGGGTGACCCACCCCTTGCTACATCTCCGTTTGCTAGCTGCGTGACCGAGCAGCTTGCATCTCGATCTCGATGTTGATCTTCTTCGAGACGAGCACGCCGCCGGTTTCGAGGGCAACGTTCCAGCTCAGATCCCAGTCCTCTCGGTTGATTGTGGTGGTCGCCGAGAAGGCAGCCTTCTGGTTTCCCCACGGGTCGGTGGCAACACCGGCGAAGTCAAAGTCAAGGGTCACGGGCCTTGTGACACCCTTGATGGTGAGATCGCCTTCAAGGATCCAAGATGACCCGGCGGCACGCACTGCCGTTGATACGAACTTCATCTCGGGATGATTCTCGACATCGAAGAAGTCGGCGGACTTGAGATGAGCATCACGCTCATCGTCTCCGGTCGTGATCGACGCGGTGTCGATCGTGACCTCGACCACGGAATCGGTTGGGTCCTCTGCTACATCGACCGTGCCCGCAATGGAACCGAAACCGCCGCGGACTCTCGTGACCATCAAGTGGCGGGCCACGAATTCCGCTGAGGTATGGGAGCCATCGATATCCCACTTACCGACGGCAGGGACCGTGGCGCCATCGACCGTGCGGGTGGGATTCTGGGTTGTTGTTGACATTGCATCCTCCTGTAGTTGCTATCAGCAATGATTGCTATGTGCAACTATATCCTAGATGATTGCATTATGCAACCATATTCTCTAGGGTCATGAACATGACGACGGTGAAGATGAAGTCCACGCCCGCATCGGACGCGTGGAGAAGCGTGATGACAGCCTTCACGCGGGTGAACACCGTCCTTTCCCGCGAGATGAGCGATGAAATGGGCATATCCCTCGAGTGGTACTCCATCCTTCTGATTCTCGCCCAGTCCGATGAGGCGTCGATGCGGCCAAGCGATCTCGCAGATCAGATCGGGTTGAGCCGTAGCGCGACCACTCGGTTCATCGATCGACTCGAGTCCGATGGCCTCGTCGAACGTCGCTCTTGCGCCTCCGACCGCCGGGGAACCTTCGTTGCGCTCACACCCAGGGGCGCAGAAGTGTTCACAGAAGCAGGTCGTGTCCACCTCCGAGGGATTGAGGAACACGTCGGGTCACACCTCACCGGTGAGGAACTTGCCCGACTTGAGGTGCTACTCGGAAAACTCGCACGCCGGGTTGGCGGCAATGCGCTCTCGGCCCTCGTTCCAGCCCGCTCGACAGGCTCGAATCTCGGAGAAGGCTGACATCCCGCGCTTGATTCCCGTGTCGCCACCTCGCGATCCTTCGACGCAGTCCGACATCTGACATCTGACATCTGGCATCTGACATCTGGCATCTGGCATCTGACATCTGGCGTCTGGCATCTGGCATCTGACATCTGGCATCTGGCATCTGAAGTCTGACATCTGACTGGCATATACTCCCGTTCTGTCCCGGTGATGTCCGGGATGTGTCGGGCGGGTGCCTGACGATTCATCGCGAGAGCGGCGAATATGGCGGCGTAGCTCAGCTGGTGAGAGCGCGCGACTCATAATCGCGAGGTCGGCAGTTCAAGTCTGCCCGCCGCTACGCACACGACAGTACGGACCGGTTCGGGAGGACCTGACGATGGCGAAGCAGAAGTTTGAGCGGTCGAAGCCGCATGTGAATGTTGGGACGATGGGTCATATTGATCATGGGAAGACGACGTTGACGGCTGCGATTACGAAGGTGTTGGCTGAGTCTGGGTCTGGGTCGTCTGTGTTTACGGCGTTTGAGGATATTGATAAGGCGCCTGAGGAGCGTGAGCGGGGGATCACGATTGCGATTGCTCATGTGGAGTATGAGACGGAGAATCGGCATTATGCGCATGTGGATATGCCGGGGCATGCGGATTATGTCAAGAACATGATTACGGGTGCTGCGCAGGTGGATGGGGCGATTTTGGTGGTGTCTGCTGCTGATGGTCCGATGCCTCAGACGCGTGAGCATGTGTTGTTGGCTCGTCAGGTTGGGGTGCCTGCGTTGGTGGTGTTTATGAACAAGGTTGATCAGGTTGATGACGATGAGTTGTTGGATCTGGTGGAGCTTGAGGTTCGTGAGTTGTTGTCTGAGTATGAGTTTCCTGGTGATGAGGTGCCGGTGGTGCGGGGTTCTGCGTTGAAGGCGTTGGAGGGGGATGCGTCTGCTGCTGAGGCGATTGTTGAGTTGATGGCTGCGGTGGATTCGTATATTGAAGAGCCGGTTCGTGATACGGATAAGCCGTTTGCGATGCCGGTTGAGGATGTGTTTTCGATTACGGGTCGTGGCACGGTGGTGACGGGCCGGATTGAGTCTGGGACGCTCAAGGTGGGGGATCAGGTTGAGATTGTTGGGTTGCGTGATTCGCAGACCACGACGGTGACGGGGATTGAGATGTTCCGTAAGTTGTTAGATGAGGGTCGTGCTGGTGACAATGTGGGGTTGTTGTTGCGGGGTATTGGCAAAGATGATGTTGAGCGTGGTCAGGTGGTGGCGGCTCCTGGTTCGATTACGCCCCATACGGTGTTTGAGGCCAATGTGTATGTGTTGACCAAAGATGAGGGTGGGCGTCACAATCCGTTCTTTGATGGGTATCGGCCCCAGTTCTATTTCCGTACAACGGATGTGACGGGTGCGGTTGCGTTGCCGTCTGGGACTGAGATGGTGATGCCTGGTGATAACACTGAGATGACGGTCACATTGGGGAAACCGATCGCGATGGATGAAGGGTTACGGTTCGCGATTCGTGAAGGTGGCCGCACGGTTGGTGCAGGCCGAGTCACCAAAATCATTGAGTAGACAGTCAACAGTTCACAGTCAACAGTCAACAGTGAACCGTGAACATTCGAACGAAGTGAGAACCAATGGCCAGTGATAAGCGACCGCCGATCACGCTCGCCTGCGAGTCGTGTAAACGGCGCAACTATGTCACCACGAAGAACAAGACCAACACGAGGGACCGCCTCGAGTTGAAGAAGTTCTGCAAGTGGTGTCGTGAGCAAACTCCTCACAGAGAAACGCGTTAGCTCTCGCCGTTGATCGCGCTCACCAGGTTTCTCGGGTTCAACATTCCGTAGTCGAACACGAACTCGGATCCATCCTTCATCGTGACCACGGCCTGCTTCATGAGGCGCTTCTTCGTTATCCGGGCTCCTGCGATGTCCGATCGCGGGAGGGTGAACCCAAAGTCGGTTTCGGTGTCGTGGAAATAGGAGGCGTGGCCTCCGCTGGCCGCGAATGCCCCCAAGGTCGTACCGATTCCCTTGATGATCTCCGCGTTGCTTGAGTCGTACAGGCACTTGAAGATGAGGTCGGTCTCGGTGAGGGCGAGTTTCCCGGTGAAACGACCCCCGTCGTTCGGCAGGAAGTTGATCGTCCAAGTATTCGCCGCCATCGGTTCTCCTTGATCGATGTCTCACCCTACCAGCGGACACCTATCGGAGACCGTCCACTCCTTCGTGTCCTCGGTGACCAAACCCGCACGGGCCGAGAGCCAGGAATGGCGGCTGCCCACGAGGGCGCCGCAGCGGGCCTCACCGTGAACGGTCTGGAATCGCTACCGTGGCGGCGATGACGGACAACCCCACGCCAGCTGATCTCGTCGGTCACACGATCGGACCGGTCCAGGTCGCGGTGACCGCCGACGGGGTGGCTGCGTATGTGACCGCAACTTCTGGCGACCCGGCCGCGTGGGTCGACGAAGCCCCACCCGGATACGCCTCGGTGTTGCTGTTCGCCGTTGCGGACGGATTCCTCTACGACCCCCGGATCATCGCCTACACGGCAACGCTCATGCATGTCGACCAGTCGTTCGAGTACTCCACACCGATCCGGGCCGGAACGGACCAGGTCGTCACGGGAACCATCAGCAAGGTTCGCGAGCGCGGCGGTTCGTTCTTTGTGACCTTTGAGGCAACGGCCGAGTCGCGCGGCGAGGTAACGGTGCGATCCGTTTCGACCTTCCTCTTGTCCAATCGTGCAGCTGAGCGGCCACCCGACGAGCACACCGAGCCCGGTGTGTGGGAAGTGGCTCGCAACGAGCGGTCCGGGGAGGCGCTGCTGCGGTCGGCGAGCCGGAGCGATCTCGTCCGGTACGCAGCGGCGACGAGGGACTTCAATCCTCTTCACTGGGACCATGCGTCGGCAGTGTCGGCCGGGATGCCGGGCGTTGTTGTGCACGGGCTCCTGATGTTGGGCTGGATGGTCCAAGCGGCACTCACATACGGACGGATTCGGAGTGTGAAGGTCCGGTTCAAAAGCGCCCTGTTCCCAGCCGAGCAGGCGATGGTGCAGGCAACGGCCGATGGTGATACGGTGCGTTTGTTCTTGGATCGAGACGGGGAAACCCTGGTAACTGGAACGGCAACGGTGATGGCGGAAGAGGCGTAACGGGATGTATCGGGAACGGGTCGAACCCCTCGAACCGTACGATCTGGTCGATCGCGCTCGGCAGGGCGACCGGGATGCCTTTGGCGAGCTCGTGCGGCGCCACCAACACGAGGTGTACACATTGGCCGTGCGGCTGGTTCGAGACCGAGACCTCGCCGAGGATGTCGCGCAGGACGCCTTCGTGCGCGCATGGCGAGCGATACCAGGTTTCCGTGGCGATGCCAAGTTCACAACTTGGCTGCATCGCATCACCGTGAACACGGCATGGACCCACCGGACACGACGGAACCGGGTGCGGCTCGATCCGATCGATGAGCTGAACCGTGAGCCGGAATCGACGGTCATCGATCCGGCGCGGGCAGGTGTATCGGCAGCGATGGCACCACACATCGAACAGGCCCTCCTCGGACTCTCAGACGGTGTGCGCGCCGTGGTCGTGCTCAAGGATGTGTACGAGTGGACCCATGCCGAAATCGCGGCGCATCTCGACATTTCCGTCACCGCCGCGAAGGTCCGCCTGCACCGCGGCCGGAAGGATCTGCGAGCGGCCCTGCGTGGCTCGGTAGGAGCGGTGACATGAGCGTGCTGTGTTCCGCGGTGCACATGGCGATCGACACGATGGGGCCTTCTGCAGTGACCGGACCGCTCGCGTCCCACGCCGGTCGGTGTGGGGATTGCTCTGCGGAGATCGCCTCGGTCGTGGTCATTGGTCACGGGTTGGCCGGACTGCCACGAGATGCTCACCGGGCGCCGGAACGGCTGACGGATGCCGTGATGGACTCCCTCGGTCCCGTCGCTGTCCCGGATCTCGAAAGCCGCCTTTCGCTGCGGGTTCCGGTCGCCGCCGCCGTTGTTGCCACAGCCGCTGCGGGAACCGCAGTCATCATCCACCTCCGCAGAATCCGCGCAGCCTGATCCTTCTGCTGGCAACCCAGGGTTGTACCCCGGGCTCCTACACGGATATCGCCGAGTGGGAGCCCTCGGTTGGTCGAATGTGATGACGGGGGTCTGGACTTGGCATCTCCAATGACGGACGATGCCGAGGTGAGTGCCGACCGCCGCTTGAATCATCTCGCCTTTTCCCAAGGCGGGATTGTGACTCACGCTCAGGCGGCATCGAATGGCATGTCAGACGACCGCATCGCCGCCCGGATCGAGTCCGGCTCGTGGGATCGACTCGGTCGTGGAGTCTATCGCCTGTTGCCCGCCCGTGACGGTACCGATCTTGCCCGAGGAGCCGTTGCCGCCCTGAGGGGCGCGGTGGTGTCTCACATGACAGCCGCGGGATTACACGGAATCGGCGTCGCCAGTTCTCGAGCAGTGGTCACCGTGCACCCACGGACGACGCATATCTTTCCCGGGGTTCGGGTTGTCAGATCATCGGACTTGTTGTCTGAGCACTCAACCGTGATCGACGGGCTACCGGTCACGAAAGTCGCCCGTACCCTGGTCGACTTGGCCGCAGATCTGCAGCTGACGCAGCTGGAGCGCTTGGTAGATGACGCCATCGCCAGTGGGAAGACCACTGCCGCGGAACTCGCGGGAATGCACCGCCAAATCGGTCGACGAGGCAAGCCGGGAACGTCGCGCATGCGGCAGGTACTTGGTGGCGTATACACGGTAGACATCCCGCCCTCCGTCCTCGAAGCTCGGTTCCGTCGACTCGTCGACGGGGCACGAATCGATGATTACGAGGTTGAGTACCCTATACCCTGGTCACCAATGGAGCGGTTCGACTTCGCATTTCCGAGCCGTAAGTTGGCGATCGAGCTTGACGGATTCCAGTGGCACCGAAGCAAAAAGACGTTCGAGAACGACCGCCGGCGAGATCGTGACGCGGTGGTCAACGGTTGGAAGGTTATGAGGTTCACCTGGTCAGACATTTCCAATTCTCCCTCTTCGGTTGTCGAGACCGTTCGCACGGCGCTCCGACAGATCCCACCAGGCTGAACCCGGGGTTTCCACCCGGCTATACCCGACTGCCAGCCCGGGGTACGACCCGGGGCTGGAATTCGGTACGCCGGGTCGAGACCCAGGCACACGACTGTGACATCGTGCCGTCGTCAGGTTCTTGTGCGGTTTACACTTCGGAGTGGCAGCACATATACTTCCCCGCCGCGCCCCACGAGGCCGGAGGGGTGTAGCTCCAATTGGCAGAGCGCTGGTCTCCAAAACCAGATGTTGTGGGTTCGAGTCCCGCCACCCCTGCAAACAGGACATCGAGGAGTACGAGTGAATCGTGAAATGAGACGCCTTCAGGCGAAGGAGGAGGAGCGCGCGAAGAAGCGTCGCTCCGAAGGTCCGCGCCAGAAGAAGTCGAAGCAAGGCGAGAAGCTCAGCCTGATCCAGCGAACCACGAAGTACTTCCGCGAGGTCAGGCAGGAACTGAAGAAGGTGGCCTGGCCGTCTCGTGAGGAGCTCACGACCTACTCCGTCGTGGTGTTCGGCGTGACGACGATTCTGACATTGGTCGTCTTCGGCCTTGACTGGGGTTTCAATCGGGCGGTCATCAAAGTACTGGATGCGATCATCTGATGGCGGTTGAAGAAGTCCAAATTGACGAAGAAGTCGATGTCGAGGGTGCCGACGAGGCCGTCGAAAGGCCGCTGAGCCCCTACGACCTCCCGGGTGCCTGGTATGTGATCCATTCCTACTCGGGTTACGAGAACAAGGTCAAGGTGAACCTCGAAACCCGGGTCAAGTCGATGCACCTCGAGGACAAGGTGTTCGATGTCGTGATCCCGATGGAGGATGTCGTCGAATACAAGGCAGGCAAGAAAGTCACCGTGGAACGCAAGAAGTTCCCCGGCTATGTCCTCGTCCGCATGTACATGGATGACGATTCCTGGTACGCCGTTCGCAATACGCCGAATGTCACCGGGTTCGTTTCCGGCGCCAAGCCGACACCCCTGTCGCGCAAGGAAGTCGAACACATCCTTGGCGTCGCGAAGGAAGAGGGCGCAAAGAAGGCGAAGCCCACCTTCAAGCCGGCCTGGGAAGTCGGAGAGACCGTACGCGTGGTCGAGGGCCCATTCGCGGACTTCAACGGGGTCATCGAGGACATCAATGTCGACCAGTCCAAGGTCAGGGTCCTCGTCGACATCTTCGGGCGGGAAACCCCCGTCGAGCTGAACTTCGACCAGATCATCAAATACTGAGACAAGGAACTGATTCATGGGCCGCAAGAAACTGATGACGGTGCTCAAGCTCCAGATCCCGGCAGGCCAGGCAAGCCCGGCGCCACCGGTGGGTCCTGCGCTTGGCCAGCACGGCGTCAACATCATGGACTTCGTTCAGGCATACAACGCCGAAACTGCCTCCCAATCGGGCACCATCATTCCGGTCGAGATCTCCATCTACGAGGATCGCTCGTTCACCTTCATCACCAAGACGCCACCAGCAGCCGTGCTCCTGCGTCAGGCGGCGCGGGTCGAGAAGGGATCGGCGATCCCTCACAAGGAGAAGGTCGGATCGGTCACCAAGGCACAGGTGCGGGAGATCGCCGAGACGAAGATGCCTGATCTGAATGCGAACGACATCGACAACGCGATGCGCATCGTGGAGGGGACCGCCCGGTCGATGGGACTCACCGTGGTGGATGCCTAGCCGGAGGCGATGGCTGATCCACCGAGGAGCAATGTACACGACAGTGGGAGGGCCGCACGGCCCGTGACACCACGAAAGGAACAACACCATGCGTGTTTCAAGGAAGGCTGCCGAAGCGCAGCGGAGCTACGATCATGAGGCGGTGTACGCACCCGAGGACGCCCTCGGCCTCGTCAAGAGCCTTGCGTATGCGAAGTTCGACGAGTCGATCGATGTGGTGTTCCAGCTCGGCATCGATGCTCGACAGGCAGACCAGATCGTCCGCGGTACCGTGTCGCTTCCTCACGGCTCGGGCAAGGATGTTCGCGTTGCCGTCTTCGCCAATGAGCAAGCCAAAGAGGCAGAGGCAGCGGGAGCTGATCTCGTCGGCGGCGAGGATCTCGCCGAGCAGATCTCGAGCGGAGCGGTGGCCCTCGACTGGGATGTGACCGTTGCGGCCCCCGACATGATGCCCGTTGTCGGAAAGCTCGGTCAGGTCCTCGGCCCCCGCGGCCTGATGCCAAACCCGAAATCCGGAACCGTGACGACCGATGTCGCCAAGACCGTCGCCGAATTCAAAGCCGGACGCGTCGAATACCGAAACGACCGGTACGGCAATGTCCACATCCCGATCGGCAGGGTCTCGTTCGAGATCGACAAACTGGTCGACAACTTCCTCACCGTGGCCGACGAGATCAAGCGTGCCCGCCCAGCATCGTCCAAGGGCGTGTTCATGCGCAAGATCTCGCTCAGCTCGTCGATGGGTCCCGGCATCAAGGTCGACACAACGGCCGTCAACGATCTGCTCAAGACACGACGATAACCGTCACCGGGCCCTGAATCTCAGCGGGAAACAACACCATCCGCATCGGTCGAACCGTTCCGAGGGCCAGCATGGTCATGGTGCATTCGCGTCACGCGGCGAAACGGGTTGACATTCGTCGCTCGGACGGCGACCATGGGGTCACAGCGGGGATCGCTGGAGGAAGGACAACGAGAGACGATCCACCACCGTCTCGATCAGGTGGTACCGATACCGCAGCCCCATGCGACCGGACCCTACCCCGGTCGGTTGCGGACGAACGAGTAGATGGCATCCTGGCCCGCCGTCTGCACGATCCTCAACACACACCACCACTTCCTCCGGCGATCTCCCTCTCCAAGCGACGCATTTGCATCAGGTGGGAAGCGTCGACCGCAACCCGCGCACATCTGGATCAGACAACAGACAACAGACATCAGACATCTGGCATCTGGCATCTGGCATCTGGCATCAGACAACAGACAACAGACAACAGACATCTGGCATCTGGTATCTGGCATCTGGCATCTGGTATCTGACCTCTGGCATCTGACATCTGGTAGGTATCTGACATCTGGTAGGTATCTGGTATCTGGTAGTACACTGGCCGAAACCTCATACCGACCCGAGACCGTTGGCGCCCTAAGGGCGTAACCGTGGCGACACAGCCAGCGCAGGCCGATCCTCAGCGAGAGTCCTGTAACCGTGTGTCAGGACTCTGTTTCATTGTCGGGCCGGGATGGGGAACACGGAAGCCCGACTGAGGAGGACGACTCGATGCCGCGACCAGAGAAGGTTCAGGCAGTCGCCGACATCAAAGCGCGTATCGAAGGATCACAAGCTGTGTTCCTCGCCGAGTACGCGGGCCTTTCGGTCAAGGATCAGCAAACCCTACGGCGTGAGCTGCGTGCAAGTGGAGCCGAGTTCAGGGTCGTGAAGATGACCCTCGCCCGGCTCGCTGTAGCCGACTTGGACATTGAGGCCTTCGACGAGTTGCTGGTCGGCCCGACCGGACTCGCCTTCAGCGACGGGGATGCGGTGACGGCAGCCAAGGCGCTCAAGGACTTCGCCAAGGCCCACGATGTCTTCGTGATCAAGGGGGGTTTGCTCGGGAACGAGTTCGTGACGCCCGAGACGATCTCCACGCTCGCGGACATCGAGCCTCGCGATGTGCTCCTCGCGAAGCTTGCCGGCGCCATGAAGGCACCGATGGCGAACCTCGCCGGGCTTCTCGCTGCACTTCCACGAAACGCGGCATCGGTGTTCCAGCAGCTTCTCGCCCGGAAGGAGCAGGAAGCACCTGCGGTCGATGACGAGCCAGTTGGTCCGGCCGAGGATGAAACCCCGGTCGAGACATCGTCAAGTGGCGACGAGGTCGCCGAGGACCGAAGCGACGAGGTGCCCGAGATCGACGACACACAGACCGATGGCGACACCGAAGACGAAGAAGCCGAGACCGAAGTATCCATAGATGATGAGGCCGATGATGAAGCCGACACCGACGACGCTGCGCCATCTGCCGATGGCGAGGAGGAATAACCAACATGGCAAAGACCAAGACCGACGAGTTGCTCAGCACCTTCGAGGAGATGACAGTTCTCGAGCTGTCGGAGTTCCTCAAGGCGTTTGAGGAGAGGTTTGAGGTGACCGCCGCGGCCCCTGTGGCAGCCGCGGCCGTCGTGGCAGGCGGCGAAGAGGTTGCCGCCGAGGATGAGAAGGACGACTTCGATGTCGTCCTCACCAGCGCAGGCGACAAGAAGATCCAGGTGATCAAAGAGGTTCGGGGTCTCACCAGCCTCGGCCTCAAGGAGGCCAAGGCCCTTGTCGACGAGGCTCCCTCGAAGATCCTCGAGGGTGTGGACAAGGAAGCTGCCGACAAGGCGAAGGAAGCCCTCGAAGCCGCGGGTGCGACGATCGAGCTTCAGTAGCTGTCGACCTGACCGGGACGAACCAGCGCGCGAGAGGGGAGCGGCTCCGGCCGTTCCCCTTTCGCCGCGTCGGGGGGGATCCCGGATCGCAGCTGGCAACCGTGTCACCCCTGAAGCAGGGACGGGTCGGTCGGGTATTGTCCGGTGATGGACAAGCCGCCGTTCGATGCCGACATCCTGAGGTACTACTCGGAGTCGTTTGATGAGGACCAGCGGATTCGATCGGGAATCGGCGAGCTTGAGTTGATCCGCACGAGGGAGATCGTCAAACGGTACCTACCGGCCGAACCCTCGCGGGTTCTTGATGTCGGTGGAGCGTCGGGGGTGCATGCCGCATGGTTGCTCGATTGCGGCCACAGTGTTGATGTTATCGATCCGGTCCCGAGACATGTGCGCCAGGCGAACGACCGACTCTCGAGCCGCCGAGGGTTCAGCGGTCGGGTCGGAGACGGGCGTGCGCTCGAAGCGGAGGACTCTTCGTACGATGTGGTCTTGCTCCTTGGTCCGCTCTATCACCTTCCCGAACCTGACGACCGAGATCGGGTGTGGAGCGAAGCGGCTCGTGTCTGTCGAGCCGGAGGCGTTGTTGTTGCCTCGATCATCAGCCGGTTTGCCTCTCTCTTCAGTGGTCTCGCCGAGGACGCCATCTGGGACCCAGCGTTTCGCACGATGATGGAGCGGGACCTCGCCGACGGACAGCACCGTCCACCCGAGGGATCCGAGTACTTCACGACCGCCTACTTCCATCGACCCGATGAGGCCCGAACCGAGGCCCGCGCGGCAGGATTGGTGGTCGACGCTGTGCTAGGTGTCGAAGGCATCGCAGCATGGATTCCGCGCCTTCTTCGATCGTGGGACGACCCCGAGCGACGCCAAATCATCATCAACGCCGCTCGCGCAATCGAATCAGAACCGACCCTCCTCGGGCTCGGACCGCACATCCTCGTGGTCGCTCACAAGCCCGCCTCGATGGCTGACTGACAACGGTCAATCGTGAGATGTGAACCGTGGTGGACTCTTTCCTCCTTGACCGTCGGCGTCGCGTCGGGTATCCTGCAATTCACAGTTGAAGACGATTTCACGACTCTCCGATCGAAGAGCCGGCATAGCTGCGTGCTATGCCGATTTTGTGCTATCCTCTGCGATTCGCCCATAACACCGTTCCCAGCTTCGTCGCTGTCACGCCCTAGATGGAGGAGGACCCGCGTTGGCCCGTGCGCGTTCCACAAGGCTCTCGTTTGCAAAGATCCCCGAAGTCCAGGAGGTTCCCGATCTTCTCGGTATCCAGCGAGAGTCGTTCCAGGCCTTCCTCGACTCCGGGCTCAAGCAGATGTTCGAGGAAGTCTCCCCCATCGAGGACTTCACCGGCAACCTCGCCCTCGAACTGTCCGATCACCGATTCGATGAACCTCCCCTGACGATCGAAGAAGCCAAGGACCGCGACGCGAACTTTTCGCGACCCCTCTTCGTCACCGCCCGCTTCCTCAACAAGGAAACCGGGGAGATCAAGGAACAGCAGGTGTTCCTCGGTGACTTCCCGATGATGACCGACAACGGAACCTTCATCATCAACGGCACGGAGCGCGTCGTCGTCTCCCAACTCGTGCGCAGTCCCGGCGTCTATTTCGATCGTTCGACCGACAAGACCTCCGGACGCAACCTGTATGCCTCGAAGGTCATTCCGGGGCGTGGTGCCTGGCTCGAATTCGACATCGACAAGAAGGACACCATTGGTGTGCGCGTCGATCGCAAGCGTCGCCAGTTCGTCAGCACCTTCCTGCGCGCCCTGTCGATTGCCGAGACCGACGAAGAGATCATCGCGCTGCTCGGAGACTCAGAGTTGGTTCGCAACACGATCGAGAAGGACCCGACTTCGACTCGTGACGAGGCACTGCTCGACCTCTACCGCAAACTGCGGCCGGGTGAGCTCACCACGGTCGATTCGGCACGGTCGCTGATCAAGACCCTGTTCAGAACACCGAAACGATATGACTTGACCAGGGTCGGGCGTTACAAGCTGAACCAGAAACTCACCGGCGAGATCGGCACCGACATCCTCGAGAACTACTCATCCGAGGAACAGGGTCTGCTGACCGACAAGGACATGGTCAACACGATCAAGTACCTGATGGCCCTCCACCGCGGGGAAGACGGGTACCGAGTCGATGACATCGACAACTTCCAGAACCGCAGGATCCGCACCGTCGGTGAGCTGATCCAGAACCAGATCCGCGTCGGCCTCACCCGGCTCGAGCGCGTCGTGCGCGAACGCATGACGACCCAGGATCCAGAGTCGATCACCCCACAGACGCTCATCAACATCAGGCCCGTTGTTGCCTCCATCAAGGAGTTCTTCGGCACATCGCAGCTGAGCCAGTTCATGGATCAGCCGAATCCCCTTGCATCGATCACCCACCGGCGGCGCCTCTCTGCGCTTGGCCCCGGCGGGTTGAGCCGGGAGCGAGCGGGATTCGAGGTCCGCGATGTGCATCCTTCCCACTACGGGCGGATGTGTCCCATCGAGACGCCGGAAGGCCCGAATATCGGCCTCATCGGGTCCCTTGCCTCCTACGCCCGGGTCAACCGGTTCGGATTCATCGAGACACCGTACCGGCGCGTGATCGACGGGAAGGTCACCGACCAGGTTGACTACCTCACCGCTGCACTCGAAGAGGGCCATGTCATCGCCCAGGCCAATGCACCGTTGAATCCCGATGGGACCTTCGCGAACGATCGGGTCCTCGTACGCAAGACCGGCGGCGATGTCGACAATGTTCCGGGCGACCAGGTCGACTACATGGATGTCTCACCGAAACAGGTAGTTTCGATCGCAACGGCGCTGATCCCCTTCCTCGAGCACGACGACGCGAACCGGGCTCTCATGGGTTCGAACATGCAGCGTCAGGCCGTGCCACTCATCCGATCGGATGCTCCCCTTGTCGGGACAGGCATGGAGGAACGAGCCGCCAAGGACTCGGGCGAGGTGATCGTGACACCGGTCGATGGTGAGGTTGTCACCGTGACGGGTGACGAGATCGTCGTCAAGGAAGCCGGGACCAACACGAAGCACACCTTCACCCTCGAGAAGTTCGAGCGCTCGAATCAGGGAACCTGCATCAATCAGAAGCCGATCGTGTCCGAAGGCGACAAGGTCAAGGCGGGTGATCCCCTCGCAGACGGTGCCTCGACGGACGGTGGTGAACTCGCACTCGGACACAACCTGATGGTCGCGTTCATGCCGTGGGAGGGCCACAACTTCGAGGACGCCATCGTGATCTCCGAGCGACTCGTCAAAGAGGACATCTTGTCGTCGATCCACATCGAAGAGCACGAGATCGAAGCTCGCGACACCAAACTCGGTGCCGAGGAGATCACCCGCGACATCCCCAATGTTGCCGAGGAGGTCCTCATGGACCTTGACGACAGGGGCATCATCAGGATCGGCGCCGAGGTCGGACCGGGTGACTACCTCGTCGGAAAGGTCACGCCGAAAGGTGAGACGGAGCTCACTCCCGAGGAGCGGCTGCTGCGGGCGATCTTCGGCGAGAAGGCGCGCGAGGTCAGGGATGTCTCGCTCAAGGTCCCCCACGGAGAGTCCGGCAAGGCGATCGCCGTCAAGGAGTTCAGCCGTGAGGACGGCTACGACCTTCCGCCGGGGATGAACGAGCTCGTGCGGGTCTATGTGGCGAACCAACGAAAGATCTCCGCGGGTGACAAGCTCGCCGGTCGGCACGGAAACAAGGGTGTGATCGCCAAGATCCTCCCCGAGGAGGACATGCCGTTCTTCGAGGACGGGACCCCCGTCGACATCATCCTGTCACCGCTCGGAGTGCCGTCGCGGATGAACCTCGGTCAGGTCCTCGAGACACACCTCGGGTGGGCCGCCGCGACCGGGTGGGATTCATTCGACGATCTCGAAAGTCCCGCCGCAGCCGGTGCGGAGCCGTGGACGAGAGTCGCGACGCCCGTGTTCGACGGCGCACACGAGGACGAGGTTCTCAAGGTCATCGCCAACTCGAAGCCCAACCGTGACGGTGTCCGGTTGATCGACGCCGACGGCAAGGGGAAGCTCTTCGACGGGCGGACGGGCCTTCCGTACGACTCGCCGATCACCGTCGGGTACATGTACATCCTCAAGCTGGTCCACCTCGTTGACCACAAGATCCACGCGAGGTCGACGGGCCCCTACTCGATGATCACGCAACAGCCGCTCGGCGGGAAGGCGCAGTTCGGCGGGCAGCGGTTCGGCGAGATGGAGGTCTGGGCCCTTGAGGCCTACGGCGCCGCCTATGCGCTCCAGGAGCTGCTGACGATCAAGTCTGACGATGTCCGAGGGCGGGTCAAGGTCTATGAGGCGATCGTTCAGGGAGAGAACATCCCGGAGCCAGGGATCCCGGAGTCATTCAAGGTGCTCGTCAAGGAGATGCAGTCGCTGTGCCTCAATGTGGAGATGCTCTCCGCAGGCGAAGAGGTGGAACTCAAGGATCTCGAAGAGGATGTGTTCCGTACCGCCCAGTCGCTCGGCATCGACATTTCTCGACCGGAGCGACCCGACCTCGAGACCGTGTAGAGCCACGCGTTTGTTCCAATCCAAGATGTGAGATGTGAAGGCGGGAGCGCAAAGTGACACAGCTGTTTGATGAACTGAGAATCGGCCTCGCGTCGTCGGACCAGATTCGGTCATGGTCCTTCGGTGAGGTCAAGAAGCCCGAAACGATCAACTACCGGACGCTCAAGCCGGAAAAAGACGGGCTGTTCGACGAACGCATCTTCGGGCCCACGAGGGATTGGGAGTGCTACTGCGGCAAGTACAAGCGCGTCCGGTTCCGCGGGGTCGTGTGCGAGCGCTGCGGTGTCGAAGTGACACGGGCCAAGGTGCGGCGCGAACGGATGGGACACATCGAGTTGGCGGCCCCGGTCACCCACATCTGGTTCTTCAAGGGTGTCCCGAGTCGGCTCGGCTACCTCCTCGACATGTCGCCGAAAGACCTCGAGAAGGTCATCTACTTCGCTGCGTATCTCGTCACCCATGTCGACGACGACAAGCGCACCAAGGACCTGCCGGACCTCGAAGAAGCCGCCCGCCATGAACGGGTGCTCATCACCGAGGAGTTCGAGGAGTGGCGTGACGCTCGCTTGGAGCGCCTCGAAGGTGAACTCGCGCAGATGGAGGACGCCGGAGCAAAGGCAAACGAGATCAGTGCTCGTAAGAAGGAAGTGGAGCGGGAGATCAAGGACCGCGACGATCGGGCGCGCGTCGAAGTCGAGCTGCTCGACGATGCGTTCGACACCTTCAAGACGATGGCGCCGCGCGACCTGATCGATTCCGAACAGCTCTGGCGCGAGATCATCGACCGGTATGGTGACTACTACACGGGTGGGATGGGAGCCGAGTATGTCGGGGATCTCATCGCGCGGATGGATCTCCACGAAGAGGTCGCGAAGCTCCGCGAGGACCTCGATGCCAATTCCCAACAACGGCGCCAGCGGGCGATGAAGCGACTGAAGGTCCTCCAGCCGTTCGCAGACGGGAAGAACGATCCCGAAGGCATGATTCTCCACGCAATCCCTGTCATACCTCCGGACCTGCGCCCGATGGTGCAACTCGACGGCGGCCGGTTCGCGACATCGGACATGAACGACCTGTATCGACGGGTCATCAACCGCAACAACCGTCTCAAGCGACTTATGGATCTCGGTGCACCCGAGATCATCGTCAACAACGAGAAGCGGATGCTGCAAGAAGCCGTCGATGCCCTCTTCGACAACGGGCGTCGTGGTCGTGCTGTGACCGGGCCCGGTTCTCGCCCGCTCAAGTCGCTGTCCGACATGCTGAAGGGCAAACAGGGTCGGTTCCGCCAGAACCTGCTCGGGAAGCGAGTCGACTACTCGGGACGCTCAGTCATCGTCGTTGGGCCTGACCTTCGTCTCCACCAGTGTGGCCTTCCCAAGATCATGGCTCTCGAGTTGTTCAAGCCGTTCGTGATGAAGCGGCTTGTCGACCTCGACATCGCGCAGAACATCAAGGCGGCGAAGCGCATGGTTGAACGGCGGCGATACCAGGTCTGGGATGTCCTTGCTGATGTGATCCAAGAGCATCCGGTGCTGCTGAACCGCGCGCCGACGCTGCATCGACTCGGGATTCAGGCATTCGAGCCGGTCATCATCGAGGGAAAGGCCATCCAGCTCCATCCGCTCGTATGTGAAGCGTTCAATGCTGACTTCGACGGCGACCAGATGGCGGTCCATCTGCCCCTGTCGTCCGAAGCACAGGCTGAAGCCAGGATCCTGATGCTGTCGGCGAACAATGTGCTCCGTCCAGCCGACGGTCGACCGATCGTCACACCGTCACAGGACATGATCATCGGCATGTACTACCTGTCGGCGGTCGACGAGGACGCTACGGGCGCAGGCCGTGCGTTCGCTTCGGTCGACGAAGCGTTGATGGCCTATGAACTCGGAGATCTGTCACTGCATGCACCGATCAAGGTGCGGGTGGGATGGCTCGCAGGGGATGCTGAACTCCACGCCGAGCTCAAGCCCCTCCTCAAGCATCTCATCGATGATGAGCCCGTCGACGGGAACGCAATCGTCGAAACCACGCTTGGGCGCGCCCTCGTCAACGGGGCGTTCCCGAAGGGTTTCCCGTACCTCAACGCGGTCCTGCGCAAGGGGGACATCAGGACGATCGTCGAAGAGGTCATCCACACCTACGACAAGCCCGATGTGGCGAACACGCTCGACAACATCAAGGAACTCGGCTTCCACTACGCGACGCGGGCCGGATTGACGATCGGACTCCAAGATGTCAAGACGCCCCCGGAGAAGAAGGAGATCCTCGAAGAGTTCGAGGCTCGCGCGGCAAAGGTCGAGGGCCAGTTCCAAAAGGGCATCATCACCAACGATGAGCGACACTCGGCCCTGATCGAGATCTGGACCGAGGCGACGGACAAGGTCAAAGACGCCATGCAGGAGACGCTGCAGGCTGATCCGTTCAACCCGATGGACATGATGGTCAACTCGGGTGCACGGGGCAACATCATGCAGCTGCGTCAGATCGCAGGTATGCGAGGTCTCGTCGCCAATCCGAAGGGTGAGATCATCCCCCAGCCGATCAAGGCGAACTTCCGTGAGGGCCTCACCGTGCTCGAGTACTTCATTTCGACCCACGGAGCTCGCAAGGGACTCGCTGATACGGCGCTGCGCACCGCGGACTCCGGCTATCTGACCCGTCGTCTGGTCGATGTCAGCCAAGAGATCATCATCCACGACGAGGAGACCGACGATCCCGGTCTTGTGGTCACGGTCAAGGAGCCAGATGGCGCAGGCGGTGTGCGCGATGTGCGTCATCTGCGGGATCGGATCTTCGGAAGGGTTCTGGCTGAGGATGTCAAGGTCGCGCGCAAGCTCGCCGAACTCCCGGATGGGCGAAAGCTCCGGAAGGGCTTCATTCTCGATCGTGAAGCGGTCAACGGCCTTTCGGCGTTGAAGGATGTCACTACGATTCGGGTCCGCTCGCCGCTCACCGACGAGAGCCGACACGGGATCTCACAACTCTCATACGGCATCGACCTTGCGACTGGCTCCCTCGTTGAGCCAGCAACGGCGGTCGGGATCATGGCTGCGCAGTCGATCGGGGAGCCCGGGACGCAGTTGACGATGAGGACCTTCCACACCGGTGGTATCGCCGGCGAGGACATCACGCACGGTCTTCCCCGTGTCACGGAACTCTTCGAGGCCCGCACGCCGAAGGGCGTCGCGATTCTCTCTGAGATGGGGGGCGCCGTCCGCATCGACGAGGATCCCGAATCGGGGGACCGCTCGGTCGTGGTCGTGGACGGGGACGACGAGGTGTCGTATCCGCTTCCGGTACGAGCCAGACTTCGGGTTGCCCAGGGCGATGTCATCGAGCCGGGAACCCAGCTCACCGAAGGGCCGCTTGACCCGAAGGAGGTCCTCGAGATCCAGGGCGTGCGTGCGTGTCAGCGGTACCTCGTCGAGCAGGTGCAAGAGGTGTATCGCTCGCAAGGTGTTGACATCCACGACAAGCACATCGAGCTGATCGTGCGCCAGATGCTCCGTCGGGTACGGATCGTGAACCCGGGTGAAGGCCCGTGGTTGCCAGCCGAGCTCGTCGATGCCCAGGAGTTCCGCGACACGAATCGGGAGCTCGTCAAGGACGGACAGCAGCCAGCCGAGGGACGACCCGAGCTGATGGGTATCACGAAGGCATCCCTTGCGACCGATTCGTGGCTGTCGGCAGCTTCGTTCCAAGAGACGACGCGGGTTCTGACCGAGGCTTCGCTGAACGCCAAGTCGGACCGCATGCGCGGCCTCAAGGAGAATGTCATCATCGGGAAGCTGATTCCGGCAGGGACGGGTTCGTCGATCTATCAGGAGATCGAACCGATGATTCCCGGCGCTGCGGTTCCGCTCGCCGGTGACCTTCTCGGGGATTTCGACGGCACGGGGTCGAGCGACACGCTGCCAACGGATGCCGCGGAGTGGCTCGCCTCGATCGGAGGCGACACCGACTCATCCGACGACTGACCCGAACCGCATCGTCTCGCGAGAGTCCGGCGTCGGTCGTTGATGCCGTCGTCGTGAGGTCAGATGTCGGTTCACCGGGGCGGGTTGGAAGATGTGGTGATCTTGCTTCTCGGGTGGAACCTGCCTCGACGAGAGCGTCGCTCTGAGCCAGAGGTTCTCTGTCGGAACCCGGTTGTCCGATCTGACCCACGGTGCTGATCGCCGGCCGCCTCGATCGCTGGCGTGTATTGTTCGGTTCGGACAAGGAGGTACCCATGGAATGGCTGATTCTGGTGGGCCGAATCCTGTTCGGCTTGATCTTCGTCAGCTCCGCGATCGCTGGTCATCTCCTCCAACACAAGAACACCGCCGAATATGCACAGATGCGTGGTGTTGCAAGCGCATCGACGATGGTGTACCTGTCAGGGATCTGGATCCTTGCCGGTGGCCTTTCGGTCATTCTCGGTGTCTGGACGGATCTCGGTGCGCTTCTGATCGCACTGTGGTGTCTCACCGCGGCCTTCATGGTCCACCATTTCTGGACGGATGAAGGGATGGTCGCCCAGATCGAGATGACCAGCTTCATGAAGAACCTGTCGATCGCCGGTGCAGGGATCATGCTGTTCGTTCTCTTCGCCTGGATTGGCGACGCGATCGGACTCCAACTGATCGGACCGCTGTTCGACATCAACCTGTAGGAAGCTGCGGCGAGTCAGGTGCAGCGGGTGCCTGATATCTTGCGGTGATGCTTCGGTTCCGTCTGTTCGGCATCCCCATCGAGATCCACATCTCCTTCCTCATCATCGCGGTGCTCGGGCCGAGGAGTTCCGTTGCTGCGGTGAGCCTGTGGGTTGGTGCCGTGTTCATCGCAATCCTGCTCCACGAACTCGGCCACGGCCTCACGGCCAAGGCATTCGGGGCCCGCAAGGTGAGCATCACCCTGTACGGCCTTGGTGGGTTGACATCGTTCACCGAGGGCGAACAACCCATGAGCCATGGCAGATCGTTCACGATCTCGGCCATGGGGTCAGGTGTCGGGATCGTCGCGGGTCTCGCCATCATCGGCCTCGGAAGGCTTGGCATGTTCGACCGGTGGCCGGACGCGTCCATCGACTTCCTCGGCTATTTCGTGTTCGCGGCACTTGTTTGGGGCATCCTGAACTGGATCCCGATCATGCCGCTCGACGGCGGACACATGGTCCTCCATCTGATCGCGGTCTTCGACGAGCGACGGGCGCCGCTCATCGCGCAGATCGTTACCTGGACCGCGGTGGCGATCGCGGTGCCCGTGGCGATCGTGAACGGTTTCGTGTTCGCCGCGATCATCGTGGTGGTCTTCGCCTTCATGGGCTTGGGCGACTTCCTTCGAACGAACCACGAACCAAGGGCCCGGGACACGGCGGGGGGAGAGCCGCCTGGAGTGTCGCCTCCTCAAGAGCCACCGAAGGATCCCCCGACCTTCCCTATCTGAGAAGTCGGGGGATCCTCGGCGGCTACTGCCAGGGATCAGGTCTTGCTTGCCTCGGTCTCGACATGCCAGACCATTGTGATGTCGTCGTCGGTGACCTCAACGGTGGTCAGGGTCGAATCGGGATCCTTGCGTCCTTCCCGCTCGAGGCTCCTCGCAAGGCTCTCATTCCAGATCGCAACCATCCAACGCGGGACCTCGTTGCCGTTGTAGGTCGCGTCCGAGATATCGACCGCCAGATGTCCGTCCTCGACTCCGAGATCGGCCCGGAACTCGATCGTGGCGATCTCGCCTGTGAACTCGTCGGGTCCGGTCCCGGAAACCGTCACATAGCCGTCGAAGAACTCGACTTCGAGCTGCTCGACAGCCGGATCATCGACCATCGCGTCGAGCGCCGCCTGGAAACGCGCTTCTTCGATGTGCGATGTCACCGTCAGGGACCCATCCGGATTCGCTTCGACATCGATGCTGCACGCCGAAGCGATGACCGCGAGTCCTACCAGTGCCGCAACAAGTGCTTTCTTCATGATCCACCTCCATGTGTGGCGTCGTGTATGACTATTCGATCACCCCCTCGTCAACTCGAACAGTCACCGCTGTCACAAACCGGCTGTGACATCTGTCATGTCCGACATGACGGCAAACACTGTGGAACCGCGGCACACGACGGCACAATGCCCCCATGATGCTCACCCGAGTCACGCCAGCCACCCTCACAAACACCACATGACGACCACGATCGAACCGGGACTCCTGAATCTCTTCCGGTGGTATGTGGGCATTCGGCTCGGCTTCCTCGCAGTGGTCGTGATCGGCGTCAACTCAGATGATCCTCCTTCGCCCCCACAGTTCCCCGGCGTGGGGGTCGCCCTGTTCGGTGTCTTGCTCGTGTTCCTCTTGGTTCCCTGGTTCGCCAAAGCCACCGGCCGTTGGTTCCTTCCCATTGCGATCACGCTCGCCACCGTCGCGCCCCTCGGCGATGCGGCGCGAACGATCAGCGGGCGGCTTGCCGCGGGATCCTCACCGAACGATGCTCTCGCCGACTACTGGGTTCTCTTCTTCTTGCTGTTCGTCCCGTTCATCCTGATCGCATGGCAATACCGATACCGATGGGTGGTCGTGTTCGCGATCGCGGCATCCCTCGCTCAGCTGATGATGATCGCAAGCGTGTTCACGGCATACGAAGAACGACTGGTGGCATACAACCTCGACCTCGAGATCGTCGCCATCGTCGTCATCGGTCAAGGGTTCCTGTTCGCCTTCGTCGGGTTCTTCGTCACGAAACTGATGGCTCGACAGCGAGAAGCCACCGAAGAACTTCGGCTGCTCACCGCCACGACTGAACGCCTCGCCACCGAACGCGAACGCACGAGGCTTGCTCGCGAGATGCACGACACGCTCGCCCACACGCTGACCGGAACGGTTGTCCAGCTCGAGGCGGCCGAAGCACTGTGGGACACCGACGAGACGCGAGCCCGAGAGCATCTCGAGCGCGCCCTCGCGGACACGCGAAGCGGACTCGCCGAGGCTCGCAGGGCAATCGAGAACCTCCGTGCGTCACCAGTCGAGAACCTCGGACTCGGTGGCGCACTCGAGTGGCTTGCGCAGGACACAACCGCGAGATCGGGCATCACCACCACAGCATCCGTGACCGTTCGAGACACCTCCGTATCGCCAACGACCGAGCACACCGTCTATCGCATCGTTGAGGAAGCCGTTGCCAACGCGGTTCGCCACGCCGCGGCATCCCACATCGCGATCAGCGCCCACATCGGTGACGAGATCGCGGTGACCGTCACCGACGACGGGAGCGGCTTCGACCCGGGAGCCGTCCCCGCCGAGGGACACCACGGCCTCGTTGGCATGCTCGAGCGCGCGTCCCTTGCCGGGGGCGAACTCACGATCGACCGATCCGACAGCGGCGGTACGGCCGTGCGCTTCGTCGTAGCGAGCGGCGGACGATGATCAACATCTTGATCTGCGACGACCAGGAAGTCGTGCGGGAGGGTCTGCGCAGCATGCTCGACATCGTCCCGGACTTCGCGGTCGTCTCCGTCACGGCGAACGGCGCCGAAGCGGTCGCGCGGGTCACGAACGGAGACATCGACCTCGTGCTTATGGATCTCCACATGCCCATCATGAACGGTGTCCAGGCGATTCGCGAGATCCTCCGATTCGCACCCGAAACCCGCATCCTCGTCCTGACGACCTACGCGGATGAGAGTTGGGTCCTCGACGCTATCCGGGCCGGTGCTGCAGGCTATCTGCTCAAGGACACCCCGAGGCAGCGTCTCATCGACGCCATCCGGGGAACCATCGATGGTGAAACCCACCTTGATCCCGCCGTTGCAGGCGGGCTTCTCGTCCGTGTCGCCAACGGGTCGGACGACGCCACACAGGTCGCCTCGAACCTCACGGATCGCGAGCGTGAAGTCCTCGTCCTCATCGGCAAGGGCTTGTCGAACGCCGAGATCGCCGAGCGGCTCTTCCTGTCGGAAGGAACCGTCCGCAACTATGTCAGCATGGTGCTCGGCAAGCTCGGCGTCCACGACCGCACCCAGGCAGCCGTCCTCGCCGTCAAGCACGGTTTGGCCTAGGTGGTCCTCACCCAACTGATGAAGGCGTCTCACCGGCGACACGCGCTCCCCATGTGCGGGCGACGGACCACGAGCGAGACCCTGCTCACAGTGCGGTTTGCTCCGGCACGGCGTATACTGCGATCCAGGTTTTCCCGACCGAACCCGCCGGTACCCGGAGGCGCCCCGCGGCGCTGTTGTGCCGGAAGCGGTTCACACATGGGATCGGCTCTGCCGCCTCCGGCGACGGTGCCGATTTTCGTTCGTCAGAACTCCGATACCCGGGTTTTCGGGTCGGGGTGTGTCAACAAGAGAGACAAAGAGCGTGCCAACTGTGCAGCAACTGGTCCGACAGGGCCGGAAGCCGAAGACGAAGAAGATGCGAACCGTCGGCCTCGCCGGTTCACCTCAACGGCGCGGCGTGTGCACCCGCGTCTACACCGTGACCCCGAAGAAGCCGAACTCGGCCCTGCGGAAAGTCGCCCGTGTTCGCCTTTCGTCAGGGATGGAAGTCACCGCGTACATTCCTGGTGAAGGACACAACCTCCAGGAACACTCCATCGTCTTGGTCCGCGGCGGTCGTGTAAAGGACCTCCCCGGCGTGAGATACAAGGTCATTCGCGGGGCCCTCGACGCGGCAGGCGTCGACGGTCGCAAACAGGCGCGGTCCCGCTACGGCGCAAAGAAGGGCTCCTGATGCGTAGGGCACCCGCAGAGGTTCGCAAACTCGAACCGGATCCGATTTACCAGTCGGTTCTCGTCACCCAGATCATCAACAAGGTGCTGCTGAAGGGCAAGAAGGGTGCGGCACGCCGCATCGTCTACACGGCCATGGACACCGTCGAAAAGCGGACCGGATCCGATCCTCTGCCTGTCCTCAAGCGCGCAATCGACAACATCCGGCCCCAGATGGAGGTCAGGACGAGGCGGGTAGGAGGATCGTCCTACCAGGTTCCGGTCGAGGTTCGCGCCCGTCGTGCACAGACACTCTCCGTTCGCTGGCTCGTTGAGTTCGCTCGCAAGAGGCGGGAGAACGCGATGTCCGATCGGCTTGCCAATGAAATCCTCGATGCCGCCAATCGCACCGGTTTGGCCGTGAAGCGGCGCGAGGACATCCACAAGATGGCCGAGTCCAACAAGGCCTTTGCCCACTATCGCTGGTAACGAATCATGTCACGCACCATCCCACTCGAGACCATTCGCAACATCGGAATCATGGCCCACATCGACGCGGGCAAGACGACGACAACCGAGCGGATCCTCTTCTACACGGGACGCACCCACAAGATCGGGGAAGTACACGAGGGTGCGGCCGTCATGGACTGGATGGAGCAGGAACAAGAGCGCGGGATCACGATCACCTCGGCGGCGACAACCACCTCGTGGGCGGGCCACACCATCAACATCATCGACACGCCCGGCCATGTCGACTTCACCGTTGAAGTCGAGCGGTCACTTCGCGTGCTTGACGGTGCGGTTGCCGTCTTTGACGCCGTCTCCGGTGTCGAACCGCAGTCCGAGACCGTCTGGCGGCAAGCGGACAAGTACCGCGTCCCCCGGATCTGTTTCATCAACAAGATGGATCGTGTCGGTGCGGACTTCTTCGCTGCGACCCAATCGATCATCGACCGGCTTGGCGGCAACCCGGTCCCGATCCAGATCCCCATCGGCGCCGAGGCAGACTTCTTCGGAGTCATCGATCTCATCGAGATGCGAGCCATTGTCTGGGAGGACGAGCAGGGAACCGGTTTCAGCGTGGTTGACATCCCCGAGGAGCTCGTTGCCAAGGCGGAGGAATGGCGCACCAAGATGCTCGATGTCGTTGCCGCGGAGGATGAGAACCTCCTCGAGAAGTACCTCTCGGATGACGACCTGACCCCTGACGAGATCCGGTCGGTGGTTCGGATGGGGACCATCAACCGGGACTTCGTTCCGGTGATGCTCGGTACCGCGTTCAAGAACAAGGGAATCCAGCCATTGCTCGATGCCGTTGTTGCCTACCTTCCGTCACCGGCGGATCTGCCCCCGATGCGTGGGTTCAGCCCCGGCAACGAAGAGGACACCCGTGAGCGGAAGGCCCTCGACTCGGAACCCTTCTCGGCGCTTGCCTTCAAGATCATGTCGGATCCCTATGTCGGCAAGCTCACCTATCTCCGTGTGTACTCGGGGACGGCGGACAAGGGGGACGCGGTGCTCAACACCACGACGGGCAAGAAGGAGCGCTTCGGTCGCCTGTTGCGGATGCATGCAGCGAAGCAAGAGGACATCGACGAGGTCATGACCGGCGACATCGTCGCTGCGGTAGGGCTCAAGAACACCAAGACCGGCGACACCCTGTCGGCGACGAGCGACCCGATCCAGCTCGAGTCGATGTCGTTCCCGGATCCCGTCATCTCGGTCGCGATCGAACCGAAGACGAAGTCGGACCAGGACAAGCTCGGCACGGGTCTCGCGCGCCTCGCCGAGGAGGACCCGACCTTCAATGTCCACACCGACGAGGAAACCGGCCAGACCATCATCGAAGGCATGGGGGAGCTCCATCTCGAAGTGATCGTCGATCGCCTGTTCCGCGAGTTCAAGGTCGAGGCGAATGTCGGGCGTCCCCAGGTCGCCTACCGCGAGACCATCAAACGGCCGGTCAACAAGATCGATGCCAAGTTCAAGCGTCAGACCGGTGGCTCGGGTATGTACGGCCATGTCGTCATCGACCTTGAACCGCTCGAGCCGGGCGCAGGATTCGAGTTCGAGGATGCCGTCAAGGGCGGTAATGTGCCCCGCGAGTTCATCCCCGCCGTCGAAAAGGGCATGCGCGAAGCACTCCAGGGCGGGATCCTTGCCGGCTACCCCCTCGTGGATGTGCGGGCGAGGCTCATCGACGGATCGAGCCACAGCGTCGACTCCAACGAGATGGCGTTCAAGATCGCCGGATCGATGGCGATCCAGGATGCGGCGAAGGCTGCCGGCGTGAAGCTGCTCGAACCGATCATGTCGCTCGAAGTAGTGACGCCGGAGGACTACATGGGCGATGTCATCGGCGACATCTCCGCCCGCAGGGGAAAGGTCGAATCCATGGAGACCCGAGGCCCGTCACGGGTTGTCAATGCGCTCGTTCCGCTCGCCGAGATGTTCGGCTATGTGGGCGACCTGAGATCCCGCACGCAGGGCCGCGCGAATTACACGATGCAGTTCCACTCATATCAAGAAGTACCGACCCAAGCCGCACAAGAAATCGTGGCCAAAGTCAGAGGCGAATAGGAGAACCGACATGGCGAAGCAAAAGTTTGAGCGGTCGAAGCCGCATGTGAATGTTGGGACGATGGGTCATATTGATCATGGGAAGACGACGTTGACGGCTGCGATTACGAAGGTGTTGGCTGAGTCTGGGTCTGGGTCGTCTGTGTTTACGGCGTTTGAGGATATTGATAAGGCGCCTGAGGAGCGTGAGCGGGGGATCACGATTGCGATTGCTCATGTGGAGTATGAGACGGAGAATCGGCATTATGCGCATGTGGATATGCCGGGGCATGCGGATTATGTCAAGAACATGATTACGGGTGCTGCGCAGGTGGATGGGGCGATTTTGGTGGTGTCTGCTGCTGATGGTCCGATGCCTCAGACGCGTGAGCATGTGTTGTTGGCTCGTCAGGTTGGGGTGCCTGCGTTGGTGGTGTTTATGAACAAGGTTGATCAGGTTGATGACGATGAGTTGTTGGATCTGGTGGAGCTTGAGGTTCGTGAGTTGTTGTCTGAGTATGAGTTTCCTGGTGATGAGGTGCCGGTGGTGCGGGGTTCTGCGTTGAAGGCGTTGGAGGGGGATGCGTCTGCTGCTGAGGCGATTGTTGAGTTGATGGCTGCGGTGGATTCGTATATTGAAGAGCCGGTTCGTGATACGGATAAGCCGTTTGCGATGCCGGTTGAGGATGTGTTTTCGATTACGGGTCGTGGCACGGTGGTGACGGGCCGGATTGAGTCTGGGACGCTCAA
The DNA here is from genome assembly GCA_041393965.1 of Acidimicrobiia bacterium. Taxonomy (NCBI): domain Bacteria; kingdom Bacillati; phylum Actinomycetota; class Acidimicrobiia; species Acidimicrobiia bacterium. The sequence continues at coordinate 108,423 of JAWKJB010000001.1, read as the reverse complement.
GGTGGGGGATCAGGTTGAGATTGTTGGGTTGCGTGATTCGCAGACCACGACGGTGACGGGGATTGAGATGTTCCGTAAGTTGTTAGATGAGGGTCGTGCTGGTGACAATGTGGGGTTGTTGTTGCGTGGTATTGGCAAAGATGATGTTGAGCGTGGTCAGGTGGTGGCGGCTCCTGGTTCGATTACGCCCCATACGGTGTTTGAGGCCAATGTGTATGTGTTGACCAAAGATGAGGGTGGGCGTCACAATCCGTTCTTTGATGGGTATCGGCCCCAGTTTTATTTCCGTACAACGGATGTGACGGGTGCGGTTGCGTTGCCGTCTGGGACTGAGATGGTGATGCCTGGTGATAACACTGAGATGACGGTCACATTGGGGAAACCGATCGCGATGGATGAAGGGTTACGGTTCGCGATTCGTGAAGGTGGCCGCACGGTTGGTGCAGGCCGAGTCACCAAAATTATTGAGTAGACAGTCAACAGTTCACAGTCAACAGTCAACAGTGAACCGTGAACATTCGAACGAAGTGAGAACAAACAATGGCAGATGAGCATCGGATCCGTATCCGACTCAAGGCATACGACCACTCGGTCGTGGACGAGTCAGCGAAAAAGATCGCGGAGACGGTGACGCGCACCCAGGCGAAGATCAAGGGGCCGGTTCCACTCCCGACGCGTATCCATCGCTACACGGTGATCCGCGGGCCGCATGTCGACAAGACATCGAGGGAGCACTTCGAGATGCGGATCCACAAGCGCCTCATCGACATCCTCGAGCCGACCCCCAAGACGGTCGATTCGCTGATGCGTCTCGACCTGCCCGCCGGTGTGGAAGTCGAGATCAAGACATGAACGCGATCATCGGTGAGAAGCTGGGCATGACCCAGATCTTCGACGAGGAGAACCGCGCCGTTCCGGTCACCGCCATCAAGGCAGGGCCGGTCGTGGTGACCCAGATCAAGCGCGTCGACACCGATGGTTATGCCGCGATCCAGATCGCATTCAAGGAATTGGCGGTAGGGAAGACGAGTCGTGCCTCATCGGGCCACTTCGCCAAAGCTGGCGTTCCGCCACACCGTCACCTGGTTGAAGTTCGCGTCGATGCGGTCGAAGGCTACGAAGTCGGCCAGAAGATCACGATCGCCGATGTTCTCGAGGCAGGGCAGAAGGCTGATGTGACTGGCATCTCGAAGGGCAAGGGCTTCGCCGGCGTGATGAAGCGCCACAACTTCAAGGGTCAGGGAGCCGGCCACGGAACACACAAAGTCCACAGGGCACCCGGTTCGATCGGTGCGTGTGCAACTCCGGCGCGAGTCTTCAAGGGCAAGCGCCTTCCCGGACGCATGGGCGGCGATCAGGTCACCACGATGAACCTCGAAGTCATGCAGGTCGATCCCGAACGAAACCTCGTCCTGCTGAAGGGCTCGGTGCCGGGTCCAAAGGGTTCCATCATCGTGCTCCGAGAGGCGGTGAAGGCTCATGGCTGACAGATTCACCGCCGAGCTGTACGCCGCCGACGGCACCGAGAAGGGAACCGTCGACCTCAATCCGGATGTATTCGGGCTTGAGCCCAACACGGCCGTGATGCACCAAGTCGTGACCGCGCAGCTCGCTGCGCGGCGGGCAGGTACGCACTCCACCAAGACGCGGGCCGAGGTCCGCGGCGGTGGACGCAAGCCGTGGCGTCAGAAAGGGCTCGGTCGTGCTCGGCATGGATCCATCCGGTCCCCACAATGGGCGGGTGGCGGAGTTGCCCACGGCCCGAAGCCGCGCGACTACCGGCAACGAACACCGAAGAAGATGCGCCGCCTCGCCCTTCGAAGCGCGCTGTCGGTGCGTGCCGCAGCCGGACAAATCAAGGTTGTGGAGGACTTTGCAGCCTGGGACGAGCCGAAGACGAAGAAGGCGGTCGCCCTACTCGACGCAATGGGGGTTACGGGCAAGGTGCTCCTCATCGCCGAGGACCACGAACGGACCGCGATCAAGTCCTTCCGGAACCTCGATCAGGTCATCGCCCACAACCTCGGCCAAGCGAACACCTACGATGTGCTGTGGGCGGACACGATCGTGATGAGCCGCGGAACCCTGGAACTCGGGCAGGGCGCTCCTCGCGGCACCGAAGCCCACGCCGCGAATGCGGAAGACATCAGATCTCGGATTCCAGATTCCAGCCCGGAAGCGTATGAGTCCGTTTCCGAGGCGAAAGGTCATGACCCGTCGACCGTGAACAGCACCTTCGAAGGGGGTGCCGCATGAAGAACCCTCGCGATATCATCTTCGAGCCGGTCGTTTCGGAGAAGTCGTACGACCTCGTCTCCGACGCCAACAGCTACACATTCGTTGTCGATCGTCGCTCCAACAAGACCGAGATCAAGCAAGCAATCCAGAAGATCTTCGATGTCACGGTCGTGTCCGTGAACACGATGAATCGCCAAGGCAAGCGCAAACGAACGGGGTGGACCGTTGGCCAGCGCAAGCACACCAAGCGTGCCATCGTGACGCTCGCCGTTGGCGACTCGATCGATGTCTTCGAGGTGTAACGATGGGTGTCAAGAAACTCAAACCAACATCGCCGGGTCGCCGGTTCCAGACCGTGTCGGACTTCGACACGATCACGAAGAGCAAACCGGAAAAGTCGTTGCTCGCCCCCAAGAAGCGGTCATCGGGCCGGAACTCGTATGGCAGGATCACCTCGCGCCATCGAGGCGGGGCCCACAAGCGTCGCTACCGAATTGTGGACTTCCGTAGGAACAAGGACGGCGTTCCGGCAAAGGTTGCAGGGATCGAATACGACCCGAACCGGAACGCGCGGATCGCCTTGCTCCACTATGTCGACGGTGAGAAGCGGTACATCCTCGCGCCGGTCGGTATCAAGGTCGGTGACATGCTCGAGTCGGGTTCGGGCGCCGAGATCCGCCCAGGGAACGCGCTGCCGCTTCGCAACATCCCAACCGGTACGGTAGTCCACGGCGTCGAGATGCGTCCAGGTGGTGGAGCGAAGTTGGGCCGTTCTGCAGGGACGGCCATTCAGCTGATGTCCAAGGAGAGCGATGTGGCGCTGCTGCGTCTGCCATCGGGCGAGATGCGCCAGGTGCACCTCGACTGTCGAGCGACGATCGGGCAGGTCGGCAACACCGAAGCTGAACTCGTCAAGATCGGCAAAGCTGGTCGGAATCGTTGGAAGGGCAAGCGTCCCCAGACCCGCGGTGTCGCGATGAACCCCGTCGATCATCCGCTTGGCGGTGGCGAGGGACGCAGCTCCGGCGGCAGGCATCCGGTGAGCCCGTGGGGGAAACCGGAGCGCAAGACCCGCAAGAAGAACAAGGCAAGCGACAAGTACATCGTGCGTCGTCGCTCCCAGAAGGGGAAGAGGTAGGTCATGGCGAGAAGCCTGAAGAAGGGCCCGTTCGTCGACGAGCACCTCCTTGTGAAGATCGAGAAGGCCAACGCAAGCAAGGACAAGCGTGTGATCCGAACCTGGAGCAGGCGCTCGACGATCATCCCGGAAATGGTCGGTCACACGATCGCCGTGCACGACGGGCGTAAGCATGTTCCCGTGTACATCTCCGAGTCGATGGTCGGCCACAAGCTCGGGGAGTTCGCTCCGACCCGAACCTTCCGCGGCCACACCGTCGACAGATCGGTGACCCGACGATGAACGCACGCGCACAGGCCAAGTACATCCGGCAGTCGCCGTCGAAGGTGCGGCGCGTGCTCGACCTTGTCCGGGGTCTTCCGGTCCAGGAGGCCGACGCGGTCTTGCAGTTCACCAACCGCAAGGCGGCCGGGACCATCAAGAAGGTACTCGACTCGGCTGTCGCAAACGCCGAGCACAATTTCGCTCTCGACTCCCACGAGCTCTTCGTCGCAGAGGCATATGCCGATGAGGGGCCGACCTTGAAGCGATGGCGTCCCCGGGCACGCGGCCGCGCAACGCAGATCAAGAAGCGGACGAGCCATATCACCATCGTTGTTTCAGATCGTCACGAGGAGGACGCCTGATGGGACAAAAGACCCACCCGTACGGCCTTCGTCTCGGCATCGTCACCGACTGGAAGGCGCGCTGGTACAGCGACAAGGATTACGCCGCGCAGATCGCCGAGGATCACCGGATTCGCTCGTTCCTCAACACCGAACTCCAACGCGGTGCAATCTCGCGCATCGACATCGAGCGGATCGGGGACAAGAAGGTGCAGGTGGATGTCCACACCGGCCGGCCCGGCGTCGTGATCGGCCGTGGTGGTTCCGAGGCGGACCGCATGCGTGCAGGACTCGAGGATCTCTCGGGACGCACCGTCAAGTTCAATGTCATCGAAGTTCACAATCCCGAGCTCGATGCGACGCTGCTGGCTCGCAGTGTTGCCGATCAGCTTGAGGGACGGGTGTCGTTCCGAAGGGCGATGAAGCGAACCGTGTCGACCGCGCTCAAGGCGGGAGCCGAAGGCGTCCGGGTTCAAGCGTCCGGCCGTCTTGGCGGCGCCGACATGGGTCGGCGCGAGTGGTACCTCGAAGGGCGCGTCCCGTTGCACACGCTGCGGGCCGACATCGACTTCGGGCAGGCAACCGCCTCGACGACCGTCGGTGCGATCGGTGTGAAGGTGTGGGTGTACAAGGGCGATGTGATGAAACGCCAACGCACCCTCGGGAGGTCCGCAACCGGAGCTCCGGATGACGGTCGACGCAAGTCGATCAAGTCGCGAGCCGAACAGGCCGCTGGGGGCGGGCGTGAGAAACGGATCATCGAAGCCGGCGGTGGAAAGCGGGTTGTCGAGGCCGGAGGCGGCAAGAGCGGTCGCCGCCTCATCGAGGCCGGAGGCGGCAAGAAGCTGACCGCCGCGGACGCTGAAGCCGAGCTGGAAGAAGCAAGAGAGGCTGAGAGCAGTTCACCGTTAACGGAGAGCAGTTCACCGCCAACTGTGAACCGTGAACCGTCAACTGAAGACAGTTCACAGTTGACTGTTGACAGTTCACAGTTAACTGTTGACAGTGAACCGAAAACTGAAAACAGTGAACCGAAAACTGAAAACCGTGAACCGTCAACTGAAGCTGGCGAGCAAAGCGAGCCAGCTGAGCAAAGCGAGCCGTCCTGATGTTGATGCCGAAGCGAACCAAGTACCGCAAGGTCCAGAAGGGACGAATGCAGGGCAAGGCCAAGGGGGGAACCCGCGTGTCGTTCGGCGACTACGGACTCCAGGCCCAAGAGCGTGGCTGGATCACCTCCCGCCAGATCGAAGCTGCTCGTATCGCGATGACCCGCAAGATCAAGCGCGGAGGGAAGGTATGGATCACCATCTTCCCCGACAAGCCCATCACCGAGAAGCCCGCAGAGACACGCATGGGTTCCGGCAAGGGCAACCCCGAGTACTGGGTTGCGGTCGTGAAACCGGGCCGCGTGATGTTCGAGATGTCGGGTGTGGACGAAGAGCTTGCGCGAGAGGCGATGAGGCTCGCCGCACACAAGCTCCCGGTGAAGGCGAAGTTTGTCAGGCGGGAGGATCTATGAAGGCTCTCGAACTGCGCAAGCTGAACTACCAGGAGCTGAACACGAAACTCGACGAGGCGAAAGAGGAGCTGTTCAACCTCCGCTTCCAGCTCGTGACGAATCAGCTCGACAACACCGCTCGCCTCAGCGAGGTCAAGCGTGAGGTTGCGCGCATCGCGACCGTGATGCGTGAACAGGAGATCGCCGAGTGGCGAGCCCAACAGGAGGAAGCGTAGATGGAACGCGCACACCGCAAGGTTCGCGTCGGAATCGTCGTTTCCGACGCGAGGGACAAGACTGTCACCGTCGAGGTACGGGATGCCAAGCGGCACGCCCGCTACGGCAAGACCGTGCCTGTCCGCAAGAAGTACCACGCACATGACGAGGCCAATGACGCCCACATCGGGGACACCGTGCGCATCGTTGAGACACGCCCCCTGTCGAAGTCGAAGCGGTGGCGGGTCGCTGAGATCGTGGAGCGGGCACGATGATCCAACAAGAGACCCGACTCAAGGTTGCCGACAACTCGGGAGCCCGAGAGGTGCTGTGCATCCGCGTGCTCGGAGGGTCCGGTCGACGCTATGCCTCGGTCGGTGATGTCATCGTCGCAACGGTCAAGGATGCGAACCCCGGTGGTGGCGTCCGCAAGGGCGAAGTCGTCAAGGCCGTGGTGGTCCGTACCGCCAAAGAGAACCGTCGCGACGACGGTTCCTACATCCGTTTCGACGAGAACGCCTGTGTGATCATCAACGATCAGCAGCAGCCTCGCGGAACCCGCATCTTCGGCCCCGTTGCCCGCGAGCTTCGCGACAAGAAGTTTATGCGGATCGTCTCGCTCGCCCCGGAGGTGCTGTGATGAAACTCCGAAGCGGTGACACGGTGATGGTGATCGCGGGCAAGGACGCGGGAACCGAGTCGAAGATCGCAAAGGTATTCCCCAAGCAAAACCGCATCATCGTCGAGGGTGTCGCGACAGCGAAGCGCCATCAGCGTGCGACAGGAGAGCTCAACACCGGAGGCATCATCGACAAGGACATGCCGATCGATGCGTCGAATGTGATGATCGTATGCCCCGAGTGTGGGCCGACGAAGATCGGTGCCCGCATCGACGACAGTGGAGAGAAGTTCCGTGTGTGCCGCAAGTGTGGGGGTGATCTCTGATGGCGCCGCGGCTCAAGGAGCAGTACGAATCGACCATCAAAGGGCAGCTCAAGGAGCAGCTCGCGGTCGACAATGTGATGCAGGTACCTCGGCTTTCCAAGATCGTCGTCAACATGGGGGCAGGCGACGCCGCTGCCGACGCGAAGCTCATCGATGGCGTTGTGGACGATCTGCGTGTCATCACCGGCCAGCAACCGAGGGTGAACCGGGCCCGCAAGTCGGTCTCGAACTTCAAGGTGCGGGAGGGCCAGGCGATCGGCGCCCATGTCACCCTTCGCGGTGATCGTATGTGGGAGTTTCTCGATAGGCTTGTGGCTCTCGCGATCCCACGGATCCGCGACTTCCGTGGTTTGAGCCCGAAGGGCTTCGACGGGAGGGGGAACTACAGCTTCGGGGTGACCGAGCAGCTGATCTTCCCCGAGATCGACTACGACAAAGTTCAAAAGGTCCGCGGCATGGACATCACCCTGGTGACCACCGCGGAGACCGACGCAGCCGGACGGGCGCTCCTTGATGCGTTCGGGTTCCCGTTCCGCAGACAGCAGGTAGGTGCCTGATGGCGAAGACATCCAAGATCGCGAAGAACCGCAAGCGTGCCGAGACGATCGACCGGTATGCAAAGCGCCGCGCTGAGCTGATCAAGATTGCCAAGGACCCCGACGCGTCCTACGAGGAGAAGCGGGAGGCCTACGCCCAGATCGCGAAGATGCCGCGTGATGCCAGCGCGACGAGGTACCGGAACCGGTGCGCTGTCTCGGGTCGACCGCGGGGCTACTTCCGCAAGTTCGGCCTTTCACGCATTGCGCTGCGCAACATGGCTCACCGTGGCGAGCTCCCCGGCATCCGAAAGGCGTCGTGGTAGCGATGGTGACCGACCCCATCTCCGACATGCTGACGAGGATTCGCAACGCGAACACGGCGTTGCACCCGTCGACCGTGATGCCGTCGTCCAAGATCAAAGAAGAGATCGCCCGAATCCTCTCCGAGGAGGGCTTCATCGATTCGTGGAGCACCCGGGAGGCAACGGTCGGGCAGGAGCTCGTCGTCACCCTCCGTTACGACCGCGACCGCCGACGCGTCCTCAAGGGCATTCAGCGTGTTTCACGGCCAGGGCATCGGGTCTACCGGGGGGCAAGCGACATTGACCGTGTGCGTGGTGGGATCGGGGTGTCCATCGTGTCGACCTCCACGGGCGTCATGACCGACCGGGAGGCCCGCCAGCGCAATGTCGGTGGCGAGATCCTCTGCAAGGTGTGGTGACCCATGAGTCGTGTCGGCAAGAACCCCATCAACCTGCCAGAAGGAGTTGCGGTCGCCGTGACTGACGGTGGCGTTGAGGTGAAGGGTCCGAAGGGATCCCTCACCCAGTCGATCAGCGGCACATTGACCGTCGAAGTCGACGACGGCGTGGTGTCGGTCGATCGCACAAACGACGAGCGAACCACGCGTGCGCTTCACGGATTGACTCGGGCGCTGTTGAACAACATGGTCATTGGTGTCTCAGATGGCTACTCCAAGGAACTCACCGCTGTGGGTGTCGGTTACCGGGCAGCGCTCAAGGGTACCCAGCTCGAACTCCAGGTCGGGTTCTCCCATCCGGTGGTTATCGATGCGCCAGACGGCATTGTCTTCGAGGTACCGGAGCCGACGCGAATCGTCGTGAACGGAATCGACAAGCAGCTCGTCGGGCAGGTCGCTGCGGACATCCGAGCCGTCAGACCTCCAGAACCGTACAAGGGCAAGGGCATCCGATACGCCAACGAGAGCGTTCGACGCAAGGCAGGGAAGGCGGGTGTCACCGGATGAGAGGCACACGCACAGGAGCTCGACGGCGGCGCCATTTCCGGGTCCGCAAGTCGGTGCACGGAACACACGACCGTCCAAGGCTTGCCGTGTTTCGGTCCAATAAGCACATCTACGCACAGCTCATCGACGACGATGCAGCTCACACGCTTGCTGCCGCATCGACCCGTGAATCGGCGGTCACCGCAGCGAGTCTCACCGTTGATGCCGCTGCCGAGGTGGGTACGCTCATCGGGGCCCGCGCCAAGGACAGCGGCATCACCAAGGTGGTGTTCGATCGTGGTGGCTACAAGTACCACGGTCGGATACGGGCACTTGCCGATGCAGCACGCGAAGCCGGACTCGAGTTTTAGGAACGATCGATGACATCAGACAAACCAGCGCGCGTCCCCAGGACGAAGAGCGGAGCACCACGGCCTTCCGGTGGGCGCCCCGCGGGTCGACCAGCCAAGGCCAAGCAGGAAGGCCGCGACCAGGACACCAAGAAGCGCGGTCGTCGGGACGATCGGCGTCCACGCGAACGCGAGCAATCCGACCTCGACGAGCGCGTGATCGCCATCAACCGTGTTGCCAAGGTCGTCAAGGGCGGCCGCCGATTCTCGTTCACGGCCCTCGTCGCCGTCGGCAACGGCAAGGGCAGGGTTGGGATCGGATACGGCAAGGCCAAGGAAGTCCCCGCTGCGATCCAAAAGGCGTTCGAGCTCGCCCGCAAGGAGATGTTCGATGTCCCGATGGCGGGTACGACGATCATTCACGAGATCGTCGGGGTCCAGGGTGCAAGCCGGGTTCTGCTCAAGCCGGCGGCACCCGGTACCGGGGTCATTGCCGGCGGTGCGGTCCGTCAGATCATCGAGGCTGCCGGGATCGAGAACATTCTCGGGAAATCGCTCGGATCGCCGACACACATCAATGTGGCGCGAGCAACCGTCGACGCGCTGAAGCGTCAGCAGCGGCCGGACAAGGTTGCAAAGGCGCGCGGCAAACGGGCTGAGGAGATCTTCCCGCCAGCGCTACTCGCTGCGTACAACTCGTCCGAGTTGATGCGGACACAGGTGTAGCGATGGCGAAGACTCTGCGGATCACGCTGCGACGGAGCCTCATCGGCGAGAAGCCGAAGACGCGGGCGACCGTCGAGAGCCTCGGCCTGCGCAAGATCAACGCGACCGTGGAGCGACCGGACAACGAGTCGGTCCGCGGGATGGTGCATGCCGCAAAGCACCTGCTCGACATCGAGGAGATCGGATGAAGCTGCATCACCTACGCCCAGCCGAAGGCTCGAAGAAACGGAAGATCCGTGTTGGACGCGGTGAGTCCGGCCGTCGCGGCAAGACAGCCGGTCGCGGCACGAAGGGCCTCAAGGCGCGAGGCAGCGTCCGGCAGGGTTTCGAGGGTGGGCAGACGCCACTCCAGCGGAGAATCCCGAAATTCAAGGGGTTCAAGAACCCGAACCGCGAGGAGTTCACGGTCATCAATGTGGAGCGGCTTGCCGGTTTCGACGCCGGTTCGGTCGTGACCCCCCAAGACATGCGCGATGCGGGACTCGTCAAGCAACGAGGCAAGATCAAGGTCCTCGGCCAGGGTGACCTCGATGTGTCGCTCACGGTCAAGGCGCACGCCTTTTCCGCAGGCGCGTCCGACAAGATCCAGTCGGCTGGCGGGTCGATCGAAGTCATCGACTCGTGACCGTCCCACGCTGAGAACCACGGAACGGCCATGCTCACCGCCTTCAGAAACGCCTTCAGGATCCGGGACCTCCGGAACAAGATCCTCTTCACCCTGTTCATCTTTGCGATCTACCGGCTCGGTGCCCAGATCCCGGTCCCTGGCGTCGATCTCGATGCGGTACGCAGCTTCGCAGACCAGGCAGAGCAATCCGGTTTCGTTGGTCTGTTGAACCTGTTCTCGGGTGGGGCGCTGACGCAGCTGTCCATCTTCGCGCTCGGCATCATGCCGTACATCACCGCGTCGATCATCATGCAGCTCCTCGCCGTGGTGATCCCGCGCCTGCAAGCACTCCAGGAAGAGGGAGAGTCGGGGAGGAAGGTCATCACCCAATGGACCCGATACCTGACCGTCATTCTCGCGCTGTTGCAGTCAACCGGCTTTGCGTACCTGTTCCACTCGGGCCAGTTCACCAACGGCGTCGACCTTATCCCGAACTTCACACCGCGCAATGTGATCATCGTCGTGATCACCATGACCGCCGGTACCGCCCTGCTCATGTGGATGGGTGAGCTGATCACCCAACGCGGCATCGGCAACGGGATGTCACTGCTCATCTTCGTGTCCATCATCAGCCAGATCCCGAGCCAGCTCGCGATCCTGAACACCAATTCGCAGACCTACCAGTTCGTGACGATCGCCGCGATGATGGTCGCTCTCACCATCGGCATCATCTTCATCGAGCAAGGCCAGCGCCGAATACCCGTGCAGTTCTCGCGCCGGGTGCGGGGCCGGAAGGTGATGGGTGGCCAGTCGACCTACATCCCGCTCAAGGTCAACATGGCAGGTGTCATCCCCGTCATCTTCGCGACCTCGATCATGTACTTCCCTGCGCTCATCGCATCGGCTCTTCCCTCGGCCGGGTGGGGGGCTGCGGTCCGTGACTGGATCAACGACAACATGCTCTCCTCGAGCGGCGGCGGGTTCTCACCGTCCCTGTGGTACATCGGTGTGCTCGCGCTTCTCGTGGTGTTCTTCACCTACTTCTATACGGCGATCCAGTTCGATCCGGAGCGCCAGGCAGACATGATTCAGCGCCAAGGCGGCTTTATCCCGGGCATCAGGCCTGGGCGGGCAACGGTCAACTACCTGTCGCATGTCCTGAGCCGGATCACCCTTCCGGGCGCCATGTATCTCGCGGTGGTCACGGTGCTCCCGTCGCTCTTCGGCTGGTACTGGAATGTGCCGGTCGGCCTTTCGGGTGTGTCGATCATCATCGTGGCTGGCGTTGCTCTCGAAACCACCAAGCAGATCGAGAGCCAGCTCACGATGCGCAACTACGAAGGGTTCCTGTCCTAGTGGCCGACAAGCGCGTCGGGCGAAGGATTCTGTTTCTCGGACCACCGGGGGCAGGCAAGGGCACCCAGGCAGACATGCTCGCAAGGACACTCGGCGTCCCCCACATCTCAACCGGGGCCATGCTCAGGGACGCGATTGCGGCAGGCTCCGATCTCGGGAAACAGGTCGAGGCCGTGGTGGCGTCCGGTGCCCTCGTCTCGGATGATCTCGTTCTCGCGCTCGTCGAGGAGCGGCTGGGTCGCGACGACGCGGCATGCGGCTACCTCCTCGACGGCTATCCACGCAACCTGACACAGGCGAACGCTCTTGCTGGGTCGATCGGCAAGGGAGCCATCGAGGTGGCCCTGCTCCTCGAGGTCGATACGGAGGAGCTGGTCGCAAGGCTCGTCAAGCGTGCAGCGGACGAGGGGCGGGCGGATGACACGGAGGAAGTGATTCGTCACCGGCTCGAGGTCTACGAGTCCGAGACGCTTCCGCTCATCGAGCATTACGGCGAGGCCGTGATTCGTGTCAATGGGCTCGGCGCGATCGACGAGATCTTCGCCCGCATCGCCCTCGCTCTCGCTCGGTAGGCCATGAACGGCACACGACTGATCACACGCAAGTCGGACGCCGATTTCGACAAGATGCTGGTGGCGGGCCGATGCGTTGCGGCCATCCACGCCGCGACGCGCGACGCAATAGCCCCTGGCGTCACAACGCGGGAACTCGACATGATCGCACGCGAGGTGCTTCGCGCCTGGGATTGCCAGCCGTCGTTCCTCGGCTACGGAGGGCCCGCCAACCCGTTTCCCGGTGTGATCTGCACCTCGCCGAACGAAGTGATCGTGCACGGCATCCCGGGGGACCGGACGCTGCGCGAGGGTGATGTCATCTCGATCGACGCCGGAGCCATCCACGAGGGATGGCATGGGGATGCCGCATATACGGTGGCGGTTGGCGAGGTGAGCGACGAGGTACGGAACCTGTTGGAGGTCACCGAAGAGGCGCTTTGGGCTGGACTCCGCCAAGCGGTCCATGGGAATCGGCTCGGCGACATCGGCGCCGCCGTCGAGGGCGTTGCGCGACCACACGGTCTCGGCGTTGTGCGCGACTATGTCGGCCATGGCATCGGAAGGCAGATGCATGAGGCCCCGTCGGTTCCGAACTACGGGCAGCAGGGGAAGGGACTCCGACTCAAGACCGGCATGGCCTTGGCACTTGAGCCGATGTTCAACCTCGGCACTGATGCATCGGTCGTTCTCGACGACGAATGGACGGTCGTGACCGCAGACGGTCGCTGGTCGGCCCATTTCGAGCACACCGTCCTGCTCACCGAGAAGGGTTCCATCGTCTCGACCCTCCCGGATCCGGCACCGGTGGCCGACTGAGGAAGTCCGCCGAGACGCGAACGGTTCGGGTGGAGCCTCAAGGAAACCGCCGCACCGGCCGACATCGTCTACTGTTGGGACACGCACCGCTGGAGGGAACATGCGGAAGTACCTGTTGTTTGTCTTGGCGCTCGCTTTGGTCGGCGCCGCATGCTCCGATGACGAAGTCGCAGACACGACGGTGCCTGTGACGCTCACCTCCACATCGTCGACTTCGACCACGACGATGGCGGCCACGACCACCACTGCGGCCACGACCACAACGACGACCACCGTGGCTACGACCACAACCGTGTCGGCAACGACGACCACCGTGGCAGGTGCGGTTGTTCGACTCACCGACGAAGGGATCTACGCCGGGGACCAGTGGATCTACTTCGGGTACGACGACGACGACACCGTGACCCACATCAATGGCGTGCTCGGTCCTCCAACGAAGGACACCGGCTGGATCGATGCATGGGGCGACTACGGCGTATGTCATCCACCGAAGATGCGTGCGGTCGAATGGGGTTCGCTCGTGACCCTGTACACCAATGGCGACACGGACTTCTGGACGGGCGGTGTCGAGCACTTCTACAGCTACTACTACACGGATGTCGCGAACCCACCGGATCTTCGGACACCCGAGAACATCGGGATCGGGTCGACGCTCGCGAATCTCAAGGCGGCGTATGATCCGACGAAGATCGTCATCGACGAGGCGTTCTTCGATCCCGGTACCGGGTTCTGGTCATACGACCTCACCGACTGGACGGGACTGTGGGGATACGCGACGGGGCAGGCCGACGCCGACACCATCACCTCGATCAACGGGGGACGAGGGTGTGGGGAGTAGGAAACGGTTCCTGACCGCTATCGTGTGAAAGCTCATCATCAGGAGGGATCCCCATGCGGAAGCTGATCATCATCGCCGTGCTTGCCGTGGTCGTCGCGGCGTGCAGCTCGGACGGATCCGACGCAACCACCACGACCACCACGGGCGGCGGAGGCTCAGGAACGACCACCACGGCTCCCGCGCCGGGCTCCACCGCTCCTGCTTCCACCACAACGACCAGCAAGCCGCCAGCAGCGCCTGCAGGGCTCGCCGAGTGCGTCATCGGGACATGGGAGCTCGACAGCCAGCACTTCTTCGACCAGATCGCAGCGGAAATGGACGAGGAGGACGGCGAGTTCACCTACCTCGGAGGCGCCTACCAGATCACGGCACAGCCCGACGGCACCTTCATCGACAAGCGGATCGACTGGCAGTTCGGGGTGTCCACTGACTTCGGCGACATGGAGCTGACCATCAACCACACCCAAATGGGGACATACACGGTCGATGACGGCACGATGTCAACGACCATCCCGGGGGGCCAGGGACCACCGGATGTCGCGCTCACGCTTGACGGTGAGCCGTTCGAGATCCCGGGCGGAATCACCCCGTTCGAATCACCGGATGCGTCGTTCGACACCGCGACACCCGATTGCGGTGACGACACGATGACCGTCAGCTTCGACGGCTACACATCCATCTGGACCCGCGTCGGGTAGGCCACAGCACCGGCCGCACGCGCGTACCCAGGGTTCCCGTTCAACGAAAAGGTCAACTCTGGCCCATAGAACGATGCAGCCACGACAGCGTCGTGCGCATCGAAGGCGGTTGCCGGAGCCGTTGCCAAGACGGTGACCGCATCAGGTGCACCGTTGTGCTTGAATTCTCATCATCAGGCCGGTGGGCCGGTTGGGTCACGGTAGGGATCTCGTGAGAGGGGAACCATGAAACGAGCAAGCTATTTGGTGGTGGTACTTGCCATCATCGGATTCGGGTGTTCTTCGGCGAACGACACGATTGCCGAACAGATTGCCGAGAACGTGGACGGCGTCAACAATGTCGACATTGACTCGGACTCGGGCCAGATCAGTGTCGAGACGGACGAAGGTTCCGTCACGATCGGAGGCGGCAGTGTCCCTGACGACCTGTTCGTCCCCCTTCCCGATGGCTACGATGTCCAAGCGGTTGTCGAGACCGATTCTGGCAGCAGCGTCAGTGTCGCGTACGATCAGGGTCGGTACGACGAGCTCGTCACCTACTTCCAGAATTGGACGAGCGCTGACTCGGCCGAGTGGGAACACGGCTCGATCAGCATGGATCAGGGAGGCTCGAACTTCCGGTCCGACAGCTGGTACACGAGCGATCGGGGCATCAATCTCTCCGATTGCATGACGGCAGCCGCGACCGATGGAAAGCCGAACGCTGCCTGCGTCCTCGTCACCACCGACTAGCCTCGCGAACAGCCTCGTTTGCGCCGTGCGGCGTGGCGATACGATTCGTCGCGGTCTACACTTGCGCCAACAGCTCGCATGAGCTGTGATTTGTTGTGAACAAGCGACGTCGTTGAGATCGGCGACCGTCGAGCCTCCACACCCCTCCCACGGGTTGCGCTCGGCCGTCGCTGGAGTAGATGTCAGTCACAGGGAACCGCTTGTCGGGTCCCGTGTGGGTGGCGCCCGCTCAGCTTCAAAGGGCGATGTCCGGAACCGAGACCACACAGGACCAACATGAAAGTCAGAGCGTCGGCGAAGAAGATGTGCGACAACTGTCGCGTCATCCGCAGACACGGGCGCGTGTGGGTCATCTGTCAGAACCCGCGGCACAAGCAGCGTCAGGGGTAAGCAGGCATGGCACGAATCGGCGGAGTCGATCTTCCAAGGGATAAGCGCATCGAGGTCGGGCTCACCTATGTCTACGGCATCGGGATCTCGAGCTCACGCACAACGCTCGGAGCGCTCGACATCGACATGGACACCAAGGTCAGGGACCTCTCGGATGCCGAAGTACTCAAGATCAGACAGTTCATCGAAGCGAACTACAAGATCGAGGGTGACCTCCGACGCGAGGTTGCCCAAAACATCAAGCGCAAGATCGAGATCGGCTGCTATCAGGGGCTGCGTCATCGTCGTGGGCTCCCGGTTCGCGGCCAGCGAACCCACACCAACGCCAGAACCCGCAAGGGCAAGCGCGTCGCCATCGCAGGGAAGAAGAAGGTGACGAAGTAATGACGACGGAATCACCAGAGCAGGCCGCGCCGGTGACGCCGGCGTCACCACCACCGGACGAGGAGGCAGCCGAGGCGGCCGTTCCCCAGCAGCGCCGCCGTCGGGGGAAGCGGACGATCACGCATGGTCAGGTGCACATCAAGGCCAGCTTCAACAACACGATCTTGACCATCACCGACCAGGACGGCAAGGTCGCCGCCTGGACCTCGGGTGGTTCGGTGGGCTTCAAGGGTTCACGCAAGTCGACACCGTACGCGGCACAGGTCGCCGCCGAGCAGGCGGCTCGCAAGGCTGGCGAGATGGGCGTCCGGAAGCTCGATGTCATCGTCAGAGGCTCGGGTTCCGGTCGTGAGACAGCCATCCGCACCCTTCAGAACATGGGAATCGAGATCACCGGAATCAAGGATGTGACGCCGGTTCCCCACAACGGCTGCCGCCCCAAGAAGCGGAAGGGTCGCTGACGATGGCTCGCTATACCGGCCCTCGCACCAAGGTCAGCCGTAGAGCACGCCAACTGCTCGACGAGAACAAGGCAAAATACTACGACCGTCGCCCGTACCCGCCAGGCCAGCATGGCCGTGGGCGCATCCGTGAGTCCCAGTACCAGATCCAGCTTCGAGAGAAGCAGAAGCTCAAGTTCATGTACGGCGTGCTCGAGA
Organism: Acidimicrobiia bacterium; assembly: GCA_041393965.1. Lineage (NCBI taxonomy): Bacteria > Bacillati > Actinomycetota > Acidimicrobiia > Acidimicrobiia bacterium. Next base: position 91,885 of record JAWKJB010000001.1, on the reverse strand, counting down.
AGCAGTTCCGCAGGTACTACCGCAACGCAGCAAGCAAGAGCGGCATCACTGGCACGAACCTGCTGGCGATCCTCGAGACCCGCCTCGACAATGTCGTGTACCGCGCCGGATTCGCGAGCACGAGGCCCCAGGCTCGCCAGCTCGTGAACCACGGTCACTTCCTCGTCAATGGCCGAAAGGTCGACATCCCCTCCTATGAGGTCCGTGCAGGCGATGTGGTCACGGTCAAGGAACGCTCACGCGAGGTGCTCCCGATCCAGCACGCCATCGACACGGTTGGTCGAACGGTCCCCGAGTGGCTGGCAGCGGACGGCAAGGGTCGGACAATCACCGTTGATGCGATACCAAGCCGGGAACAGATCGACACCGACATCAAGGAACAACTCATCGTCGAGCTCTACTCCAAGTAGCGCACCACGGCGAGCAGCGAACACAGGAGCGATCGTGCTGATCACCCAACGCCCCACAATCGAAGAAGAGCCCGTCAACGAGGAACGATCGAAGTTCGTCGTCGGACCACTCGAGCCCGGCTTCGGGTACACGCTCGGGAACACGATGCGTCGCACCCTCCTTGCCAGGATCCCGGGCGCGGCCATCACCTCAGTTCGGATCGACGGCGTCCAGCACGAGTTCTCAACCGTTGAAGGCGTTGTCGAAGATGTGGTCGACTTCATTCTGAACCTCAAGCAGGTCGTGCTGCGCATCGAAACGGACGAGCCCGTCACGCTGTACCTCTCCGCGAAGGGCAAGGGGGAGGTCACCGCCGGGGACATCAACGCCCCAGCGGGTGTCGAGGTCATCAACAGCGACCTGCACCTCGCCGAGCTCTCATCGAGTGGCAAGCTCGAGGTCGAGATGACCGCAGAGCGTGGCGTCGGGTACCGATCCGCAGATCGCAACAAGAAGAGCGAGGCCATCGGTGTGATCCCGATCGATTCGATCTTCTCGCCGGTGCGCAAGGTCGCCTACCGGGTTGAGAACACCCAGGTGGGGCAGCGCACCGACTTCGACAAGCTGATCCTCGACATCGAGACCGATAGCTCAATCACCCCAGCCGAGGCCATCTCGTCGGCGGGAGGAACCCTCAAGAACCTCTTCGAGCTCTTCGCCGAGATGGAAGAGTACGACGCGCTCATCCCCGACGAGCTCACACCGTCGGAGGTGTCGGGTCACGAACACCTCGATCTTCCAATCGAGGCACTTGATCTCTCCGAGCGGCCCCGCAACTGCCTCCGACGCGCCCAGATCCAGACCGTCGGCGAGTTGATCGAGAAGACGGAAGAGGATCTGCTCAACATCACGAACTTCGGCATGAAGAGCCTCGAAGAGGTCGTCGCAAAGCTCGACGAGCTCGGTTTCGGACTCAAGAACTACGCCGATGCGGACACGAGCGTCGTCTGATGCCTCGGCCGAAAAAGGGGCCTCGTCTCGGGGCCAGTCCGTCGCACCAACGCAAGATCCTTGCGAACCTCACGGTGTCGCTGATCGAGCATGAAGAGGTCACGACCACCCATGCCAAGGCAAGGGCGCTTCGCCCCTACGCAGAGAAGGTGATCACGAGGGCGGGACGGGGAGATCTTCATGCCCGCCGAACGATCCTCAAGCGGATCGAGAACAACGACGCGGTCACGAAGCTCTTCGATGATGTGGCTCCTCGGTATGTGGACCGGCCCGGTGGCTATCTCAGGATCACCAAGCTCGGCCCCAGAAGGGGTGACGGTGCCGAAATGGCGAAGGTGGAGCTGATCTGAGCAACACCCGTGACGCCACGCGTCACGGCGATGCCGGGTCACAGCCACCGCGGCGGTACCCTCCCGTCGACCGCACACCAAGGGACGACACTCGTGGGCGTCGTGTTTCACCGCCTCTTCCAAACGATCAAGCTCGAACGCGATGCGTTTGTGTGGATGGATTTCAACGATCGAGCGACCGGCGACGCCGCCATTCTCGTCGGAATCACCCAGGTCCTCCTCGTCATCGGGACCGGAACGAGCCTCGGCCGTCTTGTCGCGCACCCGTTCGACATCGTCTCCCTCCTCATCTCGGCAGCGATCTTCTGGCTCCTGTACGCGGCCGCGACCTACGCGATCGTGAGGTTCCTCCTCGACGGCCACGGTTCGTTCCCGCTCTATCTTCGGATCGCTGGCTTCGCCTATCCCACCCTGCTGCTGCTCGTCTTTTCCAACCTGCTGTTCAGCTACGACCAGTTCATCCTGATCCTCGTGGTGGGCGCCGCTTGGTTCGTTCTGATCATGGCGAGAGGTGTGTCGTACGCGTCCGACTTCCCCACATCGAAGGCCCTTGTCGCGTCAGTCGGGGGATACATCGCTGTCCTCATCGTGCAACAGGTCGCCGTGGGCCTGAGGGTCTTCTAGTGGCCGAACGCTCAACGAGAACCTTCACCGAATGGGGTACTGAGCTGTAGATGCCGACCTACCGGATGGATCTGGCCTACGACGGATCATCATTCCACGGCTATGCCGCGCAACCGAACCTCCGAACAGTGCAAGGGGAACTCGAGACGGCGCTCGCACCCCACACCGCTGGCGCTGCGACCCAGGTCGCCGGGAGAACCGACAAGGGGGTGCATGCAACCGCGCAGGTCGTTTCGTTCGTATCGCGCGACATCAACACGGCGTATGTCGTCGAATCCCTCAACAGGCAGCTCGCACCCGAGATCGCCGTCCACCGCCTTATCCAAGTGGACAACGGTTTCGATGCTCGCCGAAGCGCAACCGGCCGTGCGTACCGCTACCGGATCCTCAACTCCCCGATCCATGACCCGTTGCTCGCCAGAACAACATGGCATGTGAAGGAGCCGCTTGATGTTCAGCTCATGAACAAAGCCGCGAGGTACTTCGTCGGTGAACACGACTTCGCTGCTTTCTGTCGCCGCTACAGGGATCGATCCATGGTGCGAAGGCTCGACTGGGCAGTGTGGAGGCGCACCAACGACCTTATCGATCTTTCGATCGGTGCGGCCGCCTTCTGCCACCAGATGGTCCGATCCATCGCAGCGCTTTGTGTTGCGGTGGGCCACGGTTCGATCGACCCGTCGACGATGCCCGAGATCCTCGAATCCGGCGATCGCAGTCTCACCCCCGGCGTGGCCCCTGCGCATGGGTTGACCCTCGTCGCCGTGTCGTATCACCCCGACCCGCTCCCACGCCCGTCCTGGGCGACCTGGGCCTAGTCCAGCCCCATGTGAGCAACCGACCACGATCGGATGTCGGGCAGGGTCTCCAAGGGCCTACTCGATCATGTCGTCGTCGAGTGCTGACAGGATTGCTTCGAAGTGTTCCTTGGAGCGCGTCTCGATCGACAGCTTGATCCTCACGGTCCCGAACGCAAGCCCGGTCCCTTCACGGTGGTGCTCGACGGAAAGGACATTGCCACCGAGATCCCCGACCTTCGTGAGCACCCCGGCGAGGTGTCCGGGACGATCGGGCACGGTGATCGCAAACGAGGCGTACCTCCCCCGGGTCTCCAGTCCGTGCCGGATCACCGAATCGAGAAGGAGCAGGTCGATGTTGCCGCCGGAGAGCACGATCACGGTCCTGCCGGTACCCGTGACGACACCGTTGAGGACGGCTGCGACCCCTGCCGCACCCGACGGCTCCACGAGGTATTTCGCTCGTTCGAGGAGCAGGGCGACGGACTCAGTGATCTGGTGGTCGGGCACGGTGACGAGGTCATCCACATGTTCTTCGATGATCTCGAAACAGGTTTGCGACGGGCGTGACACGGCAATGCCGTCAGCGATCGTCGGCTCTGCCTGGATCGGCACCGCGGCTCCGGTGGTCCGCGCCTCGAGGTAGGTCGGAACGGCCTTGGCATGCACCCCGACGATCCGCACATCGGGACGCCTGGTCTTGACGGCGAGCGCGACCCCCGAGATCAGGCCGCCACCACCGACCGGGAGCACCACTGTTTCGACATCGGGGACCTGTTGGAGAATCTCGAGACCGAGGGTTCCCTGGCCAGCGATGATGTGTGGATCGTCATAGGGATGGATCAACACCGCGCCGTGCTCTCGTGCGAATGCAACACCGAGGTCCGTCGCCTCCGCGAGGTCGGAACCGCCCAGTTCGACCGTCGCGCCGTAGGCAACCGTCGCAGCGACCTTCGGAATGGCGGCGCTCTCGGGCATGAAGACGGTCGCCGCGATCCCGAGTTCGCGGGCAGCAAGGGCTACCCCTTGGGCGTGATTCCCCGCGGACGCTGCGACCACACCGGCCCGCTTACGGCGTTCGGGAAGCAGCGAGATGGCGTTCATGGCCCCCCGGATCTTGAATGATCCGGTTCGCTGCAGGTTTTCGGCCTTCAGGAGGACCTCACATCCGGTGAGTCGGGAGAAGGAAACCGAAGGAAGTGTTGGGGTTTCCAACACCACCGACCGGATCCGTGCATCCGCGGCTTGGACATCGTCGAGTGTGACCGGCATCCCGAACACAGTAGACGGAATCGATGGCGCCATGATCCCGCCGACGGTTGCCGTTTGTGCTGTATGAGCGGTACCATCCGGGCGTCCCCGCGCGGGACGGCTCCCTGATGCCAGTTCGAGGACTGCTGTTCGTGAAAGCCAAGCTGCACAAGACCTATTCGCCAACACAGAGCGACCTCGCGCGCTCGTGGTATGTCGTCGATGCGACCGGCGTTCCCCTCGGCCGTCTCGCTTCCGAGGTCGCCCAGATCCTCCGCGGCAAGCACAAACCGACCTATGCGCCACATCTCGACGGCGGTGACCATGTGATCATCGTGAACGCCGCGAAGGTCCACGCCTCGGGGAACAAGGAGACCGAGAAGGTCTATTACCGGCACTCGGGCTACCCGGGTGGGTTACGGGCAGAGACCTTCTCCCAGGTCCGCCGTGACCACCCCGAGCGTCTCGTCGAGTCCGCCGTTCGTGGCATGCTGCCGAAGAACCGACTTGGTCGGCAGATGTTCCGCAAGCTCAAGGTCTATCCGGGCCCTGAGCACCCCCACGCGGCCCAGCAGCCGGAACCGATGACCCTCACCCACCGAAAGGCTGACTCCTGATGGCCAACCCGAAGCCACTCACCCAAACGACCGGTCGCCGCAAGAGCTCCGTGGCACGGGTACGCCTCTACGACGGAACCGGCGAGTACCACATCAACGGCCGCACCCTTGACGACTACTTCAGCGATCCCGCTCTCCGTCGCCGTGTCCACGAGGCGTTCAAGGTCACCGACCTCGAAGGTCGGTACGATGTCCACGCGAGCCTCCACGGCGGTGGCTTCACCGGGCAGAGCGATGCGCTGCGGCTCGGAATCGCGCGAAGCCTCATCGTGATCGACCCCGACCTCCGCCCACCCCTCAAGCGTGAGGGCATGCTGAGGCGTGACGCCCGACGCGTGGAGCGGAAGAAGTACGGCTTGCGCAAAGCTCGCCGAGCGCCGCAGTTCACCAAGCGGTAGATTGCCCTCGGGTCCGGCACCCGGAGGAGTCGGTCTGGATGGATCATGCAACCCAACGCCTGTTCGGAACCGACGGTGTTCGAGGCGTCGCCAACACGGAGCTGACGGCTGACCTCGCGCTCGATCTGGCGAGGGCAGCGGGGGCGATGATCGATGGTCCGGTTGTGATCGGACGGGACACCCGACGATCGGGAGCGATGCTCGCCTCGAGCGTGGCCTCCGGGTTCAACTCGGTCGGTATCGACACCGTCGACCTCGGGATCATCCCGGTCGGTGGCGTTTCACGGCTCACCCGCGACATCGGAGCCTCGCTCGGTGTCATGGTTTCTGCGTCACACAATCCAGCGGCCGACAACGGCATCAAGTTCTTCGGGAGAGACGGCGCCAAGCTGTCGGATGCCGATGAGGCGACGATCGAAGCGAACTTCTTCGCCGGTGTCCCGACAACCCGCCCACTCGGAGCATCGGTCGGTCTCCAGACGAGGATCGACGACGCCGTCGAACGGTACATCGATCGTATCGCTCGAACCGCCCAGTACTCCATGAAGGGCCTCGAATTCGTGCTCGACTGCGCCAATGGTGCCGCATTCGCCGCGGCCCCTGCCCTCGTCGACCGGGTCGGTGCCACAGCGACGGTCATTGCTGATGTCCCTGACGGCATGAACATCAACGACGGAGTCGGCGCGACCCATCCCGAAGCCGTCGCTTCGATCGCGCGTGGCAAGGTGGCGTTCGCGTTCGACGGAGACGCCGACCGGCTCATCGCCGTTGACGAGGATGGTGAGGTCTGTGACGGCGATGTCATCATGGCGATCTTCGCCAAGTGGCAGCACGACCGGGGCAAGCTCACACGCAACAAAGTTGTTGCGACGGTGATGTCCAACCTTGGCTTCCACAAAGCCATGGAGCGCCTCGGCATCGAGGTGGTCGTCACCCCGGTTGGGGACCGCCATGTCGTTGAGGAGATGCGCAGAACGAAGGCGATCGTCGGGGGAGAACAGTCCGGTCACATTCTTCTTGAGGATCGGTCGACCGGTGACGGGCTCCGTACGGCGCTCCGACTCATGGAGGTCCTCGCGGCAACCGGCAAGCCGCTCACCGAGTTGCGCACGGTGATGACCGTTCTTCCGCAGGTGTTGGTGAATGTCCCTGTGGATTCCAAGGACGGCTTCGAAGGAGATGCCGAGGTGCGGAATGCGATCCGCGAAGCCAAGCGCGCCCTCGGGCCGCGGGGAAGGATCGTCGTGAGGCCGTCAGGTACCGAGCCGTTGATCCGCGTCATGGTCGAGGCTCCCACGGCGGGGGAGGCGCAGACCGTCGCCGATTCCGTCGCCGACTCGGTGCGGTCCAACTTCGCATGACGATGCGATTAGGCGTGGCGCAATTCGCCTTCTGCCCTATGCTCGCGGCGACAACCTGACGCGGGGATACCCAACCATTCAGCGCCAGCCCTCGGTGAGAACCCGAGGCGACGAGGTAGAGGGAGTATCGAAGTGTTCGGCGGATGCCCTCTCGGCCCTTCACGGTCGTGACGGTTCGGATCAAAAACGGTGGGTGACCGCCGTGACAGAACCCGAATCGAAGTGAGCGGACCACCACCGTGGTCCCGACGCCGTATCTCCCGTCACCGACGAAAGGAGATCGCGCGCGATGTGCGGGATCATGGGATATGTCGGTCAGCGACAGGCTGCTCCGATACTCGTTGACGGTCTCAGGCGTCTCGAGTACCGCGGATACGACTCGGCGGGTATTGCTGTCACGAACGGCGCCATCGCCGTGCGCAAGGCGCAGGGCAAGATCGTCAACCTCGAGGCGCTTCTCGACTCGGCGCCGCTGTCGGGATCGATCGGTATCGGGCACACTCGATGGGCGACGCACGGTGTCCCGACCGATGCCAACGCGCACCCCCACACCGATCCGTCTGGGGAGTTCGTTGTGGTCCACAACGGAATCATCGAGAACTTCCAGACGCTCAAGAACGATCTCGTTGCCACCGGTGCCCGATTCGAGAGCGACACCGACTCGGAAGTGCTCGCCCATCTCGTGGCGAGGGCGTACGACGGCGACCTTGCCGAGGCCGTCCGCAGGGCCGTCGCTCTCGCGGAAGGGGCATACGCGATGGTTGCCATGTCAAGGCGCGAGCCGAGGAAGATCGTCGCGGTCCGGAAGATCAGTCCGCTCGTCGTCGGGCTCGGGGACGGCGAGACCTTTCTGGCATCCGACATTCCCGCAGTGCTGCACCACACGAGGGATTTCCTGATCGTCGAAGATGACGAGCTTGTGGTCGTGACCGAACACGGTGCAACCGTCGAGACAATCGACGGTGAGCGGATCGATCGTGAAGTGATCCACATCGATTGGGACGCCGAGCAGGCCGAAAAGGGCGGCTTTGAGCATTTCATGTTGAAGGAGATCCACGAGCAGCCCGCCGTGATCACCGAGACCCTCGCAGGGCGCCTTGCTCAGGACGGTTCGGTGTGGCTTGAGGATGTCGGCTTCGACGATGAGTTCGCGGCGTCGATCGACCGCGTGTGGATCACGGCATGCGGGACGGCGTTCCATGCCGGTCTCATTGGCCAGGAGGTCTTCAGGAGGGTCCTTCGGCTGCCTGCCAATGTGGAGTACGCCCATGAGCTCCGATATGCGGACCCGATCATCGGACCGAACGAGCTGACCGTTGCGATCTCGCAATCGGGGGAGACGGCCGACACGCTCGCCGCGGCACGACTCGCGGTCGATTCGGGTTCTCGCCTGTTGTCGATCACCAATGTCGTCGGTTCAACGCTGTCGCGCTATGCCGACGACATCCTGTACACCCGTGCGGGGCCGGAGATCTCGGTTGCGTCCACCAAGGCGTATCTCGCCATGCTGATCGCGCAGTACCTCCTCGCGCTCAGGCTCGGTGCGGCACGGGGAACGGTCGATCGCCAGCTCGCCGAACGGGTCGCGCACGGCCTGCATCTGCTCCCCGGAGTCATCGAGGAGGTGCTCGCACGGGAGGACCAGGCGGTGACGGCTGCTGAGTCCATGGTGGAAGCCGACGATGTCTACTTCATCGGAAGAGGTCTCGACTACGCCGTGGCGATGGAGGGGTCGCTCAAGCTCAAGGAGATCTCGTATCTCCATTCCGAGGCGATGCCAGCTGGGGAGCTCAAACACGGGACCCTCGCGCTCATCACCGAAGGAGTTCCGGTCGTGGTCATCCTGACGCAGCGATCGGTCTACAACAAGGTGATCTCCGCGGTGCAAGAGGTGAAGGCCCGCGGGGGTCGCATCATCGCCGTGGCGTACGACACCGACACGGAGATCGCATCACATGCCGATGCGGTCCTGCGGATCCCCGAGATGGAGGACCTGCTGGCCCCCGTTGCAGCGGTGGTACCTCTCCAGCTGCTCGCATACCATGTCGCGAGGATGCGTGGGCACGACATCGATCAGCCCCGCAACCTCGCCAAAAGCGTCACGGTGGAGTGACCAAACCCTGGGTACGCGGGAACCGTCGGTCGCTACGATCGCGGCATGGAGATCGTTGGCCTCGGTGTGGATTTGGCGGAGGTGTCGCGCGTACGGCGGTTGCTTGCTCGCGATGCCGACCGGTTCCGGCGCCGGTGCTTCACCGATGGGGAATGGCAGTACGCCCACCGCTTCCGCGATCCATCCGAGCGTCTCGCCGCGAGGTTCGCTGGCAAGGAGGCGGTGATGAAGTCGATGTTCACCGGATGGCGGAGGATTCCGTGGACGGATGTCGAGATCACCGGTGGCGGACCTCCCCGCGTGGAGGTGCATGGCAAGGCGGCCCTTCGTGCGGACATGCTCGGCGTGCGAGACTTCAAGATCACGATCACCCACACCGCTGGGACCGCACTCGTGTTCGTCGTCGCCGTGGGTGACCACAGGGAAACGCAACCATGAGACCGGTCCTGTCGGTCGCCGAGATGCGGAGCGTCGACGCTGCGGCCTCCCTCGATGTCGACCGTCTCATGGATCGGGCAGGGTTCGCCGTGGCTTTCGCCGCCCACGATCTCGGTGCGGGCTACGGGGCTCGGGTGGATGTGTTGTGCGGCAAGGGGAACAACGGAGGAGACGGCTATGTGGCTGCGACCCATCTCGCACGACGCGGCGCGGCGGTCACTGTTCACGCATTCGGCGAACCGGCTGAAGGGACACCGGTCCATCGGGCACGCGAGCGCGCACTCCGATCAGGCGTTGCCGTCGGCTCACAGGCGACACCACCGCGAACCGATGTCGTCATCGACGCCGTTGTCGGCACGGGATTCCAGGGTGACCTTCAGCCTGAGCTCGCCCCATGGGCCGGCTTCGACGCACCGGTCGTTGCCGTTGACATCCCATCCGGTCTCGATGGCGACTCCGGCAGCGCGTCCGGCGTCGTGTTCTCCGCCGATATCACCGTCACATTCCACTCCCTCAAGCCTGGGCATCTCCTCGGCAGGGGACCGGACCTGTGCGGTGAGGTGCGGGTGGTCGACATCGGCCTGTCAGGAGGCAAACCCACGATGGTCCACATGGAGGATCACGATGTCGTCGTCCCCTACCGGCCCCGGACCGCCCACAAATGGTCCGCTGGCGCGGTCGCGACCATGGGAGGGATGCCCGGTCTCACGGGCGCTGCCCTGCTCACGGCGCGCAGTGCCCTCGCCGCAGGCGCAGGAGTGTCGAATCTCATCGCGACGCCCGCCACGGCAACGACCTATGCAACCCAGGCTCCCGACATTCCGATATTGGTCATCGACGAGGTCACGACTCCCTCGGATGCAGCGACTCTCCTTGAACGCCTTGGACGATTCGACGCTCTCGTCGTTGGTCCGGGGCTCGAGCCCGCATCCCGTTCTTTCGTCGAGGCACTCGTCGCCACATTCGATGGGCCGCTCATCCTTGATGCAGGTGCACTCAACGCGTTGGAGGACCCAGAACCGATTCGTCAACGGGACGGTGCCACGATCCTCACGCCCCACGCCGGCGAGTTCCAGCGGCTCGCCGGCGAGCCGCCGAGTGTCGAATCCGTCCGCCGACTTGCCGACACCACCGGGGCGATCGTCGTAGCGAAGGGCAGTCCGACGCTCGTGGCACACGGCCGCGTGATCGTCGACGATGCTGGCGGACCGGAACTCGCAACCATCGGATCGGGGGATGTGCTCGCGGGCATGATCGCAGCGTTCGCAGCCACCTCGCGAAACCTCGAGTCCGCCGTGGTGTCAGCCGTTCACCTCCATGGTGTGGCGGGATCGATCGCGCGGGACCTCGGGACCGTGACCGCAACGGAGCTGCTCGCTGCCGTTGGGCCGACGGTAGGGGCCTTCACAACGGCGTGACGCAGTCGTTCCATGTCGGCCGTTGGACTACCGTTGTCATTCCCGGTTCCGGAGATGTATGCGTCCGTCGTGGATCGAGATCGATCTCGATGCGATCGAGCACAACGCTCGTGAGATCGCATCGCGCATAGCCCCCGCCTCGCTGTGTGCGGTCATCAAGGCAGACGCATACGGTCACGGTGATGTCCCCGTCGCTGAAGCTGTGACACGGGGAGGTGCCCGGATGCTCGCCGTCGCGCTTGTCGAAGAGGGCGTCCGGCTCCGTGAGGCCGACATCGATCAGCCGATCCTCGTGCTCTCGGAGCCGCTGATGGCAGACACTGCCGAGATCGTCACGCACGGGCTCACGCCCACGGCGTACCGGATGGAGTTCGTGGAACGCCTCGCATCGGAAGCCGATGCGCTCGGAATCACCCCGTACCCACTCCATGTGAAGCTCGACACGGGCATGCACAGGGTCGGTGCTCGGAAGGCTGAAGCCATTGCACTTGCGCGGGCGGTGCATGCAGATCACCGACTCGAGCTCACCGGTGTTTTCACGCATTTCGCGGTTTCGGACGAAGACCCCGACTTCACCATCACCCAAAACGCGGCACTCACCGATTTTGTTGCGGTGTTGGCAGACGAAGGCATCGAGCCGAAACTCGTCCATGCCGCAAACACCGCTGCCGCGCTCGACTTCCCTGAGACCCACCACGACATGTGCCGTGTCGGTCTCGGCCTGTACGGCATGCGACCAACGCCGGGGTCGGGGCGAGGTGTTGATCTCCGCCCCGCCATGCGGGTCGTCAGCCATGTCGCGTATCTCCTCGATCTCGACGCCGGCGAGCGGCCTTCGTATGGAAGGATCAGGGCGCTCCCGGAGGCGGGTCGGGTCGCTACGGTCCCGATCGGCTACGCGGATGGCGTACCGAGACAACTCTCGGCGCCGGGATCTGTGCTCATCGGCGGCAACCGGTACCGGCACGCCGGGAATGTCACGATGGACATGATCATCGTCGATGTCGGAAGCGACCCGATCGAGCGGGGAGACGAGGTCGTTCTCCTCGGCGCCCAGGGAGGCGACGCAATCCTAGCCGAGGAGTGGGCCGACCTCCTCGGCGTTATCAACTACGAAGTGATCTGCTCTTTCGGACCGAGGCTCCCGAGACGGTACCTCGGTGGGACCCACCGTGGATAACCGCACGATCACGGCCATACCCGGTGTTCGGGTCGGCCACCACACGATGACCGAGGCGTCGACGGGGGTCACCGTGGTGACCTTTCCCACACCGAATGTCGGGGTCGTCGATGTGCGAGGAGGCGGTCCCGGAACGCGGGAGATCGGTGTGCTGGGTGACGCCACCAAGCCGATTCCGATCGACGCGATCGTGCTCTCGGGCGGTTCGGCCTTCGGGTTGGCGGCAGCAGACGGCGTCGTCGAGGATCTCGCAGCTCTCGGACGCGGCGTCCCGACCCCAGCCGGCCCGGTTCCGATCGTGCCCTCGGCGATCATCTTCGACCTCATGATCGGCGATCCCACCGTCCGTCCCGGCGCGCCCGAGGGCGCTGCAGCGTTTCGTGCCCGAACCGACGCACCGGTTGCAATGGGCTCCGTCGGCGCCGGTACCGGCGCGACGATCAACAAGTGGGATGGCACTGACGGCATCGTCAAAGGCGGTGTCGGCTCGTTCGCCATCGGCGTCGACCGATGCGCCGTCGGTGCCCTCGCCGTCGTCAACGCCGTTGGTGGGCTGGTCGACGGAGCACTCTACGATCGAGGCAACCCTGAAGCGGGCCTTGCACCGCGCCTGTCGTTCGGCGCCGCGCAGAACACCACACTTGTCGTCGTGGCGACGGATGCGGGGATCATCGATCGCAACGAGTTGCGGCGTGTCGCCATCCGAGCTCACGACGCCCTCGGTGCGACAATCGTCCCGGCTCACACTCGCTACGACGGCGACACGGTGTTCGTCGTATCGGCTGGCCTCGACCGAGGGGTGGATGTCGACGCGGTCGCCGAGGCAGCGTTTCGGTGCGTCGCCGAATCGATCCGACTTGCGGTGGAGCACGCATGACGCTCGACTACTCCCACATCGCCACCCTCGACGAGCTCTCCTCGATCGCGGCAAACTGCACGGATTGCCCGCTGTCCGCAACAAGAACCAATGTCGTGTTTGCTGCCGGCCGTGGCGATGCCGATGTGATGGTCGTGGGTGAGGGACCGGGCCAGCAGGAGGACGAACAGGGGGAACCGTTCGTCGGGCGTTCAGGTCAGCTCCTCACCGACCTGCTCGCCGAGGCCGACATCGCACGCGACGATGTCTACATCGCCAATGTCGTCAAATGCAGACCTCCACACAACCGGGACCCGAAACCCGAGGAGATCGATGCCTGCAAACCGTATCTGCGTCGCCAGATCGAGCTGGTCGATCCGAAGGTCGTCATCACCCTCGGAAACTTCTCCTCGAAGCTCCTGATGCCGACGACGGTGGGCATCACGCAGCTGCGCGGGAGCTTCTATCCATGGTGGGGCAGGTATCTCGTCCCGACCTTCCATCCCGCCGCCGCTCTGCGCGGAGGACGGTCGGTCACCGACAACATCCGCTCCGACATCGCGATCGTGCGGGCACTCCTCGACGGTAAGCTCGGGAACCAACCGGACCGCGACCGTTCACACGAGCCGGACCGCCCCCGTTCCCGAGATCGTTCCCGAGATGAGCAGCTCGGGCTGTTCGGAGCCACACCCTGATGCCCATGTCCGTCATCACCTCACGCCCGGACGAGACGATGGCCCTCGGTCGCAAGCTCGCCCCGCTCCTCACGGCAGGCGATGTTGTGGTTCTATCGGGCCGGTTGGGATGTGGCAAGACACTGTTCGTTGCAGGGATTGCCGAGGGTCTCGGGATCACGAAACCGGTCACGAGCCCGACTTTTCTGATCGCACGGACCTACGACGAGGGTTTCCTTCCGATGATCCATGTCGATGTGTACCGGCTTGGTTCGATCAGCGAATTCGAGGATCTCGCCCTCGTCGATCGCGGCTATCGAGGCGTGATCGTGATCGAGTGGGGAGAGGCTGTTGCTGAGGTCCTTCCGTCGAGCAGACTCACGGTTGCGTTCGAAATGGAAGGCGACCAGCGGACGATCTCGTTCGTTCCTGCGGGGACCTGGTGTGATCGTGATCTGGGAGTTCTGGCATGAGGATCCTTGCGATTGAATCCGCGACCCCTGCATCGTCGGTAGCGATCGGCGAGGGTGCCGATCTTCGCGGTCAGGCGGTCAATGTCGATTCGAGGGGCCATGTCGGGTTCCTGCTGCCTGCGATCGATTTCTGCCTTTCGCAGGCGGGGTGGACCCCTTCCGACATCGACCTCGTTGCAGTCGATGTCGGTCCCGGGCCGTATACGGGGCTCAGGGCCGGGGTTGCGACAGCACAGGCGTTCGCGGCGGCGGTCGGGGCGCAGATGGCTCCGGTGTCGTCACTGACGGCGATCTCGCTTCGTGCTGCGACCGGACATCGGCGCATCTGGCCCGTCGTCGACATGCGCCGCGGCCAGGTTGCGGTGGCACCGTACCGGCCGCTGCCAGGCGGTGTGGCTCCCGACGGGGAGCCCGAGGTGGTGGATCCAGAGGACTTCAAGGCGATCCTCGAGTCCGAAGCGGGGGATTCGCTCGTCGTCGGCGACTGGCAAGTGCTTCCCGACCAGACATGGACCGGACTTCATCGGGTCAGGAGAGGTCGACCACGGTACCCGTCAGCAGAGACCCTCCTTGAGATCGCTGACCTGTACCAGCAGCGCGACAACCTGCGGTCTGCCGCCGACATCCGACCCGTGTACATGCGCGAACCCGATGTCGAGATCAACTGGCAGGCCTTTCGGTCCGAGGGTGCGTGGCCCGATGCCTGAGTTCACGATCCGTACGATGAGCAGAGCGGACATTCCGGCCGTCGCGAGTCTCGAAGCCGAGATCTACCCGACGCCGTGGGCGCCACGCGTCTTTTTCGACGAACTCGCGCTCGACAACCGCAGCTATGTCGTCGTCGAGGGACCGCCGGGTATCGTCGGATACGGGGGCTTGTTGATCGTCGAGGAGGACGCCCATGTCACCACGGTTGCCGTCGCGCCCGAGCACCGCGGATCCCGCCTCGGTGTGCGCTTGATGCTTGCGCTCGTCGACGAGGCACTGGGGCGCGGGGCTCGACACCTGACGCTTGAGGTCAGGGTCTCGAATCGGTCGGCCCAGGGCCTGTATGAGCGCTTCGGGTTCAATCCCGTCGGGCGCCGGAAGAACTACTACGCCGACGAAGATGCCCTTGTCATGTGGGCGACGGACATCGACACGCCCGAATATGGTGACCTGATCGGGGACCTTCGCGCCGAGCTGGGTGGAGGCTCAGCATGAGCGGCCCTCTCGTGTTGGGGATCGAGACGAGCTGTGACGAGACGGGGGTAGCCGTACTCGAAGGTCGTTCCATCCGCAGCAGCGTGCTCGCGAGCCAGGTCGATGAGCACGCGCGTTTCGGCGGTGTCGTGCCCGAAGTCGCCGCTCGGGCACATGTGGAGGCGATCCGGCCCCTCGTCCATCAGGCGCTGACCCGTGCCGGTGTCCACCCCGAGCAGCTCGACGCCGTGTCCGCCACGAGGGGTCCCGGCCTTGTCGGGGCTCTGTCGGTCGGATACGCGTACGGCAAGTCCCTCGCCTACTCCCTCGGTGTGCCCTTGTTCGGTATCGATCACATGGAGGGCCATCTGTTCGCCCCGAGACTGTCGTTCGAGGGCTACCAGCCACCCGCGGTCGTGCTGCTCGCGAGCGGCGGGCACAGCCAGATCGTCCATGTCAGGGCATGGGGTGACTACGAGATCATGGGGGGCACCATCGATGACGCGGCGGGCGAGGCGTTTGACAAGCTTGCACGGTTCATTGGGCTCGGCTTCCCCGGCGGCCCCGCAATCGATGTCGATTCCAGCGACGGTGATCCCGACGCGATCGACTTCCCACGGGCACTCAGCGACCGCCCGTTCGACTTTTCCTTCTCGGGTCTCAAGACCGCCGTGATCACCTATCTCGAGAAGGCGAAAGATCGGGGTGAGTTACCCCCGCGTCCCGATGTGTCGGCGTCGATCCAAGAGGCGATCGTCGATGTGCTCGTCGACAAGACCTTCAATGCCGTTGAGGCAGCCGGTGTCGAGACGATCGGGGCAGGCGGTGGCGTCCTCGCAAACCGGAGACTGCGCGAAAAACTCGCCGCTGAAGCCGATCGCCGTGGTGTTGGACTGTTCGTGCCCGACGCTCACCTGTGTACCGACAACGGCGCGATGATCGCGTGCATCGGGGTGGATCGGATCGCGGACGGAGCCGAGCCCGACTCGTTCGACCTCGATGTCGACCCCGGGCTCGGGCTCGGCACATGAACGGAGGGGTCCTCCTTGGGAGTGTGAGGGGGATCCGCATCGTGGCGGACCCATCGGCCTCGGTCTTCGCCCTGTTGTTCGGTTCTGCGGTCCTTATGGACCTGATCGGACGCGACCTGACTCCTTCGAATGAACGGGCCCTCGTGCTTGCCGTCCTCGCTGCCGTCCTGATGGTCGTTTCGGTGCTGGTCCACGAACTTGCCCATGCCTTCATGGCCTTCAGGAACGGCCTTCGCGTGCTGCGCATCAGGCTGATGATGTACGGCGGATACTCGGTGATCGAAGGGATACCACTCCCCATGACCGAGTTCCGAATCGCCGCGGCCGGCCCTCTCACATCGATCGGCCTCGGGTTCCTTTTCTGGCTCATTCATTTCATCGAACCGTCCGGAGGCATCGGTGCGGTCGCCCGCGCGCTCGCGCTCGGCAACCTCGCCATCGGGGTCTTCAACCTGTTTCCCGGCTTTCCCCTCGACGGAGGCCGGGTCCTACGCGGGCTCCTGTCGGCACGCGGTGTCGACGCCGTTGTGGCGACGAGAACAGTCGCCCAGATCGGGCGATACACCGGCTGGGGAGTTGTGGCCGTGGGCCTGATCTTGATCGTCCTTCGTGAACCCTTCGGCCTGTTCTGGGTCATCGCGGGCTGGTTCCTCGCCGCCACGGCGTGGCAGGCGGGTCGACGCGAGGAGATGGCCGCCGCCTACGCAGGGCAAACGGCGGGTTCGGTGATGCGCCCCGTTGCGGCCGCGGTACCCGGATCGATGAAGATATCGACGATGGTTGAGGAGTTCGGAATGGGCGCCGCAATGCGATCTGAACCCGTCGAGATCGATGGGCGCGTCGTTGGCATCATCGGATTCGAGGAGATCGATGCTGCCTCGCCGGCCCAGTGGGTCTCGACATCGGTCGCGCGGCTGATGACGAAGATCGGCCCGGACGATGTCGTCGCCAAGGACGAGCCGCTCCAAACCATCGTCTTGCACCGAATCGGTCAGAGGCGCCGACTCATTGTCACCGACGGCGGCACGGTGGTCGGCATCATCGACTCGCTCGGAACCTGAGCTGACGGGGCGCAGATTCACGGCAAGCTCGGTTAGCAGTCAGATCCGGAGACTGCTATTCTTGGCACTCGTAAGCACCGACTGCTAACTCGAGGCGAAGGAGAGAGTCGGATGAAACTGGCACCTTTGGGCGACCGCATCGTGGTCAAGCCCCAGGACGAAGCAGAGGTCACCACATCGGGTGGTCTCGTCATCCCTGACACGGCAAAGGAGAAGCCCCAACTGGGTGAAGTTCTCGCCGTTGGACCGGGGGAATTCAAGGACGGAGAACGCGTTCCCGTCGATGTGAAGGTTGGCGATGTCGTCTTCTACTCGAAGTATGGCGGCACCGAAGTCAAGCACGACGGCCAGGACCTGCTGATCCTGTCAAGCCGCGATGTGCTCGCGATTCTGGGCTAGGAGGTCACGATGGCAGCCAAAGAGATCCATTTCAACGATGAGGCCCGCAGGGGTCTCCAAAAGGGAGTCGACACGCTCGCGGACACCGTCAGGGTGACCCTCGGCCCCAAGGGCCGTAATGTTGTACTCGAGAAGAAGTGGGGTTCTCCCACGATCACAAACGATGGTGTCACCATCGCAAAGGAGATCGAACTCGAGGACCCGTTCGAGAACATGGGCGCGCAGCTCGCGAAGGAAGTCGCGAACAAGACCAACGATGTGGCGGGTGACGGAACCACAACGGCAACGGTGCTCGCCCAGACGATGGTGACGGACGGCTTGCGCCTCGTCGCGGCCGGAGCGAATCCGATGGAGATGCGCCGCGGCATCGAAGAGGCCGTGAACGCGGTGGTCGAATCGATCGCGAACCTGTCCACGAAGGTGAGCTCGGACGATCGTGACGACATCGCGTATGTCGCTGCGAACTCGGCCGCCGATGACACGATCGGTGAGAACATCGCGGATGCCATGCGGAAGGTCGGCAACGAAGGTGTCATCACCGTCGAGGACAGCCAGACCTTCGGCGTCGATCTTGAGTTCACCGAGGGGATGCAGTTCGACAAGGGCTACATCTCGCCGTACTTCATCACGGACGCAGATCGCCAAGAGGCGGTGCTCGAGGATCCATACATCCTCGTCGCGAACCAGAAGGTCGGCTCGGTGCAGGACCTTGTCCCCGTTCTTGAGAAGGTGATGCAGACCGGCAAGCCGGTCCTCCTGATCGCTGAAGATGTCGAAGGGGAGGCGCTCGCCACCCTCGTCGTCAACAAGATCCGCGGCACCTTCAACTCGGTCGCCGTCAAGGCCCCTGGGTTCGGGGAGCGTCGCAAGGCGCAGCTCCAGGACATCGCCATCCTCACGGGTGCAACGGTCATCTCCGAAGAGGTCGGGCTCAAGCTCGACGGCACCACGCTCGACATGCTGGGGACGGCCCGCAAGGTCGTCGTCACCAAGGACAACACGACCATTGTGGAAGGTGCAGGCTCAAGCACCGATGTGGCGGCTCGTGTCAAGCAGATCCGTCAGGAGATCGAGAACTCGGACTCCGACTGGGATCGGGAGAAGCTCGCCGAGCGTCTCGCGAAGCTCAGCGGCGGTGTTGCTGTCATCAAGGTCGGTGCCGCAACCGAGGTCGAGCTCAAGGAGAAGAAGCATCGCATCGAGGACGCCATTCAGGCGACGCGTGCCGCTGTCGAAGAGGGCATCGTCCCCGGTGGCGGTGTTGCGCTGCTCCGCAGCCAGGCGGCCGTGGACAAGCTGCGCGGCAAGTCCGACGACTGGAAGGCGGGCCGTCAGATCGTGCGGCGTGCACTCGAATCGCCGATCCGCCAGATCGCGGTCAACGCGGGCTACGAGGGCGGCGTTGTCGTGAACAAGGTGCAAAACGAGTACTCCGGCAATGTGGGCTTCAACGCCCAGACCGGCGAGTACGAGGATCTCCTCAAGTCCGGCATCATCGATCCGGCGAAGGTGACCCGTTCGACCCTCCAGAACGCCGCATCGATTGCGGCGCTGGTGATCACGACCGAGGCGCTCGTCGCAGAGAAGAAGGAGGATGCCCCTCCGATGCCGGGCGGCCATGACCACGGCGGAGGGATGGACTTCTAGTCCCTCCGACCGAGAAGTGACAAGGGAGGCCCGAAAGGGCCTCCCTTGTTTTCGTTCGTGGCCGTCCCCAGCTGGTCACCCTCCGCTCTTGCCCTCAGCTCTTGGCGGTGATCGGGGCGACTCTCGTGCGACCGTAGACGATGATGCCAAGCAGGACGGCGATGAGCACATTCTGGGCGATCGAGGTTGGTTCGGAGCGGGTTGCGTGCCACACCATTGCGCCAACCATGACGGTGATGAGGCCGAGCGCCGCGTACACGGTCAACTCGGGTCGGATGCGGGTCACGCTCGGGAGGATCAACCCGAGACCCCCGAGGATTTCGACGACGCCGACGATCGCGTGCATCGTGTCGCTGAGCTCGTACATCCATTCCATCGGTCCTGGCAGCCCGTCCGGCACCACAAAGTGGATGATGCCGACGAAGACGAAGTAGATGCCGAGTCCGATCTGGAGCACCCACAGTGCCGTGTTCTTCCAACTCATGAATCATCTCCCTTGGAGTCCACGAGATGGAATGTAGCGGATGCAAGGGGACCCACGATGCGCCGGAATTCGCCGGTGTGCCACCGAGGAGAGCTAGAGGTAGGTCTCTTCGGCTCCGCGTGCGGAGGGTCGGTGTGCCCATTCGTTGTGGAGCAGGGACCAGCTGGAGTGATCCACCCATGTGGGGCCGATCTTGACCTCGTCACGCAGGATGCCCTCGTAGGTGAACCCGAGCTTGGCCGCCATTCGCTCCGATGCGGCGTTGCCAACGGCGATGCGAAGGACCAGTTTGTGCATGCCGAGTTCCTCGAACCCGACGCCGAGTGCCACCGCGGCCGCCTCGGTACCGTACCCGCGGCCGGTCTCACCGGACCGGATCCAATAACCGATCTCGCCGGTGCGGTTCTGATGCGAGGTCGGCCAGATCGAGACATTGCCGAGGTGTCGATCCAGGTCCGGCATCGCCCTGATCGCGAAGTCGAATGCCCGCCCCTCTGCCCACGAGGCGACCGATTCCCTGATGAAACGCTGGGCGAAGCCCCGGTCATAACCGTGGATCCACGGGAGCCATGGCTGGAGCTCGGTGCGTGATGCCTCCACGGCTTCGTGGAAGGAACTTGCGTCCCGCCTGCGGAACGGCCGAAGCATGAGGCGCTTCGTGTATCGGGGGTTGCTGTCGACCTTGTTCGCCATCGCGGAAAGCCTATCGGGATATGCTCCGCTCAATGGATAAGTGGTCGTCGTTTCGGAACCTGAACGCGGTTGTCGATCCACCCGGATCGGAGGCGGCAGTGCTCGTTGCGCTATATGCCGATGCCAACGACGACATCCGCATCGTTCTGACGAAGCGTCCAGACGACATGCCGACCCATCCCGGGGATGTCGTGTTTCCCGGCGGACATCGAGAAGGTGGTGAGGAACCGATCTCGACGGCCACGAGAGAGGCGTGGGAGGAGATCGGTCTACCACCGGAGAACATTATCGAGGTATTCGGCGGACTCGACCCGGTCACGACGAGGGATCGTGACAAGCCGATCGTCCCGGTCGTGGTGCGGATCGAGCGTCCCACCGACTTCGTTGTTGATCCCAAAGAGGTCGATGTCGTCATCGAACCGACGATTGCCGAGCTCCTCGACGAGGACTCGTGGACGATCAGGCCGTGGTTCGGCTACCCGCTGTGGTTCTACGAATTCGACGAGGGCATCCTTTGGGGCGCGACCGCCTTCATGGTGAGAAACCTCCTCGAAGTGGTGCGCTCGAACGGGGAGGGCTGAATGGGGCCCGACCACATGACCTGGGAGGAGTTCCGCCGTCACGGGCACGAAGCGATTGATTGGGTTGCCGACTATCTCGAGACGGTCGGTGAACGCCCCGTGTTCTCGACGGTCGAACCCGGGGCCGTGGCCCGATCGATTCCCGACACGCCACCTCGGGAGGGCGAACCGTTCGAGGCGCTCCTCGCAGATCTCGACGACATCGTGGTTCCTGGCATCACACACTGGCAGTCACCGAACTGGTTCGCCTACTTCCCGGCGAACACTTCGCCACCGTCGGTTCTCGCTGAGGTGGTGACATCGGGCCTTGGCGTGCAGGGCATGTTGTGGTCCACTTCCCCTGCGGCGACCGAGATCGAATCGAAGGTGCTCGACTGGCTCATCGACATGATGGGCCTCCCCGATGCGTGGCGGTCGGATGGGCCCGGTGGGGGAGTGATCCAGATGAGTGCATCGGATTCGACCCACACGGCACTTGTCGTTGCCCGACACCGCAACCGGGAACGCGCCAGCGCGCAGAACATGGTTGTGTATGCATCGACGCAGGCGCACTCGTCGGTGGTCAAGGGATGCACGGTTGCCGGGATCGGTCATGCTCGCGGTGTTGCCGTCGATGAGCATTGGGCCGTTCGGTCCGATGCCCTCAGCGCAGCGATCGACGAGGACCTCGAAGCCGGGCTGCTTCCCATCGCTGTCGTTTCCTCGGTCGGGACGACCGCAACGACGGCGGTCGATCCGATCGCCCGCATCGCAGCGATCGCACAGGCCAACGCACTGTGGCACCATGTCGATGCCGCCTATGCGGGGACGGCGATGGTGTGCGACGAGTTCCGGCACCACATCGCAGGAGTCGACAAGGTGGACAGCTACACCTTCAATCCGCACAAGTGGATGATGGTGAACTTCGACTGCAATGTGCTGTGGGTCGCCGATCGGGCCCCGTTGATCGACACACTTTCGATCCTGCCTCCCTACCTCCGCAATGCCGCGACGGAATCAGGCGCGGTGATCGACTATCGGGACTGGCATGTGCCCCTTGGACGCCGTTTCCGGGCACTGAAGCTGTGGTGGGTGCTTCGCAGCTATGGGGTGGAGGGAATCCAACAGTTGGTAAGGAACCATGTCGCTTTGGCAGACGCGCTTGCCGCGAGGATCGTTGGAGACGACCGTTTCGACCTGTTCGCACCGCACCCGTTCGGCCTCGTGTGCTTCACCCATCGGGACGGGAACGCGGCGACTTCCGATCTCGCAGCCGCGCTCAACGCCTCGGGCAGGGTGGCGGTGACGCCATCTGAGCTCGACGGTACCACCTTCATCCGAGTCTCGGTCGGCCAGACATGGACCGCTCATGAGCACATCGATGCGCTGTGGGATCTCATCGACGAGCTGGCGAACCCGTAGCGCTCCCAAAGAGTTCGATCGAACAACAGGAAAGGGGCCCGGGAAGGGCCCCTCTCCTGGTCGCGGACCTGGTCTGCTAGACGGTTGCGTCCTGCGGAACCCAGGCCTCGGGGACGGTCGCCGGGACGACATCGTCCTTGCCGCGGGCGACCCAGATCATGCCGAGCCCGATGAACCCGAAGGTCAAACCGAGTCCGAACAGCAGGGCGGTCACGCCGAGGCCGAGCTGGAGCGTGGATGCCGTGACGGTCCCAACGCCGAGCTCACCGTAGAGCGCATGTGCGGTTCCTGACCATGCTTGGCTGCGAGCCGGTCCCTCGAGCGGGTGGCTGCGATCGAAGTCGGTCCAGTAGCCGCCGAGACCCGCCGCAACGCGTTCTGGGGTCCCAACTTCGTGGATGACAACCTCATAGCTGCCAGCCGGGAAGGTTTCGCCGTTGTATTCGACGGTCTCGTCGAGCACCACTGTCTGGGTGCCATGCAAGGTGTGATAGCCGATTGTGGCCATCTGGTACATGTACTCGGTCGCGGTGTTGACGAGCGGGTCGTTCGGGTCGAAGTCCGCCTCGCGAACCGGGTAGTTCCAGTCCTCGACGAGGACCTTCATGATCGCTTCGGCGCCCTCGGTGGAACCCCGATCGATGAGTTGGCCATCGTCGTTGTATGACAGCGTCACATTCTGCGCTTCGCTGAACGCCTGGAGCGAGTCGTATCCCGCTTGCACCTGCATGTAGGCGTAACCGCCCCCAAACAGGAACAGGACTCCGATGACCGCAACGATGATCCCGAGTGTGCGGAGTCGAGTGAGCATTTCCGTTCCCTTCTCTCGTGGAATCAGTTGTGAACTAATTCACAATCGCTTGTGATTCCTTTCACAAACTACCACAGGAAGGGTGTTGGTTCAAGTCCTTTCGCGATGTCGAAGCAAGCCGACGATGAGCCCGTCCGATACGGCGGTCCATGATGCGTCGATGATGTTCTGGTGCACCCCGACGCTGCCCCATGTGGATTCCGCATCGGTGTGCTCGGTGAGAACCCGGACCCTTGCGCTCGTGCCGTCGGAGCTGTCGAGGTCCCGAACCCGATAATCCGTGAGCTTGATCTCATCGACATGCGGGTATCGCTCAACGAGCCCGGCGCGCAGGGCTCGGTCGAGTGCTGACACGGGCCCATCCCCTTCGCGGGTCGATACGATCCGCTCACCGTCCACCACGAGCTTGACGGTTGCCTCCGCGACGACCTCGCCGTCTCGATGCTCGACGAAGACGCGGTACGACTCGAGCGTGTAGAAGTCCTGATCCCATCCGGCCGCTTCGCGGGCGACGAGCTCGAACGAGCCGTCTGCGGCCTCGTAGGTGTACCCGAAGTGTTCGCGCTCCTTGATGCGGTCGATGACCCGTTGCGCCGTTGCGCCGTCGAGGTCGAGCCCGCTCTCGCGCGCCTTTGCGACGACGGTGGACCGACCGGCAAGCTCCGACACGACCATCCGCGTGGCGTTCCCGACGCGGGTCGGGGAGAGGTGCTCGTATGCGTCCGGCCTTCGTGCCATCGCCGATGTGTGAAGTCCTGCCTTGTGGGTGAACGCCGACGCGCCGACATACGGCAGGTGGGGATCGAGCGTGAGGTTGATGACATCGGCAATGTGGTGGGAGACGCCCGTGAGCCTCTCGAGGCGATCGGAAGGGACCGTTTCGTAGCCCATCTTGAGGCTCAGGTTTGGGATGACTGAGCACAGGTCGGCATTGCCGGTGCGTTCCCCGTAGCCGTTGATGCAGCCCTGGACCTGGCGCACACCGGTCGCAACGGCGGTAAGCGAGTTGCCGACGGCGAGGCCGGAGTCGTTGTGGAAATGGCAGCCAAAGGTACCGTCCGGGATGGCGTCGGTGACCTGACCGATGATCCGGCCGACCTCGTCGCTGAGGAATCCGCCGTTCGTGTCGCACATGACAAGCCGCGTCGCCCCGGCGTCGTGGGCTGCTCTGAGGACCGCGACGGCGAATCCGGGATTTGCCCGATAGCCATCGAAGAAGTGCTCCGCGTCGAAGAACACATCACGGCCATGCGACCGGCAGAATGCGACCGTGTCCGCAACCATCGCGATGGCTTCGTCGAGGCTCGTGCGGAGCGCGTGCTCGACATGGTAGTCCCATGCCTTTCCGACGAGGCACACCGCTGATGTATCAGCGGCAAGGAGGTTGGCGACCTGTTCGTCGTCTTGCACCGCGACGCCAGCGTGCCGGGTCGATCCGAAAGCCACCAGGGTGGCATGGCTCATCGTGAGCTCGGTCTTCGCCCGCTCGAAGAACTCGTCTTCCTTTGGGTTCGCTCCGGGCCACCCCCCTTCCACATAGGCGACACCGAGGTCGTCGAGAAGCGCGCAGATCCGGAGCTTGTCAGTCGGGGTCAGCGAGATGCCCTCCTGCTGGATTCCGTCTCGCAGGGTCGTGTCGTAGATCTCAACGGATCGGGTCATGGTGTTCTCCAACGAAAGAACCCCCCGGGATCGGAGGGCTCGTCAGCGCACACGCCGTCGACGCGTGCGCCTACATAATGATTGTCGTGGTCGCTTGCCTGGTCATGAGGACGCGAGTATGGACGGTTTCGGTCGCAAGGTCAATACGGCGGCTGCCACGGTGCGTCTATCCTCGACATCTTGCGAAGGCAGGGCAAGGAGCACCTCGTGAACGATGGGTCGAAACAGCGGATCTTTTCGGGTGTTCAGCCGACCGGAGAGCCACACCTCGGCAACTACCTTGGAGCGTTTCGGCATTGGGCCCGACTCCAGGACCATTACGACGCGGTGTATTGCATCGTCGATCTCCACGCCATGACCGTCGACTACGACCCGGCCGAGCTCGAACGGGCACGGGTGGACATGGCACGGGTCCTGCTCGCGCTCGGCATCGACCCCGATCGTTCGCTGCTTTACACCCAGAGCCAGGTCGGCGCGCATGCCGAGTTGGCGTGGATCCTCGGCACGCTGATGCCGATGGGTGTCCTCAACCGTATGACCCAGTACAAGGACAAGACGGCAGCAGGTCACGCCTCAAATCTCGGCCTGTACTCGTATCCGGTGCTGATGGCCGCAGACATCCTGCTGTACCGAGCCAACCTCGTCCCCGTCGGGGACGATCAGCGACAGCACCTCGAGACCACGCGGGATCTTGCTCAGCGCTTCAACAACCGATTCGGGGAGCTCTTTCCGATCCCGGACCCGTACATCCCTGACACCTCGGCGCGGGTGATGTCCCTCACGGACCCAACGGCGAAGATGTCCAAGTCGGATAGCCAGCCGAAGGCATCGATCTCGGTCCTCGACGATCCATCCGTGATCGCCAAACGCATCAAGGGGGCCGTCACCGACAGCGACCCCGAGGTGCGCTACGACACCGAAGACAAGCCCGGCATCTCGAACCTGCTCGAAATCATGGCTGCATGCACCGACCGGACGATCGACGATCTCGTCGACGAATACGGCGCAGGCGGCTACGGGCGCTTCAAGGAGGCCGTCGCCGGCGCCGTCGTCGCCGAACTGGCACCAATCAAGGCCGCGTACAACGCCCTCACGGTCGCAGATGTCCGCGAAGTGCTCCACACCTCGGGCGAACGGGCCCGCGAACTCGCCGTTCCGTACCAGCGCGAAGTCCGCGCCGCCGTCGGGCTCAGGGAGTACTGAGAGACATCTCGGGGCGCCGAAGCGTCAACTGGCAACCGACGGAGAACGGGTAGCCTGCGGGTGCTGGCACCAACCGGAGGTTGTTTCCGTGGAAGTCGAGATCGGTATTGCAAAGTCGGGCCGCCGCGCCTGGGGATTCGACGACATCGCGATCGTTCCATCCCGACGGACCCGTGACCCTGAAGATGTCGACCTGTCATGGGAGCTCGACGCGTTCACCTTCCGGCTTCCGATGATGGCGTCGGGCATGGACTCGGCAGTGACGCCTGCGACTGCTATCGAGATCGGAAGGCTCGGCGGTCTTGGCTGCCTGAACCTCGAAGGCCTCTGGGCCCGCTACGAGGACCCGATCCCCGTCTATGACGAGATCGCCGAACTCTCGAAGGAGAAGGCGACCCGGCGGATGCAGGAGCTGTACGCGGAACCGGTCAAACCCGAACTGATCACCCAGCGTGTCGCCGAGGTCAAAGCTGCCGGAGTCACGACCTGCGGGAGCCTTACGCCACAGAATGTCGCACGCTACATCGACCACGCCAAGCGTGGTGGCCTCGATGTGCTCGTCATCCAGGGAACCGTTGTGTCCGCGGAGCATGTGAGCTCGCGAAGCGAGCCACTCGACCTGTTCGCCTTCATCCGAGAGGTCGACATGCCGGTCATCGTCGGTGGCTGTGCATCGTACTCGGGCGCACTCCACCTGATGCGAACGGGAGCGATCGGTGTGCTCGTCGGCGTCGGTCCCGGTGCTGCCTGTACGACAAGGGGCGTCCTCGGGATCGGCGTCCCTCAAGCCACGGCGATTGCCGATGCCGCAGGCGCCCGTACCTCGTACCTCGAAGAAACCGGCCGATATGTGCATGTGATCGCTGACGGGGGCATGCGAACCGGGGGCGATGTGGCCAAAGCGATCGCCTGCGGCGCCGACGCCGTCATGCTCGGTTCCCCGATCGCTGCCAGTGCCGAGTCGCCGTCGGGCGGATACCACTGGGGCATGGCCACTTTCCATCCCACCCTCCCAAGGGGATCACGGGTCGAGACGGGGATTCTCGGCACCCTCGAGGAGATCCTCGTTGGTCCCGCCCACGACAACGACGGTCGCCGAAATCTCTTTGGCGGCCTTCGCGGTTCGATGGCCACGACCGGCTATGCGTCGGTCAAGGAGTTCCAGAGGGCCGAGGTGATGGTCGCTCCGGCTCTCCAGACGGAGGGGAAGGCGCTCCAACGCTCCCAGGGTGTGGGGATGGGTTGATGGCGGCCACCGGCCATGCGTCGACCGGTGACTTCGACCGCGTCCTCGTCGTCGACTTCGGTGCCCAATACGCACAGCTGATCGCTCGCAGGGTGCGCGAGGCACAGGTCTTTTCCGAGATCGTTCCGAGGGAGATCACGGCGACCGAGGTCAGGGAGATGGCGCCGGTCGGGATCATCTTGTCCGGTGGGCCGGCATCGGTACATGCCGAGGACGCCTACGGCATCGATACGGACATCTTCAACCTCGGGATCCCTGTGCTTGGCATCTGCTACGGCCATCAGCTCATGGCAGCGTCCCTCGGCGGAACCGTTGCGTCGACGGGCACTTCCGAGTTCGGCCCTGCGACGCTCACCGTCGTCGATCACGGGGAGCTCTTCGAAGGGCTCCCGGGACGACAGACCGTCTGGATGAGCCACAACGATGCCGTTACGGTCGCGCCGGACGGTTTTGGGACCACGGCATCCACACCGGGCGCTGCCGTCGCGGCGATGGAGGACCGGGACCGGCTCCTGTACGGCGTGCAGTTCCACCCAGAGGTCGTCCACAGTGAGCATGGGCAGCCGATTCTTGAGCGCTTCCTCTCCGAGGCATGCAGGGCACGCCGGACCTGGACGAACGCAAGCATCATCGACCAGAGTGTTGAGGCCATCCGCGCCGCCGTCGGTGACGGGATCGCGATCTGCGGACTCTCCGGTGGTGTGGATTCATCGGTGGCGGCAGCCCTCGTCCAGCGGGCGATCGGTGATCAGCTTGTGTGCGTGTTCGTCGATCACGGCCTCATGCGCAAGGACGAAGGTGCCCAGGTCGAGTCGACCTTCCGTGACCACTTCCAGATGAACCTCATCCATGTCAAGGCGCAGGACCGGTTCTTCGATGCGCTTGCAGGGGTGACGGACCCTGAGGAGAAGCGCAAGATCATCGGGGAGACCTTCATTCGGGTCTTCGAGGAGGTCGCGGCCGGGATCGAGGGCGCCGACCACCTCGTTCAAGGGACGCTGTATCCCGATGTCATCGAATCGGGCACGAAGGACGCTGCCAAGATCAAGAGCCACCACAATGTGGGTGGCCTTCCCGACGAGATGCACTTCGACCTGATCGAGCCACTGCGAGACCTTTTCAAGGACGAGGTGCGCAGCGTCGGAGAGGAGCTCGGCCTTCCCGACGAAATCGTGTGGCGCCAACCGTTCCCGGGGCCGGGGCTCGCGGTCCGGATCATCGGTGACATCACACCCGAGCGGGTCGAGATCCTCAAGGCCGCTGATGCCATTGTGGTCGACGAGATCAGGTCTGCGGGCCTCTATCGGGAGATCTGGCAGTCCTTCGGCGTCCTGCCAGCCATCAGGAGCGTCGGTGTTCAAGGTGACGGCCGCACCTATGCCTACCCGCTGATCGTGAGGGCGGTCACCTCCGATGACGCCATGACCGCTGATTGGGCGAGGCTCCCGTACGACCTCCTCGCCCGCATCTCGTCGCGGGTGATCAACGAGGTTCCCGGTATCAACCGGGTTGCGTACGACATCTCGAGCAAACCGCCGTCGACGATCGAATGGGAGTGAGGGCGGCCGTTCCTGACGGTCGATCACCGCTGGACTTCACGCTTCCGTTTCCATAAAGCCCGGCGTGTAGCCATCCGATAGAGCACAGGTAGAACCGATGCGGCAACGCAGGGACTTTCATGGCTGTGCAGAACGACCCCGATCTCGACACGCTGTTCCGTGAGGAGCTGACCGAACGATCAGCCTCCCTCGCGGACGGCGCCGCGGCGATCATCGCCGGGACCGTCGATCATGATCTCGCTGCCACGATGGTGAGGGAAGGGCACACCATCAAGGGAACCGGAAGGGTCATGGGTCACGAAGCCATCGCACGCGGTGGTGAGGTCTGCGAGGTGGTGTGGCGATGGATCCAGCACGATGAGCTGCAGCCAACCGCCATGCTCGGAAGGGCACTGTCATACCTCGGGGACGCGCTGCCCGCTGCACTCGACGGACCGAGCGATGAGATCTCAGGAGCGATCGACGCGATCCGAACCCTCGTCGCGGATCCGGCCCGTCTCGCTGAGCTGCCTGAGCCCGTCGACGATGTCCGAGTCGAGCTGCGCCCTGCCCCCGCATCGGCTCCCGAGCCGACGCTCAAGGCGGTTGAGCCTCCCGACGAGCTTCCGCACGATGTGGGACCGGCCGTCGAGGCGATCGCGCCCGATCCCGTCCCGGAGCCCGTCCCACAGCCTGACCCGGAGCCTGACCCGGAGCCTGTTCGCGAAACCCGCGTGGTGACCCAGGAACCCACGACACGGGCGCCATCGGATGAGATCGTCATTGACACCTACGCGGTGCCGACCGGCCCGCTCGTGTTCGAGCCCGGTCCTGACGGGCGCCTCGACGCGTCGACCATCACCCTTGACCTCATCAAGTCTGCCTTCGAAGGCGGATCGGGCCCCTCGGCGGCTCCGACGCATCGCCCACAGCCCGATGCGTCGGCCGCCGGGGTCGGTCCCGGCAGCGAGTTCATCGACATCTCCATCGGTGAGATCGAAGGCTCGGTCCTCGACGCCGAGTACGGTCCGGCGTTCGGCCTCGGTGGCCTTGCTGGCGTGGTCGAGACATGGGCGGCAGAGGAATCCGTTCCGGTCAACGCGGGTCGCCTCTTCCGCCTGATCAACGATGTCGCGGCGCTCCGGATGGACATGCAGTCGTTGTCAACCTTCGCCGGTCAGGTCCTTCGCTCAGCCGAGGCACGATCCATCCCTTCTGCGGAGGCAGCCCTCGAATCGATCGAGACGGTTCGGCGTGAAGCGGTTGAGTTGCAGGAGCGAGCCCTCGGCCTTACGGCAGTGTCACTGAGTGCGCTGACCTCGACGCTTCCGCAACTGATGAAGTACATCTCGAAGAAGTGTGACAAGGTCGTCGACCTCGTCGTCGAAGGAGACGAGGCCGTCGTCGACCGCCAGATGATTGATCGCATCGGAGAGGTCATCCGCCAGCTTGTGATCAACGCCGTGGTCCACGGCATCGAGACACCCGCCGATCGTGTCAAGGCAGGCAAGGCAGAAACGGGCAAGGTCTCGGTGCGGATCGCGACCGACGAGCAGCATGTGACGATCGAAGTCGCAGACGACGGTGGTGGGATCGACTGGACCGCCGTTCGCGAAACGGCACTCGGACGGGGAATCCTCAAAGGCGACCCGTCGAACGAGGACCTTCGCACGGCGCTGTTCTCGGAGAACTTCTCAACCAATCCGCGGTCCTCGGAGTTCACCGCCGACGGCGACGGCCTCTCGAGGATCTCCCAGATCGTGGAGGAGGTGTATGGCTCGCTGACGATGTCGACATCGCCAGAGGGTGTCGTCTTCACGATCACGATGCCCGCCCACCGAGCGTTGCAGCGTGCATTGCTCTTCCACGCAGGGGAACGCTCGTGGGGACTCCCGGAGTCGACGATCCTCGCCCAGTTCGAGGTCGGCGAAGTCGACATCGAAGTATCCGAGCGAGGATCGATGATCAGATACGACAAGGAATCGATCCCATACGCATCGTTCGCGACCGCAGCTGGCCTCGAGATCGAGGGGATGCCTGCCTCGATCCTCGTGATCCAGAGCCCGGTCGGGCCTATGGCGCTGTCCGTCGACAGCATCCAAGGCGTGTACGAAGTGGCGACGAAGGACCTCGGACCATTGCTGTCGGGGGCCACGGTCGTAACCGGTGTCGCCCTTCTGGGCGGAGATGACACCGTGCTCCTCGTCGACGCGGGGCGTCTCGCGTCGAATCTGCGAAACGATGACACTCCTCGCGGTCCGGTGAGTACCGTGCTCGTCGTCGACGACAGTCAGGGTGTGCGTCAGGTCGTGTCAGGTGTCCTCGCCTCCCACGGGTTTGCGACTCTGTCGGCGGGGAGCGTCGCCGAAGCCCTCGGCGTCCTCGCCGAAAGCCGGGTCGATGGCCTCGTCGTTGACTTCTCGATGCCGCGAGCCGACGGTGTAGCGCTGATCCACCTCGTCCGGCAGCGGTACGGCGAGATCCCGATCATCATGCTGTCGGGTGTTGCCTCCGATGAGGACCGCGACCGTGCCGAGCGTGCGGGGGCCAACGCGTTCTTCGACAAGTCGGACTTCGCGCGCGGCGCGCTCGTCGAGACCCTCAGTGAGCTGATCCGGGAAAAGGCAGACGCCGGGGCATAGGCGGGAGCACCCCAGCAGGCAAAGGCTGGCTCTCTCGTACACTCGGCGGGTGACCGAATCTCCGCTGTTTGCCGATCTGAACCCGACCCAGCGCGAGGCTGTGGCAGCCACGGAGGGCCCCGTCCTCGTGATCGCGGGGGCAGGGTCCGGCAAGACGAGGGTGTTGACGGTTCGGATCGCTCATCTCATCCGCGATCTCGGCGTTTCCCCGTACGACATCCTCGCGATCACCTTCACGAACAAGGCCGCTGGCGAGATGAAGGAGCGGGTTGCTGACCTCGTTGGAGCCATCGCGCGCAACATGTGGGTGTCGACCTTCCACTCGGCGTGTGTACGCATCCTGCGCCAGGACATCCACCGGTTCGGTTACCGATCGTCGTTCTCGATCTACGACGAGGCAGACTCGGTTCGGCTGATCACGATGTGCATCAAGGATCTCGATCTCGACAGCAAGCGGTTCCCTCCGCGCCAGATCAAGGCGGCGATCTCGAAGGCCAAGAACGAGCTCATCGACCACGAGACCTTCGCACGGGAAAACGCCGGCTACTTCCACG
Source organism: Acidimicrobiia bacterium (assembly GCA_041393965.1). Classification (NCBI taxonomy): domain Bacteria; kingdom Bacillati; phylum Actinomycetota; class Acidimicrobiia; species Acidimicrobiia bacterium. The sequence goes on along the minus strand of JAWKJB010000001.1, from coordinate 59,799 downwards.
AGAAGGTTGCTGACATCTACCGCCTCTACCAGCAGCGCCTGGTCGAGGCTTCCGCAGTCGACTTCGACGACATCCTCAAGCTGACGGTCGAGTTGCTCCAGGCCTTTCCCGATGCCCTCGAACGGTGGCAGACCAAGTTCCGTTACATCCTCGTGGATGAGTACCAGGACACGAATCACGCCCAGTATGTCTTGGTGAAGATGCTTGCCGCGAAGCACCGGAATGTGTGCGTGGTTGGGGACTCGGACCAGTCCATCTACGCCTTCCGCGGGGCCGACATGCGCAACATCATGGCTTTCGAGAAGGACTACCCCGACGCCCGCCTCGTCGTCCTCGAACAGAACTATCGCTCGACGCAGACCATCCTCGACGCGGCGAATGCCGTGATTGTCAACAACACGACCCGCCAACCGAAGAAGCTGTGGACCGACACCGGCGCCGGTGACCCGATCGTCGTGTTCGAGGCACAGGACGAACACGAAGAGGCCGCCTTCGTCGCTGAGGAGATTGCCCGTCTCGGGGATCTCGGTGTGGGGCTGAGCGACATTGCCGTGTTCTACCGGACGAATGCTCAGTCTCGCGTCATCGAGGAGCTGTTCGTCCGCTTCGGTGTCCACTATCAGGTGATCGGTGGTCTCAAGTACTACGACCGCAAGGAGGTCAAGGATGCCCTTGCGTACCTCAGGGCCGTGGTCAACCCCGACGATGAGGTCGCCCTCAAGCGGATTGTCAATGTTCCGAAGCGCAGTATCGGTGACACTTCGATTGCGCATCTCGACCGGTTCGCGCAGCGCGAGGGCATTTCGTTCATGGATGCACTCCGACGGGTTTCCGACAACGAGCAGCTCACCGACCGTGCCGTGCGTTCGATCCGGGGCTTCGTGTCGCTGATGGACGGGTTGGCGGAACGGGCGGTGCTCGGGCCGAGCGCGGCGGTGGAAGCGGTGCTGACCGACACCGGATACCTCGATTCGATCAGGGAGGAACGAACGATCGAGGCGATGGGGCGCGAGGAGAACCTCAAGGAGCTGCTCACCGCCGCAGCCGAATTCGAGGAAGCCGGACCCGCGTCGGTCGGTCCCGGCGACTGGGCGGCACTCGACGGTACCGGGAAGCTTGAGATGTTCCTCGAGGCGATCAGCCTCGTCGCGGACGCCGATGCCGAAATCGACTCGTCAACGGTCACGCTCATGACGCTGCACAACGCGAAGGGTCTCGAGTTCCCAACCGTCTTCCTGACCGGCCTCGAGGACGGGGTGTTCCCGCACATGCGGTCCCTCGGTGATCCGCGCGAGCTCGAGGAGGAACGCCGGCTCTGCTATGTCGGGATCACGAGGGCCGAACGGCGGCTCTATCTCACCCGCGCGTGGAGCAGGCATGTGTGGGGGGCGAACAACTTCAACGGTCCCAGCCGTTTCCTCGCCGAGATCCCTGAACATCTGACCCGTTCCGCGAAGCGGACCCGGCGGTCATCGACGATGGAGTCGCGGAAACCGACCGCGACGGTGACCGATGCCGATATCGAGGCAGGCGACCGGGTGCGTCACTCCCACTGGGGGGAAGGGATCGTTCGGGACATCGTTGGCGCAGGGGACAGGGCAGAAGCCGTCGTCGTCTTCGATGGGCCCGGCATGAAGCGGCTCCTTCTCGCATGGGCACCCCTCGAAAAGGTCGGCTGAGGTTGTTCGAGGTCGCGTGTCACGCAACGAGCCGCTGATCGGGGGTGAAGAACGCTCGTGCCGTCATCACGGCGATCACCGCGCACGATACGGCGACCGTACCAAGGACGAGCAGCATGACGACGAGCTGGATCACGACGGCGTCGATCGGGTCCACCCCTGCGATCAGGAGCCCAGCCATTGCACCGGGGAGCGCGACGAGCCCAACTGCCTTCGTTCGTTCGATGTGAGGAAGCAGGGCAACCCGGGCTGCCTCGCGGACAACGAACCGGGCCGCCTGTCGTGCGTCGAGCCCGAGTGCGAGGAGCCCCTCGACCCGCGCTGCGTCGTCGACGAGCCGGACTCGAACCTGGTCCGCGGCAACGACCGTTCCGGTCAGAGCGTTCCCGATCGTGATCCCGGCAACGACGATGACCTGGATCGGCTCGAACGGCAAGACATTGAAGCCGAACACCACAATCAGGGACAGCGCAGTCGCCGAACCGATCGCGATGACACCGGCGCCGAACACCGACCACGAACCGGCCCGCCGCGCCGTGACCCCTCCCGCGATCGCCACCATCGCGACAACCCATATGCCAGCGAGCACGGCCTCCCAGCGAGTACCGAGGATGAACACGAGCAGGTAGCCGACGACACCGAGCTGGACAGCAGCTCGAATCGACGCCCAGACGATCGACCGTTCGATCCCGAGGCGCAACACGAGCGAGATCACCACCGCGACCGCGATCAGGGTGAGCGACGCTCCAAGGACAAGGACCGAATCGAGACCGTCCATGGGTCGATGCTAGAGCCGGGCGACTGGCACGGCAGAAGGTGGGCCATGCAGGGCAACTACCATCGAGCAGATGCCGATCAGGATCCTCATCGCGAAGCCGGGGCTCGACGGTCATGATCGCGGTGCGAAGGTCGTTGCCCGCGCGCTGCGTGACGCCGGATACGAGGTGATCTACACAGGGCTGCACCAGACTCCTGCCACGATCGCCACGATTGCGGTCCAGGAGGATGTCGACGGTGTCGGCCTCTCCGCGCTGTCGGGAGCGCACACAACCCTGTTCCCGAGCGTCGTTACCGAATTGGAGCGCCGCGGTGCCGCCGATGTGATCGTGTTCGGTGGCGGCATCATCCCCGATGCCGACATCCCAGGGCTCGAAGCTGCGGGCATCGCGAAGATCTTCGGGCCGGGAACATCGCTCGACACGATCCAATCTTGGGTGAGGGCGACCTTTCCCGACGACTCGACGCGACCGGACACCGACACCATCGAGGAGAATCCGTGAAGATCCATGAGTATCAGGCAAAGGAGTTGATGCGCGGAGCGGGCATCCCGGTTCCTGAGGGCATCATGGTGACCGACCCCGACGAAGCGGGGCGCGCAGCAGCCTCGCTTGTCTCACAGACCGGGAATCCGGTGGTTGTCGTCAAGTCCCAGATTCATGCGGGCGGCAGGGGGAAGGGACGGTTCAAGGAACACCCGGAGCTCGGTGGGGTCACAGTCGTGCTCGACGGTATCGACGGGAGCACCGACGACACCACGGCACGGGTCGAAGAGCTCGCGTCGCAGATGCTCGGATCGACCCTCGTCACGGTCCAGACCGGGCCGGAGGGCAAGACCGTCAACCGCCTCTACATCGAGCAGGGTGTCGACATCGCGTCGGAGCTGTACTTGTCGGTGCTCCTCGACCGGTCGACGAGCCGGCTGATCGTGATGGCCTCAACGGAGGGGGGAACCGAGATCGAGGTGGTGGCCGCACAAACCCCCGACAAGATCCTCAGAGAGGAGATCGATCCGGCATTCGGGCTGCTCGATTTCCAGGCGGCGCACATCGCTGCAGGCCTTGGCCTCACGGGGCAGGCGGCGAGCAACGGCGCGTCGTTCCTCAAGACGCTGACAAGGCTTGCCGTCGACCTCGACACGGACCTCGTGGAGATCAACCCGCTCGTGGTCACCGGTGACGGCACCGTCATGGCCCTCGACGGCAAGATGTCGTTCGAGCCGAATGCGTTGTATCGCCATCCGGACATCGTCGACCTTCGCGACCCGACCGAGGAGGATTCCGCAGAGGCGCGTGCGAAGGAGTTCGGTCTCAGCTTCATCAAGCTTGACGGATCCATCGGCTGCATGGTCAACGGTGCCGGCCTCGCGATGGCAACGATGGACATCATCAAGTTCGTTGGTGGGGAACCTGCCAACTTCCTCGATGTCGGCGGAGGCGCCGACAAGGACCAGATAGCTGCTGCCTTCAAGATCATCACCGCCGACCCCAATGTGAAGGGGATCTTCGTCAACATTTTCGGAGGCATCATGCGGTGTGACACCATCGCGGAAGGAGTCGTCGCCGCTGTCGAGGAGGTCGGACTCGAAGTGCCGCTCGTGGTCAGGCTGGAAGGGACGAATGTCGATCTCGGGAAGCGCATCATCGACGATTCGGGACTCAATGTGGTCAGCGCCGAAGACATGAAGGACGGGGCGGTCAAGATCGTGGAGCTTGCGAAATGAGTGTGCTCGTCGACATCGAAACGAAGGTGCTTGTCCAGGGCCTCGGCAAGACGGGACGATTCCATACCGATAAGGCCATCGCTTACGGGACCAACATGGTCGGCGCGGTGCATCCTTCGCGTGCGAACCAAAGTGAGCGTTTCACCGGGGAAACGGACCACTCCGGTGTGCAGGGCAGGCCGGACGCCTACGATGTCGAGCTTCCGATCTTCGGTTCGGTGCGAGATGCCGTCGCCGACACGGGAGCGAACGCGACGGTTGTGTATGTTCCGCCACCGTTCGCGGCGGACGCGATCATGGAGGCGGCAGCGGCGGGAATCCCACTCATCATCTGTGTGACAGAGGGGATCCCGGTGATGGACATGGTGATGGCGAAGCGCTACCTCGAGGACAAGGATGTACGCCTCGTCGGACCGAACTGCCCCGGTGTCATCACCCCGCAGGAGTGCAAGATCGGCATCATGCCCGGCTACATCCACACGCCGGGCAGGATCGGCGTCGTTTCGAGGTCGGGGACGCTCACCTACGAGGCGGTCCATCAGCTGACGCTCAACGGGCTCGGCCAGACGACGGCGATCGGGATCGGTGGGGATCCGGTGAACGGGACGAACTTCGTCGATTGCCTCGAGCTGTTCAACGAGGACCCTGCCACCGAGGGCGTGATCATGATCGGTGAGATCGGCGGCACCGCAGAGGAGGAAGCAGCGGCGTGGATCAGCGTCAACATGACCAAGCCGGTCGCCGGTTTCATCGCGGGAACATCGGCCCCTCCGGGCAAACGCATGGGCCATGCCGGTGCCATCATCTCGGGAGGCAAGGGAACGGCGGAAGCCAAGATCGAAGCCCTCAACGCCGCAGGCGTCACCGTGGCCGCCACCCCGACCGACATGGGCGCCGCGATGCTCAGGGCGATGGGGTAGCCGCGTACCCAGGGTTCGCGTTCAACGAAAAGGTCAACTACAGCCCACAGAACGGTCCCTACGCAAGAGGGGCACGGGGTGAAAGGGGCTTGCGTGCACACGGAGCAGTATCGAGTTGGCCAGCAGCGGGTCGCGAGCTTGGTCGTCGGCAAGGATCCTGACCGGATCGTTCCGGCCTGTCCCGCGTGGACGGCGAGCGATGTCGTGCGGCACCTCGCGGGCGTGACGGCAGATGTGGCGGCTCTCAGGTTTGAATGCTTCGGGTCCGACGGCTGGACCGAGACGCATGTCGCGTCGCGGCGACACCTGACGGTCGATGAGGTCATCGCCGAATGGGAAGCATCGATCGACGACGCCGTAGCAGTTCTCGACAGCATCGAGACCCTCGATCTCCCCGAGCGCATCCCTTCTGTGGTCGGGTTGATCTCGCCGAGCGTCCTGCCCGCGATGGCTCTGAGCGACCTGGTTCATCACGAGTTCGACATCCGCAACGCCTACGGCGACACCACGGGACGAGACATCGTTGAGGTTCATGCCAACGCGGCAGGCCACGCTCGAACGCTCCGTCGAGTCTTCCCCCTGTACGGCCTGCCAACGCTTCGCATCGAGTCGACCGATGGCGGCGACACATGGGATATCGGGCGTGACGAGCCGGTGGCAACGGTACGCGCCACCTCGTTCGAGCTGATGCGAGGAATCGGTGGTCGCCGCACCCGAGCCGAGATGCTCGCGTGGCCCTGGACGGGGGACGGTGAGAAGTTCGTCGATGCCATGGTGCTTCCCCACCTTGGGATGCCGAGTACGAGCCTCGGTGAATAGTCCGGGAGAACCGCACCACACGCCCGCGACCTACACTGCAGCGCGATGCCACCCAAGCTCCCCATCGCGGTCCTGATCTCAGGGAGTGGGACGAATCTCCAGGCGCTCATCGATGCACGGACCGATCCGGGGTTCCCATGCGACATCGTGGCCGTCGTCTCCGATCGACCCGATATTCCCGGCCTCGCGAGGGCGACGAGGGCAGGGATTCCAACCACGGTGATCGACTGGGCCGATCATCAGGACCGGGCAAGCTTCACCGATGCGATCATCGAGGTATCCGAACGCGCGGGTGCAGCGGCACTCGTGCTTGCGGGGTTCATGCGGATCCTCGCTCCGCAAGCGATCGCCCGGTTCCCGAACTCGATTCTCAACACCCACCCCTCGTTGCTCCCACGGTTCCCTGGTACCCGCGCCATCGAAGAAGCCCTCGAAGCAGGTGTCACCGAATCCGGAGTGACCGTGCACTTCGTCGACGAATTGGTCGATCATGGCCCGATCATCGCCCAGCGCAGTGTCCCGGTGCACGATGAAGACACGGTCGAAACCCTCAGGCAACGAATCCAGGGCGTTGAGCACAGGCTCTACCCGGAGGTCGTAGCCGCTTTCGGCCGCGGGGAGATCACCGTCGATGGGTTGGAGGTGGTGTGGTCGACGAACGAACCGGTTGGGCCCCGATGAGCAGGATCGGGATCAAACGAGCACTCATTTCGGTGTCGGACAAGACCGATCTCGTCCCGTTCGCGGCCGGACTCGTGGAGCACGGCGTCGAGATCGTGTCGTCGGGAGGGACCGCGAGCCACCTCGAGGAGGCGGGTGTGCGCGTCACCCGTGTGCGAGATGTCACGAATGCCGAAGAGATGCTCGGTGGGCGGGTCAAGACCCTTCATCCGAGCATCCACGGCGGCATCCTCGCCGACCTCGGACTTCCCGACCACCGATCGGATCTCGATGCGTTCGACATTGCGCCGTTCGAGCTCGTGGTGGTCAATCTCTATCCTTTCGAAGCGACGGTCGCAACGGGCGCCGACTACGCGACGGTGATCGAGAACATCGACATTGGTGGGCCGACCCTCATCCGTGCCGCGGCGAAGAACCACGCGTGGGTCGCCGTGGTCGTATCGCCCGACCAGTACGGCGAGATGACCGACGCGGTCGCCGCTGGCGGGACAACCGCAGCGCTCAGGGCCGATCTCGCTCGGGCGGCGTTCTACCACACGGCGCGTTACGACGCAGCGATCGTCAACTGGTTCGAGCGTGAGGATCAAGAGCGGATCGTGCTGCCTCTCCAGCGGCACCAGGCCCTCCGCTACGGGGAGAATCCCCAGCAGGAAGCGGCGCTCTATGCGCTCGAAGGGTCGCCGGGGTGGTGGACGAAAGCCGACCAACTCCAGGGGAAGGGCATGTCGTTCAACAACTTCGCGGACGCCGATGCCGCGTGGCGACTCGTCAACGACCTTCCCGCGAACTCCGTCGCCATCCTCAAACATATGAATGCCTGCGGTGCTGCGACCGCAGGCACCGTCGAAGCGGCCTTCACCAAGGCGTGGGAGTGTGATCCGGTGTCTGCGTTCGGCGGCGTCATCGCGACCAATGCCGGACTCGATGCTGCAACCGCAGAGGCGATCACCGCCTATTTCGTGGAGATCATCATCGCGCCGTCGATCACCCCAGACGCTCGGCAGGTCCTCGCAAGCAAGACCAACCTGCGGGTGCTCACCGCATCTTCGCCGTCGAACACTGATCTGGACCTCCGATCGATCGATGGTGGCTTCCTGATCCAGCAGCGCGATGTCCTTGCATCGAGGCCAGACGCGTGGGAGTCGAAGGCCCGTGAGCCAACGGCAGGCGAGCTCGAAGATCTTGCCTTTGCGTGGACGGTGTGTGCCCACACGAAATCGAATGCGATCGTCCTCGTCAAGGACGGAGCGACGGTCGGCGTTGGTGCAGGAGACCAGTCCCGTGTCGGTGCTGCTGAGCGAGCGCTCGCTCGCGCGGGGGACCGGGCCAAGGGTGCGGTGTGTGCCTCCGATGCGTTCTTCCCGTTCCGCGACGGTCCCGATCTGTTGGCGAGAGCGGGGATCACGGCGATCGTAGAACCAGGCGGTTCGATCCGTGACGCAGAGGTGGTGGAGTCCGCTGTCGAGCACGATGTAGCGTTGTTGTTCACCGGGGAAAGGCACTTCAGGCATTGAGCGCGCGCATTCTCTCCGGCAAGGTGGTCGCCGACAAGGTCAAGGCGCGGGTGCGTGCAGATGTGGCTGCTCTTCGCGACCGTGGGATCGAGGTCGGGCTTGCGACGGTGCTGGTTGGCGACGATCCGGCATCGCACACCTATGTGCGGTACAAGCACAAGGACGCAGCATCGGTCGGAATGACCTCGGTCGACATCGAGCTTCCCGCAGACGCGACACAGGAGCTGGTGTTCGCCGAAATCGATCACCTCAACGAACGCCCCGATGTCAGCGGCATGATCGTCCAGCTGCCCCTTCCGGACCACCTCGATGGTGAGGCGGCCGTCGAACGGGTCCTGCCTTCCAAAGACGCTGACGGCCTTCACCCGTTCAACCTCGGCCGCCTTCTGCTCGACCGACCGGGACCACTCCCCGCCACGCCTTCTGGCGTAATGACCATGCTCGACCACTACGGGATCGATGTCGCCGGGATGACCGCAGTGGTGGTTGGACGGTCCTTCCTCGTCGGTCGACCGATGGCGCTCATGCTCGGTGCCAAGGGGGTCGATGCCACGGTGATCCAGGCCCATTCACGGACACCTGATCTCGCCGCGGTGTGCCGGTCTGCCGACCTGTTGATCACCGCGGTCGGGCGTCCCGGCATGTTCGACGCCAGCTTCATCAAGCCAGGGGCGGTCGTCATCGATGTCGGTACGACCAGAACCGATGATGGACTCGTCGGCGATCTAGCATTCGACGAGGTGGTGGAGATCGCGGGGGCAATCACACCGGTACCCGGCGGTGTCGGCCCCATGACGCGGGCATCGCTCCTCACCAACACGGTTGCCCTCGCCGGTACGAGTGCACGAACGAAGGCCCACGACATGGAGAGGACCGATGGCTGAAGCCATAACGAAGAACGAAACGGGGCTGAAGGTCCCGGACCGGCCGATCATCCCCTTCATCGAGGGCGACGGAATCGGGCCCGACATCTGGGCAGCGGCGCAGCATGTATTCGACGCTGCCGTCGCCAAGGCGTATGCCGGGTCGCGTGAAATCGCTTGGACCGAGGTCCTTGCCGGCGAGAAGGCGTTCAACGAGACCAACGAGTGGCTGCCGGAGGCCACCGTCGACTCTTTCCGGGAACACCTCGTCGGCATCAAGGGTCCGCTGACGACACCCGTCGGGGGTGGCATCAGGAGCCTCAATGTGGCGCTTCGGCAAATCCTCGACCTCTATGTCTGTTTGCGTCCGGTGCGCTGGTACCGCGGTGTCCCCTCGCCGGTCAAACATCCGGAAGATGTCGACATGGTGATCTTCCGTGAGAACACCGAGGATGTCTACGCAGGAAAGGAACTCGAGGCAGGAACCGATGGGGCCGCGAAGCTGCTGTCGTTCCTCGACGAAGAGTTCGGATGGGACATCCGCAAGGACTCTGGTCTCGGCCTCAAGCCGATTTCCGAGACGGGAAGCAAGCGGCTCGTCGCAGCCGCGATCCGGTATGCGCTTGATCAGGATCGCGACTCGGTGACGCTCGTCCACAAGGGCAACATCATGAAGTTCACCGAGGGGGCATTTCGCGAATGGGGCTACGAGGTTGTGCGCGACCAGTTCAGCGATGTCGCTGTCGCGTGGGAGGACTGCGACGGGAAACCGGGCAACCGACTGCTCGTCAAAGATGTCATCGCGGATGCGTTCCTCCAGCAGATCCTCACACGGCCCGCCGAATACGATGTGATCGCCACGATGAACCTCAACGGGGACTACATGTCCGACGCGCTCGCTGCCCAGGTCGGTGGTATCGGGATCGCTCCTGGCGGAAACATCAACTACTACTCCGGCATCGCCATCTTCGAAGCGACGCACGGCACGGCACCCAAGTACACGGGGATGGACAAGGTCAACCCCGGATCGGTGATCCTGTCAGGCGAGATGATGTTCCGCTATCTCGGATGGAACGAGGCGGCGGACCTCATCGTGAAGGGCATGGAGGGGGCCATCAGCGACAAGATCGTCACCTACGACTTCGCGAGGCTCATGGACGGTGCCACGGAGGTCAGGACGAGCGAGTTCGGCAATGCAGTCGTTGAGAGAATGTAGGACGGACGACCGAAGGGAGTCATTGTGAGCAAGGTCACGGTTGTTGGGGCAGGCAAGTACGGATCAACCACGGTTCAACGGATCGCCGAGTGGGACATCGTCGACGAGGTCGTCATGACCGACATCGTCGAGGGGTTGCCCCAGGGACTTGCCCTCGACATGAACCAGTCGCGACCGGTGCTCGGCTATCGCACGAGGGTCGTCGGGACCAACGATTACTCCGACACCGCGAACTCCGATGTCGTGGTCATCACCGCGGGCCTCCCGCGCAAGCCCGGCATGTCCCGCATGGACCTCCTCGAGGTCAACGCCAAGATCGTCAAGTCGGTCACGGAGGAGATCGTCCGGTATTCGCCCGACGCCGTGATCATCGTTGTGACGAACCCCCTCGATCAGATGACCACACTCACCGCCGAGGTGTCAGGGTTCCCGAAGAACCGGGTCCTCGGACAGGCCGGAATGCTCGACAGCGCCCGTTTCGCCCACTTCATCAGCGAAGCATCCGGTGCCGACATTCTCGATGTGACCGCGGTGACCCTGGGTTCGCACGGCGAGACGATGGTTCCGGTCCCGTCCATGTGCTCGATCGGCGACACCCCGCTCACGGAGGCACTCGACACCGAGACGGTTGCCGACCTCGTCGAACGAACCCGCAACGGAGGCGCCGAGATCGTCGCCTTCCTCAAGACCGGTTCGGCGTATTACGCACCGTCGGCGGCCGCGGCCTCGATGGTCAGGGCGGTCATCGAGGATCAGGGTGCCGAGATGCCGGTCTGCGCGTGGATGGAGGGCCAGTACGGGATCTCCGATGTGTATCTCGGGGTGCTGGCACGACTCGGGCGGAACGGCGTCGAGGAGGTCGTCGAGGCCGAACTGTCAGCGAGCGAGCAAGCCGGACTCGAGCAGGCGGCTGTTGCCGTTGCGGAAAAGGTCGCTGATCTCGCAGAGATCGACCTGTAGCAATCGTTCAGTACTCGACATCGAGGCCGGAGAGGACCCGTGCGTACTCGCCGATCACATTCTGATGCATCATGATCTTGGCCATGTTGCCCCCGACCTTGATCTTGCCGGTCATGAACGCCATCTGGACATTCAGCTCGCCTTTCGAGATCGCTTTCGATGTCTCGTAGTCGCTCGCGACCGTCACATCGGCGGCGTCGTTCGTGCCCTTCGCCGTGTCGACAACGCCGTCCTTGATGGACAGGTAGTACGACACATCGCCGTCGGGAGCTCCCGAGACATCGAACTGGGCGACGAGGTCCACACCCACGATCGCATCCCGGAAGTTGGTATCAGCGGTGAGTGCCTGCTTCGCGGCGGTGAAATGCTCGTCGGAGAGGAAGGTGACCACAGGTGTTCCTTTCGGTGCGTGTCTGATCTCGCAGGGTACCGTGGCCGCTCGGCGAGATGGCCCCAACCGGATTCGGTCAACCGAACTGCGTCGTTGGGCGCTCCGCGCGGACTGCGTCGATGGTGATGTCCACCTTCTCGTTGTAGAAGGCGACGAACCCTGCGATCTCCTGGGCTTCTCGCAGCGGCGTGTCGTAGCCCCATGCGAGGTCCTCGTGGCTCGTGTCGTTGACCTCGATCGTCCAGTATCTGGCGTGACCCTTGTACGGGCAGCTCGTGACGGTGTCGCTGGCCCGCAGGTACTCGAAACGGACATCGGTCTTCGGGAGGTAGTACCGGGCGGGGAGGCCCGTCTCGAACAGGATCCTTGGATGGTCGGATTCGGCGACGACGACACCATCCACCTCGACCGAGATGTGGCGAGAACTTTGGAGGATGTCGAGGCGCGTGTACGGATCGCGGGCGTGGACGATGACCTCTTCGTCTTCTTCGAACCAGGCATCCATTGCCTTCCACACCAACGACACAGAGCCGGTCAGCTCGTCGGTCTTGGCGTCGTTCCAGACCCGGGCGGCGCGTGGCACGACATGGTCGCCGACGGCGATGTCGAACAGGTTGGCGGTGCCGCGGCTGGCTGACTGTTTCGTTTCCCCCGAATCCGTCATGAGGTCCATGCGAACATCGCTCTGCGGGAAGTAGTAGGTCGGGAAGTACGGGATCTCCCAGACCATCAGCACATCCGTCGAATCGGCGATCGTGACGCCGCGGATCTGGGTTCGGATGCGCTTCTGTGTGGGCTCGATCTTCACGATTGGCTTGTCTTGGCCATGTTCTTGAACTGCGCCTTCACATAGTCGCGGTTCATCCATGCGATGAAGTCGATCGAGATGTTCTTCGGGCACGCCGCCTCGCATTCGCCGTGGTTCGTGCACGACCCGAAATACTCCTCCATCGTCTCGACCATCGCAACGGCCCGCGTCCAGCGTTCCGGCTGACCCTGGGGAAGTAGGTTGAGGTGTTGCATCTTGGCCGCCGTGAACAGGTTCGCTGCACTGTTGGGGCACGCAGCGACACACGCGGCGCAGCCGATGCATGCCGCGGCGTCCATTGCGGTCTCTGCCGCTTCCTTGGTGACGGGAATGATGTTCGCGTCCGGTGCTGCCCCCGTGTTGATCGAGATGTACCCGCCCGCCTCGATGATGCGGTCGAACGGTGAGCGGTCCACGATCAGGTCCTTGACGACGGGAAGTGACGCGGCACGCCACGGTTCGATGGTGATGGAGGCACCGTCCCGGAACTTCCGCATGTGGAGCTGGCAGGTCGCTGTACCCGTCTGCGGGCCGTGCGGTTCACCATCGATCATCACGCCGCACATGCCGCAGATACCTTCGCGGCAGTCATGGTCGAAGGCGATCGGTTCGTCACCTCGGTCGTTGAGGTGCTCGTTGACCTGGTCGAGCATCTCGAGGAACGAGGCGTCGGGGCTCACATCGTTTGCCTCGTACACCTTGAATTCGCCTGGCTCGTCCTTGGCTGCCTGACGCCACACGCGCAAAGTGAGATCCATTACTTGTAGCTCCTCTGCGTCAGTGGCACATACTCGAATTCGAGCGGCTCGGCATGGCGAACAGGGTCGGAGTCGGGACCCTTCCATTCCCATGAGGAGACGAACGCGTAGTTCTCGTCGTCGCGCTGTGCCTCCCCGTCCGGCGTCTGATGCTCGACTCGGAAGTGGCCCCCACAGGACTCCTCACGGTCGAGGGCATCGCGACACATCAGTTCCGCCAACTCGAGGAAATCCGCGACCCGCCCCGCACGCTCGAGGGATTGGTTCAGGTTGTCGGATGTTCCGAGCACGCGGAGATCGGACCAGAACTCGTCCCGAATGGCTCTGATCTCACCGATCGCTTTCTCAAGTCCTTCCCGTGAGCGGGCGAGCCCGCAGTGTTCGATCATGACCTTCCCGAGTTCCCTGTGGAAGTGGTCAACGGATCGCGTGCCACCGATGGCGAGGAAACGCTCGCTGCGTTCGCTAACAGCTCGTTCGGCTTCGATGAAGACTTCGTCGTCGGTGGCGACCGGGTCGGTGTTGAGGTAGTCGGACAGGTACTGCCCGATCGTGTAGGGGAGAACGAAGTAGCCGTCGGCGAGTCCCTGCATCAGAGCAGATGCGCCGAGCCGGTTTGCACCGTGGTCTGAGAAGTTCGCTTCGCCGATCGCGTACAACCCGGGTACCGTCGTCATGAGGTTGTAGTCGACCCACAAGCCGCCCATCGTGTAGTGCGGTGCCGGGTAGATGCGCATCGGGACCTCATACGGGTCCTCGTCGGTGATGCGCTCGTACATCTCGAACAGGTTCCCGTAGCGTTCCTCGATCCGGTGCTTCCCGAGCCGTTCGATTGCCGATCGGAAATCGAGATAGACCCCGTTGCGTAGCGGACCGACACCTCGGTTGGCGTCGATCATCCGCATTGCCGCCCTCGACGCCACATCGCGGGGTACGAGGTTCCCGAAGGCGGGATACTGACGCTCGAGGTAGTAGTCGCGTTCGTCCGGTGGGATGTCATTCGGGGCGCGGTCATCGTCGGGGTTCAGCGGTACCCAGATGCGCCCGTCATTTCTGAGGGATTCGGACATGAGGGTGAGCTTCGACTGGAATTCGTCCGATGCCGGGATGCAGGTCGGGTGGATCTGCGTGTAGCACGGATTCGCGAAGTAGGCCCCCTTTCGGTGTGCCCGCCACACCGCGGTGGCGTTGCACGCCATGGCGTTCGTCGACAGGAAGAAGACATTCGAGTATCCACCGGTTGCGAGCACGACTGCGTGTGCGCTGTGCGACGAGATCTCACCTGAGACGAGATCGCGGACGACGACCCCGGCGGCGTGTCCGTCCTTCGTGACGACTTCGAGCATCTCTGTGCGCGTGTGCAACTCGACGGTTCCTGCCTTGACCTGTCTCGAGAGCGCCTGATAGGCCCCGAGAAGGAGCTGCTGACCGGTCTGCCCCCTCGCGTAGAAGGTTCTCGACACCTGCGCCCCGCCGAAGGAGCGGTTGTCGAGAAGCCCGCCGTATTCGCGGGCGAACGGAACGCCCTGGGCCGTCGCCTGGTCGATGATCTCGTTCGAGACCTGGGCGAGCCGGTACACATTCGACTCCCGTGCCCGGTAGTCGCCGCCTTTGACGGTGTCGTAGAAGAGGCGGTAGATGGAGTCACCGTCGTTCGGATAGTTCTTCGCGGCGTTGATGCCGCCCTGGGCGGCGATCGAGTGGGCACGGCGAGCGGAGTCGTGGTAGGTGAACGCCTGCACGCGGTAGCCGAGCTCACCGAAAGTTGCCGCAGCAGAAGCGCCCGCGAGGCCGGTACCGATCACGATGATCTTGTATTTGCGCTTGTTGGCAGGGTTGACGAGCTTGGTTGCAAACCGGTGGGTGTCCCAGCGGTCCTCGATCGGTCCTGACGGTTCTCCTGATGAGAGCATGGTGGGATCGTTGTCCATGTTCATCCTTCCTACGAGACCCAGCCGGCAAGGATGGCGACCGGCATCGAGAGATTGCCGACGAGGATTACGGCGGCGAACACCCATGCGAAGGCGCGGCGGAACGAGTCGTATCGCGGATTCACCGTCCCGAGACTCTGGAAGAGGCTCCACGCGCCGTGGTAGATGTGGAAGGCGAGCGCGATGTTGGCAACCATGTAGAGGACTGCGACGGGCCAACGCGACAGGCTCGCGACCATGTTGTTGTAGACATCACCATGGTGGAAATCGGGGTTCGCGATGCCGAAGGTGAGATCTGCGAGGTGGTACAGGACGAAGAGCGCGATGATGACACCGCCGAATCGCATCGTGCGGGACGCGTAGTTGGATGCGGCCCACTGCCTCGAGGCGCGGTATCTCGTGGCTCCGGTCGCCTCGCGGTTGCGCTTGGTCAGCACAACGGCGGCCCAGATGTGGAGGACGAACACGGCTGCGAGCCCGATCCTGAGAAGTGTCAGGAGGAAGCCCTGGGGGAGGAGATGCCCTCCGAGGTGCCACAACGCCTCGGAGTACAGATCGATGTAGTACTCACCGGCCTCGTTGGTTCCGGTGAAGATCTTGAGGTTCCCGAACAGGTGCGCCGCGACATATCCGAGAAGGCCGATACCGGTGATGGCCATGATCCACTTGAGACCGATGGACGATGAGAAGAACCCTCCGAGCCAATGCTGCCACCGTGTGCGTTCCTTGACGGGAGGTCGTTTCGTGGTGGTCACTACCGGGTGTCCCTGTCGATCGGCGTTGCTGTTCCCAGAATATCGCGATGGTGGAAGCTCACCGCAGTCCCGGGTGCGCAGTTGACAACAAGACGCTTCGTTGGTTGAATCGAACCAAATCACATTATTGTAATTACATCGATGTAGGGAGCAGAGTGTTCGGAGATCTCATCGAGGCGTTGCAGTCCGAGGGCCTCGACATGTCTTGGCAGGATTTCGCGAACTGTCGCGGGGCCGATCCGGACCTGTTCTTCCCCGAGCGGGGAGCCTCCACCCGAACCGCAAAAGGCATCTGCCGCGAGTGCTCGGTGATGGCAGAGTGTCTCGAGTTCGCGATCGTGTCGTCCGAGAAGTTCGGGATCTGGGGGGCGATGTCGGAGCGCGAACGGCGCAAGATTCGGCGGGAACGCCAGATCGCGGCTCGTCGTCGCGAGGCGAGCTGAAGGCACGGGTGCCCCGACGGGTACAATCGGGCCAGATTCATCAAAGGAGCTGTCCTTGGGCATCTTGATCTTCGTCATCGTCGTCTTCGTGCTCATCGCCCTCGTTGGCATTGCCGTCCAGGCATACCGGTCGTCGGGGACCGCAAGGGATGCCCGCGACTCCCGTGAGCCGCCCGAGTCCGATCCGACGGTCGGTCAGCTCGCCATCGGTCCGCACCTCGCCGCCTTCCATGTGCGAGGGGAGACGGCTTCAACCGTCTTCGATGTCCCACTCGGCGACTCCGAGGCGGGCGAACATCTGATCGAGCTCTTGTCCCACGCGGCGGTGGAGCATGTCCGCGCCAAGTCGGCGGCCGGTCTCCCACTCGACGGCGTGCATCGAATCGAGGTGTCGGCGATGCGTGGCGACGAGCCTGAGGTGATCGCGACGGTCGAGCTTCCGGAACCGGGGAAGCTCCCGAACCTCACCGTTCGGGCAGCGTCAACGCGTGACCTGATCGCAGCCCTCAACGAGGTCGTTGCCGATACTTCGGTCACGAGCCAGCCAACGCCGCGCGGCTCGCTCGAATCCGTTGCTGAGCTTGTGCGATTGACCGGCCCCTCCGAGGCGCTTCTTCGTACGGCCGGTGTGGATCCGTCATCGATGTCGCTCGACGAGCTCACGGTTGGTTTGTTGCGCGCCGGTGGCTACGCCGTGACCGACTTGAAGCGACCGATGATCTCGGCGCCGACCGCAACGGTGTATCACGCCACCAAGCCGGGGGAGCGGCTTGCGGTGGTGGTCTTTCCGCACGACGACAGCGAGTATCCCGAGGTTCACGACCGGGTTTTCAGCGAAGTTGCGGCGATCGCGGGACAGTCCGATGTCCACCGGGCATTGCTTGTGTCTGACAAGTTCAGCCCGTATTCGATGTACGAGCGTGAGCGGCGCGACAAGCGGCTCGTGTTCGTCACCCGCGAGCGCCTCCAGGGATTCGTCGACTCCTTCGGGCTCGGCTGACGGGCGACCTACCGGCGTTCCCAAGGGCGGGACTTGCCGGCGTCGTGGCTACACTCGTGGTGAAAGGAGCCAGCATGTTCGGTTTCATCAAGAACATCGGGGGCCCGGAGCTCATCGTGATCCTCGTCGTGGTGCTGCTGCTCTTCGGTGCTGCCAAGCTCCCGCAGCTCGCGCGATCGATCGGCGCCTCCGCCAAGGAGTTCCGCAAGGGCCTTGAGGAAGGCGTCGACGAATCGGCAGAAGACCAAGAGAACCAAGAGGACTCCTCGGTCTGATACGCGCATCGCGCGGAACTCTGCTGCCCTGTTCGGCGTTGTGTCTGTGAGATGGGGACCATGGCTGACAACTTGTTGACGTGGGAAGATGTTGCACATCGGTACGGTCGCAAGATCTACACATTTGCGTATCGACTCACCGGCAATCCGGACGATGCTGCCGACCTCGTGCAAGAGGTGCTGCTTCGAGTCCGGAAGGGCCTCGCGTCCTACACCCCCGGTTCTTTCGACGGTTGGCTGTGGCGCATCACCCGCAACGCCTTCCTCGACGGTGTCCGCAAGAAGAAGCGTCGGCCGACCCAACCCCTCCCGGAGGGTGACTTCTCAGCACTCGGCGCAAGCCCGTCGCCCGATGAGGTGCTCGCGTCGGTTCGACTGTCCGACGATGTCCAGAGTGCTCTCCTCAAACTGCCGTTCGAGTTTCGTGAAGCTGTGGTGCTGTGCGATGTGGTCGGATTGACCTACGACGAGATCGCAGAGGCAACCGATGTCCCCGTCGGTACGGTTCGTTCACGGATCCATCGGGGCCGCTCAACACTGAGGGGGTTGCTGACATGGCCGGTGTGAGCCCGATGGAGCGACACCCGATCGATGATCATCTCTCGCTGCTGCTGTCCTGCTACCTCGACGGGGAACTGTCCCCCGGTGAACTCGACGAGGTTGTTGCTGCCCTCGAATCCGACCTCGACGCCATTGCGGAGTTTCGCGCGCTCCAGGCCGCCCGCCGCACGGTGCGCACGATGCCGGCCCTCAATGTTCCCCTCGAACTGCTTCCCGGCAGCCATCTCGGCGAGCAACTCTCGGCGTACCTCGACGGGGAGCTCGTGACGACCGAGATGCCAGCGGTGGTGGCCCACCTCGACGGTTGCACCGACTGCCGAAGGGAGCTCGCTGACCTCGATCGCTCGCGCACTGCGGTTCGCGCCCTCCCGGGCGTGGAGCCGCCAGCGTTCCTCGCCATCGACCCCCAGAATCCGGATGCGCGGGCGGGGCGACACAAGCGGCGATGGCTGCGCGCCGCCGTCGCGGTAGCGGCCGGAGTGGCCGCGGTATCACTCGCCTTCGCCGTGACCCCACTCGGGGACGGCACCGACCCGGGCAGGGTCTCAATCGTCGATCTCGAGTCCCGCCATTCCGCGAGGGCATCAACGGGATTCGTTTCGACGGGCCTTCAGATCGGAACCCCGTGACCGCGCTGCGCCGCATCGCGATCGTGGGAGGCACCGCACTCGTCGTGGTCGGCCTCGTGGCTGCGGCGGCCGTCGCAGACGAGCTCGGCGATTACCTCGAACGCGTCCAGGACTCGACCTACACGGCGAACCGGTTGACCGTGTCGGTGTGGGGTGACGAGACCCAGGTGTCGTCGGCGTTCGTGGAACACGCACCGGGTTCTGAGATGGTGCGGGTCGATTCGAGTTGGACGATGGCAGGCAACGGCAGGTCCGTGGTTGTGGACGACGAGCCGGAGGGTGTCGCTTTCGTCACCCACGCCGATCCGATCACAACGGATCGCTACACCATCGGTTCGGTGGCCGAGGCGCAGCACATGCGACGGGACTGCACGGTTGTTCAGGTCCTTGAGGACGGCGTCGTGCGGGCCAACTTCCTCATCGATTCGCGCACGGGGGCTCCTCTCATCACCGAGACCTACACGGATGGCGGGGAGGTGTTCCGGCGTTCGAGCCTCCAGAACTTCCGTGCATACCGCACCTACGCAGCGCCGATGGACCCCAACGATGTCGAGTACGAGGTCGTGATGCCGGGCGATTCGGAGCTGCTGCCTGCAACGGTCGCCGGCTATGTCCTCGTTGAGGCCTTTCCTGCCCCGGGGGGCGCAGAGCAAGGCTTCTACAGCGACGGTCTGTTCACCTTCTCCCTGTTCGTGCTCGGGCACGAAACCGAGGTCTCGGGTTTCGAGAACGCCTCCGTGTTCTCCACCGCCACCGGCAGGTACGACCTTGCCGCGACGGCATCTGATGTGAGGGTGCACTGGACCGACCAGCGCCATGATTTCGTGATCGTGGGAGATCTCCCGCCCGATCATCTCGCTGAGGTCCTCGCCGAGCTGCCGCTACCTCGCGATCGTTCCGTGCTTGCCCGCTTGTGGAGCAAGCTCTTCGGCTGAGGTCAGTCTCTGCCGATCTCCCTCCGGGACACGACCATCTTGTGCACTTCATCCGGCCCGTCCGCAAGCCGAAGGGTGCGCATGTTCGCCCACATGGCAGCGAGCGGCGTGTCGTCGGTGACACCCTTCCCGCCGAACACCTGGATCGCCTTGTCGATGACCCACAGGGCCGTGTTCGGCGCAACGACCTTGATGGCGGAAACATCGGTCCTCGCGGCCCGGTTGCCGTGCGTGTCGATGAGCCAGGCTGCTCGCATGACAAGGAGGCGAGCCTGATCGATCCGCAGGCGGGATTCGGCCACCCAGTCCCTGACCACGCCCTGGTCGATGATTCGCATCCCGAAGGCTTCGCGGGACTTACCCCGTTCGATCATCATCTCGAGCGCCCGTTCTGCCTGACCGATCGCACGCATGCAGTGATGGATCCGACCGGGACCGAGCCGTGCCTGTGCGATCATGTATCCCTGTCCCGGGCCCGCGATGAGGTTCGACGCCGGCACCCGAACCTGGTCGTAGTCGACCTCGGCGTGGCCCCCACGGTGGCGATAGCCGTAGACGGGGACATCGCGCACGACGCGAACGCCATCTGCATCGGAGGGGACGAGGATCATGGAGTAGCGCTGCTTGGGTGGCGCGTCGGGCTCGGTGATCCCCATGAAGATGGTCACCTTCGAGTCGCGGGATGCCGCCCCCGATGAGAACCACTTGCGGCCGTTGACGATGTAGTCGTTGCCATCGGGCGTCACGGTGGCTTCCAAGTTGCGTGGATCCGAGGACGCAACGGCCGGCTCGGTCATCCCGAAGTTGGACCGAATCTCGCCTGCGAGCAGCGGCACCAGCCAGCGTTCCTTCTGTTCGGGAGTTCCGAACAGGTGCAGCACCTCCATGTTGCCGGTGTCGGGTGCCGCACAGTTGGTCGCCTCGGGGGCGAGTTCGATGGACCGTCCCATGATCTCGGCGAGGGGCGCATATTCGGTGTTGGTGAGCCCGGCACCGTATTCGTCGTCGGGAAGGAACAGGTTCCACAGGCCGCGGCTGCGGGCTTCGGCCTTGAGTGCAGCCATTTCGGGCGGCGCCTCGGTCGGGTCATCGCCCCAGGCCCGTCGCTCATGGATGGCTGCCTCCGCCGGGTAGATGTGTTCTTCCATGAACGCCGTGAGGCGTTGCTGATAGTCGAGCGATCGGTCTGAGTGTGAGAAGTCCATGGGGCGACTCTACTCACCGCTCGGTTCGGTTGATCATCCGCTCAGATGCGGTCCTCGGGGGCCTCGTCGTACGAGTCGAGACGGTCGAGGGGCTGCACAAGTGAAGTGAGCACATTCATGACATGGGCGGTTGTTCGTTTCAGGAAGCGGAAGTAGAGCGCCCTTGCGACTGCGTGCGATGCGGGGCCGTCAGAGTTGTAGGCCTCCTTCACGCGGGCGTCGTATTCGCTGAGGAAGCCATCGGCCTTCCCGATGAGGTGTTGGGCCTGTTCGGTGTCCTTATGCGCGAACACTTCGGCAGCGTCGAGAATGAGCTGCGCCACCGCGTCGCGGTAGTGCTCGAGTTCGTCGCGATCTTCTACCACATCGAAGTTCGCCCCGTACTTGACGAGATCGTAGATGTTCTTGGCATAGTCCCCGACGCGCTCCGCGTCCTTCACGATCGACGCGTATTGGAGCACGACCGGCAGGTTCGCATTGTTGACGGCCGCGTGCACCATCAGGTGCCTCCGGACCTCACGCTGCGCTTCGTTGATCTCGTGGTCGGTTCGCCGGACCTCGCGTTTCGTGGCCTTGGATTTGCCGCCACCGAACAGGGCGTTGCAGGCGGTGACGAACACATCGTGGCCGTCCTCGAGCATCCCGACGAGTGTGTCTTGGATGAAGTCGAGTCCCGACTGTTTGTGTCCTTTGAAGAATTCCAGAACCATATAGGCCCCCTATCTCAGTACCAAAATACCCACGACGGGTATGACAAGGAAGGCAATGATCGTGTAGACGACCGCTATCCATTTGCGTTTGACGGCGACATTGGCGAGGCGTTCAGCGAGGATGACCGGTAGGTGGCGGAGCCGTCGAATCGGGTACAGCATCACGATACCGAACACATTGAACAGGAGGTGTACGAGGGCGATGGACATGGCGTCGACCGAATCGGCGGCAAGAGCCGCAAGCAGCGCGGTGATGGTGGTCCCGACATTTGCCCCGAGCGTGATCGGGTAGGCGTTCCGAACGAGCAGCATCCCCGAAGCAACCAGCGGGACGATGATCGAGGTGGTGATGCTTGAGGACTGGACCGCGACGGTCACGAGGACGCCGACGGCCATACCGACCAGCCCTGACTTCTCAAGGGCGGCATTGACCGACCGCTCGATCCGGTTTGCGATGAGCGTGCGCATGTTCTTGGTGATGTAGGTGAGGGTCACGAAGATGATGATGATGCCGATGACGATGACGGCCACGGCAAGGCTGGTTCCTGAATCGAAGATCGGCTTGAGCGCCTCGGCGATGCGGGTCGCGCCCCACTTGACGATTCCTTTGATGGGTGAGTCGAAGGTCGCGTCGGCTCCACCGGGAAGCAGTTCGGCGAGCCATGTCGCCGTCGATGCGAGGAATCCGGTGAGGAGCTCGAGGGGAAGCAGGACGGCGACCGCGATGACATTGAAGAAGTCGTGCATCGTGGCAGCGGTGAACGCCCGTCGGAACTCCTCGGTGCGCCTTGCATGAGCGAGAGCCACGATCGTGGCGGTGACGGTCGTTCCGATGTTGGCGCCCATGATCATCGGAACTGCGGTGTCGATCGGGAGCTGGCCGGCACCGACGAGGGCGACGATCGTTGCGGTCGTCACGGATGATGATTGAACGAGCACGGTGGCGAGGATGCCGACGAACAGGGCCGCGAACGGGTTCGTGATGCCCTCGAAGAGGTTCCCCGCGGAGTCCTCCCCGAGTCCCTTGATGCCGGTTTCGAGGAGCTTGACCCCGACGAGGAAGAGGTACAGCAGTCCGACGACGAGGGCAGCGCGGAGCCATGGCGGGATCCCTCGTGCGGGAGGAGCGACGATCGGTGATTCGGTGCGGTCGATCGGCTCGGGTGGGTTGGCGTCGGTCATCGCGCGTCAGTGATCGATCTGTTCGATGAGGATTCGACGCGATGATAGGGGTGTGTCAGTCCTCGCCGAGGGCTGTCTCGTCGAGGAGGACTCGTGCGTTCCACCCGATTGGGTCGGTGAACTCGTCGAGGGTGGGTAGGTTGGCTGGTTCATCCCAGACGCGGTCGAGGGCGTCTGCTCCCCAGCGTGCCGTGACCTGATCACAGAAGATCGAGGCGTCTTTGGCGCGCCACCGTTCGATGGCGAGGCCCGCGAAGTCCTGGAGGAACTGTTCAGCCTTGTTCGGTTCGGTGCGGCGACGGTTGAAGGCCTCCTCGATCCGTTCGATGCCCGGGAGCAGCTCGGCTCCTGCGAGCCGGACCACACGGTCTGCGTACCCTTCGATGAACGCTGTGAATGCTTGGATGTCGGCGAGCCGGGCGGGATCCGATGTGGCCTTGAGGAGCCCGGTTGCGTCCTCGTCGGCTTCGAACATCCGCTGCATTTCGGCGGGATCGTTCATCGCGGTGAGTTTGCCCATGAGGTCCGAAAGGTCGAATTCGACGGTGTCGTAGAATGCTTCGACGAGTGTGACGAAGCGGCCCCGGATCCACTCGACGGCCATGATCCGGTGGAAAGCGACCTCGTGGAGGGCGCCCCAGAGTCGCACCTGGCGGTGGTCGACCCCATGGTCGATGGCGAAGTCGTCGAGGTTCGGGACGATGACATATGGGCGATCGTGGTCCATTGCCGGGATGCCGGTATCGAACTGACCGAGGGCACGGTGCGCCATGAACCCGACCATCGTCCCGGCTTGCACCCCGAGCAGTGCGGGCCCGAGCGGGGCGAGCATCGCACTCATGGAACCCATCGGTCCGAGCCCTGGGATCCCCTCGACGCCACCGAGGTCGCCGATGGCACTGAGCTTGTCACTGAGCGGCTCGACGAGGACCCTGAACGACTGCTGGTTCTCGGCTGCCCAGGTTGCACGGTCGGCGGGGTTCAGCTCGCCCGTGGCAGGCGAGGGGAGTGCCGTGACGGACGAGATCCGGACCTCCGCCACATGGGCGAGTTCCTGGTATTCCTCAGCGACGGATGGGTCGATCGGCTGGATGGGTCCAGCGAGGCTCTTGGTCACCTCGCGTGCAAGGTTCCAGTTCACGGGCCCTGACGACTGGAGCAGCTTGAAGAGCTGTTCAAAGATGCCCTCGTCGTCCACGCTGGACCTCCTAGCCCCTGAATTCGGGCGGTCGTGTACCCATCACGACATCGAACGTGAGCGTATCATCGCCACGCTTGACCGTGAAGGCCGCGGTTTCTCCGACCCGGTAGAGGCGCACCGCGCTGATCAGTTGCGGTTGGGAGTTGATGGTCTCGTCGTCGATCTGGATGATGATGTCGCCGACCATCATTCCGGCGTCCCCCGCCGCGGAATCCTCGCCTTCGATCGACTCGATGATCGCTCCGTCCGGGATCACCGCCCCGTCGTCTGCGATATCGAAGTAGGTCTGGATCTGGACACCGATGAACGGGTGGACGACATCGCCGGTCTCGATGATTTCGGAGGTGATTCGGTCGACGATGTCGACGGGGATGGCGTAGCCGATCCCTTCGGGCCCAGCGGTCGAGACGCCGATGGCGCTTGTGATACCGATGAGCTTGCCCTCAGCGTCGACGAGCGCTCCGCCCGATGACCCGCTGTTGATCGCGGCGTCGGTCTGGATCATGCCGAAGAGCGTTGTCTCGTCTGCGAAGTCGACCCTGCGGTCGAACGCGGAAATGATCCCGACGGTGATCGAGGATCCACCTTGCTGGCCGAGCGGGTTGCCGACCGCGACGGCGGGATCGCCGATCGCGAGTCCGTCGAGGGTTCCGTATTCGATCGGTTCGAGGCCCGTCGCGTCGATCTTGAGGACGGCGAGGTCCGTCAGTTCGTCGCTCCCGACGAGGGTCGCGTCGTAGGTTCGGCCATCTTCGAAGGTGACGGTGTACGAGTCCCCGCCGCTGATGACATGGTGGTTGGTGATCAGGTAGCCGTCGGACGATCGGACGACACCCGATCCGGATCCGGTCGGGATGCGTTCGTCAGGGGCAAGGTCGCTCCCGGCCTCCGAGAAGACATTGACGGTCACGACCGAGGGCAGCACCTTCTGGGCGACCGCGGTCGGGTTGACCGCCGATCCGATCTCGTTGGTGATCTCGGTGATCGGTCGGTTGACGACGCTTGTCGGTGTTGTGGTCGCGGCGGGGGCAGCGGGTTCGTTGTCGAACATCCCGGTGGTTGCGAACACACCGACGGTGAGGACCGATCCGAGGATCGCGGCCGCGAAGGCGCCGAGGATGAGCGGAACGGATGATCGGCGTGGGGGTGCTGGCTGGATACGGGCCGACACCGGTGTGATCGGTACCGTCGGCGGCGCTGGGGGAGGTGGTGGCGGCAGGGGACCACCTAAGGTCTCGGTCGTTGCGGGTTCTGCCGGTCGGGCGAAGGTGTCGGTGTCATCCATACCTTGTTGAACGCTCGGAGCGTCGTCGCCGTTCCGTTCCGGGATGAGAGGATCGTGAGATTCGGCGTCGACCCCGGGGGTATCGTTGTCCATGTGATGAGTGTATGAATCGGTCCGGTCTAGCTTCCCACGAGGCCATCCTCGTCGATGTGACTCCTGACCCGATCGACGCGGCGAGCATCCTCGAGTTTGTCACTGACCCTGCATCGGGGGCAACGGTCCTTTTCGCTGGCACGGTGCGTGACCATTCCCATGGCAGGGAGGGCGTGACCCACCTTCAGTACGAGGCGTACGACGAGGTGGTGGTGGACAAGATGCGCGAGATCGTCGAGTTGGCGGTCCACCGCTGGCCCGTCATCCGGATCGCCGCGGTCCACCGAACGGGCTCCCTCACCGTTGGGGAGCCTGCCGTGATGGTGGCGGTGTCGACCGCGCACCGCGCCGACGCGTTTCCGGCCGGTCAGTTCGTCATCGACGAACTCAAACGGAGCGTGCCGATCTGGAAGAAAGAGCACTGGCCGGGTGGCGCCGAATGGGTCCGTGAGGACATCGAGCATTCCTGATCACGGGTCATCGCGGGTCAGGGTTGCGTCTCGCGGGGCATCGCTGAGATCTGCCTCCCGACGACCATTTCGGCGGCTTCGCGGACCGATGGGTTGCGGTCGAGCGCTGCACGCCTCAGGGCGGGTTCGATGCGCGGGTCGTCGAAGACCGTGACGGCTGCGATCGCCCTCCGGCGCACCTGTGGCGGTGCTTCCTTGATGAGGCCGAGGAGCGTCTCGAGACCCGAGGGGTCGCCGATCGCGCCGATGGCTGCGGTTGCCGCCTCCCGCACCAGGCGGTCGTCGTCTGCGGTCGCGGCAGTTTGGAGCCATGGCAGCGTCGTGCGGTCTCCGAGCTGACCGTATGCCGTAGCGACAGCTTCTCGAACCGACGCCTCGGTGTCGCGCCCAAGGTCGGCGAGGATGGGGATCGCCGTGTGATCACCGTGTCCGAGTTGATCGGCTGTGGCTGTTCTGACCGGCGGATCGGGGTCCTTGGCGAGCGCGTGGAGTGTGTCGAGGTGGGTGGACACATCCGACGGCGCCAACGACGAAACAGCCATGCGCCGAAGGGTGGCGTTGTCGTGTCTGAGAAACGCCGCAGGGTTGTCGGTCAGGGCGGTGAGGTCGTCCCGACTCGGTTCCAATCGGCTAGGGCCGTTCGATCAGCATCGAGATGCCTTGCCCGACGCCTATACACATTGTTGCGAGGGCGTAGCGTCCGTTGCGTCGCTGGAGTTCCCGTGCGGCAGTGGTGACGAGGCGGGCGCCGGTCATGCCGAGCGGGTGGCCGAGTGCGATTGCCCCACCGTTCGGGTTGACATGTTCGGCGTCGTCGGGGATCCCGAGTTGTCGTAGACATGCGAGGCCTTGGGCTGCGAACGCTTCGTTCAGTTCGATGTTGGTGATGTCGGCGAGCGCGATGCCGGTACGGTCGAGGAGCTTGTTGGTGGCGGGGACCGGCCCGATGCCCATGATTCGGGGTGGGACGCCTGCGGTCGCCATTGACATGATGCGTGCCAGCGGGGTCAGCCCGTATTCATCGACGATGGGTTCGGATGCGATCACCGCCGCGGCCGCGCCGTCGTTGATGCCGGAGGCGTTTCCCGCGGTGACGGTTCCGCCCTCGAAGATGGGTCGGAGCGCTGCGAGCTTGTCGAGGGTGGTTCCGGGCCTCGGGTGTTCGTCGGTGTCGACGGTGATGGGGTCTCCGCGGCGCTGCTTGACCGACACGGCGGTGATTTCTTCTGCGAGGATGCCGTCCTTGATGGCGATCTCGGCCCGTGCCTGGCTGCGGTAGGCGAATGCATCCTGATCGGCACGGCTGATGTCGAATTCCTTGGCGACATTCTCGGCCGTTCCGGGCATTTCGTCCACGCCGAACCGCTCGCGCATCCTCGGGTTGACGAATCGCCACCCGATGGTGGTGTCGTGGATGTCGTTCGCCCTGTCGAAGGCCGTTGTCGCCTTGGCGAGGACCTTCGGTGCGCGGCTCATGGATTCGACGCCTCCAGCGATGAGGAGGTCGGCCTCGTTGGTCTTGATGGCGCGTGCTGCGAGACCGATGGCTTCCATGCCTGAACCGCACAGCCGGTTGATCGTTGCTCCGGGGACGGTGACGGGCATTCCTGCGAGGAGGGCGGCCATCCGGGCGACATTGCGGTTGTCCTCACCCGCCTGGTTTGCTGCACCGAAGTAGATGTCGTCGTAGCGGTCCGGAGGGATCTCGACGCGTTCGACCACATCGCGGATCACCTGCGAGGCGAGGTCGTCGGGCCGGACGGCCGACAAGGCGCCCCCGAATCGTCCAATCGGGGTTCGGATGGTGTCGATGATGAATGCTTCGGGCATGTGTGTCTCCCGAATCAGCCTACCGGGCTGTGGTGGCGTTCACGGCAGGCGCACAACGCCGATCAGCGTGTGGTTGTCGTCAATGATCGGTATCGGAGCGCCATCGAGGAACTCGGCGAGTTCGGATGCCGCTGAGAGGGGCTCGGTTGCGTTGACGGCGATCGGCGGCTCCATCAAGTCGCCTACCGTGCGATGGTTGCCGGATCGCGAGAGTGTGGATTGCCGGACGATGCCGATCAGGCGGCCCTCATCGGTGACCGGTACCACGGGGTTGGCGATGATCCGGCTGGCATCGGTGATCGTGAGGTCGGGTCCGACGGCGACCGCGGCCGGATCCTCGGCCTTGTGGAAGCACTTTGTCTCCTGTGAGCGGACCAGGACGGCGCCCCCTGGCGCGCCGACGACCAGACGGTGCCCGGGACCGTACAGCTGGCGTTGGAACCATGATCCGCCGGGCGCTCCGATGACGAGCAGCGAGGTGGGTGTGAGGATGTCCACGATCGCGGTTGCGCTGTCTGCCGGGATCGGCTTCTGGGTGATCTTGCCCCTGTGTGGTTCGGCGAGTTGGGCGAGCCGTGCGACGGCCGAAGTCTCGTCCTCACGCGTGTGGTACGCGGTAGCGACTGTGACCGGGACCGAGAGGACTTCACCGAGCCGGGCTGCAACGGTGACGGCGAGCGGGGAATGCGGTCCGTCCGCTACCGCGGCAGTTATCTGGTCGACACGATGAAGATCCACTTCGTGGGGGACGATGGTCGAGACCAGGTCGAAGCTGGTGAGTTTGCGACAGACCAGATACTCGATTCGTTCCTTGATGCACACGGCCCGGAGGTCACCGTCAACTGCGATGGGCGGTCCGTCACTGAGAGCTGTGGCCAAGTCGAGGCAACCGGCGCCGCGGGTCCATGCGACATGTCGAGAGAACATGGATCCAACTCCTTGGGTCCGTACCGAGCATATCGACTATCCATGACTGGAGGGGGCGGGACCATCTGGCATGTGGTTGGTCGGCACATGGTGGTTGCCTCATGGTGGGCTGGAGCTATGGGTCCGGGTCGGTCATGACCGGATGGCCCGATGGGGTCACCCATCGGATGCGTCCGTCATCGAGAGGTTGGTATGACCATCCAGATTGCTTGACGACATTGTGAAACCGGCACAGGGGCGCGCTGTTGTCGATTTCCGTCGGACCGTATTGGGCAAACTCGACGATGTGGTCCACATCTGAGATGGTGGCTGGCACTCGGCAGCCGGGGAAGACGCAGGTGGGGCGGAGTACTTGGACGATGCTTCGTTCTCGTTTGGACAGTGACCGCCTCCGCTTGGCCCCCCTCGGCGGGGAGTCGTCAGTCGAGCCGTTGATGGAGTCGTGGGGCCTTGCCTTGCCCGAGGGTTCGGCGATCCCGACGGCGACTGGTCTTCCGGTCTCGTTCTTGACGAGGAAGCGGTGTTCAGACTCGGGATACTGGGCCGCCGTTTGACGGGCGATGTCGGCGACAAGTGGACCGTATCCGCCGAGATCTCCGGGATTGTTGTTGAGTTCGACGAGCGTGTCGAGATCCACGCGGATGTCGATGACCCCTCGCCCAATCGTCTCTTCGCTCGTTCCGTTGAGGAGATCGAGGAACACATCGGCTCGCAGCTGGTCCATGGTCCGGGTGTCGTTGTTGCGACGAAGTGATCGGGCGAGAGCGTCGATGCGCCTGGTTGCGGATGCAACGAGGTCCGGTGGCAGGTCCTTCGCTGGGAGGTCGGCGGTCCCGTCGAGCGTCGGCGTCATGGTCAGGCGGCGGTGTGAGAGCGCGGCCTCGTAGCGGTCGAGGGCGTCTTCGGGGTCGGCGGTGATGCATAGCTTGCGGATACGGGCGGATAGTTGTCCGGTGGTGAGGCGAGGTGCGTCGTCGATGATCTCGTCGATGATGCGCCGCGCCCTTTCGTCGGAGAGGTGCATCGTTGCATTCGCCATTGCTTGTGCCCGCCGTTCGTCGATTCGTCCAGCGAGCATCAGGTCATACACCGTGGGAAGACGGTGGCGAAGGTCGAGGGCCAAGGCGACCTTGCGGCTGCGGCGATGCGAGTGAGCTGGAGGGTGACACCGACCTCGGCTCCGGCATCGACGGTCGCGCCGTGCACGGTGGTGTGGTGACGGTTGCGCACGCTCGTGTCGATGAACTCCGCGATATCGGCGAGCACTTGTGCGGTCCAGTGGTTGACCATTCGCCGCTTGGCCTGGATGATCGTGATCTGGTCGTACTCGGACAGGGTTGAGGCATCGATTCCTGCGAGCAGGTTCGCGAGTCGACGGCCCGGCTCTGCGTCTTCGATCGCGGTGGGGATGGGAGTACACCCCCAATCGGTTGGGCCGTATTCGAGGGCTTCGTGGTCCGGTTCCTCCTCCGGAGGGTCGTCGGGCCCATCCCAGATGTGGTGTTCCTGCATGTTCAGCATGGTTCCAACGTATCAGCGGCGTGTGACAGATTCGCCCCATTCCGGCCCGGAATCGTCAGGTTTCGCGGCGGGAATCGAAGGAATCCGGAGCGGACCGAACCGAGGTCGGGAAATGATCCGCTAGGAGGGTCTTGTCCGATCGTTGTCATTCCGTATCTTGGAAGGGACATGTCGTTCCGGGTCAGATTCGTGCTGGTCGCCGCCGTTGCGGTCCTGGCCTCCTGCACGGCCGAACCCATCGGCACAACGATCACCAGCACCACCATCGCAGCGACCACCTCATCCATCAATCCCGGATCAGTTGTGGTGACCACCACGACCATGGCGCCGACGACAACCGTGGCGGACCGTATCGCCGAGATCACGGCCATCTTCGAAGACCTCGAGCGCCGCCGGCTTCAGGCGATACTCGACCAGGATGAGGACGCCTTTCGGGCGGTGCATTCGAACCAGCAGTATCTGGAAGAGAGCCTCGTGGTCCTGGATCTTGTCAAGGTCATCGATGTCGAAGCCGTCGAGGTTTCTATCGACGACATTCTCCTTGACAGCGACCAATGTCTTGCGGTTCTCGCGACGGTTGATCTGAGCGCCGCAACCGCTGGCGGGGGAGCCACCACAACGGAGTATGTGCTCGAGTTCGGGCCCGAAGGTTGGGGGTTCAGCTGGGTTGGAGAGGGGTGGCGATGCGACGGACCGCATCCATTGTCGCTTTAGGGCTCACCCTCTTCGTTGCTCTGAGTCCGACCGGAGGTACGGCTAGTGATACCTGTTGGTTCGACGCTGCCAGAGGCCGCGTGGTTTGCCACGAGACGGGTGGTGGCGGGTCATCGTCGACCTCGACGACGCACTACGGCGACGGGTTGCGGTATCTCTACACGACGACGCGGGCCCCAGTTGGTGACTGCTACTACTGGTCGGCTACACCGGGTGGCATCGACTCGGCGTTCGGTCGGAACGACTCGGCGATCATCGCGATCACGACCACCCTCCCGATGTGTCCGCCTCGCCCGTCGGTCGACCCGTGGACCGTCGCCTGGGAGGTGTTTCGCTCGTGGGACCTCGATCCCCCTACCCCGTCGCTCCAACCCGCCGCCGCGGGTATCACCGGCCTCCCCACCTACCTCTCCACCCCGGTACCGGACCGCATCGAGCACTCGGAGCGTCTGCCCGACGGGCGAACCCTCCGAGTCAGGGCCGATGTTCGGCAGCTGTCCATCGCCTGGGGCGACGGCACCACCCTCGCCTACCTACCGTCGACCGCCCTGCCGTATCCCGAGGGTGCGGTCACCCACACCTACCTCCTCAAGACCTGTTCGGCGCACTACCGAGCCAACCATCCGTCGGGTGGCCTGTGTCATCCAACCCTGGACCGCTACCCGATCACTGCCACCTTCACCTGGGAGGGCTCCTACAGCACGGGCGGATCCTGGCGCACCCTTGGCACCCTCGAGCAATCCGTCACCGTTTCGTACGATGTCGACGAAGCCCGCGGCGTCCCAATCCCCTAACCCGTTTCCCCTGCCCGATCACGCGTACCCAGGGTTCCCGTTCAACACAAGTGTTCTCACCCACCCACAGAACCCACCCGTAGCGAACGGCCCGAGAACCCCCCGTTCTGTGGGCCAGAGTTGACCTTTTAGTTGAACGGGAACCCTGGGTACGCGTGAACGCCACATCGTGTACCACCCCCGATCTCGTGCGCAGGGATCGGTATCGTGGAGGCCACCCTCCGAAAGGACCGCTGTGCCAGCCACCGATGTGAGCCACACCGACACTCTCCACCGCGCCCTCAGAGCCATCGACGAACGCACCTACTGGAGCGCCTTCCCTGAACATCCGAAGGCGTACGGCGACGACGCACCGGCCGCGGGCGAAGCCGAGTTCAACGCCCTGCTCGGGACCGCCTTCGAAACCGGACAGGCACACGACGGGTTCGTTTCGGTCGACGAGGTGTCCCCGTATGGGCTCGCACTCGGGATCTCGTACCCCGCCACAACCGTTGACCGCGTCATCGCGGATGCAACCACCGCACTGGATTCGTGGCGCCGCACCACCCCTGACGAACGCGCCGAGGTGTGTCTCGAGATCCTCGATCGCCTCTCGGATGCGAACTTCACGATGGCCCACGCCGTCATGCACACGACCGGCCAGAGCTTCCTGATGGCATTCCAGGCGGGTGGACCGCACGCGCTCGATCGTGCGCTCGAAGCGATCGCCTACGCCTACCGCGAGCAGGCTCGCCTCCCCGCCTCTCTCAGGTGGGAGAAGCCGAGGGGATCGCATCGCCCGCTCGTGATCGACAAGGAGTGGATCATCAAGCCGAGGGGCGTCGCGGTGACGATCGGGGTGTCGACTTTTCCGACATGGAACGGATATCCCGGCATCTTTGCGAGTCTCGTCACGGGCAATCCGGTGATCATCAAGCCTCATCAGGCAACGATCCTGCCGCTTGCCCTCCTCGTCCGCGCGGCGCGCACGGTCCTCGAAGAGAAGGGCCTTGACCCGAACATCGTCCAGATGATCGTCGACGAGCAGGGTAAACTCGTCGCGACCGACCTCGTGATGCGTCCCGAGGTCGGCATCGTGGACTACACGGGCGGTTCGGCCTTCGGCGACTGGCTCGAGGCCAATGTCCACCACGCCGAGGTGTACACGGAAAAGGCGGGTGTGAACTCCGTCATCGTCGACTCGGCAGACGACCTCAGAGGCGTATTCCGGAACCTGAGCGTGTCGATGACGATGTACTCGGGGCAGATGTGCACCACACCCCAGAACCTCTTCGTCCCCGCCGAAGGTGTCCCAACCAAAGACGGTGTGGTCTCCTACGACGAGGTCGTCGAAGGGTTCGTCGCGGCCATCGACGGCCTCCTCGGTGACGAGGCACGGGCCGCAGGCATGCTCGGCGCGATCAAGGGGACCGCAACCCTCGAACGCATCGCAGCCGCGGAAGCCGCAGGAACGGTCCTTGCCACCTCACGGCGGGTGGCGAACCCGGATTTCCCTGACGCAACTGTGCGCACCCCTACGATCGTTGCCGTCGAGGGGTCCGACCGCGACACCTACATGAGTGAGATGTTCGGGCCGATCATCTTCGTCGTCAGGACCGCATCGCGGGACGAAAGCATCGAGCTCGCGACCGAGGCGGCGAAGAAGGCCGGCGCCATCACCTGGCTTGCGTATGCGACGGATCCCGAAGCGATCGATGCGATCATCGACGCGGCGGTGGATGCAGGCGTCTCGGTCGCTTTCAACCTCACCGGGGGCCTGTTCGTCAACCAGTCCGCTGCCTATTCCGACTTCCATGTCACAGGGGCGAACGCTGCCGGAAACGCCTCACTCACCGATCCAGCCTTTGTCACGGGCCGATTTCGGGTGATCGGCGTTCGCACGGAGCCACACCCAGATAATTCCTAAGTCAGAAACTGGGATTCATCGTGCATCCGGGATAACTTTCGATTATGTTCCTCATGTCCAAACCACCGGTGGAGGTGTGAGACATGACCACGACACTCGAACAAGCGGGTGCCCCTGACCTCAGCGACGCCTTTCCGACCGTCGCCTGGCGGGTCCGGGACTGGGCGATGCGTACCCCGGACCGCATCGCGATGCGGGACAAGGACTTCGGCATCTGGCAGGAACGCACCTCGGCACAGGTGTGGGACGAGGTCCTCACCGCGGCCCACGGACTGCTCGCCCTCGGTGTCGAACAAGGCGATGTCACCTCGATCCACTCGGAGGACCGCCCCGAATGGATCATCTTCGACTTCGCAACGGCTGCCATCGGGGCCGTCAGCACCGGCCTGTATCCGACGAATCCGATGGCCGAGACCCGGTACCTCGTGAACGACGCAGGATCGAAGGTCCACTTCGCTGAGGACCAGGAACAGGTCGACAAGATCGTCGACGCCGGCCCTGACGCCTTCCCGACCGTGGAGCGGATCATCTATGTCGAACCACGCGGCGTGCGCACCATGGCCGACGGACGCCTCATGTTCTGGGACGACTTCATGGCGCTCGGCACCGACCACAGGGAGGCGCATCCCGGTGCGGTCGAGCGGCTCATGGAACAGGCACAGCCCGACGACCTTCTCACGCTCATCTACACCTCGGGGACGACGGGACCGCCGAAGGGCGTGATGTTGACCCACCGCAACATCGAGACCGCGGTCCACCATGTCCTGAATGATCCCGGCCGGTTTGCGGGTGCGGGGGAGAACACCAGCGACGAGAAGCTGACCTACCTCCCGCTGTGCCATGTGGCCGAGCGTCTCTTCTCGACCTGGTCGATGGCCCACAACGGCCCGGTTCTGAACTTCGCCGAGTCGATCGAGACCGTGCAGGTGAACCTGCGGGAGGTGCAGCCGACCATCTTCTTCGCGGTCCCCCGCATCTGGGAGCGCATCCACGCAGGGGTGCTGATCAGGCTCCAGGATGCCACCATCCTCAAGCGTCTCGTCAGCAGCTTCGGCCTGAAGCTCGCGTCCTACATCGGGAGCAGCAGGGTCGCCAACAACGGTGACTTCACCTTCGGGTCGCGGCTTGCCTATTGGATCGGGAACCCGCTCTTCTTCCGGTCCCTTCGCGAACGCATCGGCCTGCGTCACTGCCGCTATGCGTCGTCGGGCGCGGCTCCGATCGCCCCCGAAGTGCTCGAGTTCTTCATGGGCCTCGGGATCCCGGTGTACGAGCTGTACGGCATGACGGAGAACACGGCGTTGGCGACCACGAACCTCCATGGCCGGGTGAAGGTCGGCACCGTCGGTGAGCCATATGAAGGTACGGGCTTCCGCATCGATGAGGAAACGGGCGAGATCCAGACCAAGAGCGACGCCTCGTTCGTCGGGTACTGGAACAAGCCGGAAGCAACGAAGGAGACTTTCACCGACGACGGCTGGCTCAAGACCGGTGATGTCGGCATGTGGGTCGACGGAACCCATGTCAAGATCGTCGACCGCATCAAGCACATCATCATCACCTCCGGCGGCAAGAACATCTCGCCTTCCGAGATCGAGAACAGCCTCAAGACTTCGCCGTTCATCAAAGAGGCGATGGTGATCGGCGATGGCCGCAAGTATGTGACCGCCCTGATCGGCATCGAATACGATGTCGTAGGCGACTGGGCGCTCCGGCAACAGATCCCTTACACGACCTATCGGGACCTCGCTGAGAAGCCAGAGGTCATTGAGTTGATCCAGGGCGTTGTCGACAAGACCAACGCCAAGTTTGCACGGGTCGAGCAAATCAAGAAGTTCCGGATGATCCCCAAGGAGCTCGACCACGAGGACGGCGAGTTGACGGCCACCCAGAAGCTCAAGCGCAGCGCCATGGAAGACATGTTTGGCGACCTTGTGGAGTCGATGTACTCGTGATGACAATCGGGGTGATCGCACAAGCTGCGACCCAGGGCGGCTTCGATAAGTTCGTCAACGCCCTTGGGTCCGGCATCGCACTCGGAGCGATCTACGCGCTCCTTGCACTCGGCTTCGTGATCATCTTCAAGGCAACGCAGGTCGTCAACTTCGCCCACGGCGCCATTGCGGCGCTCGGCGCCTATCTCGTGTCCTATTTCGCCGTGACCGTGAACATCCCCGGTCGGTGGGTGACCGGGTTCCCGCACTGGCTCCAATGGACACTCTCCGCGCTGGTCGCCGTGCTCCTGACGGCCGTGATCGGCATGGTCATCGAACGCATCACCATCAGACCCATGATCGGGGAGCCGCTCTTCGCCGTGGCCATGATCACCCTCGGTCTCGATCTCATCATCAGGACCATCACCAACGACTTCCTGAACAACACGACGGCGGGGCTCGGTGATCCGTGGGGGATCTCGGTCATCGAGCTCGGGCCGCTGAGGATCGGTGAGGCCGAGATCGCAACGATCATCGTGACCTTCGTCGTTGTCGTGCTCCTTGCGCTCTTCTTCCGGTCCCGGACGGGGGTCGCGGTCCGTGCCACCGCGTTCGACCAGGAAGCGGCAATGGCGCAAGGGATCTCCGTTGGAAGGGTCTTCGCGATCGCGTGGGCGATCGGTGCCGCCCTCGCCGCCCTCGGCGGGATTTTCGCTTCGGTTGGAGCAAGGGGAGGAGCCGGTGTTGGGCCCTTTACGGCCCTGATCGCATTCCGGGCGTTCCCTGCGGTGATCATCGGCGGACTCGACTCGGTCGTTGGCGCGGTCGTGGGCGGTCTGATCGTCGGGGTTGCTGAGGTGTTTGCCGGAACCTACCTCACTTCCATTTCATGGCTCGGGACGGGATTCTCCGGGATCGTTCCGTGGCTTGCGATGATGCTCGTGCTGGTGGTCAGGCCGTACGGGCTGTTCGGGACCGAGGAGATCCGACGCGTATGAGAGGCAGACCGAACCTCTATACCCGGTATCAGACCGAGATGGGGCTGTTCCCGACGACGACCAAGCGTGTTTCGGTCGCGCTGCTTGCGATCATTGCGGTGCTTGCGCCGCTGGCTGCACTTCCGTTTTTCGGCTATGTCGGGGATTCGTCGTGGCTCATCGTGATCAATCGGGCGCTTGTCTTTGCGGTCGGCGCCCTCGGAATCAACCTCCTCACCGGTGTCGCAGGGCAGGTTTCCCTCGGACATGCGTTCTTCATGGCGGTCGGGGCCTACACGGCGGTGGTCCTCGGCGGGGAGTCGGGCCGTCTCGTATGGGGACTCGGGCTCCCGATCTGGATCTGGCTTCCCATGGCAGGGATCGTGGCGGCCCTCGTTGGCGTCTTCGTCGCGCCCACCGCGGTGCGTGTCCGTGGCCTCTACTTGGCGTTCGTGACACTCGGGCTCGTCTTCATCGGGCTGTACCTGTGGCGAAACCTCACGAAGATTGCCGGTCAGTCGGGCACGGGCCGCCCGTGGCCCGAACTTGAGTTCTCCCTGTGGCGGAACATGGACCCACTCATCTCGTTCACCTCCGACGGACCCTTGTGGTGGTTCCTGCGACCGATCAACCTGCTGCCGTGGGTCCACATCGAGGAGATGTCGGGCGAAGCCAAGACCTTCTTCTTTCTCATGGCGGCTGTCGTGGTGTTCGCGTTGTTCGCCAAGAACCTCTCACGGACCCGTATCGGGCGCTCGTGGGCGGCGATCAGGGACCGCGACATCGCCGCGGAGGTCATGGGTGTCGCCGACGCGAAGGCCAAGACGCAGGCGTTCGGCATCTCATCGTTCTACGCGGGTATTGCGGGGGCGCTCTTCGGGTCCGTCGTCGGGCGGATCATTCCCGAGAGCTGGGATATCTTCTTGTCGGTCGAGTTCATCGCCATCATCCTCATCGGCGGTGCGGGGACGGTCGCTGGGACCATGCTTGGAACTTTCTTCGTTGTGCTGTCCCCCCGGATCGTCGAGAACGCGACGGGTTTCCTTGCGACCCAAGCCCAGGAGGGCGGACCGCTGTCGTGGCTCGGGGCCCTCATTGTGCGGTCAAGCCCGGACGACCTCATCGGGATCGTGTCGTATCCTGATGCCGCCGGTCCGGGACTCAGCGTCCCCCAGCTCAACATCGTCCTGTTCGGTGTCCTCATCGTGGTCTTCCTGATCGCCGAGCCGCTCGGCCTGTACGGAATCTGGATCAGGATCCGAAACTACTGGAAGGGGTGGCCATTCACCTACTGACGACTCTTCCGTTTTTCTCCTCTCCGGTGGCGTGTGCGCGCCCTCGGGCGGGGAAACCGACAAGCAAACAAACATCGATCTTCCCTTGCGGCGTGTGCGCGCCGGGGGGAACCGACAAGCAAATAAGAAGGAGACAACCCATATGAGAAAGCGATACAGCTGGCTCATCGTCGTCTTCGTGCTCGCACTTGTGGCTGCTGCCTGCAGCTCCGACAGCGATGACACGACGACGACGGCACCGCCAGCGGCAACCACAACAACAGCGGGAGGCGGCGACACGACGACGACGACCTCAGAACCGCCCGCCGAGATGGTGGGTGGCCGTGGAATCGACCTTGAGAACAAGACCATCACGATCGGGCTGCTGTCCGACCTGACGGGCGCGTTCGCGGGTCTGACAACCGACATCACCGATGCGCAGGTCGTCTACTGGGACAACCTCAACGCCGCTGGCGGTATCGACGGATGGACGGTCAATGTTGAGGTGAAGGACACCAACTACAATGTCGAGCAGCATCTCGAGAAACTCGAGGAGCTTCGCGACGAGGTTGCGATGATCACCCTGTCGACGGGTTCACCGACGACGGTCGCCTCACTCCCGATCCTCATCGAGGACCAAATCCCGCTGATTCCGCTGAGCTGGTATTCCGGTTGGGCCATCCCGGCGTTCGACTCCGATGTCACGCTCGAGCAGAACACGAACTACTGCATCGAGTCGATGAACCTCGTTGCGTTCGCAGCCGAGATGGGTGCCGAGAAGATCGCCCTCGCCGGATTCCCCGGTGACTACGGCGGAGACGCCGCAGCGGGTGTCCGGCTGGGTGTTGACTACTACGGCCTCGAACTCGTCTACGACGGCGAGGCTGCGGTCATTCCGGGACAGGACCAGACCGAGGTCATCCAGGCCATCGTCGGCTCCGGTGCGGACTGGACGATCCTGACCACCAACCCCGGTACGGGTGCCGAGATCGTCGCTGGCGCCGTGGGTGCGGGTTACACCGGCATGTTCACGGGTTCAGGCCCGACCTACAATGCTGCGCTGCTCGACTCGCCGGCTGCGCCGATCTTCGACACGGTGTACTACCAGTCGGCGTACAACGTCGGTTGGGGATTCGATGCCCCTGGCAACGACGAGATGATGGCCGCGATGCGCGACGCGTATCCGGATCGTCGCCCGAGCGACGCCTTCATCATCGGCTGGAATGAGGCGAAGGTCGCCCATCAGGTGCTCGCAGACGCGATCGCCAACATGGACCTGAGCCCCGAAGGCATTCTCACGGCGATGAACTCGCTCGAGGATGTTGACTTCGGTGGTTCGCAGCCGAACCAGTCCTGGAAGGGAGAGCCGAACGACTATGTGCTGCGTAGTCTCGCGATCTTCAATCCGGACCTTGCGACCTACACGGCCGCAGGCGGTGCTGCCCAGACGCTGAGCCAAGACGACGCCACGACCGGATCGTTGCTGGAGAAGGACTTCTTCATCTCCGACGCCGCCCGTGACTTCGACTTCACGGCTCCGTGCTGGGAGGCGTAGCAATCGACTAGGGACAGTGGGGGTGCGGCCGAGCCGCACCCCCACATTCCCGCCTACGCAAAGACTGTCAACTGTGAACGGTGAACTGATACATGCTTGAGATCAGCAACCTTGAGGTCGTGTACAACGATGTCGTTCTGGTCCTTCGAGGGCTCTCCCTCGAAGTGCGAGAAGGGCAGATCGTTGCGCTCCTCGGCGCCAACGGTGCAGGGAAGACAACGACCCTCCGAGCTCTCACCGGACTCCTCGATGTCCACGAGGGCGACATCACGAAGGGAACGATCTTCTACAACGGCACCGAGATCCAGCACAAGGACGCGTCGGCGATCGTCAAGGCGGGGATCTCCCAGGTGATGGAGGGAAGGCGCGTCTTTGCGGAGATGACCGTCGAGGACAACCTCCGGACCGGGGCGACGACGAACCGCAACGCGGAGAGTGTCAAAGAGAACCACGACATGGTGATGGAGATGTTCCCGGTGCTCGCCGCCCGGAGGAAGGACACCGCAGGGTATCTTTCCGGTGGTGAGCAGCAGATGCTCGCGATCGGGCGCGCCCTGATGGCGAACCCTTCGCTGCTCATCCTCGATGAACCGTCGCTCGGGCTCGCACCCCTCCTCGTGGCCCAGATCCGCGATGTGATCGTCGACATCAACCAGAACGGGACCTCCGTGCTGCTGATCGAACAGAACGCCAACATGGCGCTGTCGATCGCCGACTACGGGTACATCATGGAACACGGGAAGGTCGTGATGGACGGCGACGCCGACAAGCTCCTTGCCGATGAGGATGTCCAGGAGTTCTACCTCGGGCTCCACTCAGAGGGGGACCGCCGCTCCTTCAAGGAAGTGAAGCACTACAAGCGCCGGAAGCGGTGGCTGTCATGACCACCCCACTCGTCGAGTTCGATGCCGTAGGGCTCACATTCAAGGGTGTGCAGGCGCTCAACGAAGTGTCCTTCACCATGGACGCAGACGAGCTCTTCGCCGTCATCGGCCCGAACGGGGCAGGGAAGACCTCGACCTTCAACTGTCTCAACGGTGTCTACAAACCCCAGGTCGGTGACATCCGTTGGAAAGGAGAGTCGATCCTCGGCATGCGCCCCGACCGTGTCGCCGATCTCGGGATCGCCCGCACCTTTCAGAACATCGAACTGTTCGCGCACATGACGGTCTTGGAGAACATCACCTTGGGGCGTCATGTCCGGACCGATGTCGGATGGATCGCCGGAGCCGTGTGGTGGGGCAGAGCAAAGCGCGAGGAGATGGACAACCGGGCCAAGGTGGAGGACATCATCGACTTGCTCGAGATCGAAGCGTGGAGGGCCCATCCCGTCGGCCTGCTGCCATACGGGATCCAAAAGCGCGTCGAGCTCGGCAGAGCACTCGCCATGGAGCCCGAGCTGCTGCTCCTCGATGAGCCTGTCGCAGGCATGAACCTCGAAGAGACCGAGGACATGGCGCGGTTCATCCTCGACATTCGCGAAGAGCTCGGTATCGCCATGATCCTCGTCGAGCACGACATGGGCCTCGTCATGGACATCGCGGACCGGGTGCTCGTCCTCGACTTCGGTCAGGTGATCGGCCAAGGAACCCCACACGAGGTGCAGACCGACCCTGCGGTGATCAAGGCCTACCTCGGCGAGGAACTCTGAGCACAGGAGCCGCTTTCCGAACAAGTTCGGGTTCTGTGAACCGTTCCTACGCTTGGCTGCGACAGTATGGGTGTGGATCAATCCGACTCTGAGTTGCTCACGGCGATCGCCGACGGTGACCGCGACGCCCTGCGCGTCCTGTACGAGCGGCATGCCGGGTGGCTCGTTGTGCGCCTCTCTCACCGGTGTGGGGATCCTGACATGGTGAATGAGGCGGTTCAGGACACATTCTTGGCCGTGTGGCGTCGGCCGCGGTCGTACCGGGGTGACGGGGAGACGGCCGCGTGGTTGTGGGGGATCGCAATCCGTAGGCTTCTGGATCGTATTCGGCGCCGATCTCGGTGGGAGACGGTGGCGGAGTGGATCAAACCTGGAGCGGTGGTGTCAGCCGAGGATGAGGTCTTGGTTGGCGTGGAGTACAGCGACGCTGGTACGGCCCTTGATCGCCTGTCGCCCGAGTTGAAGATCGTGATGCAAGCGACCGTGCTCGATGGTTTGACGGTGCGCGAGACAGCTCAGCTACTGGGCATTCCGGCGGGCACGGTGAAGACGCGGATGATGCGGGCCCGCCATCAGTTGCGCGAGGACTTGGCGACATGACCTGGCACCCAACCACCGACGCTCTTGATGCGTATATGCACGGTACGGCTTCTGTCCCACAGGTGTGGTCGGTTGAGGCCCATGTGATGTCGTGTGAACGGTGTCGCCACTCGGCTGGTGCGCGACTCGGCGATGCAAGTCGTCTCGACGGAATCTGGGACGGGGTGGTCGACCGTATCGACGCTCCGAGACCACGCATGTTCGAGCGTCTGTTGCTGTCGGTGGGGGTGCCTGGGCATCTTGCGCGGCTGCTGGGGGCGACACCCGCGTTGACGATGCCGTGGCTGCTCACGGTGCTCGCTGTCTTGGGTTTCGGTGTTGGTATGGCGTGGGCGTCGTCGGGAGGTACGCCAGCGGAGGCTCGCGCAGGCTTGTTTGTGTTCTTGGTGTTGGCGCCGCTGGTTCCACTCGCGGGTGTGGCCGCGGCGTACGGCCCGATGATCGATCCTGCGCACGAGATTGCAACTGCCTCGCCGTTCCATGGTTTCCGACTGTTGCTGGTTCGCACGGTCGCCGTTGTGGTCACCTCCTTCGCTATGGCATTGCCGGCGGCGCTGCTGCTGCCGAACGCGGGATGGATGGTGGCTGCATGGATTCTTCCGGGTCTCGCCCTTGCGTCCGTGGCCCTTGCAGGGAGCACCTTCGTCACGCCGGTGGCTGCTGTCGTGTTTCCGTCGGCCATCTGGTTCTTGGGTGTCACTGCTTTGGAGATCGGACCTCCGACGCTTGTCGTGTTCGGTTGGGCGGGACAGCTGGTCTTCGCTGTTGTCTTGGCGATGGCCACTGCGACTCTCCTGATGCGGAGAGGAGCATTTGAGGTTGGGCAACATTGACAAGCACACTTCGCACATTCCCGTGGGTTCTCTTTCGGTCGCTGCGGTTGATTCCGTGGTGGTATCTCGGGCTGGGGTTGGCTGCGGCCTTCGCGCTTGCTACCACCCGTCGCAACCCATATCCGGACGATCTCGTGTTCGGACTGCGGGTCGGCGCTGTGGCGCTCGCGACGAGCACCGCCTTCGTGTTTGACGACCCGGCAGGGAACATCATGGATGGCAAGCCGGTCCCGCTGTCACTCCAGCGTGCGGCGCGACTCTTCGTTGCCCTCCCCGTGGTTGCGGCGAGCTGGTGGCTGCTGGTGACTTGGATGGAGGCGGGGCTGGGGCCACAGAATGAGCGGGCTATCGCGGCCTTGCCGAAGTGGGCCTTGACGCTCGAGCTCGTCACCCTGGTCGGTGTCGTGTGGGCGGTCGCCACTCTGGTCATGCTTACCGGCCGGGACGCCGGTGGCACCGTGGCCGCGCTCTCGCTGCTCACCGTCGTTGTCCTTTTGGTGTTGCTGCCGGAACGGTGGTCTGTGTTTCCGTCGCTGGCGGTCGCTCCGGAGCCGGGCTGGGAGGCGTGGGTCGATGGACATCGCCGCTGGGCGGGCATCGCTGTCATCGCCTGGGCCGCGGTAGCGCTGGGCGTGGTCGGATCGACCCGGCGCCAACCGACCGTGGCCCGACTGCCGATTCCCGGGAGGACCCGGTGACCGCCACGACCCTTCCTCGGAGCCACCCTGCAAACGAGCCGGTGATCCCGACCCGGGTGTGGCGCTCACTGGCGCGTCGTGAGGCGGGCTTCACATTGCGACATCCACTCATCTGGGTAGGGGTCCTTGCCAGCCTGTATCTCCTGTGGTCGTTCAATCGTGGCGAGCTACCGCACCTCGGTGGCTACTCGACCTATGTTGGGCTTGGATTGGCTCCACTCGCCGGGGCAGCATTGCTCGTCGCCCACCTTCAGGCATCGCGGGGGTACCGCAACGGCACCCTGGAGATCGAGGACCCGGCCCCGGCGCAGCAGCGAGCCCGAACCGTCGGTCACCTGCTCGGCTCGCTCGCCGTCGTGCCGGTTGCCGCGGTGATCGTCACCGCCTACATGGTGTACCTGTATTGGCTCGGTGGAACCGGCCAGCCGGAGATTGGAGAACTGCTCGTCGGACCGATGGTGGTCGGCCTCGCCGCCGTAGTTGGGACCGCAGCCGGCACCTGGTTCCCCAACCGGTTCAGTGGCTTTATCGGGCTCGGCGTCCTCGCCGCTGTCCAGATCGCACTCCAGGATGCGCCGAGCACGATGCATTGGTTTGCGTGGTGGCACACCGTGTTGTGGTACGGCGGCTTCGATCTGTGGATCCGACCCACATGGGCACATGTCGCCTACCTCCTCGGTGCAACGACAGTGATCGGCGCCGCTGCCGCGTTACGCCACGGCGTACGGGTCACGCCGATCGTGGTCGCAGCTGGCGGGGTCGCACTATTGGTTGTCAGCGGCGCGACCCAGGCGCAACTGCCCAGCGACATTCAGGTGGATCAACGGTTCGACCTGATCGCCAACCCAGCATCGAATTGGGTCACAGCCGAGCGCAGCGGGGTCACATACAACATCCACCCGAGCTACGAACGCTGGGTCGACTGGTGGGAGTCCGTGATTTCGGACACTCTTGCCCCGATCC
The DNA here is from genome assembly GCA_041393965.1 of Acidimicrobiia bacterium. NCBI lineage: Bacteria > Bacillati > Actinomycetota > Acidimicrobiia > Acidimicrobiia bacterium. The sequence goes on along the minus strand of JAWKJB010000001.1, from coordinate 15,838 downwards.
CCGCTGCGGATCGTCCCGTTCTTGCGGTCGAGCAGTGGCACCATCCCTACCCCTCCCAGATCATCGACGAATTCGGCTGGGACCACCCCAAGGGTCAGGCTATCATCGAAAGGGGGAATCGCCCCTTTTTCGAGTCGGTCCCCGCCGATCCGTGGCCTATTCGAGTCGGTGACAAGCTGTACCTGGCTCAAGGAGCGGCGTTGGTGCTGGCCGTAGCCCAACGCGCGGTCGGTTTGCCTCTGGTTCCGGTCGAGATGGAAGGCCCTCTCTACACCGAAGAGCAAATCGCCGGGTTCAACGACGAACCTACGGACCCCACTCGGTTTGTCAGCTGGCCCGGAAGGGAGCGAGGGTTCCCTCGGCCCGTCATGGGTGATCGTATCCCGCTCGAGGTGGGATGCGATGCCGAAGGGCAAGCCCGCGAGGTCGTCGCTGCATGGCTCGCCGCCCAAGCGGACCCGCGCCTTGCAGATCGCTACCGCGACATCAGGCTCCACGGTGTCAGCAGCGACGCCATCTTCGAGTATTCCGAAGACGGTGAGACAGTCATCTCCGTTGTCAATTGGGGTCAACTTGGATGGATGCAGCACGGCGGCTTCGGCGGTGGGAACGGAGCGTCTGCCATCAATGGATCACCGACAGCGACGGATCTTGCAGCGCAACTTCTCGAACATCCCCACGCAACGGTGGCGTCCGATATCGCCACAAATTGGAACGAATGGACAAAACCGACAACACCCATCCAAACGATCGTCGACCACTTCAACCTCGAACCGCCACCGACCCCTGAGCAATGGATCGAACGCGGCGACCGTGACCCAGCCGACTTCACCGTCTCCATCGCGGCATACCCGCGTTTGGTCTTCGATGAGCTCCTCGGCGACCAGCCTTACCCGATCTGCAAATGACAACCGAAGGAAACACAGTGACTGAGACGACCTGCCAGTTCACCAACCTGGTGAAGCACTTCGGCTCTATCAACGCGCTCGATGGTGTTGACGCTTCGGTCGGCAACGGCATCACCGGCCTTCTCGGTCCGAACGGCGCCGGCAAGACCACCCTGCTGCGCATCGCCGCAACCGTCCTCGCTCCCGATGCTGGAACGGTCACCCTTCTCGGGAGCGACCCGGCCAACCCACGCCAGCGTGTTGAGATCCGGCGCCGGCTCGGCTACTTGCCCCAGGAGCCAGGCTTCCACCGCAACTTCACCGTGTTCGAGTTCATCGACTATGTGGCGATCTTGAAGGAACTCACCGACCGCAGGATCCGACACGACGAGGTGCGACGCGTCATCGACATCGTCGAACTCGGTTCGAAGGCTCACAAGAAGATCCGCACCTTGTCAGGAGGAATGCGGCGGCGCGTCGCCCTCGCCCAATCCCTGATCGGGAACCCCGACCTGCTGATTCTCGACGAACCCACCGCCGGACTCGACCCCGAACAACGGCTCCGCTTCCGCGACATGATCTCACGCCTCGCCGAGGACCGCACCGTTGTGCTCTCCAGCCACCAGACCGACGATATCGCAGCGCTGTGCAGCATCGTCCTCGTCATGCACCGGGGCCGCGTCCTGTTCCGAGGCACGCCACACGAACTCACCGAGACCGCAGCCGGACAGGTCTGGATTTCCGACCAGCGCGACCCGACGGTCTCGGTTGCGTGGCGGACCGGTGAAGGCCACTACAGACACATCGGTGGCACACCGACGGGCGCCACGACGATCGCCCCAACGATCGAAGATGGCTATCTCCTTCTCGTCGGGGACTCGGGAATTTAGCGCTTGATGAAGACGGTTCCGGTGAAGACGCCGACGGTGCGACCGTCGTTCGTGACAGCGACACGGTAGGTGGCGAGAGACCGGCTCCGGGCCACCTCGGTCGCGGTGGCTGTCAAGGTGTCCCCCACGCCGGTGCCGCCCGTGATGGCGAGGTGGGTGTCGATGGCGACGGCGTCTTCCGGGTACGCGTTCGACGCGAGCGAGAATGCACAATCCGCGAGGGAGAACACGACACCCCCATGGGTGCCCCCGAGGAAGTTGACCTGATCGTCTCGCACTGTCACCGATACGGCAACGGTCGCATCGGTGACCTCTCCGAGGCGAAAACCCTGGGTTTCGGCATAGGGGTCTGCCGCGAGTGCCTTGGTGATCCTTGCCGTTCGTTCCTCCATCGGCGCCCACGATACAAGCGCGACGGGAGGCGGGCGCGCGACCCGCCTCCAGTGGTGATCGAACCCGTTCAGCCGATCGCGTCTGCGATGGCGTCCCGTGCCTTGCCGAGCGCCCTGATCGCGTCGTGGAGATCCTCGCGGCCCTGGCGCAGGGCGGCCCGACCGTTGGTGAGGAGCGTCTTGGCCGGCTCCTCCCAGTCGGCGGCGGTCAGGCCGACCACCTTGTCTGCCACCGGGACCGCACCGCGGATGACAGCGGTGATCTCGTCACGGGCGACGCCGAGCCAGTGCCGAGCCTCAGTCATGTCATACCCTGCTTGCTCGGCTCGTTCGATGGCGGCGAGCACGACCGCCGCGGCGTCCGAGAGACGGTCGGCTGCGTCAGCCATGTGATCAGAGACCAGCACCTCGTGTGACTTGGGGATGATCACGAGGTACACTCGATAGTCCGTCGCGATCAGCGGCACCAACTCCCTGAGCTCTTCATGGCTCGTTGCCGCAGCGATCTCCCGGCCGAGTTCGGTGAGACCTTCGGCTGCACGGGCGTAATGCTTGGTGAGCTGTGCGGCGTGGCCATCGGTGACATGGTCGTCGGTCCTCACCCGCACACCGAGACGGTCGAGGGCCTCAAGGCGTCGGTGAATCGCCTCGGCGGCCCGACGCTTGATGGCGTCGACCGGATGGACGCGCTGTTCTGCGGTCGTGTCGCTCGTCTGCGGGTCGGCTTCCTGCGCCACTGCGATCTGTGGCAACAGCGCGATCACGGCGAGCACCGCAAGGGTCACAATGATTCGTCGTCTCATGATTCGATATCTCCTTCGTCATTGTTGAGGCTCTGGTCGAGTTCACCCAGTGCCCCGTCGAGCTCTCCCAACAGGCCATCGAGACCGGCGAGCAGGTCGTCGATACTGCCGAGGTCGTCGGCGAGGTCGGCTGTGCCCGTCGCCTTCTCGCCGGTCTCTTCTATGGACTCCGTGTCGTCTGCGGTGGTGGATGTGTCGTCGCCAGAAGCCGGGCCGGTACCGCCGTGGGGGTCCGAATCCTCGGGCTGGTTGGCCGGTTCAGGCGCCGTGATCTCTGACGGAGCGTCACCCTGATCCGCCGCAGCACGGTCGTCTTCGAATGGTTGATCGGCGATTGTCGTCGTTAAGCCCGGTAGGGCTGGTGTGCCGGTGCGCTCGATCGGTGTCGTCGAGCACGCGGCAACGAGACAGGCTGTCGCCGCCACGGTTGCCATCGCTCTCACCATGAGCCTCCTTTCTCACCCCATGAGCATCACCCGCAGGGATGGAGGCACGATCACGCCGAGATGAGAACGACCTGAGAACCGCGTGAAGAAAGGGTCAGAGCGGGTCGTCTGTGTGGTGTCAGGCGTCGAGATGGGTCCGGTCGACCATCTTCCACGCTGCAGGGAGGAGGAGCCCTGCGAGGACGACCTTGATGAGGTCACCGATCACGAACGGTGTGAACCCGGCGGCGAGGGCGGCGCTGATCGTGTCGATGCTTGGAACGCTCGCCATCAGCCACGGGACACCGAAGAGGTAGATGACCGCATTCCCGGCAAGGAACGCCGGGATGGCGCTCGGGACCGTGCGATCCTGGCCCCGTTCGGCGAGGGCGCCAACGACCCACGCGGCGACGATGAAGCCGATCAGGTAGCCGCCGGTGGCACCGGTCGCAGCGTCCCATCCACCGCTCGCCTCGGTGTAGAACGGGAGCCCGACCGCTCCGAGCACCCAGTAGATCGTCTGCGAGCCTGCCCCCATCCAGGAACCGAGCGCCGCGCCCGACAGCAACACCGCGAAGGTGGATCCCGTGATGGGAACCGGCGAACCGGGAACCGGAATACGGATCTGGGCGGCGACGGCGGTGAGCAGCGCGAAGCCGACCATCAGCGTGATCGTCCACACAAGGGATCTCGGCACCACGACCTTTGCAATTGTTCGGGTCGGATAGGTGGTCTGCATGGGTGCCTCCGGAGGGATTTGTGGTGCAGTTGTACGCTGTTGCTGCCGATTGGACAGGGATGGGACTTACACGACACTCTATTCGTTTCACGCTCGCTGCCGTCCTCGTGGTTGCCCTCGCCGGGCCAGCGGCGGCAGCACCGAGCCGCGCCGGCCTCGAACCCGGATCGGCGCGGCAGCCATCGACGCACCGATCCCAATCGGCCGGCTGGGTCTTCAGCAATCTGCGGATCCCGGCGATCGGTGTCGATGAGGCGGTGCGGGCGGGTGTGTCGCTCGAGGTGCTCGATCGCGGCGTCGGCCACTGGGCGGGGACCGCACGACCCGGCGAGGCAGGCAATGTGGTCCTTGCAGGCCATCGGTCGATCCATTCGCGTCCGTTCGCCAACCTCGACGCTCTCGACCCCGGGGATCTCGTCTATGTCACCGATGAGGCCGGTGCCGAGGTGATCTACCGGGTGCGGGAGACCTTCATCGTTGATCCGACCGATCTGTGGATCACCTACGACCATGCAACACCAACCTTGACGATGTTCGCGTGCCACCCGAAGGGTTCAGCAGCGCAGCGGATCGTGGTGGTCGCCGATCTCGTGTCGCGTCAACGGATCGGGTAGTGGTGCGCTAGCGTCGAGCGCAAGTAACCTCGCCCCATGGACTCCGCAAGTGGGGCCGTCGGGCCGCACGATCCGACCTCTCCCGTTCCCGCGTCACTCCAGCCCCCGGACCGGTATCCGAAGTGGCCGTTCTGGCTCGCGGGCGCCCTCATCGTGGTTGGTATCGCGATCGCTGCGCTGTGGGTCATTCGGGTGCCGTACTACACGCTGAGCCCGGGACCGGTGTACGACACCTCGGACTTCGTGAGTGTGCCCGATGGTGCCGTTTCTGACACCGGGGAGCTGTTCTTCCTCACGGTTTCGCTCAAGGAGGCGAATGTCATCGAGTGGGTCGCGGCTCACTTCGACGACCGTGTCGAGATTGCGAAGCGGGAGAACTACCGGCCGCCGGGAGTGTCGGAGGAGCAGTTGCGACGCGAGAGCCTCGCGCTGATGACCCAGTCGAAACAGGACGCGATCTATGTGGCGCTCACCAAGCTCGGCTACGAGGTGACGCTGGTGGGTACCGGGGCGATCGTGATCGAAACCGTTCCCGGCTCCGCGGCCGATGGCGTGCTTCAACCCGATGATGTCATCGTCGAGATGGACAACCGGATCATCGCGTTCCGTTCGGATGTTCTCGCTGCCCTCGAACCGAAACAGGTCGGTGATCCGGTGGTCGTGACGGTGGAACGGCCCGACGCGAACTCCGAGGAGGTCGAGGTAGACGAATTCGAGCTGGTTCTCGGGCCCCACACGGAAGACCCGGCCAAACCGATGATGGGCGTGCTGCTCGACAACAACGAGCCGATCGTGCACTTTCCCGTGGATGTGACGATCGATAGCCAGAACATCGGCGGTCCGTCCGCCGGTCTGATGTTCACGCTTCAGATCATCGACCAGCTGACACCCGAGTCCCTGACACATGGCATGCGCATTGCAGGCACCGGAACCATCCACATCGATGAGACGGTCGGCGAGATTGGCGGCATCGAACAGAAGGTGCATGGCGCCATCGACGCTGGCGCGGTTGCGGTCCTCGTGCCCGCAGGGAACTACGACGCCGCTGTTGCGGCGGCGCAGGGGCAGATCGAAGTGGTGAAGGTCGCCACCGTCGATGACGCCCTTGCGTTCCTCGCGACGCTCTGACAATCCACGACCGCGGGCGCGCCAGCCGGTAGCCTCGGAACCATGGCCGAAGAGATGAGCGCGGGCCAGGCGCCGCCGCGCCGGTTCGATGTTGTGCGCCGCGGCTACGACCGCGCCCAGGTCGATGAACACCTGAACGACCTTGCAGCACTTGTCGACGAGTTGCGGGCCGCTGCGGCTGAGGCGGAGGCCTCGACACTCGCGATCGGTATCGACGATCCGGAGGCGCTTGCACAGGAGCTCCGCCGAGTCGGGGAGGAAGTTGCGTCGATCCTCGAAGCGGCGCGCGCCGCCGCGGAGGGGCTGCGGACCCGTGCCACGACCGACGCCGACAATTGGCGCATGGCCGCTGAGCAGGAATCGGCGTCGATGCTCGACGGTGCCGATGAGCAGTCAAAGGCGCTGCGCGGCTCGGCATGGAAGGAGGGAACGGCGCTGCTCGCAGCGGCCGCGGCCGAAGCGAAAGCCATCCTCGACGCTGCCCAACAAGATGCGCTGTTCATGCGCGCCGAGGCGGAACGGGACGCGCTGCGACTCACCTCCGATGCGCGGCGCGACAAAGACGATGTGCTGCGCACGGCGAGGCTCGAAGCTGAGTCGGTGCTCGCCGAGGCGAGGGCCGAAAGCGACGGGCTGCTCGCCTCGGCCCATCGGCAGGCAGAGGCCGCGCAGGAACGCGCACGAGCGCTCGAGGATCGCCGATCCGAGCTTCTCAAAGAGCTCGAAGCCACGCGGGCGTCCATCGCGAACCTTGAGGAGGAGATCGACTCCCGCCGCCAGGAGCTCGAAGCGCCTCCCGAAGAGCCCGAGCCCGATCCCGATCTGTCGCATCACGACATGGATGTGGGGTCGGTCAAGATCGTGTCACCATCCAAGGCAGTCACGCTGCGGCCGGTCGACACCGACGAGCTCGTTGCCGAGATCGAAGCCCTTCGCTCGTCCGGTGGCGCAGCGACCCCGAAACAGCCCGTGGAGACGGTTGCCGTGATCAGCCCGCCCGAGCCGCAAGCCGTCCCACCCGCCGACACGGCACCGGAGGCCACAGCGCCGGAAGTTGCCGCACCGGTCGACGCCGACCAGCCCGAACCTGCTCCCGCGCCGGAAGTCACGGCGCCAGTCGACACCGACGAGCCCGAGCCAGCTCCGGCGCCCGCGTCGACACTCCTCGCTTCGGACGGGCCGGTGAAGGATGAGATCGGGTCGCTGTTCGCACAGTTGCGGACGGTGGAACACAACGGTTCCATGCCGAGTCAACCGTCCCTCTTGGATGCGGTGCCCGCAACAGAGACGCCAGAGCGCCGTGCGGCAGAACCCACCGAGCAGCGAGCGACCACAGCGCCTCAGGTGTCTGCTCTGGAAGATCAGCCCGAGGACGATATCGAGGCGGCCCGCGATGAGCAGGGAGAGCCGAACGAATCGCTCGCGGGGCGCAACGCCGCGCTTCGGTCGATCAAGAAACTGCTCGTCGAGCTCCAGAACGAGACCCTTGAAGCCCTTCGCGGTGACGACACCTGGGTCCCGCCGGACGGTTTCGCTGATCGTTTCGGAGCGCCGTTCGTCGAGCTGCGGCAGGACACGGGGCAAGCTGCGGCGAGCGCTTTCGCATCGGATCTCGAGGATTCGGTGACTTCGGCGATCGAACATGCGCGGGCAGCAGGCAAGGGGAGCCGTGCGGTGGCATCCCAGGCGAGCAAGGTCTTCCGCCTGTGGCGGAGCGATGAGGCCGAACGACGGGTCGGAGCTCTGTGATCCGGAGCTGGATGATCATCCTTGGCGATCCCATAGACTGCCAGGCGTGATCAACCGAGAACCCATTGCGTACCGTCAGAGCTCTGGCTGGCGCCGCCTGATCTTCATCGTGCTCGGTTTCGCCTTCGTCCTCCTGCTTGGCGGACGCTGGATCGCAACGCTGTGGACCGACTATCTGTGGTATTCGGACCTTGATGCCGGTGGTGTATGGGCCACCTTGACCTTCACCAAGATCTGGCTCGTCCTCGGTGCTTCCCTGTTCGCCATTGGGATGTTCTGGGTGAACCTGTGGGTGGTTGACCGTGTATCGCCACAGACCGACATCACGCCCGGCACCCCCGACGAGGAGCTCCTCGAACGGTACCGGGACTGGGTCGGGCCGAGAACTGCTCTGGTTCGCACGGCGTTCGCGGTGGTGTTCGGCGTGCTGATCGGGCTCGGGGCGGCGGCATGGTGGCAGGACTGGCTGTTTTGGCGCAACGGTGTGTCGTGGGGGCTCGTTGACCCGATCTACGGCAACGACCTGTCGCGATACATCTTCGGCCTCCCGCTGTATCGAGATGTCTTCGGATGGCTGTTCCAGCTCCTGGTTGTGACAACCCTCGTGGTGGTCGCAGCGCACTATCTCAACGGCGGCATCAAGATCGGGACCCCCGGCGAGCGAACCTCGGGCGGTGTCAAGGCCCACATCTCGATCATGCTCGCCCTCATCGCCCTTCTCAAGGCGGTCGGGTACCTGTTCGACAAGTGGGAACTGCTGTATTCGAGCCGCGGTCAGGTGTTCGGGGCGTCGTACACGGATGTGAATGCGCAGATCCCTGCACTGAACCTCCTGATCTTCATCTCGATCGTGTCGGCGGTGATCCTCCTGGTCAATGTCTGGTTCCGCGGCTGGTCGCTGCCGATCATCGCGTTCGGGATCTGGCTCGTGACCTCGATCGGTGTCGGTGGCATCTACCCGGCCATGGTGCAACGGTTCTCGGTCGAGCCGAACGAGATCGGACGCGAAACTGAGTTCGTCCAACACAACCTCGACTTCACACGCCTCGCCTTCGGCCTTGATGATGTAGAGGCGATCGAGTTCGCCGCAGCGACGGACCTCACCGCGAAGGACATCGAGGCGAACCGTTCGACGATCGACAACATCCGGCTGTGGGACCCGGGAGTGCTCGGCCAGACCTACCCGGAGCTTCAGAACATCAAGACCTATTACGACTTCTTCGACATCGATGTCGACCGTTACATGGTCAACGGTGAATTGACCCAGGTGATGATCTCGGCGAGGGGGCTGTCGGAGAGCCAGATCCCCGGGAGTGGCTGGGTGAACGAGCGGCTCGTGTACACGCACGGTCTCGGAGTCGTGCTGAGCCCTGCGAACAATGTGACCGATGACGGAAAACCGGACTTCCTCGTCCAGGACATCCCGCCGATCAACAATTCGGGTTCCGAGAACCTCAATGTGACCCAGCCTCGGATCTACTTCTCGGATGATTCGGAGGAGGACTTCCTGATCGCAGGGTCGAAGGAAGGCGAGGTCGACATCCCGAAGGGATCTGGGGATGAAGCCGGAGCCGAGACGAACTCATACGGCGGCGCCGGCGGTGTTCCGCTCGGTGGGTTCTTGCAGCGAACGGCGTGGGCCCTGCGGTTCGCGGACCTCAACACCCTCATATCGGGCCAGGTCGACGCTGACAGCAAGGTGATGATCGCCCGCAACATCAAGACGCGCATCAAGCGTCTCGCTCCGTTCCTCTATGTCGACAACGATCCGTACATGGTCGTCCATGACGGAAGGCTCGTGTGGATGATGGATCTGTACACGGCGTCGGATCGTTTTCCGTACTCGGAGCAGGCCCTCACGACCCGCCTCAACATCGGGGCCGACCTGCCTCGTTCGGTCAACTACATCCGCAACTCGGTCAAGGCCGTGATCGATGCCTACGACGGCACCGTTGACATGTATGTGATCGATCCCGACGATCCGATCATCCGGGCGAACCAGAAGATCTTCCCGGACCTGTTCAGGCCGATCGACGAGTTCCCCGCAGGTCTTGTGCCGCATCTGCGCTATCCCGAGGACCTGTTCCGCATCCAGACCGATGTGTACACCCTGTACCACATGACCGACCCCGTCGAGCTGTTCAAGGTTGAGGACCCGTGGCAGATCGCACGGGACCCGTCGAATTCGCCCTATCCGGATCTGCGCGGCTTGTTCCAGACGGACCCGATGCTGCCGTATTACCTGTTGATGAAGCTGCCGGAAGAAGACCAGCTGTCGTTTCTCCTGATGCAGCCGTTCACCCCTGCGGACCGCCCGAACATGTCGGCGTTCATGGTCGCCAAGAGCGGTCCGCTCGACGAGTACGGCACCATCGTCGAGTATTCGATGCCGGTGGATCGCCAGATCGACGGTCCGGGCCAGGTCGGGGACTTCATCGAGCAGGACCCGATCGTGTCGTCGGAGTTCACGCTGCTCGGCCAGGTGGGTTCGGATGTGATCAAGGGGAACATGCTTGTGGTCCCGATCGAGGACTCGTTGCTGTATGTCCAACCCATCTACCTCGCCGCGGATACGGCGACCGGTGGCATCCCGCAGTTCAAGCGGGTCGTTGCGTCGTATAACTCCCAGATCGAGATTGCCGAAACACTCGACGATGTGTTGGTGAAGCTCTTTGGTGAAGGCATCGGCGGACAGCCCGACGGGGGCACCGATGGTGGAACCGACGGCGGGACCGATGGCGGGACCGACGGTGGCACGGTGGAGGAGCGGGTGGCCGAGCTGGTTGCCCTTGCCGAGGCCGCCCTCAGGGAAGCCAACGCGGCGCTTCGCGCCGGCGACCTCGCCGAGTACCAGGCGAAGGTCGACGAAGCGAGGGGCTACATCGAGGAAGCCAACCGGATCATCGCTGCAGCGGCCGGGGCGGCTTCCGGTACGGCCGCGTCACTGACGACCATCGGCTCTTCGTAGCTCCCCGAGGCGCACCATCAGGAACTGCCGCTCCGCATCGGCATCCGTGACCGCGATCGCCGCTTCGTATGCCTCGATCGCCTCTCCGATTCGGGATTCGTCTTCGAGCAGCCCTGCGCGTGCAGCATGCAGGTACGGATATCCGGCGAGACCGTCGATGTCGTGGATCATCCGCAGCGCTGCGGTGCGGTCCCCGGCCATGGCAACCGCAACAGCGTGGTTGAGACGCACCACCTTCGAGTCGGTGTACCGTTCGAGGGTGCGATACAGGGCCGCGATCTGTGTCCAGTCGGTGTCCCCGGCCGTCGGAGCCGTCGCGTGGATCGCGGCGATCGCTGCCTGAACCTGATACGGGCCAGGCGCACCCATCGCCACGGCGGTGTCAAGCCGGCGGGTGGCCGTGTTGATCCGTGGCATGTCCCAACGGGTGCGGTCCTGGGCGGCGAGCAACACGGGGGTGCCGTGAGCGTCGACGCGGGTCGCAGATCGTGCATCGTGGAAGTCCATCAGGGACCGCAAACCCATGATTTCCGGCTCGTTCGGCAAGAGGTTGTCCACGATGGCGGCAAGCCGAATGGCTTCGGTGGTCAGCGAGGCGCGAATGTGGGTGTCGCCACGAGATGCCGCGTAGCCTTCGTTGAAGATGAGGTAGATCACAGCGAGTACCGCCGGGAGGCGGTCGGGGAGATCCGCATCACTCGGTACCCGGTACGGGATGCCGGCGTCGGCGATCTTGCGTTTGACCCTGACCAGTCGCTGTGCCATCGCTGTTTCGCTGACGAGGAAAGCCCGTGCGATCTCAGATGTCGTGAGCCCACCGACGGTGCGAAGCGTGAGAGCGACGCTCGCGTCTCGGGCGATCGCAGGGTGGCAGCAGGTGAAGATGAGGCGTAGCCGGTCGTCTTCGATCGTCCCGACCGGTGTTTCATCGTCGATGTCGGTCATCGTGTGTCCGAGGGTCTCGTATTTGGTTGCGAGGTTCTTCGCCCTGCGGATCCGGTCGATGGCTTTCCTTCGCGCGGTGGTGGTGAGCCATGCTGCGGGGTTGTCCGGAATCGTGTCGGTCCAGGCGCCAAGCGCGGCGATGCATGCGTCCTGGAGGGCATCTTCTGCGAGCTGGATGTCTCCGATGTGTCGGATGAGGCCGGCGAGTACGAGGCCGTGTTCGCTGCGGAACACGGCCTCGATGGCTTCGTCGGCTTCCGGCATCTATTCGGAGAAGTCCCAGACGGGTCGCAGTTCGACGGTGCCCGTCTCGACCGCGGGGATACGCGACGCGATCTTGATGGCATGGTCGAGATCGTCGGCTTCGATCAGGTAGAAGCCCCCGAGGTGCTCTTTGGTTTCGGCAAAGGGACCGTCGGTGATCTGGAGTTCGCCGCCACGAATCCGGATGCTTGTCGCCATGTCGACACCGTAGAGGGCTTCTCCGCCCTTGTTGACACCCTCGGCACTGATCTGTTCGGTGAGCTCGACATACCGTTGGAAGATCGCTGCGCCTTCGGGTGATTCGGGGTCGGGTGCCTTGGTCGGATCGTCGTAGATGAGTGCTGCGTATTGCACGGTGGTGTCCTCCTGTGCCTCACGGTCCCGATTCCGGGCTGTCGCGATGTCGACGATCGGGACGGGTGCGAATCGACATGGTTTGCCCCGCAAGTCTTGCAGGTGGCGACGGGGACCAATACGGTCAAGTTGCGGGCGGTTCTCGTGGGCTATGGTGGGAACATGACTGAACCAACAGCACCGTCCGGCGGAAGCTCTGCGCCGGACCGGCCCCTCGGACGGGGTCGCTCGAAGGGCTTGACCATCTTGGTGACCATTGTGACCTTTGGCATCTGGGCGCTTGTGTGGTCGTACAAGAACGGTGAGGAGCTCAAGGCGTATCGCAAGGACGGCATCGGTGGTGTGCTGTATCTGGTGCTGACCTTCGTGTTTGCTCCCGTGACGATGTTCCTCATGGCCGACGAGGTCGGGAAGCTCTACACCGATGACGGTGAAGCCGCGCCGATCACCGCCTTGTGGGGGCTGTGGGTGCTGCTGCCGATCGTCGGCCCGTTCGTGTGGTACATCCACATCCAGAACTGCATCAACGAGTATTGGGAATCCAAAGGCGCCCCGCCGGCATCCGGCCTCTGACGGGACCCGCAACCGGGCACTGACCGTCCCGGGCATCGCGTTCCGGCCCCGAGCGATGTGACCGCTGACAGAGGTGACCGCTGCGGATCTGGGTTGGCCGGTTGTCCGATGCCGATCAGGTCGGTGAGCCTGTGCGGTCGTCTCGTCATTGTCGCTTGCGGTCCCGTAGGTCGCGATGCGCAGATGTACGCGCCTACCAGCCCCTGATGCTCGCGATCGCACTTGCGCGGTCCGTGACCTCGAGGGCTCGGTAGATGCGTTCGAGGTGCTTGCGCACGGTGCCTTCGGCGATACCCATCCTTCCGGCGATCACCGCGTTGGTGCCTCCTTCGGCGAGTTGGAGCGCAACTTGGACCTGTCTTGGGGAGAGTCCTGCTTCGGTGAGTCGGCGCTTGCTTGCGTCGACATGGGTTTCGACGATTACGACATGTGGCGCAATCGGCCCGGGTACATGCCACCCCGCGACGCCCTGTGCGTCTTCCGACAACCTGGTGGGTGAGGAACGAACGGCGGGTTGGGACGGGTGGTACCTGCCGACGCCGGTCCGGTAGGAGCTTCGGAGCGGTTCTGGTAGCGGCTCACCTTCGCGGAGGGCAACGCCGGTCGTGTGTTCGGAATCGTCAGCATTGTCGGTGACAGCTCGGACGACTCCCGTGTGGTCAGCGAGGGCACCGGTCCAGCCCCGCGTTCGGAGTGCCTTGTGTGCGAGCGACAGTTCGTCGCGGAGCTGGATGGAGCGGTAGGCGTGTCCGAGGTGCGGTCGGAGCGCGTTCATGATGGCCCGATCGCGCTCGGTGAATCCTTCGAGACCGGTATTGACCGCGAAGCCGACCACGATACCGGGCGGTGCCGGCAAGGTGACGGCCAGCTGACTGTCGACGCCGATATGCCCGAACATCTTGCGGTGTAGGTCTGTGGCGTGGATCTCTTCGAGGGTCATTAAGTCGGACCACATCATTGCTCGGGTGTCACCCGTTTCTTCGAAGTGGCGGACGAGCGGATTCTGGAGCATGTACTTCTGGAATACCGGGACGAACTGTTCGAGCAGGTTGCCGGGGTTCGGCAGTGCCGCCCACCTGACCCGGTTCGCCGCCGGGTTCATCTCGTTGTAGGAGGCGTCGATACAGGGGATGAGGTCCAGCAGCCCCGTCATGGCGACGGTTGCGTAGTCGTCGACCGTGGCCGCCTCGCCAACCGCTTCGACGAGCGCAAGGACCGCGGACGCGTCATCCTTGCTGAGCGGGACCATGTCCATCGGTCAATACTGCCAGATTCGTGCACCGAAGATGACCCGATCGCTGTGCGCTATCGAAGCCCCGAGCGACAGCGCACGCTCAACGCTATGCCACCTCGCTTCGTATACTCCGAGCCAACGACGCGGGGTGGAGCAGTCTGGTAGCTCATCGGGCTCATAACCCGAAGGTCGCGGGTTCAAATCCCGCCCCCGCTACCACCGAAAAACCCAGGCGGTGCCTGGGTTTTTCGCTTGTCTAGGCTTCCTGCCAACCTACTCCGCGAGGGCTCCATCGCGCGTCCATCGCGCGGGACGGTCAATTGGAACGGTCAATTGGAACCGATCCGAGGCCCCCGATAGATCCCCGCCTACCGCTCTCAGCAGCGATCAGGCATCGCCAAATTGGCGGCGAGCGAGAGTCCCACCATCTCGACCTGATCGACGATGGCCGTCCACGCCTCGCTCCGCGCAGCCAACGAACGAGCAACCTTCGCGCCAGACGGTGCCTGCCTGCTCGCCGGATTGATGATCCCCGGCAATTCGATCGCAGGTCGCCCGAATCGCTCTCGTGGGTCGGTGACGTCCATACAGGGCACGAAACTGAACATCCCATCAACGGGACGGGCCGGGGTGGCACCCTTGAACAGGGTTCGGGAAGCGCTCGCGGTGTCATCGTTGACCAGAGAGTCGACAGTGCACAATTGGAAGATCGGGTCGACGTTCACGCCGATGTCGACGGGTGTGAAATCGCCGAGGACCTCTCCGACGACGAAGAGGGTGTCGAGCAAGAACCTCTCGTGTGATGAGCTCCCAAAGAGGATGATCGAACCGACGTCGAGACGCTGAAGAGCGGACGGCGTGCGCCGTGGTCGGGGGTTGAGCTGTTTGCAGTTGCTGTAGAGGAAGGCCTCGCCGAAGACCCATGGATCGGTGTTCTGGCGCCGACCCGGAGGTGGCTCAGCTACGCAAGGTCGATGCAGGACCCTTGGCAGGTCGCGAGCCTTGGGCCATCGTCGCACTACGGACGAGGGTGGCTCCCACTCGCCCCAGAACACAACCTCGGTGTTCTCGCTGTAGCCATCGCTGTCGAGGAGCATGCCAGGCGAGACCATGAACTTCCGTCGATGGCTCGCGGCTGTGTTCCAGGGCATCCAGTCACCCTCCGGAATGTGCTCCGCACCGGGATGTGGGAACTGAACGATGGCGGGCACGCGAGTCATGGCAACGTCATCGACGTGGACGCGGGCCTTGCCGTCCGCAGGTACGCGTACCAGCCAATCGGGGACGGTTTTGCCGGATCAAAGACGACCTTGTTGATACGGCCCCGGCGGTTAGCCACCACGTGCAGTTCGACTGCCCCTTCGAATTGCCGGACATGGTCGAGGAACGCACTGACGGCTGATCGGCGAGTGTCGGCGTTGAGGTCCATGAGACCGAGCGGGGTCTCGACGCTGATCCACGGGGCCCGGGGGAACCGAGAGACGTCGCCGATTGTCTGGTCGCTGCTCTTCGCGAGCCACGTGGCTAGCAGCGAGATCAGCTCGGTTCCGGTCCTGGCATGGGCGCCACGAGGGAGACTTGTATCCGTCCCGACAGTGGAATTCCGGCGATGGTTCCGTTTTTTTCTGGTGACAGTCCTCACGATGCCGGCGATGTCGTCGGCGTGACGCATCGCTCCCGGTTGGCTCTGAAGGTTGCAGGACCATCCGACGAAGAGGGGGCTACTCGTATCGCCAACACAGACTGTCGCTGTGGGGGGTCCGGTCAGGCGAGCGAGATCGTGCCACTTGGTGAGGCCTGCCCGGCTGACCCACCGGAGGGCCGTTCGCCCGTTGACAACCACGACCTTGTAGTGCTCGGCTCGCAACTGCTG